>NZ_JBVAYS010000004.1:0-272186 GCF_055412785.1 Pseudarthrobacter lactosi
GCCCCGAAGGGAGCAACCAAGTGACTTCCCAGAACGCCCGGCTCGCCGCCGGCGGACGCATCGACCGCACTATCTCCTGGCGTTTCACCGTGGACGGTGAGGAGTTCACGGGCCACCCCGGCGACACTCTCGCCTCGGCCCTGATTGCCAACGGCCGGATCGCGGCCGGCAACTCGCTGTACGAGGAACGGCCCCGGGGCATCATGTCCGCCGGCGTGGAGGAATCCAACGCGATGGTCAAGATCTCACCGCGTTTCCCCGGCGACGTTGCCGAGTCCATGCTGCCCGCCACTACCGTCACCCTGGTGGACGGCCTGAAGGCGGAACTGCTCAACGGCCTGGGCAAGCTGGACCCGGAGGAGGACCGCGCCGAGTACGACAAGAAGTACGTCCACACCGACGTCCTGGTCATCGGCGGCGGCCCCGCCGGCCTCGCCGCCGCCCGCGAGGCTGTCCGCACCGGCGCCCGCGTCATCCTCATGGATGACCAGCCCGAACTCGGCGGCTCGATCCTGTCCGGCTCCACCGCGGCCGGGCTGGCTGCGACCATCGAAGGCAAGCCGGCCCTGGAATGGGTAGCGGACGTGGAAGCCGAACTCGTCTCCGGCGCCGAATCCACGGTCCTGAACCGCACCACCGCGTTCGGTGCCTACGACGCCAACTATGTCATCGCGGTCCAGAACCGCACCGACCACCTGTCCAGCCCGGCCGCCGCCGGCGTCTCCCGGCAGCGGATCTGGCACGTGCGTGCCAAGCAGGTGGTGCTGGCTCCCGGCGCCCACGAACGTCCCCTGGTCTTCGAGAACAACGACCGCCCCGGCATCATGCTCGCCTCCGCCGTCCGCAGCTACCTGAACCGCTACGCCGTGGCCGCCGGGCAGCGCGTGCTCATCAGCACCACCAACGACAGCGCCTACGCCCTCGCCGCGGACCTCCGCGCCGCCGGCGTCAAGGTCGCAGCCGTCGTCGACGCCCGGCCCCAGCTCACCAAGGTGGCCGCCGCCGCCGTCGAAGCCGGCACCCGGGTGCTGATCGGCAGCGCCGTGGCCAACACCGCCGCTGTAGAGTCCGGCGACGGCCGGCTGCGTGGCGTCACCGTCCGCAGCATCAACGACGACGGCGAACTCACCTCCGGCGTCGAAGAGATCGCCTGCGACCTGCTGGCAGTCTCCGGTGGCTGGAGCCCGCTGGTCCACCTCCACTCCCAGCGCCAGGGCAAGCTGCGCTGGGACGAGGAGCTCGCCGCCTTTGTGCCGAGCACCGTGGTCCCGAACCAGCAGAGCATCGGTTCCGGCCGCGGCAGCTTCGAACTCGAGGACTGCGTGGCCGAGGGCATCTCAGCCGGCGCCGCAGCTGCCATTGCTGCTGGCTTCGGCCCGGAAAATTCAGATGCAGCCACCGAGCCCCTTGTCCTTGGCGCACCGAAGGCCTCCGGCCTGACCCGCCAGCTCTGGCTTGTCCCGGGCCAGGATGGCGGCCCGGATGACTGGCACCACCACTTCGTAGACTTCCAACGCGACCAGTCCGTGGCAGACGTCCTGCGCTCCACCGGAGCCGGGATGCGGTCCGTGGAGCACATCAAGCGGTACACCTCCATCAGCACCGCCAACGACCAGGGCAAGACCTCCGGCGTCAACGCGATCGGCGTCATCGCCGCCGCGCTCCGGCAGGCAGGCGAAGCCTCCCGCGGCATCGGCGACATCGGCACCACCACCTACCGGGCACCGTTCACGCCCGTGGCCTTCGCGGCACTCGCCGGACGCCAGCGTGGCGAACTGTTCGATCCCGCCCGCAAGACCTCCATCCACCCCTGGCACGAAGCCAAGGGTGCACTGTTCGAAGACGTCGGCCAGTGGAAGCGCCCCTGGTACTACCCGCAGGCAGACGAGGACATGGACGCAGCCGTGCTGCGTGAGTGCGCCGCCGTCCGCGAATCGGTCGGCTTCATGGACGCCACCACCCTCGGCAAGATCGAAATCCGCGGCAAGGACGCCGGTGAGTTCCTCAACCGGATCTACACCAACGCCTTCAAGAAGCTCGCCCCGGGTTCTGCCCGCTACGGCGTGATGTGCACGGCAGACGGCATGATCTTCGACGACGGCGTGACGCTCCGCCTCGACGATGACCGCTTCTTCATGACCACCACCACCGGCGGCGCCGCGAAGGTGCTGGACTGGCTGGAGGAATGGCTGCAGACCGAATGGCCCGAACTGGACGTGCACTGCACCTCGGTGACCGAACAGTGGACCACCATCGCCGTCGTCGGGCCCAAATCCCGTGCGGTGCTCGCGAAACTGGCGCCGGAGCTGGCCGCCAACGGCGGACTGGAAACCGAAGCGTTCCCGTTCATGACCTTCCGCGAAACCACTCTCGCCTCGGGCGTCCGCGCCCGGGTCTGCCGGATCTCCTTCTCCGGCGAGCTGGCCTACGAAATCAACGTACCTGCCTGGTACGGGCTGAACACCTGGGAAGCCGTGGCCGCGGCAGGGGCCGAATTCAACATCACCCCCTACGGCACCGAAACCATGCACGTGCTCCGCGCCGAAAAGGGCTACCCGATCGTCGGGCAGGACACCGACGGCACCGTCACCCCGCAGGACGCGGGGATGGAATGGGTGGTCTCCAAGGCCAAGGACTTCATCGGCAAGCGCTCCTACGCCCGGGCCGAGGCCCAGCGCGAGGACCGCAAACACCTGGTCAGCGTCCTGCCCGTTGACGGCACCATCCGGTTGCCGGAAGGCACCCAGCTCGTGGAAAAGGGCATCACCACCAACCCCGCCTACGGCCCCGTCCCCATGCAGGGCTTCGTAACCTCCAGCTACCACAGCGCCGCACTGGGCAGATCCTTTGGACTGGCCCTGATCAAAAACGGCCGCAACCGCATCGGCGAGACCCTCGTGGCCGCCGCCGGCGACCAACTGGTTGACGTTGTTGTGGCAGAAACCGTACTTTTTGACCCCGAAGGGACCCGCAAAGATGGCTAACTCCGCAGCACCCAAAGCCTCCTCCGAGACGAACCTGTCACTCCGCACCAGCCCCGCTGCGCTGCTCAGGGCCGCATTTGAAACCGGCTCCGTCCGCGGGAGGGTGGAACTGAGCGAAATCACCTTCCTGACCATGCTGGGCCTGAGGGTGGACCGGAACACCGAAGCCGGGAAGCGGATCGCATCCGTCACCGGCGGGCTGCCCGCAGTGTGCGGCGCCGTCAGCGGCACCAGCGACACCACCGTGCTATGGCTCGGACCCGAAGAATTCCTGGTGGTGGCACCCCAGGAAGCCCACGAGTCCCTCGGCGGCGACCTCATCCAGGCGCTGCGGGAAGCCCTCGCCGACGGCGAGGGCCAGATGGTGGACCTGTCCGCCAACCGCACCACCTTCGACCTCACGGGGCCCCGTGCCCGGGCGGTGCTGGAAAAGGGCTGCGCCCTGGACCTGCACCCCCGCAGCTTTACCCCGGGAACGGCAGTGTCCACCGAGGTGGGCAACATCCCCGTGATCCTGTGGAAGACCGGGGATGAGAGCTACCGGCTCTTCCCCCGCGCCTCATTCGCGGACTTCCTGGGCCGCTGGCTCCTCGATGCCATGCGCGAGTACGCCTCGCCCGAGGTCCCCTAAGTGGCCCTCAGCGTCCTGGACCTGTTCTCCGTAGGCATCGGGCCGTCGTCCTCACACACGGTCGGCCCGATGCGGGCAGCGAAGCTGTTCGCCGACGGACTCAAAGGCGACGGACACCTGAGCTCCACCAGGCGCGTCCAGGCCGAACTGTTCGGCTCCCTCGGTGCCACCGGCCGGGGCCACGGCTCCGACAAGGCCGTCGTGCTGGGCTTCAAAGGACTGGACCCCGAAACCGTGGACACCGCCACGGCAGATGACCAGGTGGCCGCCGCAGCCCTAGACGCCGAACTCCTGATCGGCGGGCACCACCGGGTTGACTTCAACTGGGACGAGGACGTGGTGCTGCACCGGCGCAAGTCCCTCCCAGCCCACCCCAACGGCATGACCTTCCGCGCCCTGGACCACACCGGGGCCGTCTTGAGCGAACGGAGCTTCTACTCGATCGGCGGCGGCTTCGTGGTGGACGGCGACGCCGATGCCGGCGACCGCGTCGTGGCCGACGCCACCGTCCTCCCGTACCCGTTCACCACCGCCGATGAACTCCTGGAGATCTGCAAGCGCGAGGGCATGTCCATCTCCGACGTCATGCTCGCCAACGAACTCACCTGGCGCAGCGAAGCGGAGCTTCGCGAAAAACTGCTGGCACTCTGGGCGGTGATGCGCGAATGCGTGGACAACGGCTGCGCCGCGGAAGGGATCCTTCCCGGCGGGCTGAACGTGAAGCGGCGCGCGCCGTCGTTATTCCAGACCCTCACCGCGGACACGGGCGTCACCGATCCGCTCCGGGCGATGGAATGGGTGAATCTGTTCGCCCTCGCCGTCAACGAGGAAAACGCCGCCGGCGGGCGCATCGTCACCGCACCCACCAACGGGGCGGCCGGCATCGTCCCCGCCGTCCTGCACTACTACATCAAGTTTGTTCCCGGAGCTGACGACGACGGTGTGGTCCGCTTCCTGCTGGCCGCGGCCGCCGTCGGGATCCTGTTCAAGATCAACGCCTCCATCTCCGGCGCCGAAGTGGGCTGCCAGGGCGAAGTGGGCTCCGCCTGTTCCATGGCGGCCGCCGGGCTCTGCGAGGTGCTGGGCGGATCCCCGGCCCAGGTGGAGAACGCCGCGGAAGTCGGGATCGAACACAACCTCGGGCTGACCTGCGACCCTGTCGGCGGCCTGGTGCAGATCCCCTGCATCGAACGGAACGCCATCGCCAGCGTCAAAGCCATCAACGCCGCCCGCCTTGCCCTGCACGGCGACGGCTCGCACAAGGTATCCCTCGACAAAGCCATCAAAACCATGAAAGAAACCGGCGCGGACATGAAAACCAAATACAAGGAAACCTCCCGCGGAGGACTCGCCGTCAACGTCATCGAGTGCTGAGCCATGACTGCCATTCAGACTGAAACTTCCCCTTCCGCTGCTCCGACCACCGTGGAGCACGTCCTGACCCTCGACTGTGCTGAAACGCCCGGCATCGTCCATGCCGTCTCCGGGTTCCTGCTCGAGCACGGCTGCGACATCCTGGACAGCAAACAGTTCGGCGAGCGCGACGAGCGGCACTTCTTTATGCGCGTGCATTTTGCGTCCGACGGCGATGCCTCCACCGCGGACACCCTGCGGGCCGGTTTCGGCCCGGTAGCGTCCCGGTACGGGATGCGCTGGCGGCTGGAGCCACTCGGCGCCAAACGCCGAGTGCTGATCATGGTGTCCAAGTTCGGGCACTGCCTCAATGACCTGCTGTTCCGGGCCCGGACCGGTGAACTGCCGGTGGAAATCGCTGCCGTGGTCTCGAACCACACGGACCACCAGGCGCTGGTGGAATGGCACGGTATCCCGTTCTTCCACGTGCCCGTCACCGCCGCCACCAAACCCGCAGCTGAGTCGCGGCTGCTGGAACTGGTGGATGAATACGACGTGGAGCTGGTGATTCTGGCCCGCTACATGCAGGTCCTCAGCGACGAACTCACCCGGCGGCTGGATGGCCGGGCCATCAACATCCATCACTCGTTCCTGCCCAGCTTCAAGGGCGCCAAGCCGTACCACCAGGCGTATGCGCGCGGGGTCAAGACCGTGGGCGCCACCGCTCACTACGTCAACGCCGAGCTCGACGAGGGCCCGATCATCTCCCAGCAGACCGTGGAAGTGGACCACACCTACGGCCCGGAGGACCTTGTCGCCGCCGGCCGGGACACCGAGTGCAAGGCGTTGTCCAATGCGGTGCGCTGGCACTGCGAAGGCCGCGTGATCCTTCAAGGTAATAGAACCGTCGTACTGCGCTGATAGGGGTTCCGGCCAGAAGCCAGACGGAAGCAGTGGCACGAGGGCGCCTGTCACACCCCACGAAAAAGAAAGAACCAGCCAATGAACCAGGCACTTTTCCCGATATCGGGCAGCAACCGCGTCAAGCGCGGCATGGCTGAGATGCTCAAGGGCGGGGTCATCATGGACGTCGTCAACGTTGAACAGGCCCGCATCGCCGAAGACGCCGGTGCCGTTGCAGTGATGGCGCTGGAACGCGTTCCGGCCGATATCCGTGCCCAGGGCGGCGTGTCCCGCATGTCCGATCCGGACATGATCGACAAAATCATCGACGCCGTCTCCGTCCCGGTCATGGCCAAGGCCCGGATCGGCCACTTCGTGGAGGCCCAGGTCCTGCAGTCGCTGGGCGTGGACTACATTGACGAGTCCGAGGTCCTGACCCCGGCCGACTACGTCCACCACATCGACAAGTGGAACTTCAAGGTTCCCTTCGTCTGCGGCGCCACGAACCTTGGTGAGGCGCTGCGCCGCATCAACGAAGGCGCGGCCATGATCCGTTCCAAGGGCGAGGCCGGCACCGGTGACGTCTCCAACGCGACCGGGCACATGCGCCAGATCCGTTCCGAGATCGCCAAGCTCGCGGCCTTGGCCGAGGACGAGCTCTACGTTGCGGCCAAGGAACTGCAGGCCCCGTACGAACTGGTCAAAGAAGTTGCCGCCGCCGGCAAGCTCCCCGTGGTGCTGTTCACCGCCGGCGGCATCGCCACCCCGGCCGACGCCGCGATGATGATGCAGCTCGGCGCTGACGGCGTGTTCGTCGGTTCCGGTATCTTCAAGTCCGGCAACCCGGCCCAGCGCGCCGCCGCCGTGGTCAAGGCCACCACGTTCTTCGATGACCCCGACGTCATCGCCAAGGCCTCCCGCGGCCTCGGCGAAGCCATGGTGGGCATCAACGTCAACGAGATCCCGCAGCCGCACCGCCTCTCCGCACGCGGCTGGTAAGCCACCCGATGAAAGAAAACGCATTGACAGCGCTCGTGACGATTGGGGAGTGGATCATGGAACTCCGTCTCTAACAATCTGTGCCCAACAACCTTCTATTTGACCCAGTCCGTCTCGCCGTAGGGGCGGCCGCGGAAGTGGGCGCGAAGGTACTCCCCCACCACGGCAGCGCCCAGGTCCCCGGTCTCGGGCGCCACCACACGGCCGCCGACCCGGCGCGCCATGCGCTGGACGAAGCGTTCCAGGCCGGGGTCATCGCCCAGCCGGAAGAAGGTAACCTGCGTGCCGGAACGCCCCAGCCGGTCCAGTTCGGCCACGGTAATCCGAATGGTCTCAGGGTCCGGCGGGTAGTCGAACCAGGTCTCACCGTCGGCCAGCAAATGCGCGGTTGGTTCGCCGTCGGTCACCACCAGGAGGACCGGCTGCATCGAGGGGTGCTTGCGGAAGAAGCGGCCGGCCATCAGTAAACCGTGGTGCAGATTGGTTCCCTTGGTCTGGAAGGGCGGCAAGGCGGTGAGCTCACCGATGTCCGTGGTCTGCGCGTAGCGGCCGAACGTGATCAGCTGCAGCCGGTCGCCGCGGAAGCGGGTTGAAATGAGGTGGTGCAGGGCGAGCGCGGTGCGTTTCATCGGCACCCAGCGTCCTTGGGCGGCCATCGAGAACGACACGTCCACGAGCAGGACCACGGCGGCCTGCGTGCGCGCCTCCGTTTCCGCCACCTCGATGTCGTCCGCGGCGAGGCGCAGTCCGTGGCCCGGATCGCCGCCGTCTGAAATCGTCCGGCGGATGGCGTTGGTGATGGTCCGCGTGACGTCCCACGGCTCGGCGTCGCCGAACTCCCACGGGCGGCTGGAGCCGGTCTGGTCCCCGGCCGCCCCGGCAACGCGCGTGTCCCGGCGCCCCTGCCGGCTGGACAGTTGCTTGGCGGTGTCCCGCAGCAGCGCCCTCCCGAGCCGCCGCATGGACTGCGGTGACAACCGCAGGTCCCCGTCGGCACCGCGTTGGAGGAATCCGCCGTCGTGCATTGCCCGCTCGATTTCCGCAAGGGTGCGGGCCGTCACGGCGGCATCCTGTCCGAGCTGGCGGGCCAGCGCGTCCAGGTCCAGGTCGTCCAGGCGGGATCCGTTGTAGGACTGGGAGAGCTGTTCGGACAGCTCGTCCAGCTCGGCGATGCCCTGCAGCACGCCGGTGCCGTCGCCCAGGCCCAGCCCTTCCTCACCCTCGAAGCGTTCGGAGCCGGTCCAGTCCTCGCCGGGCCGCAGGGCGCGCAGGGTGTCGTCGAGCTGGCCGAGCTGGGCCATGAGTTCGGGCGAGCCGAACGCCTGGGCGGACAGGCTCATCAGCTCCTCCCGCTGCTCGCGGGACATGGATTGCAGCATCCGCTGGGCAGCCGCCGCGCGCTGGGCGAGGGCGTCGATCAGCTCCTCCACCGATTGCGGATTCTCGGGAAAGAACTGGCCGTGCTTGGCCATGAAGTTCTGGAAGTCCGCGTCGGTGTCCTCGCCCCGCCGGTGCTTGTCGAGCAGCCCGTTGAGGTCCTGCAGCATCTCGTTGACGGCCGCCCGGTCCTCATCCGTAGCGTTCTCGAGGGCCTGCTTCATGCCGGCGAACCGCTGGTCCAGGACCTCGCGGCCCAGCAAGTCCTTGATCCGCTCGTAGGCTTCCCGCGCCGTGCTCGACTGCCAGTCATAGGAGGCCAGCTCGTTGACCGCCGCCGCGGTGGACCGGGGCAGGTTCTGCAGCTGCATTTCCCGGAACGCGCGGTCGGTATTGTCCATCATGGCGTCGCGGGCCAGCTGTTTGCGTTCCTCCAGTACCGCGGTGTCCAGCAGCTTCTGCACTTCGTTGAGCGTGCCGTCCAGCTTGTGCCGGCCTAGGAGGTCCTTGCGCCGCTGCTGGACGCGGCCGGCGAGGTCGTCGAGGCCTTCCCGGCTGCGGCCGCCGCGCCGCAGGTACTCCTGCAGGGCGTGCCGGGGCGAGTAGCCGGCCATCACGTCCTCGGCGACGGCGTCGAGCGCCTCCGCCAGGTCCACCGGCGGAACGAGCGGGTCAGGTCCGCCCCTGTACCGGCTGTACCTGGACCGGTTATGAACGCTCATGGGCCCTCCTCTGCCGGCTGCTGAGCGGCTTCGTCAGCCGTAAATCGTCGCCTCGTCGTCGGACTCTTTGGCGATCCGCCGGGCCAGGTAGAGGCCTTCCAAAGCGAGTTCGACGGCGGCGGCGCGCTGCCCGTCGTTCGTCGCACCCAGGCGCTCACTGATTTCGTCGTAGAGGCGGGATCCGTTGAGTGACGGGAGGTTGTCCAGGAACTCCCGCGCGGTGACCAGTTCCCCGGTGGTCACCGTGGTGTGGCCGTCGAGCGCGGCCACCAGCTGCCCCATGTCGATCCCGTGGAAGTGCGCCCGCACGGCTTCCGCGGTGGCCATGCGCAGGAGGTGGTCCAGGATTTCCTGTTCACGCCCTTCCTCACCGGACTCGAACTCGATCTTGCCGCCAAGGACTTCCACGGCCGCGTCCAGGTCGATGATCCGGGCCACGGCCTCGTCCTCGCCGCGCACACTGGCCCGGCGAAGGGCTGCCGCGGCGACCGTTTCGGCGCCCGCGATGGCGAACCGCGCGGAAACTCCTGAGGTCTGGTTGATCGCCGGGGACTGGCGCAGCGCCCGGGTGTAGCGGGCCAGGATCTCGAGGATGACGGGCGGGACACCGGCCACCAGGTGCCCCTCCTGCCGGATGACGGCCACCTCGTCGTCGAGCTCCAACGGATAGTGCGTGCGGATCTCGGCGCCGAAGCGGTCCCGCAGCGGCGTGATGATCCGGCCGCGGTTCGTGTAGTCCTCGGGGTTGGCGGACGCGACCACCAGGACGTCCAGCGGCAGCCGCAGCACGTAGCCACGGATCTGGATGTCGCGTTCCTCCATCACGTTCAGCATCGAGACCTGGATGCGCTCGGCGAGGTCGGGCAGCTCGTTGATGGCGATGATGCCGCGGTTGGAGCGCGGGACCAGGCCGTAGTGGATGGTTTCCGGGTCGCCCAGGCGGCGGCCCTCGGCCACCCGCATCGGGTCGACGTCGCCGATCAGGTCCGCGACGGAGGTGTCCGGCGTCGCGAGCTTTTCGACGTACCGTTCGGAGCGGTGGCGCCAGGCCACGCGCAGCCGGTCCCCCTCGGTGAGGGCGCGGGCACGGCAGTGTTCCGTGATGGGTTCGTTCGGGTGTTCGTTGAGTTCCGAGTCCTCGATCACCGGCGACCACTCGTCCAGCAGCCCGGCCAGGGTGCGCAGCAGCCGGGTCTTGCCCTGCCCCCGTTCGCCGAGCAGGACCACGTCGTGCCCGGCAAGCAGCGCCCGCTCAAGCTGGGGCAGGACGGTCCGGCTGAAACCGAACATCCCGGGCCAGGGATCACGGCCGGCGGCGAGCGCGGCGAGCAGGTTGTCGCGGATTTCGCGGCGCAGGTCCTTGTGCACGTGGCCGGAGGCACGCAGTTCACCAACAGTGAAGATTTCGGGGCGATCACTCACCCCTCCACGGTAGACCTCTACCGGGCCGGGAACGAGGGATTTGTTCAGATTCCCTGCTCACGGGGCGCTGTGCCGCATACGCTGGTGCTGATGACTGCAGCAACGCCTGAACCTTCACCGGAGCACTTACAGCAGGGCACGCTCGTGCTTCTGGTGCGCCACGGAGTGACGCCGACGACGGGCAGGGTGCTGCCGGGACGCGCGCCGAGGCTGCATTTGTCCGACGGCGGCCGGGCCCAGGCGGAACGGGTCGCGGAGCGCCTCGCTGACTTGTCTGTCGACGCCATCTATTCCTCGCCGCTGGAGCGCGCGCGTGAGACGGCGGAGCCGACGGCGGCCCGCACTGGACGGGAAGTGAAGCACGACGACGGCCTGCTCGAATGCGATTTCGGCGACTGGACCGGGGCTGCTCTGGCGGACGTGGCCGTCCTGCCCGAGTGGCAGACCGTCCAGCACAGCCCCTCGACGTTCCGTTTCCCGAACGGCGAGAGCTTCACGGAGATGCAGGCGCGGATCGTCGGATCGCTGGAGGCACTGCGGACAGCCCACGCCGGTGGCGTCGTGGTGTGCTTCTCCCATGCCGATCCCATCAAGGCCGCCGTCGCCCACGCCCTGGGCACGCCCCTGGACCTCTTCCAACGGATCGTCATCAGCCCGGGCTCGGTGTCGGCCATCTCGTTTGTAGACAGTGAGGCGCCCGCCGTACTCATGGTGAATTCGACGTCGGAACCGCTGAGCGGGCTGAGGGGGCAGTGAGTTGGGGCATCCGGTGTCCGGCCGTGAGCTGACCCTGCTCACCGAGGGCAGCGTCGAGCTGGTGGGACGCATTCCGCGCAGCAGCAACGAGACGTTCCTCGTCCAGGTCGCCGGCGCGGAGGACACTGCGTAGGCGGCCTACAAGCCGGAGGCCGGGCAAAAGCCGCTGTCCGATTTCGAGCCCGGGCTCTACCGTCGGGAACGCGCGGCCTACCTGCTCAGCGAATCGCTGGAGTGGAGGCTCGTGCCGCCGACGGTGTCCGCGAGGAGGCTCCGTTGGGGGTCGGCTCACTGCAGTGGTTCATCGAGTGCGATTTCCGGGAGCATTACTTCACGCTGTTCGCGGAAGCACCGGAGACGCATTTGAGCCGGCCCATATCGCACTGTTCGACTACGTTACGAACAACACCGACCGCAAGCGCGGGCACATGCTGCGCGGCGAAGACGGCCGGGTGTGGGGCATCGATCACGGGCTCTGCTTCTCGGCCAGCTTCAAGCTGCGCACCGTGATTTGGGATTTCTCCGGCGAACCCATACCGGACGCCCTGCTCGAGGACATCGCTCCACTCGCAGAGGCGGCGCCTCCAGACGTGGCCGAGCTCCTCGACGCCAAAGAGGTCGCGGCCCTGGAGCACCGCGTGCAGCGACTGCTGCACGATGGGGTGCTGCCGGTTGACCGCACGGGCATGCGGTACCCGTGGCCGCTGGGTTTAGGCGCGCATCCGGATTCCGACCCCCACCCCCAACCCCTCATGCGACAATGACCGCATGACCCACGAACCTCAACTGCCCGCCGCCATACCGGCGCCACAAGCGGCCCCTGACCCCGCTTTCGAAGCCGCTTATCAAGCCGCCCAAAAGAGCACCAACGAAGGCGGCATTCCCATCGGGGCAGCACTCGCCCGTGACGGTGTGGTCATCGCGAGCGGACACAACGAACGAGTGCAAAACGGCGATCCGATAGCGCACGGGGAAATGTCCGCACTTCGCGCAGCCGGCCGGCAGAAGAGTTACCGGGACACCACGCTCTACACCACGCTGGCCCCCTGTGCCATGTGCGCCGGAACCATTATCCAGTTCAAGATCCCCCGCGTGGTGGTGGGTGAAGCGCGCACGTTTGGCGGCGAGTTCGAGCTTTTGCGATCACGTGGTGTTGAGGTGGTGGTCCTGGATGATCAGCGGTGCGTGGACATGATGCAAACGTTCCAGGAAAACAACCCGGACTTGTGGGCGGAGGACATCGCCGAGCAAGACTAGGGCGTGCCACTAGATCAGGTCTGAGGCGCGATCCGTCAGGGATTGCGCCGGAGTGGCCCGTAAGACGGCTCAGAATCAGCTCCAACATGGGTCACCAGCTTGCCCGACGTCGCGACTATCAGCCTCCTGCAGGAACCTGCCACCACGGATGACGCGCGGGGCTCCGTAGTCGTCCGCTCCGCATCATCGCCCGGCCAGCAACCGTGCTTGCACCACGAGTCGGGCGTCGAAAAGAGATCCCCTAACAAGGCGGTCAGTACGGTAGTCATACCATTCCGTTCAAGACGCGAGCCGTACGGCCCTTTCCAACCCTCGACTCTTCCCCTACGCTGTGATTGTTGCCCCGGACCCTGGCAGCGCCCCTTATTTTCGGCGCAGTTGTCCAGGGAGGAACTCCTCAGATCGAAGGAACCCGAACACTCAATACCGTGCGGCGTTGCCGCTTCTTTGCAGCTCCACGGGCCGGGCGTTCTTCACGGTGTGCCCGTCCGGAACAGTGCAGCGGGCGGACCCGCGCGACATCTCCTGGACCGAGGTGCCCCGCTCTTGGGATCCCCCGTTCGGCAGCGCCCGGCTGCGAAAGAGCCCGCGCTGCTCAGAACAGTGAAATTATCGATGGCACGGGTGATGGGTCACACCAGGACCACCAGACGTTGCCATGGCTGGGGGCCGATGGTGATGACTAGCGATCCCATGCGCGCAGTAGAAGTGGCCGCCTCAATAGACGCGCCCTCGGATTTTGAACATGTACATGCCGCCCCTGAGTTACAGCCCGCCGTGGCGTGGGCCGTTACGCACGGCATGCCCATCAAGGACGTGGCCACCGCAGCCCGCATGACGGCATTGGAGGTTCTCGACGCTACCGACTCCCTAAACTACCGGGCAATCAATTCATCGCCACCAACAAGCGGCCAGCCAGAGACCCGATGAGTAATTGATGTATACCCGACACTGGAGCAAACATTCTGGCGGCACTTTCGCCATGCAGCCATCTGCGGCGACTTCCGTCTCCGAACCGCCATGGACCCGTGCCGGGCACACCAGGCTTGGACCTCGCGTACGTCGAGATCGCCATCCCCCACATGCCCCGCGGGGCGGAAGGCTGACCATGACTGCTTCAACCTATTCACTTTTCCTTGCCGATTCCATCGCCCCTGCCGAACCAAACCACGGTCTAACCGACGACGAATTGTACGGGGTGTACACCAGTTGGTGCCTGCTCCGCCGGGAATGTCCCACATCCTCGCCGGCCTTCTGGGCCGCCATGCGCGAGAGGGGAATCCCCGATCGGCACAGGATCGCCAAAGGAGTCATCCGCCCAGGACTGCGCATGACAGGGCCAGCCGCAGCAGACTACATCCTCGCCAGCCAACCCAGCCTGCTCTGACGCCTTCGCCCCGGCTACCTGTGGAGACGGACCGTGGTAAAGCCAGCCGATAGACGTGAAGAAGTAAGTTGGGGTTGACGTGCTCTCCGGTCAATCCCTGCATTTCGCGGCCCGGGACGCGTGAATGCGTCGCTTGTGAACGACCATGGCAGAGGTGCCGTCTGATTCGTATGATGTCCAGGTTCTCGAGCAGGGCAAGGGTGGACAGGCCTTCCCGTGGTTTCGTGCCCGGCTACCAGAAGGATGATGCCCGTCATTGCCACACCGTGCAGGTCCAGCTGTCCCGTGGGCACCTGCTCCGCCAGCAGGCGGCTCAGCAGGTCGTCGCCGGGGTCTTGCTGCTTCTTGACCACCAGTTGGTACAGGTACTGGAAGAGTTCCCGGCGTGCCGCGCCTTTTTCTTCGTCTGAGGCATCCACTTGGTTGATGGTGGTGGCATGCTTCTGGAAAAAGCGGTGATCGTCGTAGGGAACCCCCAGCAGCACAGAGATCACCAATGAAGGCAACGGCAAAGCGAAATCGTGGACCAGTTCCGCGGAGTTCCCGCCGTGGATCATGGCATCGAGCAGTTCGTTGGTGGCCTGCTCAATGTGAGGCCGCATCTTTTCCACCTGCTTGATGGTGAACTCGCCAGTGAGCATCCGCCGCAGCCGGGCATGCTCAGGATCATCCATCCGGGGGAAAGCCTGTGCCCCAATGTCCAAGACGTCGGCGCTGAAGCGTGCATCACCCAACGCCGCCCGGACATCCTCATAGCGGCTGACCGCCCAGGCCTTTTTGCCGTCTCCCCGGGTCACCTGCTGAAGCCCGTCAGCATCGCGCCACTGCGCGTATACCTTGGGTGAGTTGAAGGGGCAGATGGACTGGCGAGTGCCTGAGGCTCACCGCGAGGTGCAACGGGCCTCGCACATCTGGGTGAGGTGCGTCCGGGGCGGGGCCGCAAGCCGGTTGTTCCCCAATCGACGATTGACGAGATCGTTGATCTGACAAGGAATTCCAAGCCTGAAGGCCAAACGCATTGGTCCGTGCGAACCATGGCGGCGATGGTCGGAGCGAACCCCGGCCCTGGCAGCTTCTGATCAGGGAATGTTTGACAGCCTCGCCACGGCGGCAATATCCTGCGGGGTCGTTCGACAGCACCCGCCAACGAGCCGGGCACCAAGTTCACGCCAGATGGGCGTTCCCTCCGCAAGGCTTGCGGGCTGTTTCCTATCGGGGCCCGAAGCGCTGTCCCCAGCCGCGGCCTGCCCCCACGTTTTGGTGACTGCGTCATAGGTTTCTCCCGAATTTGGATATGCGATCAGGGGCATGTGGGTGGCCTTGCCCAGGGCCTCCAGGGATGGGGAGACCAGGTCCAGCGGCACACAGTTCACGCCGATCGCCACCGCGAGCGGCTGCTCCATACAAAGCTTTGCCACCTGAGCGAGCGGCGTACCGTCGCTGATGTGCCCACCGTCTCGTAGCGTGAAGGAGAGCCAGGCTTCGACGTCGAACTCTTTCATGAGTGCCAGCAAGGCCTCGGCCTCCGGCAAAGAAGGCAGCGTCTCACAGGCAAGAAAGTCTGCTCCGGCCTCCACCAGCGCCGCGATTCGAGGCCGGTGGAACTCCAAAAACTCGTTTCGGCTGAGGAAGTAGTCTCCCTGGTATTCTGATCCGTCCCCGAGGTACGCGCCGTAGGGCCCGACCGATCCTGCAATCAGCAGGGGGCCTGCATCCGTGTTTTCGGCCAGGTACTCGCGGCGCGCCTCGTCGGCCAGGCGCACACTCAACGCCACATATCCCAAGGCCTCTTTCTCGCCGATGCCGCGCCGCGCAAATCCCAGCGGCGTGGCCTGATAGCTCGCCGTGATGGCGACCGAGGCTCCGGCGCGGAAGTAATCCTGGTGTACGCGCTTGACGAGCTCCGGCTGTTCCAGAAGGACTTTAGCCGACCACAAAGGATCTTGCAGATCGCAGCCGTGCGCTTCAAGCTCGGTGGCGAGTGCGCCGTCCACGGTCAGGTTCGCTCCGGCATCGAGGATGCGGGAGAGCTTGGTGTTACTGGGCATTGTTTAGGGCTCCAAGCGGTTCGGTTCGTTCTGGCCTGCCGGGCGGACGCGGCAACTCGTGATCCGGCAATGCAAGTTATCACAACGTGCAGTGACAAAGGGCGGCACAGCCCCGGGCTTGCACATGACGGTCAGCAGTCCTTTGCGGCAACCTGCCCTTTCCGGCCCAGTCACGCCCCAAGTCTGGCGATGTGCCGGGGTGAACATGAATGCCTCCCTCCAAATGTGTGCGTAATAAGCATTTTTAAATGCTTGTAATGACCATCACTCTATGTCACCATGGCATTCAGACACCCTTTTACGAACCGCTCAGGAAGAGGCTTCCCTTGAAGATTGAAATGAAATCAGTACGTAAGCTGCGTGTGCATTGGCCCATAGCTCCGGAATCCTTCTCGCGGCTCGCCACGGGCGGCGTAGAAGCATTCGAGGATGAAGCGGGCATCGTGGCCCTGCTCCAAGCTTTGTCGGAATCCCCGGACTTAGGGGATTTTGGCAACTACAGGCATGTCTTCGAATCGGCTTTGGGTTTCGAGGGTTTCACCTGCACTGAAGGTGCTAACCCTACGTTGGGGCAGGTGGGCCAGCGCACAATTTCGCCTACCTTGGTCTTCACGACGTATTTCGATGCGGCGCTAGATGACGCTGCCGTGGAGCGCTGCCTGCAGCACATCGTGGAGATCCATCCCTGGGAGGTACCGGTCATCGAACTGACAGGGCCAATCAGCGTCTCCAGCACTGCCCTTCCGGCAGTCCTTGAGAGCGAGGCCGCATCATGATTGAAGCCACCACGACCGGATTTTGGGACGGTCTGCAGCCGCTGCTTGCCGGCAGGTCATTTACCGACCTGACACACGCCTTCCACCCTGGCCAGCCTCATTTCCCGGCGTTCCCCGACGAAATCAGGGAGCCCTTATTCGATCTGGAGAAAGGCGACGGTTTCACTGCCCACCGCTATTCGATCATCGGCCAATGGGGAACACACGTTGATCCTCCCTCGCATTTCATCCGTGGGGAACGGACCTTGGACCAGATTCCTGTGGAGGACATGGTCCTTCCGCTGGTGATCCTCGACATCACCGCGCGGGTCATCGCAAATGCGGACGCCACACCAACGATGGAGGACGTTCAGGCATGGGAGAGCCGCAATGGTGCCATCGCACCCGGGGCATTTGTGGCGTTGCGGACAGGGTGGAGTCTTCGTTGGCCCGACGCTGGCGCCATGGCAAACAGGGATGATGAGGGTGTCAGCCACACGCCGGGCTGGTCGCAGGAAGTCCTTTCCTTCCTGATTGAGGAGCGGTCGGTTACTGCCGTCGGTCATGAACAAACGGACACAGACCCGGGGCTGGCTACTTCCCGCCAGGATTTCAGCCTGGAGACCTATGTCCTGGCGCGGAACCGGTGGCAGATCGAACTGATGGCGAACCTGGAAGGACTTCCGGAAGCGGGCGCGGCTCTCATTGCGAGCTGGCCTAAGCCCCTGCGAGGCAGCGGTTTTCCTGCCCGGGTCTTCGCCATCCACTAGGACCGGTTCGTCCAGTGACTAGAATCGGATCCATGTCTAAGACATCCAGCATGGGCCGCGGAATCATGGCAGTCCTAGCGGTCGGCTCCCGCAACGCAGGAGGCCTGCCTGGCGGAACGGCCGCTGATATAGCAGCCGATCTGGGCAAGGACCGCAGCCAGGTTTCGCGCAGCCTGCGGACCGCCGAGCAGGAGGGATTTCTGGCACGCGGAGACCATAGGTCCTACACCTTGGACTGGTCGCTCCTGACCGACGCGCAGCTGTTGACAGAGCAACGGTTGCAGACCGACGGTGTGACCGCCTTGGAAGGCTTGGCCGGTGAAACTGATGAAGGATGCTTCCTTGGAGTTCTGAGCGGAGACAGTACGGTCACCATCGGTGAGCGTGTTCCGGCGACTAGCAATATGGTCGGTTCTTGGCTGGGCCGGCCCTACCCGGCCTTCTGCAGTGATGCCGGCCAGGCCCTGTTGTGGGAAGCCTCAGACGGCGAGGTCCGAACCATTTTCTCGGGCGTTGCCTTCGTTCGTCATGGCCCCAATACACCGAGTGACGTCGAGGACTTCCTGTCACGACTGCGCGGGGCGCGGGTCCGAGGGTACTCCATCGTCGATGAGGAAGCCGAGCCAGGACTGTATTCCCTGGCCGTTCCGATTCGGGACTTCAAGGGCGATGTGGTGGCAGCGTTGCAGGTCGTAGGCGCCAAGACACGCCTGGAGCCGCGGCGGGAGTTCTGCGCCACGGCTCTCCTGTCCTGGGGAAAGTGGCTTGAGTCGTCGCTGGGCCGCCCTTTGCCGCAGAACCGGCCCTAGCTGGCCAGGCCCTTCCGGCCCGCGTCGCCCCGGGCGCGGTCCTCGCAGGACCCCAACCGCTCGGCTGCTGCTGTGAGGGCCTTTGCAATGTCATTCTTGCTGGATTTGATCTCGGCCCGGCTGCCCAATACGCTCAGCGCGGCAAGAATGGATCCTTCAGCACTGCGGACGGGAACGGCCAGTTCGTAGATTCCATGCTCGAATTCTTCCTCCGCGACGATGAAGCCCCGCGCCCGGTCCCGGTCCATCAGTTCGGCGACTTCTTGTGGCGAATGGGCCGCTCCAGGTCCGCCTACGCCGAGGAAGTTGACGTCCTTGAGGAGAGCTTGAACGGCAGGCTGCTGGTCGTCCCACAGCAGGGCCCGGCCGGACCCGGTACACCACACGGGCGTCACCATGCCGGGTTTCACGAAGCTGCCGGGAACCGCGTCATTGCTGGAGGCCCGCAGGAGAATGACGCGGAAGCCCTCGCGGACAGAGATTCTGGATCGAAGGCCGAAAGAAGCCACCAAAGCCTCAAGTTCGGATCTGGATTCCCGGACCCAGCCGGCATTCAATGCTGCGGCCAGGCTGAAAAAACGTGGCCCGGTTCGGAATGGGCCGCGTTCGACACGTTCCAGCAGCCCCAGCTCGCACAATTCCTGCGTCAGCCGGGAGACACGGCTTTGTTCCATATCCAGCTCGGATGCGAGCTGGGAAACACCGAGGAGCCGCCTTCCCCACTTCTCCCGGTCTGCGACCAGCCGAACTATCCGCAGTCCTTGGGCCATGGACGACGCTTCCGAGGAAGAATCCATACTCCATGCTCCTTCCGCCCGATAACTACGCCTATTCTCCCATGTCTTCGTTATTGACCAGGACGCGGTTTCCTTGCGCCCACACAGTGTAGAGGTCCGCGAGTATGGCGGAATTCGCTGCTTCCAGTTCTGCGGGAGCGATTTCTGCGCTTCCCTGCCGCCCGAACAGCACGACTTCGTCTCCAGGGCAGACTTCCGCCACATCGGTGACGTCAACAACCATGGAATTCATCGAAACGACGTCGACAATGGCAGCGCGACGGCCGCGGACCAGCACACCGCCTTGGCCGGCCAGCGCCCGCCGGTAGCCGTCTCCGTAACCTGCTGTCACTGACGCCAGCCTTGAGTCCCGGTCCAACGTGTGGGTTAGCCCGTAGCCGACCTTGGTACCTGCCGCATAGCTATTAATGGAAGCGATCCGGGCCTTGAAGGCCATGCACCGTTGGAAATGCGCTGCTGTCGGACCCGAATCGCCGTAGAGCACTGCCCCGGCACGGACCATGTCCAGCCAGGAGCCGTGTACGTGCAGGGCGGCGTATGAATTGGCGCAGTGGAGCAGCACTTCCTCCCGGGGAGTTCCGGTGAGTTGAAGCAGCGTCAACGCCTGGCTTTGGAAACGCAGAAGTGCCGTTTCGATATGGCCGTCGTCGTCCTTGGGGAAATGCGTCATGATCCCGGCCAGTTGAAGCCCCGGGTGGCTCACGATTCCTACCGCGGATGCCCGGCCAAGCTCGGATGAGACGTCGAGGCTGTGCCTGCTGATCCCGGAAGAGTTGATATCGAGGTGGATGCGGACCACCTTTCCGGCCACGGCAGCGATCTTACGTATCTCCCACGCGCTCTGCGGGTCGGCCACAAGTTCCTCGATGTCGTGACGCAGGCCGGCCCTGATCTCCTGCGGCGCCGCGGCACGGACACGCAGGATCCGGCCCTCAAAACCGCAGCGGCGTGCAATGGCGGCCTCCCCGTTGCTTCCTACGCCGACGAATGGAACGCCCAGACGAACAAGGGAAGGGAGTAAAAGGTCAGCTCCGTGTCCGTAGGCATGGGACTTGACCACTGCGCACAAAAGCGCCCGGTCATCGATCATGGCCAGGAGGTTCCGGACGTTTGACTCGAAAGCGGCGGCGTCAATCTCCAGCCAGCTGCCGGCGTCCTGGACCGAACTGCGCACGTGTTGCATCAGGCCTTGTGAGTTCATGGTTTATCCCTTGGACAGCCTCGTGGCCGGGGAAGAAAGACCCCGGCCACGAAGCTGAGAAGACGATGGTCGATAATGGCGTCAGGACAGCTGGTTTGCGCCCGCCTTGCGCCCGTATTTGAAGTAGAAGAAGGCGTAGCAGGCGCCAACGAAAGAGACTCCGAAATAGAGGGCTGCTACCTGGTTCGGGTCAAAGGCGATACCGATGAGCGAGATGAGGCAGAGCGAGAAGGCCAGGATCGGCACCATCGGGAACAACGGTGCCTTGTAGGGAAGGGCAGCGACATCGCCGCCGTTCCTGACGAAGGACCTCCGGTGGAAAAAGTGCGAGGCGGTGATGGACATCCAGACCCCGACGACGGCGAAACCTGCCACCGAAACGAGAGCCAGGTAGACCGTTTCAGGTGCAACGACGCTGCTGATGAGTGACGCCAGGCCTCCTAGCATGCTGACTGAGAGCGCGATCATGGGGATACCGCGCCGGGTCAGCTTCTTCAGGGCCCGGGGGGCGTGCCCCTCGTCGGCAAGGGAGTAGAGCATCCGTGCGCAGGAGAAGAGACCGCTGTTTCCGGCGGATAGGAGTGCGGTGATGATGACGAAGTTCATGATGTCCGCGGCAAAGGGAATGCCGATGGATGAGAAGACCGTCACGAATGGGCTTTCATCCAGTCCGGCTTGCTCGAACGGGATGGTAGCGGCGATGACAGCGATTGCCCCGACGAAGAAGATCAGCAGACGGATGACAGTGCTGCGCATCGCTTTGGGGATGTTGGTGGCGGGGTCGGCGGTTTCGCCCGCTGCCACGCCGATGAGTTCAGAGCCGGAGAAGGCGTAGAACACTGCAAGTGCGGTGACGAGGACGCCGGTGAAGCCGTTGGGGAAGAGACCGCTGGAGGTGTTGAAGTTCTCAAACATGAAAGGGTGGTTGGTCCCCTCGCTGAGCGGGTGGAGGCCGAACAGCGCCGCGCCACCGAGAACGATAAGGACCACGATGGCGCCGACCTTGACGATGGCAAACCAGAACTCGGATTCGCCGAAGAACTTCGAAGAAACTGCGTTCAGGCCAAAGAGGACCGAGGCGAAGATGACGCACCAGACCCAGACGTCAACACCCGGGAACCAGCGCTGCATCAGGAGACCGGAGGCTGTGAACTCCGATCCGATGGCCACTGCCCAGCAGAGCCAGTAGAGCCAGGCCGTGGTGAACCCGGTGGCTGGCCCGATCGACCTCGCCGCGTAGATATGGAAGGCGCCTGAGACTGGATAAGCGACGGCAAGTTCGCCGAGGCAGGCCATCACCAGGTACACGACAAAGGCGCCGATGAGATAGGCGATGACCGCCCCGAGTGGCCCGGCCTGGGAAATGGTGTAACCCGAGCTCAGGAAAAGCCCGGAGCCGATCACCCCACCCATGGCGATCATGACCAGATGCCGTGCCCCCATGGACCGCCGGAGCCCGGAATCGGTCGACGGGGGAATCGTGGGCTGCGGTTCTAGCTGGACAGGTGATGAGGGTTCCATGGTTTCTCCCAGGTGAGTGGACAGGTCTGATGCGAGGGGTGCGCACATCGCCCCGGCGTGTGGGACAGGCCGCCTCGAGCTGTGCAATAGCGATAGTGATGAAAGTAACACAAAACGGCGTTCTGGTCATTAAAAACATTTCAACATGTCTATGTTGCACGTAAGTTACTTCGAGGTGTAGATGTCGAATCGGCAGGCAGATGGTCAATTCGCCCTGTTTTTCGGTCACAATCACATGCACTGACGGACATGGAATCCGGTCAACATTGGAGGACCGATGTAACTGATTGAAGGAGCACCATGACCACTTACGACATTGCGCTGATCGGCTTCGGCGGCGTCAACAGGACGCTGGCCGAACTGATCGCTACACGCGGTGAGACACTGCGTTCCGAGCTGGGCTTCGGCCTGCGGGTCGTGGCCATCACCGACCTGCGCCTCGGCTCCTTCGTCCAACCCGAGGGCATCGACCTCTCCATCGCCCTGAAACTGGACGGTGGCGGCGAAACCTTCGCCGAGTACGGCGGATCCGCCGACACCAATAACGAATCAGTTATCCGCAACTGCACCGCCGACATCATTTGTGAGGCCACCTTCACGAATCCTGAAGACGGCGAGCCAGCAGTTTCACACGTGCGATGGGCACTGGAATCCGGAAAGAGCGTCTGCACCACGAACAAGGGCCCTGTTGCCCTCCGCGGCGCCGAGCTGACCTCCCTGGCCGAACAGAACGGCGTGCACTTCGAGTTCGAGGGTGCCGTCATGAGCGGCACCCCCGTCATCCGCCTGGCCAAGAAGATGTTCGCGGGGCTGAAGCTGAACGGCTTCGAAGGCATCCTCAACGGCACCAGCAATTATGTGCTCGGGCGGATGGAGGCCGGACTGGACTTCAAAGCGGCCATAAGCGAGGCACAGGAACTCGGCTACGCCGAGGCAAACCCCGCAGCGGACATCGAGGGTTACGACGTTCAGCTCAAGGTCCTCATCCTCGCCAACGAACTGCTCGACGCAGGCATAGAACTCAAGGACGTTCAGCGGCAGGGGATTTCGACCGTGACGCCGGAGAATATCCAGAAGGCAGCCCGCGAGGGACGCCGCTGGAAGCTCGTCGGTGCAGCACAGCGGAACCTGGACGGGTCAGTGACAGCAGGCGTATCACCCGTGGCGCTCCCCCTCGGCCATGGGCTGGCCGGAGTTTCCGGCGCGACCAATGCCGTGTCCTTCGACACCGACCTTCTGGGCGCAGTAACCGTCTCCGGACCGGGAGCCGGCCGCGTGGAGACCGCCTACGCTCTGCTCTCTGACATCATCGCCATGCACGCAGCCCGGACGGGAGTAGCTGCAAATGTCTGAATCCATGCTGTGTTCGACGGAAACGGCGCTGCCGCAGTTCCGTGATGTGACGAGCCCCTACGACGGCAAGGTGGTCGGCGCGGTTTCGCTGACCGACGCCACCGCCGGCGATGCCCTGATCGAAACGGCCCGCGTCGGCGCCCGGAAGGCACGGGCACTGTCCCGCAACGCACGCGGGAAGATACTGGACGGCGCCGCAACGGAGATCGAGCAGCGCAGCGCGGAGTTCGCGCAAACGATTGTGTCCGAAGCCGGGAAAACGATCCGCCAGGCACGGAAGGAAGTGCTGCGCGCGGTCAACACGCTCCGCCTCTCCGCTGCCGAAGCGCGCCGGAACGCAGGCGAAGTCATCCCCTTTGACTCGTATGAGGGCTCAGAGGACCGCACCGGATGGTACTCGCGCGAACCACTGGGCATCATTGCCGCGATCACTCCTTTCAACGACCCCCTCAACCTGGTGGCACACAAGATCGGCCCGGCAATCGCCGGAGGAAACGCCGTGATCCTCAAACCCTCTGCACTGACTCCCCTGTCAGCCCAGCTGCTCACGGACGTCCTCGTGAGCTCCGGGCTCCCGCCGGAGGCCCTCACGATTGTTCATGGCGACCGGGAAGTGGCCGAAACAATCATCAGGTCCCGGGACGTACGGATGGTGTCCTTCACCGGGGGGTTCTCCACTGGTGAGAGTATCGCCCGTACCGCAGGCCTGAAGAAGCTTTCCATGGATCTCGGCGGAAACGCACCCGTGATCGTCCTGGACGATGCCCACATCGAGAACGCAGTGGAATCCTGTGTCTCGGGAGCGTTTTGGGCCGCCGGCCAGAACTGCGTGGGTGTGCAGCGGATCCTCGTTGCCGCCCCGGTGTACGGTGCGTTCCGCCAGCGCTTCTTGGAGGCAACGGCGCGGTTGGTTGCCGGAGATCCATTGGATGAACGGACGGATGTTGGGCCCATGATCAGCCTCACCGCATTGCAGGAGCTCCAGATCAAGCTGGACGGGGCCCTCAAGGCCGGCGCTGTCCTGCTCTCAGGCAATGTCACGGACGGCAATGTGCTTCAGCCGACCGTCCTGGAAGCCGTCCCGGCGGATTGCAGCCTGTGGAGGGAGGAGGTTTTCGGGCCTGTGGTCATGCTTCGTAAATTCAACACTTTCGAAGAGGCCATCGACGTCGCCAATGCCATCGAGTTCAGTCTTCATGCGGGCATATTTACCGACTCCCTGGCCAGGGCCATGGACGCAGCCGGCCAGCTCGAAGCAGGCGGCGTCATGATCAACGATTCCTCTGACTACCGGTTCGACGGCATGCCGTTCGGAGGGGCCAAGTACGGGAGCATGGGCAGGGAGGGCGTCCATTTCGCGTATGAGGAGATGACCCAGCCAAAGGTCATCTGCATCAAGAACTGATCGAACTGGAGGGGCGTGCCGGGCCTTGCGCCCCTCCAATTCCTCCGAGCAAAGGCACACGACTACGCCACTATCCAAACTTCCACACAGAGGATGGAAAACCATGACCACCCGCACCGAGACGTATTCGCTCGGGATCGTTCCTGTACCGGCCTCGGTGGGTCTTGCAACGGCTAGCATATCGGCCATCGGGTACGCCGCAGCTGAAGCGGTGGCTAAGGAAGCCCTGCAGGATGGGTCACCATTCTGGACATCGTCACCAGCAGGAACCTCTTGGACCGGGACGCAGCGCAGTCGCTACTTGAATCTGCCGTGCTGCCTGTCAGAAACGCGGACATGTCCGGAGTCTGATCACCTTCACTCGGTGGCGCGGGCACCTCCGGTGCCTCGCCTGATGAAACTGGATAGCGTCATGGCCGTCACTGTGTCCGTGACGCCGGGAATGGCCGCGATCTGCTCCCAGATCTCCTGAACCCTCTCCAGCGACCGGGCCTCGACCCTCACCAGCAGATCAAAATCACCGCTCACGACGTCACATAGAACCACTTCCGGAATCGACCGCAACACGGTGATGACGTCCGACCCCCGCACCCGGTCCTTCCTGTAAACCATCAGGAAGGCGGACACGAGGCCCTGGCCGGGTGGGCCGGCAACAATCGTGTACCCCTGGATATACCCTTGCCGTTCCATCCGTTCGATTCGCTGGCGCACAGCATTCCTCGAAAGTAGGACTTTGGTCGCCAGCTCTGCATGGCTCATGCGAGCGTTCTTCGTGAGCTCCGCAAGAATCCTCTGATCTATCTGATCAAGACTCACTCGATCCATGCCTACCCTTCACAGCGATAATCCCCCGGACACAACCGGAACGGAACCAACTTCAAGACCGAAAGCCCTCGAAAAAATGACACATCTGCACCAGGCCCGGCCCTCTCTCACTGGCATTAGCTGCATCCTGTTCGACATGGACGGAACGCTCCTGGATTCAGCACCCGGCGTTACAGCAAGTGCTGCCCAGGCCTTGGCAGCTGTAGGCGCGCCAGTCCCCGCGATGGACAAACTGCGCCGCTTCGTCGGCCCGCCGATGATCGAGTCCTTCAGAACAGTCTCACAACTGGACGAAAAAACCGCCCAAAATGCCCTCCAACACTATCGCAAAGCGTACGCCGATCATGGCGCTGAACAATCCAGCCCATACGACGGGATCATAGACGTACTTAAGCACATACACTCGTCCGGCATTCCAATGGCTGTAGCCACTTCCAAGGTGGAGGACCAAGCAATCAGACTCGCACAATGGTTCGGAATTGAAGGCTATTTCATCGACGTGTGCGGGGCGTCGGACAGCGTGGGAAGAGCGAGCAAGGCAGACGTCATCGCCGAATTGCTGCGCCGGCTCCAATCCGAAGGCGTTGACATCTCCAGTCCCGCTATGGTCGGAGACCGAAGCTACGACGTCGCGGGAGCAGCTGCACACGGAATCCCCACGATATTCGCACTTTGGGGGTACGGGGAGGCCGAGGAAGCGTCGGAAGCTGCCGCCGTTGTCCCCTCCCCCGCAGCTCTTCTGCCGCTGATCCTGAACATCAGACGTCGGCCAGCCGCCCAGCATGACCATCCCCCCGTGCGATGAGCCCACCAGTTCGACCAGCCCGCATCAAAATCCACTCTTTGCTAGAACTGCGGTTTGGCCGCAAAACCGGAACGCTGCCGGGTAGCCTGCCGCAAAAGCCGGTCCCCCCACTTCTGCATCCTCCGCCCGCTACCGCGCCGCATAGAATGCGCAGAGCGCTGACAGTGGGGATTGTTAAGGGATTGCCTGAAGATGTCTTCTTTTCTGTCCACAGGTTCCACGGTACGCAGGCTGTTTGGCCGGCGGCAGTGTCTGTCAGACACCCCCAGGGCGGCTGGAGGCGGAAGCAGTCACGAAGAAAGGAAACGGTCGACGACGGGGCCTCCCGCCGTCGAGCGTTTGAGTTAAGGCCGAACAGCCTTCTATTTGGCCCAGCCGGCCGCAATGAAATGGTTCGGCGGAACCCCGGATACTCAGCGGTCAGCCCGCACGCTCACCCTCGCGGGCCGTCTCCTCCAGGATCCTTGCAGTGGGCGCTGCCGTCATCAGCTGCCCTATCACCTCGGGCTTGTCCCATACCTCGCTGCGGAGCCGTTCCAGAAAGACGGTCGCAGCATCCTTGGTGTCGAAGTCAAGGAGCACGGCCACGCTGTTCTGGTCGTCCGTATCCCGGAGCAGCCGGACAGACCTGGCGCCCGAGGCGGCGCGGCCTGCGGGATCGCTATCGAATACCTTCTTGAAAGCCTCGTAGTCCCGGACTGGATAGCTGATCTGCAGGGTGAACATCGTTGTTCCTTTCCTTGGGCTTGTATCAGATCAAGATAGGCCGTCCATCGTCATTCCGATACAGGTTTCACAACCGTTGAGTGATCCGCGAGTTACGCTGGCTTCCCCAAGCCGGCGCTCCGGCGGAGCTGCCGTAGCAGCGCAGCCCCGGTCGACAGCTCCACGACGTAGACCAGCAGGGGCGGCAGGTCACCGGTAGCCACCAGGACGGCGGCGAAGACTCCAGCCCCGCCCACATTGAGCCAGCCCGGCCAGCGCGGGTCCTGTGGCAGGGTGCCGGAATTGGCGTGAGCACGCGCCCGCGCCAGCAACCCGCCACCCAGGGCAGCCATGCCGGCAAGGCTCAGCCCCATGTAGCCCTCAAAGGGCCATGCGGGCAGATTCCCCAACGCGAAGGCCTCCGGATCCCTGTATCGCGCCTTCAGGTGACCCAGGAACAGACCAGCTCCCGCGACCCAGCCAAGTGCGGCGCCTTGGGCAAGCCGCTGCCCCGCCAAGGGTTCCTGAACGCCGCGATCGCTTCCCGTATCCCAGTGACGGGCGAGCATCACCACCCCGACGGGCAACGCAGCTGTGCCTGCGGCCAAGAGCATTTGCTGGGCACTCCACTGCCCAGGGTCCGCCAGCAGAATGGCCAGTTTGCGCTGCGGGTCTCCTTCGACATACACCCGCGAGACTGGCATAAAAGCCCCGGCCAGGAACGCCGCCGATCCCGCCACCATGACGGCAGCAGCCGCTGTCGCATCCCCGCGAATTCGCCGAGCCATGGGATTAAGGTAAACCCCGACGTCGGCAGACACAAGGTTGCGAACGGGCCTTCCAAAAAGCTTCCGGCAGGGCAGGACCGCGACGTCACCCGATGACATTGATCGCCACAGTCGTAGGCTATTGATTAGGCCGGACGCTTAGTCACCGGCCTCGGTCCCGAAGGGAACAT
The DNA here is from genome assembly GCF_055412785.1 of Pseudarthrobacter lactosi. Classification (NCBI taxonomy): domain Bacteria; kingdom Bacillati; phylum Actinomycetota; class Actinomycetes; order Micrococcales; family Micrococcaceae; genus Pseudarthrobacter; species Pseudarthrobacter lactosi. The sequence goes on from NZ_JBVAYS010000004.1 coordinate 27,744, forward strand.
CGAGTGAACAGTAGTCCTGATTACTGGTTCTTGAGTGGCGCTGAGCGCGGGAATGCCGCCACCGGCGTACACGCGGGCGGCCCGGGATCGTCGTCTTGGTCGGAGGGCAACCTCGTGCGGCCGCTGATTCACGGGACCACCTACTTCGCCCGGCTGCATGAGGAGCTGTCAGCCCTACAGGCGGGAGACCGTGTGTGGTTCACCGACTGGCGTGGCGATGCCGACGAGCGGCTCACAGCGGACGGACCGGCGATCGGTGACTTGCTGGCGCAGTTGGCCCGGGCGGGAGTGGAAGTCCGCGGCCTGATCTGGAGATCCCACGGCGAGCGCGTGTCAGCCCCGATGAGTTGGCGATCCAACGAGCTCCTCAGCCGCCAGATCAACGATGCCGGCGGCGAGGTGCTGTTGGATCAGCGGGTGCGCCTCTTCGGCTGCCACCACCAAAAACTGTTCGTCATCCGCCGCCGTGATGACCCTTCGCAGGACGTCGCGTTCGTGGGTGGGATCGACCTTTCGCACAGCCGCCGGGACGATGCCGATCATGCCGGAGACCCGCAGGCAGTGGCCATGGATCCCCGGTACGGAAAGCAACCTCCATGGCACGATGCCGCCGTCGAACTTCGCGGCCCGGTTGTGGCGGACGTGCTGGAGCTGTTCGCTGAACGGTGGAATGACCCCCATCCCCTGGACCGGCGCACACCCTACCGGATGCTGCTGCAACGCCTGGCGGATATGCCCCGGCACCCGGAACCTCTTCCGGAGACTGCGCCGCCACCGCCGCCGGCCGGCCCCCACGCCGTGCAGCTCCTGCGCACCTACGGCGTGAAGCATCCACCGTTCCCGTTCGCACCCGGCGGTGAGCGGAGCGTTGCCCAGGCCTACACAAAAGCGTTCGCCCTGGCCCGCTCGTTGATTTACATCGAGGACCAGTACTTGTGGTCCACAGAGGTCGCCGCCGGAATCGCAGCGGCCCTCGAACAGAACCCCGGGTTGAACGTGATCGCCGTGGTACCCCGCTACCCCGACTCCGACGGTCCGCTCGCAGGGCCACCCAAGCGGCTCGGGCAACTGCGCGCCATCGAACGGATGAGCCGCATTGCACCCGGCAGATTCGGCGTGTTCAATCTGGAGAACACCGCCGGGACTCCGATCTACGTCCATGCCAAGATCTGCATCATCGACGACGCCTGGTTCACTTGCGGATCGGACAACTTCAACCGTCGATCCTGGACCACGGACAGCGAACTTACCTGCGCGGTAGTCGACACCACCGCTGGTCCCGGCGCTTCCCGGCCGTTGGCCCACGGGCTCCGGCTCCAACTTTGGGCCGAACACCTGGGCTTAGACCAAAGTGACCCTCAGCTCCAAGCCTCGGCGGCCGGGCTCAACCTCTGGAATGCCGCTGCCGACGCTCTGGACAATTGGCACAAAACCGGCAGCCGCTCGTCCCGCCCCAACGGACATGCGCGACACCACAGGACCGAACCAGTGACACCCCTTCAGCGGCTCTGGGCGGATCCTGTGAACCGCTTCCTGGTGGACCCGGACGGCCGCCCCCGCCACATGCGCGGCACTACTCGGTTCTAGGCAAAGCGCGGCCGCTGCCGCGAGCGCCGCCTCGGCTTATTCGGGAGTTGTGAGGATATCGGCCGAGGCGAAGGCCCACCGTTCTCCTCGGCCCACCTGTAGTACTAGCCGCGAGGGTGGCCTGGTGGGATAATTTGGTCATCCTTCGAATAGGGGGCCATCATGGTCGGCCTTGATGCTCTTCGACTTGGCCGCCGATCCCGGGCGTCCACGCCGCGGCTCCTGGCGGTATTACTTGTGTTCGCACTCGGCGTGCTGTTCGCTGCACCCGCCCGAGCAGTCGATTACGGACATGACGTTTCGTGGCCACAGTGTCCGGGCGGTCTTCCGATGCCGCCGGAAGGCACGGAGTTCGTGGTCGTGGGGCTGACGAACGGACTTGCGTTCACCGAGAACCCCTGCCTGGACGGGCAGTTCCAGTGGGTGTTCGATCGAGGCGTCCGGGCTCAGGCCTACGCCATGGCTACGTTCCCCACCGCCGCGCAATACGACACCTACGGTGACGACGGCCCCTGGCCCGCGAGCACCAGGCCGGACCGGCTGCGCAACGTCGGGTACGCCGAGGGTCGCGCGGCTCTCGCGTCTCTCGTTGAGGTGGGATGGCGACCGGAGAGAATCTGGGTCGATGTCGAGCCCCGCCCGCAACAGCCCTGGCCCAGCTCGACAGCAGCCGAGCGGCAGGAGAACCGGTACGTGGTCTCCGGGCTTCTGGCCGCACTGGCGGACGCCGGGTATCCGCATGGGATCTACTCTTATTTGAGCGGTTGGGAGGCCATCACCGGATCGTGGCAGCTGCCCGATGTGCCCGTCTGGTCACCGGCAGGGCGTCTCGACTTCGCCAGTGAAGCTTCCGACCTCTGTGTGAATCGCAGCTTCTCCGGTGGCACCGTCCACATCGCGCAATGGACCGACGGCACCTACGACTACGACATGACGTGCATCGGGGTCTACCAGGCCCATGTCGCGACGATCGGCTGGCAGCCGAGCGTCTCGGACGGCGCCACCGCAGGAACGACCGGCCAGTCACTGCCGATGGAGGCGTTGCGCCTGTCGGCGGCAGGAGACCGCCTGTCGGGCGACATTCTGTGGAGGGGGCATGTGCAGAACATCGGCTGGCAGCCATGGACGACGTCGGCGTCCCCGATCGGAACGACCGGGGACGGTCTGCGCCTGGAGGCGTTCGAGCTGCGATTGACGGGAGATCTGGCCTCGCAGTACAGCATCAGGTATCGCGCCCACGTGCAGAACGTCGGCTGGCAGCCGTACGGGATAGACGGAGCCACGGCCGGCACCGTCGGGCAAGGTCTGCGGGTGGAGGCCGTTACGATCGAGTTGGTTCCGAAGGTCGCACCGGCATTCACTGCCGTGTACGCCGCCCACGTTCAGAACCTCGGCTGGATGGCGAACGTTTCGGATGGGACCGTCGCCGGGACCACGGGCCGGGCCCTTCGGGTCGAGGCGTTGCGCCTCAACGTGTCCAGCACGGCTTATACCGGGGACATCGAGTGGCGGGGGCATGTGCAGTCGATCGGCTGGCAGCCGTGGACATCCTCGGCCAATCCCATCGGCACGGCCGGGCAAGGGCTACGTTTGGAAGCGTTTGAAATCAGGCTGACCGGTGAGATGGCGAACCATTACAGGATCCACTACCGCGCCCACGTGCAAGATTTGGGCTGGCAGTCATGGGGCGCCGACGGCGGAACGGCGGGCACGTCGGGTATGGGCAAACGGATGGAGGCCGTGCAGATCCTCCTCGCACCCAGAACCGGCGGCTAGTAGGTCTGTAGGAAGAACGTCACACAACGTGACGCCATCCCGCTCCGGACCAGCAACGCCCTACCCTTGACACGTGACTTTGACTAAGATCCGCACCGCCGCCGCGAGCTCCCTCGCCGCCGCTGCCCTCCTGTTTACCCTTGCCGCCTGTTCCACGCCGGCCGCCAACCAGCCCACCACTTCTGCCCCGGCGCCAGCCGCAACGTCTTCGGCCAGCGCCGCCTCCGGGCTCTGCGCCGGCGTGAAGGTCATCGTCGATTCGGGTGCCCTGAAGCAGGACGCCGCTGACACCTCGGTCTGCATCGCCGTGGACGCTAAGACTCCCGCCTCCAAGGTGCTCGACGAGGCCAAGGTGATAACCGTAGGCACTACCCAATACCCCACCGAACTGGTGTGCCGTGTAAACGGTGTGCCCGCCGCGGACTTCGACATCACCCACAAGGGCGGCACGTACAAGGAAGAATGCAGCGGCATGCCCGCCGCCTTTGCCTACTGGTCCCTCTGGGTGAAGCCGGCCACCGGTGACTGGGCCTACGCCCAGGAAGGCCTCGCCACCTTGCAGGTCAGCCCCGGAGAAAGCCTGGAACTGCTCTACACGGTGGACGGCGCACCGGCCGCACCCACGGCATGACCTTTCGACCCGCGCCGTTACGCGCAGCGGCGGCTCTCGCCGTTGTCTTCATAGCGGCGCGGGTCATCTACCGCATCCTTTTCTTCGGGGCGGGCATCGGTGAACCGGTTCTGCTCGACTTGCCGCCGCTGCGGCTGCCTCCCCCGTACGCCCATGTGGTCCTGCTCGGCCCGGTAACCGGACCCGGGCTGTGGGCGGCGGTCCTTTCCGCCCTGCCGATCGCCGGGATGATCCTCGGCTTCGGCATTCTCAACGCCTGGGTGGACATCGCCCGCGGCTTCGTGCACCTGGCCCGCCGCGGCCCCATGCAGGGCATCGCCCGGATGCTGGTGGTTGCGTGGGCGGCACTTCCGGCGCTTGCCGACGCCGTGACCTCCGTGCGCCTGGCGTTCCGTTTGCGGGGCGAACGCTTCGGAGCCCGCGCCCTGGTGCCCGTGCTCGAGCGCACCCTCGAACACGCCGGCAGGGTTGCCGCGGCCCTGGAGCTGCGCGGCTTCGGGAGCCGGGCAGCACACCGCCCCGGCCTAGGCACCGAAGCACCGGTCCTCGTCCGAAACGCACAATTCCGCATTGGCGACGCGCAGGTGCACGTCGCCGCATTCGCGCCGCCTCGCGGGTCCATCGCGGTTATTACCGGGCCCACGGGCTCCGGCAAGTCCACCATCCTGCGGGGCATCGCCGGCCTCCTCTCCCACATTGACGGCGGGAACATCTCCGGCACCCTGTGCGTCGGCGGAACAGACCGTTCCGCCACACCGCCGCGCGATACCGCCCGCCTCATCGGCGTCGTCCTGCAGAATCCCCGCGCAGCGTTCGCCTCCAGCCGGGTCCGGGACGAAATCGGCCTCAGCCTCGAGCTGCGGGGCGTGGCATCCGATACCGCCAAGGCCCGCGTGCTGGAGGTCGCGGCAAGCATCGGGGTGACGCCGCTGCTGGACCGGAATGTCAGCACCCTCTCGGCCGGCGAGGCAACGCTTGTGGCCATCGCCGCCGCGGTGGTGGAACAGCCGCCCCTGCTCTTGGTGGACGAGCCCCTGGCCGACCTTGACACCGCAGCACGCGGACACGTCATCGCCGTGCTCAGTGCCCTCGCTCGCGAAGCAGATGTCTGCGTCATCGTGGCAGAGCACCGGGCGGAGCAGCTCGTACCCGTGGCCGACTCGTGGTGGACCATCGACGACGGCGCCCTGCTGCCGGGTGCCCCGCCATCCGCGCCGTCGCACCCTCCCGTTGCCCGTCCGACGCCGGCACAGCCAGTAGTCCACGCGCCGGTCCTGACTGCCACGAAACTCGCCGTGCACCGCAAGGGCCAGCCGCTTGTGCGGGATGCAACCCTGACCCTGCACCGCGGTGAAGTGGTGGCTCTGGTGGGGCCAAATGGGGCCGGGAAGTCGTCCCTCCTGGTGGCGCTCGCCCTCGGTGAAGGCACGGTCGGTGGAGTCACAGTGGGTGATGGAACGGTCGACGGCGGCACTGTCGACGGCGGCCGCCTCGCCTTGGTACCGGACGCCTCGGACGACCTCTTCACCCGGGATACCGTGGCAGGAGAGCTCCGTGCGGCAGAGCGGCGGCTGGCGCGCGCTGTCCGTCAATCAACGCGACGTAAGTCAGGCCGGGGCCGCTCCGCCCGGCGTCGCCCAAGCGACGACCAGCCTGCCCCACGCTCTGCCGAGTCCCACCTTGCCCGGTTGCGGGGAGATGTCAGCATTCCCATTGGCCACGAGCATCCCCGAGATCTCTCTGCAGGGGAGCGTCGGATCCTTGCCATCGCGCTGCAGACCATGGACCGCCCCCAGGTTCTCCTGATCGATGAGCCCACGCGCGGGCTCGATCCTACGGCGCGCGCGGCAGTCTCTGCGGCGCTGCGGGCGGCAGCGGACTCCGGCGCGGCGGTCCTGATCGCCACCCACGACCACGATTTTGCGCACGGCCTCGGCGCCCGGATCCTCCCGATGCGCGACGGCGTCGCACCCTCATCCGCAGAAGCCGCCCCGGCCAGTCCCACCACAGCCGTTGCCGCCAAGGCACAGAACGTCGCAGCAGCACAGCGCATCGCAGCACCACGGTTCACCAACCAACAAACAGACATCCCAGCTGCCAAAAAATCCCACCGCATCCGGATGCCGCGGGGCATCGAGCTCGCAGTTCTCGCCGCGGCAAACCTTCTGGCCCTTGCGGCTTTCTGCTGGCCGCTGCTGGCTGCGGCCCTCCCGGAGGATGCCGCCGCGGCGCTCCCCTACGCCGCATTGGCCATCGCGCCCCTCGCCGTCGTGGCCATCGTGGTTTCCCTCGACGGCTCGGTCAGCTCGGCGCATACGGTGGCGTTGCTCGGTGTCCTGGCCGCCGTCGGTTCGGCAGTGCGGGTGGCGAGTACCGGCGTCGGGGGTGTGGAGGCAGTCTTCATCCTGCTGATCCTGGCCGGCCGGGCCTTCGGTGCCCGGTTCGGCATGCTCCTCGGCGCCGCCACCATCGCCGTCTCAAGCGCCTTGTGGAGCGGGATCGGGCCGTGGACGCCGTTCCAGATCTTCGCCTGTGCGTGGGTTGGCGCGGGGGCCGGTCTGCTCCCCCGCCGGGTGCGCGGAAGGGCCGAACTGTGGATGCTGGGCGGCTACGGCGTCCTAGCGTCCTACCTGTTCGGCCTCCTGACCAACCTGTGGTTCTGGCCCTTCGCGGTGGGCGCCGGCACCGGCATCTCCTACATGGCCGGAGCGCCGCTGGGCACCAACCTCTCCAGCTTCCTGCTCTACTCGCTGGTGACGTCGACGGCGGGCTGGGACACCCTGCGTGCCGTCACCACCATCATCGGCATCGCTGTGGTGGGGCGGGCTGTTCTCGCCGCATTCCGGCGGGTGAAGCCGGTCTCCAGCGTGGGCGGAACCCACGGCGGGCACGCCGCGCAGGCGCACTCTGAGCAGGCTAGGGACCGGTTTCGACTCAGGGTCTAAGGACATCGCCGGGTCACCCGGCCAGACCGTCACTGGCTTGCCGGGGTCGGCTACCGGAAAGCGCCGCCCTTGCGTTCATGGGCGGGACATTACTCACGGCTCAACCTGCGTTGGCTGACGACGGGTATGCCAGCTGCAACGTGTGGATCCACTACGAGTTCAGCGTGGGAGCCAGTTGCAACTCCAATGCGCCGGGCACTGAGTATCAGGTTGCGGGCCGATGCCGTCATGTTCCCACTGGCCAGGAGGCCATTGTGTACGGGCCCTGGAAGTGGCAGATGCCGGCCTCGCAGGGCTTCAACACGTCGTATGCCAACTGCCCGAAGGGCACCAGGGCGGTAGAGGTTTGGCGCAACGTGCGGTGAGCGGTCCACACGCTGATGGGGTCTGTTGAGAAATGGCTTAGAGTCCTCTGACATCCGTGTTCTCAGCTCTACGCGGCGCCACATTGGCTGAACCAGATCCTCATGCAAAAGGATGTTGACTGAGCAGACGGAAGATCGACACGGAGACTTGGGCTAAGTGGCGGGCAGTCAATAAGGTGTTCCATTTCCTAGCTGGAACCTTGGTGGAAGCTCATTTTTTCGTTTGACTTGACTTTGATGCGAAATCTTGAGGTTTTCATTGTGTTTGCTGGGTGTCAGCCATATGCTTCCTGAATATCCATCGATTTTGGGGGCTGTGATGGGTTTATTGCCCCCTGCCTTGTCCAGGGGGACATATTGTCGTTTTCTCTCCATGCCCGCGCGCTTGTCGGGGTTTCTCTTCTCGGATTCCTAATATCCGGATTCAACCCACCAAGCGCAGCGGCCACGGAATCTCTAACAGCCCCCGCAGTCCAGTCACAGGAAACCGTCCGGGCAGCCGACCGGGTCGCCGAGGCCGAAGCGCAGGCCGTCCAAAAAGCCGCCACCACAGACACTGATGTTGTGGTCGATGCGCTAACAACCCTGACTGAACTGGTGAAGGCTTCCTCGGACGGGAAGTTCACGAAGACGCTGACGGTGGAACCGTCCCGGATGCTTCACAACGGCGTGTGGGCTGCGTCTGGACTGTTTGCCACAACATCAGACACCCACGCCCCGGCTCCGGCAGGCTCACGAGTCCTCCTTGGAGCATCCTCAACAACAGCCGGAACACCCCGCTTCACGGGACTCCTCACTCTGCCAGTCTTCACCAGCGGTGTCCTCGTCCAAGACCAAATTTTGCACCTTTGGCCCTCCCCAACCCCACGACAGTAACGGTACTCAAATAATGAAGCGCATCTTCAGGCCCCTTGGACTCCTGGCGGCCGCTGTCGTGGCTGCCACCTCGTTCGCACTGCCAGTACTTCCGCCGCTGCCGGATTCCATTACCCCCGGCTCGGTGGTCAATTCTCAGACCATCCCTGCAGTGGACGCTTCACCGGACCTCTCGCCGCTGCGCGTACTCCCCAGCAAGGATGCTCCCGGAACGCACGCTACCGTGATCGGCACAGCCAGCGCAGTCATGCCAGGACAGCCCCAGGAATCAAGCTCCCTCGTCGTCCGAACAGCATCGATGCCGCTCGCGCCACCGCCGGCGAACGATAAAGGGGCCGGAGACTTCACGGCCCTGCCAGGAACATTATCGGGAACCTGGGGAACGACCGGCCAGACCGGCGGCTTCACCTGGACGTATCCTCTGTCCGCCCGGGAAGCCCCGGCCGGGCAAAGCCCGACGTTGGGGCTGTCCTATGACTCCACCCGGGTCGATGGCCTCACCAGCGCCACCAACAACCAGGCCTCAGCCATCGGGGACGGTTGGGCGCTCACCGGGACCGGGCGGATCTCACAGAAATTCGTGCCGTGCTCAGACCAGGCCGTCACAGGATCGTACGACCTTTGCGGAAATCCCGGGGGGCAGAGCATCAGCGTCAGTTTCGGCGGGCGTTCCGGGCAGCTGGTCCGCGACGCCGGGAAAGGGATGTGGAAGCTTTCCAAAGATGATGGCTCACGGGTCGAATACCTCACCACTGCCGGGACGAACGGCACCTACGACGGCGGCTACTGGAAAATCACCGACACCTCCGGCACCCAGTACTTCTTCGGCCTGAACAAACTTCCCGGCGCAGGCAACGCGACCACGAACTCGGTGGACACCGTCCCCGTGGGCGCGGCAGATGCGAGCCAGCCCTGCGCAGCAGGTTCCTTCGCCGATTCACTGTGCCAGCAGGCCCAAGGCTGGAACCTGGACTACATCGTCGATGTCCACGGGAACTCCCAGGCCCTGTACTACAGCCAGGCGCTGAACTACTACAAAGCGCAGGCAGGGACCGGCGCAATCCTGCCCTATGTCCGCTCCAGCCGCCTGGACCGCATCGACTACGGCATGCGAGCCGGTGCGGAGCTGACGTCCTCGGCACCTCTGCGGATCAAGCTCGACTACACCGACCGCTGCACCGGCGTAGTCTGCACCGCCGGGACCGATGTCCCCACCGGTCTGGCGTGCCCGCAAGCGGGTCCGTGCACCGTCCAGTCCCCGACCTTCTACATGGATCACCGGCTCAAGGGCATACAGACCGAAACCCTTGTGGCCGGAACTTACCTCGCAGCGGACCGATGGAACCTGAACCACTCCATGCCCGACCCCGGTGACGGAACAAAACCTGCTCTCTGGCTCGGCTCCATCGAACACCAGGGCCTGAACACCCAAGCCGGCCAAGCAGCCATCACCGACCCGCTTGTCATCTTCGGCGGCGAGGCCCGGCAAAACAGGGTCTGGGTCACCGACGGACTCGCACCCCTGAACAGGTACAGGCTCTCGGCCATCAAAACCGTCACCGGCGCCCAAATTGCCGTCAGCTACCACGTTGCGGACTGCAGTCCCACGAGCCTTCCGGCCTCCCCCGAAACCAACATACGACGCTGTTTCCCGCAAGTGTGGGCCCCCACCACCCCTGTCGTGAAGCCGCCACAAACGGACTGGTTCCACATCTACCCCGTCCAAGCCGTCACCGTTGACGCCGGCCCGGGCGGAGCCGGCAGCCTGTCCCAGACCACCACCTACGAATACATCGGCACCCCGGCATGGAAATACCCCGAACCCGTCTACCGCACCGGACCGGCAGGGGCGAAACAAACCTGGTCAGTGGCCGCCGGCTGGGCCCAAGTCAAAACCCTCACCGCCGCCTCCACCACCATCACCACCTACCTGCGCGGACTGGACAAAACACCCTCCAACACCACCGGAGGCCTGAAAACCGCCACACAGGCAGCCTCCGACGGGACAACAGTCCCTGACTCCGTCTGGTTCGCCGGGCGGGTCCTGGAAACCCAAAAGTTCCTCAGCAACAACGGGGCACTGCTTACCGCAACCGTCAACGTTCCCTGGGCCTCGGCCCCGACGGCGACCGGCGTCATCGCCCTCGGTACCCCCACGGCCCGGCAAGAGGGGACCAGTAAGAACTGGACCAAATCAGCCATCGACACCGGCTGGCGGAACACCCAGTCCGACACCTACTTCGATAGCCTCGGCCGGCCCAAGGCCATCACGCACGCGCTCGACCTCGCCACCACAACCGACGACACCTGCACCACCACCGCTTACGCGGACGGAGCCACCCCGAACCTGCTCTCCCTGCCGGCCGTGATCTCCACCTACGCCGGCGCGTGCGCAAGCAGCGGCGCGCCCGCCGGGAATCTCCTCAAAGCCACGCAGAACCTTTACGACACCAGCACCAGCGCCGTGCCCGGCAGCACCGGCTACACCACACCGGTGAAGGGAAGCGTGACAACGACGCGGCAGGCAAAAAACATCAGTGGGAGTTCCGCTACGGCATGGGAGTCAGGCCCCACTCAGGCCTACGACGCCCTCGGCAGGCTCAGCACCTCCACCGACAGCACTACCGGCCTTCCCCGCACGACGACCACCGCGTACGCGCCGGCGACAGGCCCGATCACCGGTGTGACGGTTACCAATCCTCAGGGCTGGACCGAAACCACAACTCTCGATCCCGTCCGCGGCCAGGAACTGACCGTCATTGACGCCAACAGCAATGTAACGACGAATGCCTACGACGCAACCGGGAGAATCACCGGGACCTGGGACCCTTCACGTCCCGCAGCTACCAACCCCGTCCCGACCACGTCAACCACTTACAAGGTCTCGCAGACGGAGCCCTCCTGGATCAAAACCGGGACCGTCAACTTCCGTGGTTCACCCGGGGAGAGCTACAAGATCTACGACGGCCTCGGCAGGCTCCGCCAGACCCAGGAGTGGTCCACACACGGCGGAACGATCGCCACCGACACCTTCTACAGCGAAGGAGGAGCCAAACAGCTCGAACGCCACGGCTACTACCTTCTGACCGATCCCGATGGGACTCTCCGGATCCCGTCCCTCGCGGTCCCGTCCTCCACTGACTACCAGTACGACACCGCCGGGCGTCTGATCAAAACCCGCAAACTCGCCTACGACAACCAGGAACAATGGGCGACCACCATCGCCTATTCCGGCACGAACTCCGTGACCACCACGGGACCCGGCAACGACCCGGCCGCTAAGGTCACTACTGATGCCGCGGGGAAAACCGTCGCCCGAAAGGTCTACCAGGGAACCACACCCACCGGTACCGCCAACACCACCACCTACACGTACAACCCGCTCCAAAGCATGACCGGGATGACTGACACCGCCGGCAACACCTGGGCCTGGTCGTTCGACCCGCTCGGCCGACAAACCAACACAACAGACCCCGACACCGGAACCACCACCACGGCCTACGATGCCAGCGGTCGGCCAGCCACCACCACCAACGCCCTGGGCACCATTACCGCCACCGCCTACGACGCTCTTGACCGTCCCACCACCATCACCACCACACTCACCGGACAGTCATCAAAACCCCTCCTCACTTACACCTACGACACCGAGAAAAAGGGCCAGGTCGCTTCAACCACCCGTTACAACGGACCTAACCAGGACCAGCCCGTAACAACCACGCTCGCGGGCTACAACGCCAACTACCAGCCCGGTTCCGTGAAAACCCAACTCCCCGCATCCGTTGGAGCTCTCGCGGGGACTTACGAAACCCTGTCAACTTACGGAAAGTCAGGGCTCCCCGCGAAAGTTACGTATCCGGCGATCGCAGGGCTTCCACGGGAAGTTGTCTCCCACAGCTACAACGACTGGGATCAACCCTCTGGTGTCTTGTCTGAGTTTGGTGTGACTTATGCCGGGTCCGCGCAGCAGGACAACATGAACAACCTCGCCTTCTACGGCCAGTCCGATAACAAACTCTTCACCGCCGGCACCGACACCATGGGTTCCACCAAGGTCTACTACTCCTGGGACCACACCACCGGACGGCTCCTGGACAGCCAGACACTCAACGAAGCCGGCAACGTCACGACCGACCTCGGCACCACCAAATACACCTACGAACCCAGCGGCCAGCTCACCTCCCGGGACCTGACCTACACCACCCGCCCCGGCCGCCCCGCAGCCGACGACTTCCAGTGCTACACCTACGACCACGCCGGACGCCTCGCCGGAACCTGGACACCAAACAGTAGAAATTGCGCCGGAGGCTTCAGCCCAACAGGGCTCGGAGGCGCCGCACCGTACGCCCAGACCCTGGAGTACAACACCACCGGAGACCGCACCCAGGTCAAACGGTTCAATGCTGCAGGTGCCCTGGCCGCCACCGAAAGCTACGCCTACCCCGGAGCTCTCACGGATCCGGGGGCGTTTTCCGCCCAAACCCCATTCCGACAGATGGATACCCGCGACGGGACCGGCGGGATCAACACCCCCATCGGACCCGGACAAACCGTCAACCTCAAAGTCACCGGCCGCGGAGGAATCCCCGCCACCGGGGTTTCCGCCGTCGCCATGAACATCACAGCGACCTCCCCCACATCCAACGGGGTCATCACGGCCTACGCCGGCGGCACCCCGAAACCAGGCACATCCAACCTGAACTACGGACCAGGACAAACCGTCCCCAACTTCGCCATCGTCCCCGTGGCCGCCGACGGAACCGTTTCCTTCACCAACGACTCCGCCGGCACCGTTCAACTCATCGCAGACACCTCCGGCTACTACCTTCCCGGCACACCCACGGCCCCCGGGGCGTTTTCCGCCCAAACCCCATTCCGACAGATGGATACCCGCGACGGGACCGGCGGGATCAACACCCCCATCGGACCCGGACAAACCGTCAACCTCAAAGTCACCGGCCGCGGAGGAATCCCCGCCACCGGGGTTTCCGCCGTCGCCATGAACATCACAGCGACCTCCCCCACATCCAACGGGGTCATCACGGCCTACGCCGGCGGCACCCCGAAACCAGGCACATCCAACCTGAACTACGGACCAGGACAAACCGTCCCCAACTTCGCCATCGTCCCCGTGGCCGCCGACGGAACCGTTTCCTTCACCAACGACTCCGCCGGCACCGTTCAACTCATCGCAGACACCTCCGGCTACTACCTTCCCCCCGCTACCGGACAGCCCGGCCCCCACCGGCTCCAGAGCCTCACCTCGAGCCCCGCATCAGGCTCGGCAACCACGTCAACGTTCACCTGGGACGCCGCCGGACGCATGACCGGACGCAGCGGACAAACCATCACATACACCCCCGATGGGAAAATCGCCTCCACCACCGGCACGTCCACCGTCCCGCGCAACCCCAACCCGGCAGCAGCCACTGGAACAGCACCCGTGACCGGCACCGCAACCGCAACACAGCGCTACTACGCCGCGGACGGCAGCCTCGCAGCGACCATCGACGGCACCGGCACCACCATCACCATCGGCAACACCACCGCCTTCTGCACCACGGCTGGGGCTATCACCGCCACACGCACGTACACCTTTTCCGGGAAGACCGTCGCGCAACGCACCTCCAAACCAGGAGCAACCCCAACAGCCGTCTCATTCATCACCGGAGACGGCGTCAACACCGCACAAATCATGACCGGCCCCACCACCAACGCCGGAGCCACCGGCATCACCGCAATCAAACGCCACACCGACCCGAACGGCCTCACCCGCGGACCCACCACTACCGCGATCGGACAGACCGCCCTCACAACAGCGCCGGCGCCTGCAACCTCCCCCGGGTCTAACGCCGCCAATGAAAACGGGTTCTCCGCAGCCACCGGATACCTCACTGGCACCGCGGACATTGCCAGCGCACTCACCCACCTCGGCGCCCGCGACTACGACCCCGTCCTCGGGATCTTCACCGCTCCCGACCCGATCCTCGACCTCGCTGACGCGAAGTACTTCTCCCCCTACGCCTACTCCGAACACGACCCGATCAATCACCTGAGCCGGGGTGCGTCCGTCGGTGTCGTATTCAGCGACGATGGCACGGGTGCGGCTGCGTGGGATGCGGCCTTTCGATGCGAACACGTCGACGATGTTGTCGACGCTGCCGGGATCGAACCCGGGGTCGTTGATGACATACCAGCCGAGGGGACTCGCCGTCGAGGACCTGGCCTGACGTGTGTCGCGGGCCAGCCACCGCCGGGTTAGGGCAGGTGTCCCCATGGCCGTATGAGACGGGATGTCGGAGGATGACGGAGGCGCCTGCGTTGGGCACCCGGATGATGAGTCCGCGAACAAAAATGACTGGTGAACTTCATGAAACTCGCGATGCATAAAGAGCTACTGCGGGAGCCGTACCGGCCCTGGGTGCCAGCGCATTTCTGGCGGGCGCGCCCGCTGCCAATGCTTCAGGCTCAGGGACAGCGCGTCCGTCAGGACGGGTGTGTTTCTACTTCAATTCCGATTACCAAGGCGCACGGGCCGACTGCGCCAACAGCGACGCCGGCATGGGGAACGAGCTGTTCACCGACGGCCCGGCTGGGCGGAACGGCTGGGGAGTCCAAGTCAACAACAATTCAGCGTCCCTGATCAACAACACGTACGGGTACATAACCATCTACGACAGCCCCGACTGCGTTGGCTACGCGTGGCACATACAAATGCCGGAACGCCTCAACCTGGGCGAGATGAAAAACAGGGTCAGTTCAATCTACATAACCGACGGCGGCGGGGCCTGCATCTCACGGGACCAGTCCGAGGCTAAGCCCTACACACTGCCCGGCGGGGGCATTGCCGCGCTCTCGGGCAATGCCCAAAAAATGGGTCCGCAAAGACTGACCGGCCTCCGGAACCTGCACCACAAACGCATCGGCCCTACGGCAACTCCCTGGATCCCAGAAAGTTGCCGCAGGGCCGATGACGTTAAACGGAGTTCAGCTCCTCGGCCCATAGCAGCGCGTGGTCCACCCGCAGCTCACACTTTGAAGTACTTCGCCTCCGGGTGGTGGAACACAAACGCGTCGGTGGACTGTTCCGGGTGCAGCATCAGCTCATCGCTGAGGACCACGCCCATCCGCTCGGGTTTCAGCAGCTCCGTCACCTTGCGGCGGTCCTCCATGTCAGGGCATGCGGGGTACCCGAGCGAGAACCGGGCGCCGCGGTAGTCGAGCTTGAAGTACCCGGCCTTGTCCTTCGGCTCCTCGGCGGCAAAACCCAGCTCCGAGCGGATGCGCGCGTGCCAGAATTCCGCCAGCGCCTCGGTGAGCTGCATGACCAGGCCGTTGAGCTCGTAGTAGTCGCGGTACTGGTTGGCAGCGAACATCTTGGAGGTGAACTCTTCGATCTTGGCACCGGCTGTGACCAGCTGCACCGGCAGCACGTCGATCTGTCCGGACTCGCGGGAGCGGACAAAGTCGGCCAGGCACAGGTGCCGGTCCCGGCGCTGGCGCGGGAAATCGAACCGCAGGCGCTCGGTGCCGATCGGACCGCCGGAACCACCGTCGGGGGCGAGCAATCCCGCAGTGCCGAGGACGCCGTCGTGATCCTCCCCGTGGTGCAGCACCACCACCTGTTCCCCGTCGGCCACCACCGGGAAATAGCCGTAGGCGACGGACGCATCAAGCATTCCCTCGCCGAGGATGCGGTCCAGCCAGTACCGCAGGCGCGGCCGGCCCTCACGTTCCACGAGTTCCTCGTAGGAGGCGCCGTCATCGCCGCGGCCGGGCTTGAGCCCCCACTGCCCCATGAACGTTGCGCGCTCGTCGAGCATGGCCGCGTAGTCGTGCAATGCCACGCCGCGCACAATGCGCGTGCCCCAGAACGGCGGCGCGGGCACGTGGTTGTCGGCGACGACGTCGGACCGGCCGGGCATTGCCTCCGGCTCGGTCACCGTGAACTTCGCACCGCCCTTATGGATCCGCTTCTTCAGCGGTGGAAGGCCGACGGCGGCGGGGTCGGCGCCGCGGGCCACCTGCACCAGCGGTTCCATGAGGGCCAGGCCCTCGAAGGCGTCCTTGGCGTACCGGACGGTTCCTTCAAACTGCTCTGCCAGGTCCTGCTCCACGTAGGCGCGGGTCAGGGCGGCGCCGCCCAGGATGATGGGCCACTTCTTCGCGAGGCCCCGGGACTGGAGCTCGGCGAGGTTTTCCTTCATCACCACGGTGGACTTCACCAGCAGCCCGGACATGCCGATCACGTCGGCGTTGTGCTCCTCAGCTGCGGCCATGATCTCGGCGATCCCCTGCTTGATGCCGATGTTGATGACTTTGTAGCCGTTGTTGGTGAGGATGATGTCCACCAGGTTCTTGCCGATGTCGTGCACATCGCCGCGGACAGTGGCGATCACCATGGTGCCCTTGCCCGAGGAATCCGACTTCTCCATGTGCGGCTCGAGCAGGGCCACCGCGTTCTTCATGACCTCGGCGGACTGCAGCACGAACGGCAGCTGCATCTCGCCGGCGCCGAAGCGCTCACCCACCACCTTCATGCCCTCGAGCAGCTGATCGTTGATGATGGCCAGCGGGGCCATGCCTTCGCTGCGGGCGAGGTCCAGGTCCTCTTCGAGGCCCTTGCCTTCGCCGTCGATGATGCGCCGCTGCAGGCGTTCGCCGGTGGGCAGCGCCGCGAGTTCCGCGGCGCGCTGGTCCTTGAGCGCTGCGGTGTCGACGCCGGCGAAGAGGTCCAGCATGATGTTCAGGGGGTCGTACGTGATGTTGCCGTCGGCGTCGTATTCGCGGCGGTCATAGACGAGGTCCATGGCCACTTTGCGCTGTCCTTCGGGGAGCGAGGCGAGCGGCACGATCTTGGCGGCGTCGATGATGCCGCTGGTCAGGCCGGCCTGGACGGCTTCGTGCAGGAACACGGAGTTCAGCACCATGCGCGCTGCCGGGTTCAGGCCGAAGGACACGTTGGAGACGCCGAGGGTGGTCTGAATGCCGGGATACTTCGCGGTGATCTGGCGGATGGCCTCGATGGTTTCGATGCCGTCCCGGCGGGTCTCTTCCTGGCCGGTGGCGATGGGGAAAGTCAGGGCGTCGACGATGATGTCTTCGACCCGCATCCCCCATTCGCCCACCAGGGCGTCGACGAGGCGGGAGGCGATGGCCACTTTGCCCTCGGTGGTGCGTGCCTGGCCCTGTTCGTCGATGGTCAGGGCGATCACGGCGGTACCGTGTTCCTTCACGAGCGGCATGATGCGCGCGAAGCGGCTTTCCGGGCCGTCGCCGTCCTCGTAGTTGACGGAGTTGACCACCGGTCGGCCGCCGATGTGTTCGAGCCCGGCCTGTAGGACGGCCGGTTCGGTGGAGTCCATGACGAGCGGGAGTGTGGAGGCCGACGCGAAACGCGAGACGATCTCCTTCATGTCAGCCACGCCGTCGCGCCCCACGTAGTCGATGCAGACGTCGAGCAGGTGCGCGCCGACGCGGACCTGCTCGCGGGCGATGTCGACGCAGTCGTCCCAGCGCTCTTCGAGCATCGCCTGGCGGAACGCCTTCGAACCGTTCGCGTTGGTGCGCTCACCAATGGCAAGGTAGGCGGACTCCTGGTCGAAATTCACGTGGTGGTAGAGGGAGGCGATGCCTGCTTCACGCTCGGTGGGAAGCCGGCCGCCGTCGGCGCCCCTCCCACCGCCGGTGACGGCGCCGGCGGCGCGGAAGGGAGCAAGACGCTCGACGACGGCGGCCATGTGCTCCGGCGTCGTACCGCAGCAGCCGCCCACCAAGCCCAGGCCGAATTCGCGCACGAACTGCTCGTGCGCGGTGGCGAGTTCGGTGGGCGAGAGCGGATAGTGCGCGCCGTTGGGACCGAGCACGGGGAGACCGGCGTTGGGCATGCAGGCGATGGCCACGGAGGACTGCTTGGAGAGGTGGCGCAGGTGCTCGCTCATCTCATCCGGCCCGGTGGCGCAGTTCAGGCCGATGGCGTCGACGCCGAGCGGTTCGAGCGCGGTCAGGGCAGCGCCGATCTCAGATCCCATCAGCATGGTGCCGGTGGTCTCGACGGTCACCGTAACGAAAATGGGAAGCCGGACGCCGCGGGTCACGATGGCCTGTTTGCAGCCGTTGACCGCGGCTTTGGTCTGCAGGAGGTCCTGGCTGGTCTCGATGAGGAAGGCGTCCGCTCCCCCGTCGATGAGGCCCTCGGCCTGCAGGGCGAAGGTCTGCTTGAGGTAGTCGTAGCTGGTGTGGCCGAGGCTGGGGAGCTTGGTGCCCGGCCCCATGGAGCCCAGGACCCAGCGCATGCGTCCGTCTGTTTTTTCTGCCGCTTCGGCGCGCTCGCGGGCGATCTCTGCACCCTTCCGGGCGAGCTCTTCGATCCGGTCGTCGATGCCGTAGTCGGAGAGATTGGACCAGTTCGCACCGAAGGTGTTGGTCTCGACGGCGTCGATGCCGGTGGCGAAGTAGGCGTCGTGGATGTCCGCGAGGACATCCGGCCGCGTGGCGTTGAGGATCTCGTTGCAGCCTTCCAGCCCCAGGAAGTCGTCCTCGAGCGACAGCTCCCGGCCCTGCAGCATGGTGCCCATGGCCCCATCGGCAATGACGACCCGGTGGTTCACCGCATCCAGGAGTTCCTGGGCGCGTACGGGGCGGGGGACGGAGTCTATATCAAGCGCAAAACGAGGCATCTAAACAGGTTACGTCTGGGGGCGGCGACGTTGCGCTGTGTGTCCGTGTACTACGACGGTGGGGTGGTCGGCGTCCTTCGCGTGTCTCACCGCCGATACGAGATGTCTCCGATGACGGCAGCGCTGTAGGTAACGTCGTCTGAGCCCTTAGGGCCGCGCAACAGGACTGCGCGGGAATACGGTTCTCAATGCCGCCCCGGTTCCAAAGGAGCCGCAGCAGGCACCCCGCTCAAAAGCGGGGCCAGAGGAAAAACCACCGTTGCCGACATCTTCCTCAGTTCGCATTGGTACGTGCTGTTCGCTACCCACAGAGAGAACGAATACCGCTCGCTACACACAGAGAAGACGAATACCGCGGTTCACAAGCTATTGGCGTTGAGGAGCAACCACCCATAGATCGCTCCGGTGTCTGACACACCCCAGAAAAAACGCTTCCTGACCATCGAGCAGGCGGCCGACGAGCTGAACGTGACCACAGCACCCGCGGGTGAGCTTCGAAGCATTCAAGTCCGCCGCCGTGTGTGGCGCATCAAAGCCAACGATCGCGAAGACGACGCCGCTGAGGCTTTTAAGCGCACCGCCGAGCGGAAGTCCACAGGCGAACTCAAAAGGAAGCGCAGCCCGAGGCCTGACCTGTGTGTTGACCTGGGGTTGGTGAAGCGACTGACCGGTGGACATGACCCTTGAACGACATGTGGGTCTCACCCGTGTGATTGTAGTGGCGCAGCCAGACCGGGAAAGCGACAACGTGCTCTGCCGGTCTCCGTTTTCTCGTCCGCGAGGATCTCTGTGTACGCCGAGTCAACAAATGCCTTGGCCGTCCCATCCGAGTGAACTCTTCGTGAGGAGTGGGAAGCACTAGGGTTTAGTTATGAGCGAAAACAAGTTCTCGGGCCTCGAAAAGCAACTAGCAGCTGAGCGGCGAAAGGTCGACGTAGGAGCAGTTAGTTTTTCCGTTCGCGAACTTGTGCGAATGTTTGAGGAAGGTGAGCTGAGCATTGCGCCCTCGTATCAGCGTAAATACCGCTGGCCGAAGGCCGTAGCATCCACTTTTATAGAGTCGCTATTTCTCGGATTGCCAATCCCCCCAATTTTTGTGGCAACCAATGACAACTTTCAATGGGAAGTGGTTGATGGACTCCAGCGCATCTCGACGTTGATCATGTTCATTTCACAGTCCGAGGAGCAACTCAAAAAGATTGGCAGGAATGCTCCGCTTAAGCTTGAAGGCCTTACGAAACTCTCGCAGCTGAATGGAGTGGCTCTCGAAGATATGCCCATAGCAATCCAACGCTACTTTGGGCGACAGCCCTTGCAACTCATTTCTCTTACAGACAAAAGTGACAAGGGCGTCAGGTTCGACCTCTTCGAGCGTCTAAATTCTGGTGCGATATCCTTGACTCCTCAAGAGGTGCGGTCAGCCGTCTACCGAGGTGACTTCATCGAATTTGCCGAGGAGCTGAGCGCGAGCACCGCGTTTTCGACTCTACTCAAGCTTCAAGAAGCGAACAGGCACGACGGCACGGCCGCCGAGCAAGTCATCAAGTTTTTCGCTTATAAGAATACCCGAGACGCATTTGCGGGCGGAGTATCGAAATTCGTGAATGAATTCACTGACTCGGCAAACAAAAGCTTTGACTACTCACGCGAACGTGAGATATTCCAATCAACCTTCACGCTACTCTCTGATTTCCTGGATGATGGTCCGTTCTTGCGGAAAAACACGCACGTCACTCCACTCGTGCAATTTGAAGCCTGCGGCGTTGCCCTCGGGGAATTAGTGCAGGAAGGCGACTTGCCTACACCGCCCTTGACTGATTGGCTAAATGACCCTGAACTGGTTGGAGCGAGCACCGGCGGGACGAACACCCGCTCGATGTTGAAGCGCCGAATCGAGCGCGCGCGAGCCCTCCTTAGCGGAGATGAGTAAACCGTTCAGCATCAGCATAATTGAACTTGGGGATGCTGCAACGAACCGTTTGGAATTCTGGCGCCAAACGCTCTTACGATTATCGTCCAATGCGTTACCTGGGGTTACTGAGAGTGACCCACTAGGGCAAGAGCTACGTGGGGCAGCTGCTGTCGCGGCAATGGCTGAAATCGAGCGCCTCCTCAGAGAAGCTCTCGTAGAATTATCGGTCGACATCAATCGCGCAGGAGTGGCGATCTCAGCCCTCAGTCCGGGTCTGCGCGCACTCGCATCAGATTCCCAATTCCAGGCAATGAGTATGTCTTCGAAAGGAGATAAACACTGGGATAACCGCGCAATTGTAACTAGCCTGGAAACGAATATGCAGATAGCCAAATTTCCGGCCCGTATCACCTCAGGCCCGCAACCGCCTCTTGATGGGAAAACCATAAGAGCACATCATTTTCAACGGATCTGGGCCGTGCTGGATTTAGATGAATCTGCAGTCCCTGCGGCGGATATGGAAGCATCATTGAATGCCATGTCCACCATGCGCAATGATGTTGCGCACGGAAATGATCCGTTGCCTGAAATATTTCACGAACAGGTTGTGGGTAAATCTGCAGCCGATATCGCACAACATGTCCTGCAATTGATTCGCCTAGTCGACCATTTTTGCCTTTCGCTCTCATCGTATGCATCTGGACGCAAGTACAAAATCGTATAGGTAACAAGATTTCGTCTTACATGGTTGAACGTCAGCACCAGCGCCTTGAGGCCTGATTCAGCCCTTCGACTGTCGTCTCATAAACACGTTTGTGAGACGACAGTCGACATGCAGTCTAGGCACGTTCACCGGGCATAGCCGCGTACTTGAGTTGACCCCTCCGGGTGCTCGCCAATCGCCAAAGCTCATTTAAGGACTCACCATGTCGGCCGAAACCTCTCTTCAATAGGAGCTGTGCGTTGCGTGGCCTATCGAGGAGTTGCTATGGCTTTTGTAGGATATGCGACTACAGGCGACTTGATCACCACCCATCAGTACAACTCTGCATTGGGGCTGCAAACTCGTCATCGAATATGGAATTTCTGGTTCAAAAGTGGTGCCACAAATCCCACCGACCACCCGGCGGCACTAATGTTTAGAATTTTTCTTCGGACGCTTTAGTGTGTCGAAATCCCCAGCCTGCCTTAAACTGCCGAGTCTTTGGTGGAGTTCCGGTTCCAGTTCTCCTATATGGTCGTCGAAGAAAACATCAGCCAACTCTCTGGCTTGAGAATCGTAGAAGAATGCCACTCCTCGCTGCAGGCCGAGTTGATACTTTTTAAGACGTAGATACTGCCGAATGTGTCTCCCATACGCATCAGCAGGCTGTCCCGGAGCACTCGTGCACCAGACGAGCAGCCATCCCTCCTCTAAGGAGTTACCGAAGGGCAAGGCAACTCGCCTCTCGCGTCCTACGGAAGTACCATCGGGCAGTATCAGACTTGGAATTTGTGCCAATGTCTCCTGGAATTCCGAGGACCCCGCGAGAAGTGTGGCCCCCACACTCAACCAGCCATAATCGCGTCGAGATGCAATCGCATCTATCAGATGCCCAAGAGGGCTGCGGGTCATACTGGGCTTGGGTGAAGGCTCGCTGCGCCCCTCGTCGATCGGCGCTTTGCCCGCTAGCGTAGGCGATCCGTCATCCCGGGTGGCAAGTTTCGAGGCATACCAACTGTCCAGAACGTCCGTACGACTCGTTATGATCCTTGGCGCCTGCGTCTTACGTCGTCGACGCTCAGCCGTTGTAGGTGGTGGCATGAACGGCATCTGACTCCGAACGAAGTCCGGATCGGGTTCCACATAAAGGCCCGATTCGAGGAAGTAGAGGAAGAGATCAAGTTCATCCGGTGCCGAGTAGAAGACCGTTGCTTCGGGATTGCAGCGCCGACGAAGGTAGAGCAGGAATTCAGATGGCCTATCCACAAGCCGAGTGATGAGATCTAGGTCGTGGATCGAGACCGTCCACGGGATGCGGTCTGACTTCAAAATACCAGCGCGAACGAGTTCCGAGGTTGCTGTGGAGGCAAACAGCAGATCATCTAGGCTTACCGCTATCGTGTGAATCTCGCGGATATGAGAAAGATCTAACCAGCCGTGTTTGTGGATCCGCAATCCGCCATCGCATTGGATGCGTTCCTGCAAGCGGCTGGCCTGCTCGGAGGCCTTTGTGATTATTCCGGTTAGGTCTTTCCGGAGACTGCGGCTGTTGCCGGTACGCGATCTCGAGGAGATGGCAACGGCCTTATCCTCAACGATGATGGCGACGTCGTCCTGGATGATGAGGTGATCACCTTCAACTCGTTTACTGAACTTTGCAGGGGCCAACTGCCCCTCTCCTTCAGTGGCCGGAACATAGTATTCAAAGCCGTCCCAGTTAATTGCAGAATCCAGGACTCGACGGAGCGCTGCCGTCGTGAGCGTTTCAAGAAGATCTCCGCGGTGCTTTTGGTACAGCTCCCAGACTGAGGTCGCCTTTAGGTGCTTTTCTAGGCGCTCACGGACAGCTGGCAGAACGTGAGCACCATGTACGAGCATTGCGCCGTCGCCCGTCGACCTCAGAACCGGGTGTGAACGAAGTTTGTTGTTACCCCCAATGAAGTCATCCACGAGTTGGTGGGCCGACAGATCCTTTGGGTCGAATGAGAAGTAATCCAAAACCGCCGTGACAACAGTCTTTGGTAAATTAGTCGCTTCACAGATCTCAGCGATCGTAACCAAAACCGAGTCAACGCTGGGTTCAAACGCATCCTTCCAGGCTTGGAACGCTTCTACCAAGACCTCCACACTAACCTCAGCTTCATCAGGATGCTCCGAAGCCTCGAAGAGGCGCCTACTGCGAACGTTGAGACGGTCGATTTGAAGTTCGTGACAGCTGTCTAGGACATGTACGGCATCTTCAGCGTCGAAGGCGAGATCAGTCTTCAGTTGTTGACTGATCTCCGGTGTTCCAAACATCTGGGAGAGTGTCTCAACGACCATCTCAGGATAAGAAGAATTCCGTACCCACATTTCTGATCCACGCATCATTGCGCCGAGCATCGCCAGCGGTTCATCAGGATCCGATTCAGCTGTTTGAAGCAGATGGGCCAAGTGCAGAATCCGCTCAACCATGGGCAGTACCTTCGACAAGGCTTCCCCGATGCTTTGCTGTTGTTCTGCAGTTTGCTCCGTCAGTTGACTCGTAGCGTCCTCTTTCCCATCTGGAGTCTCGGCACTGCCACCTGCAGCTATGAGTGCTATGAGCTCAGCACGCGTTGCCCCACCTTCTGCTTTATCAACCGTTTCGGGTGAAGCAATCTCGGTCGCACCTGACCAAGGCAAGCATGTAATCCTTGCCACCTCGATCACTCGGAGAGGGTCAAAGGGCGCGAACGCTTTACGAACCCCAGTAACGAGCTCGGAAATCAACCGCCTGATTGCGGGCCCTGGGTCTGACTCGCCGGAGACGACAGCACCCTCTACAGCCATGCCTTCGAGTGAAGCCAGAAGGATTGCTACGTGTGGATCAAGGGTTCCAAGCGGAGTCCCTTTCCGCTTTCGATTTCGCGCGTTACGGCGTTTTGCTCTGGACGTCATTGTTGTATTCCAGCACAACACCAGGCTTCTGCTGCGCGTTCCCCTCTGATTTATAGCCTTTTGCCGGTAGTCGCCAGCCGAAGCCGCTTGACACGTTCGAACGGACAGTTCTTTTGGGGCACAGGATTCTTCTCGTTTGGCCAGCCCCGGTCCTGCCGGTAACGGCGTGCACGTCAGCAGAAAGCCAAAATTGCGAGGCTGTGTCGGCAACCGAGTACAGCGGTCAGGTCCAAGATAAAGTTCATGCTGGCTTTAACCCCGGAGTCTGACGTTTCGTTTCTGGGAGGGCGTAGACATTGTAAGCGACGAGTGCCAGGGCGAGTTTGACGCCCCCAGGCTGGATCTGACGCTGCGATCTTTTCTTGGTGCCGAAGTTCCAGGATGCCGATGGTTCATTGTGATCGTCCCGGTGCAGCCTGTCATCGATCAGAGCGACGTGGAAGTTCAACTTGCTGGCACTCTGGGCCGGAAACCTGAGAGTTTCAAGCCCGATGGCTAAGTAGCCGTTGGTCCAGCTGAAAGAACAGCAGGTCGAAGCAGACGTGGTGAGAATGTCCCATTTGTGCGTTGCCTCAAACCTCCGCCACAGGAGCCGCGAACTGCGCCTCGTACAGCCGCGCATAAGCCCCGCCCGCGGCCAACAACGAAGCGTGCGTGCCCTGCTCCACGATCTGGCCGGCCTCCATCACCAGGATGAGGTCGGCGTCGCGGATCGTGGACAGGCGGTGCGCAATCACAAATGAAGTCCGGTCTGACCGCAGCGCACTCATCGCCTTCTGCACCAGCACCTCAGTCCGGGTGTCCACCGAGGACGTCGCCTCGTCGAGGATCAGCACCGACGGCCGGGCCAGGAACGCCCGCGCAATGGTCAGCAGCTGCTTCTCACCCGCTGACACATTGGAGCCCTCGTCCTCCAGCACCGTGTCGTACCCCTCCGGCAGCGACCGCACGAACCGGTCCACGTACGTCGCCCGCGCCGCCTCCAAAATCTCGTCTTCCGAAGCCGAAGGCCGCCCGTACGCGATGTTGTCCCGGATGGTCCCGCCGAACAGCCACGTATCCTGCAGCACCATGCCCAGCCGCGAGCGCAGCTCGCGCCGGGAGACTGAGGTGACGTCCACGCCGTCGAGCGTTATCCGCCCGGCATCCAGCTCGTAGAACCGCATCATCAGGTTCACCAGCGTGGTCTTGCCCGCGCCGGTCGGCCCGACAATCGCCACGGTCTGCCCCGGCTCAGCCACCAGGGACAAAGAAGAGATCAGCGGCTTGTCCGGCGAGTACGAGAACGAAACGTCCTCGAATACCAGCCGCCCCCGCCCAAAAACAGGACCAGACGAAGCAGCAGGCTCAGCAGACTCCTCGTCCTCATCCAACAGCGAGAACACCCGCTCCGCGGACGCCACCCCGGACTGCAGCAGGTTCGCCATCGACCCCAGCTGCGCCAGCGGCATGGTGAACTGCCTCGAGTACTGGATGAACGCCTGCACGTCGCCCAGCTGCATGGCCCCGGACGCCACCTGCAGGCCGCCCACCACCGCGATCCCCACATACACCAGGTTTCCGATGAACGTCATGGCCGGCATGATCAGCCCGGAAATGAACTGCGCGCCGAAGCTCGCGTCGTACAGCTCCACGTTCTTCTGCCGGAACCGTTCCTCCACCTCGCGCTGCCGGCCGAACACTTTCACCAGCGCATGCCCGGTGTACGTCTCCTCGATCTGCCCGTTCAGCTCCCCCGTGTGCTTCCACTGCGCCACAAACAGCTTCTGCGAGCGCTTGGCGATCAGCGCCGTGATCCCCAGCGTCAGCGGCACGGTCACCAGCGCGATCAAAGCCAGCGTGGGCGAGAGGATGACCATCATCACCAGCACGCCCACCACGGTGAGCACCGACGTGACCGCCTGGCTGATGGACTGCTGCAGGCTTTGGGAGATGTTGTCCACGTCGTTGGTGACCCGGCTCAGCAGCTCGCCGCGCTGGATCGAATCGAAGTACCGCAGCGGCAGCCGGTGGATCTTCGCCTCGATCTCCTCGCGCAGTCCGAACACCGTCCGCTGCACCACCCCGTTCAGCACATACGCCTGCACCCACATAAACGCCGACGCCAGCACATACAGCACCAGCGCCCACATCAGCACGCTTCCCAGCGCCGCGAAGTCGATCCCCTGCCCCGGCGTCAGCGCCATGGGAGTGAGCATGTCCGCCTTCTGGTTCTCCCCCGCGGCGCGCAGCTGCGCGATCAACTCCGCCTTGCTCACCCCGGCGGGCAGCTGCTTGGAGACCACCCCGGCGAAAATGAGGTTGGTGCCCTCCCCCAGCAGCCGCGGCCCGATCACCGAGAGCGTCACGCTGGCTACGCCCATCACCAGCACCAGCAGCAGCCAGGCCCGTTCCGGCCGCAGTGTCCCCAGCAGCCGCTTGGCCGACGGCCCGAAGTTCATCGCCTTCTCCGCCGGGATGTTCATCCCCCCGAACGGTCCGCCGCGTCCCGGTCCGCCCGCCGGACGGGGAATGCGGACGACGTCGGCAGTCCCGGTTTTCGAGGCCGCTGCGGTTCCGCCCGGGGCGGCTGAGTGGGGGGAGGCCCCGTGGGGAGCGCCCGACGTCGGCCGGTTCTGCGTGCTCATACCGTTTCCTCCGCTGCCAGCTGGGAGGACACAATCTCCCGGTACGTTTCGGACGTCTCCAGCAGCTCGCGGTTCGTTCCGCGCGCCACGATCCTGCCGTCGTCGAGCACTAGGATCTGGTCCGCGTCCACGATGCTGGAGACGCGCTGGGCGATGATCACCAGGGTGGCGCCGGCGGTGCTGCGCTTGAGGGCCTGCCGCAGGCGGGCGTCGGTGCCGGTGTCCAGCGAGGAGAAGGAGTCGTCGAAGATGTACAGCTCGGGCCGTTTCACCAGGGCCCGTGCGATGGCCAGCCGCTGCCGCTGCCCGCCGGAGACGTTGGTGCCTCCCTGGGAGATGGGCGCGTCCAGCCCGCCCTCCATCTCCTCCACGAAGTCGCGGGCCTGGGCAATCTCCAGCGCGGCCCAGCACTCGTCGTCGGTGGCGTCCGGTTTGCCGTACTGCAGGTTGCTGCGGACGGTGCCGCTGAACAGGTAGGGCCGCTGCGGCACCAGGCCGATGTGCCCCCAGAGCAGGTCCGGGTGCAGCTCGCGCACGTCCACGCCATCCATCCGGACCGCGCCGGTGGTGGCGTCGAACAGCCGCGGCATGAGGTTCACCAGGGTGGTCTTGCCAGCGCCGGTGCTGCCGATGATCGCCGTCGTCTGCCCCGCCTTGGCGGTGAAGCTGATCCCGGAGAGGACGGGCTGGTCGGCACCCGGGTAGGCGAATCCGACGTCGCGCATTTCCAGCTGCCCGCGGCGGTGCCCGTCGGACGAAATCGCGCTGCTCACGGGTTTCAGCGGCGGCCGGACGCTCGACTCGGTGCCCAGCACCTCGCCGATCCGGTCGGCCGAGACAGCGGCACGCGGGATCATCACCGCCATGAACGTGGCCATCATGACGGACATCAGGATCTGCATCAGGTAGCTCAGGAACGCGATGAGGGTGCCCACCTGCATGGAGCCGTCCTCGATCCGGAACGAGCCGAACCAGATCACCGCCACGCTGGACACGTTCAGCACCAGCATCACCACGGGGAACGCGAGCGCCATCAGCCGGCCGGCACGCAGCGCGGTGTCCGTGACGTCCTCGTTGGCCTGGGCAAAACGGGCGGTCTCGATGTCCTCACGGACGAACGCGCGCACCACGCGGATGCCGGTGAGCTGCTCGCGGAGCACCCGGTTCACCGTGTCGATCCGCTTCTGCATCTTCCGGAACAGCGGCACCATCCGGATGATGATGAGCCCCACGCCGATCATGAGCACGGGCACGGCGACGGCGATCAGCCAGGACAGCTGCACGTCCTGCCGGACGGCCATGATCACGCCGCCGATGGCCAGCATGGGCGCAGCCACCATCATGGTGGCGGCCATCAGCACCAGCTGCTGTATCTGCTGGACGTCGTTCGTGGACCGGGTGATCAGGCTGGGCGCGCCGAACTTCGTGACCTCCTGCTCGGAGAACTCCCCCACCCGCGTGAAGATGGCGCCGCGCAGGTCCCGGCCCACGCCCATGGCCGCCTTCGCCCCGAAGTACACGGCGATCACCGAGCACACGATCTGCAGCAGCGTGATGCCCAGCATCAGACCCCCCAGGTTCAGGATGACACCGGTGTCCCCCTTGGCCACTCCCTCATCGATGATGTCCGCGTTCAGCGTGGGCAGGTACAGCGACGCGATGGACTGCGCCAGCTGGAAAATCACGACGGCGATCAGCAGCTGCCGGTGCGGCCGCAGGTATTCAACAAGCAGTTTCCAGAGCAAAAGCGGCTCCCTGACTCGGGGCTCACGTGACGTGGTGCGAAGGTCAGTTTACGTCCGGAGGCTGGGAGTTCGGCCGGGGCAGAGGGGAGAAATTCGGCCGGTTCTCCCA
The DNA here is from genome assembly GCF_055412785.1 of Pseudarthrobacter lactosi. Taxonomy (NCBI): domain Bacteria; kingdom Bacillati; phylum Actinomycetota; class Actinomycetes; order Micrococcales; family Micrococcaceae; genus Pseudarthrobacter; species Pseudarthrobacter lactosi. The sequence continues at coordinate 56,618 of NZ_JBVAYS010000004.1, forward strand.
CAGCGTAGTGCGGCTTTGGCCGGGGGTTCCTGCCACGCAATGCAAAGTCAGCAGCATGGGGTGGCGGAGGCGCCGGGGCATACGCCGGGAAGCAGCCGCCCCCCGATGCTGAAGGAAGCCCATGCCCGATCCCGCCCGTCCCCTGCGCCAGCTTGGCTTGGGTTTAGGCCCGGACCCACTCCCGGACCAGCGCAATGACGTCCTCTTGGCGAGCCATGGCAGCCTCCGGGCTTTGAAGGATCACGTGGCCGCAGTCTCCTCCGATCATCTCCAACAAGCCGCTCCACTTCGAGGCATCAAAGCGCAAGGTGTCGTTGGGGGTCTTGGCGCCGCGGTGAAAAATTAGCTACACGTGATGCAGGGGCCGAAGGTTAAACGTGACCCGATCAACGGCATTGAAACAGAAGCTCGGCGCCTTCCATTTGATCCGCTCCGTGATTCCATCATCCGCGTTCAAGACAGCCAACCGTAAGCGCTCAATGGTGGGCTTCATTGGATGATCAAGCGAATCAAGGAACGAATCAACGGCCGGGTTTCGGTTTAGCGCCATCAGGCATGATCGCACCCAGCGTCCGGAAGAGCTAAAGATGGGTTGAAGATTGCTGCACGAACTTCTGAGCGTTACAGGGCATGTCAGAACTCAGATGGACCGTACGCGTCCCGCTAGCCCCCTCACCTAACCCGCGCGTCAAACCGCCGTCTGTACTCCGTGGGCGTCGTGCCGAAGGCGTCCGCGAAGTTCTGGCGCAGGGTGACGGCATTGCCGAACCCGCAGGCGGCGGAGATCTGGTCCACCGGCAGGTCGGTGGTCTCGAGAAGCCGCCGCGCTGCATCGAGGCGGCGCGCACGGATCCAGGCTGCCGGCGTTGTACCTGTTGCGGCCCGGAAGGACCGCACGAAGGTGCGGCGGCTCAGATGCGCCTGGGCAGCGAGCCGGTCGATGGTGAGGGGTTCGCCCAGGCGGCCCAGCGCCCATTCCAAAAGTCGCGAGATGGGGTCATCCGTGGCGCGCGGCGGGACCGGCCGGTCGATGTACTGCGCCTGGCCGCCGTCCCGGTGGGGAGCAATGACCAGGCTGCGTGCCACCTTGTTCGCAGCATCCGCCCCCAGCCGGGAACGCACCACGTGCAGGCAGGCGTCCAGTGCAGAAGCAGTGCCGGCCGAGGTCATGACGTCGCCATGGTCGATATAGAGCACGGACTGGTCCAGCGGGACATCGGGGTGCCGTGCCGCCAGGGAATCGAACGCCTGCCAGTGCGTGACGGCCCGGCGCCCCGCGAGCAGCCCCGCGTCCGCCACCGGGATCGCACCCAGGCACAGTCCCAGAATCGGCACGCCCCGGACGTGCGCCCTTTGCAGCACCCGCCGCAGCGCATCAGTGAGCATGCGACCGTCGTCGAACCATGAGGGCACCACCACGATGTCCGCCTTCTCCGCTGCCTCGGGCCCTTTTACCTCGCCCAGCCGGTAGCCCTCAGCGGTTGTTATCCCGCCTGCCTCGTCAGCAAAGAGCACGGTCTTCCAGTTGGCAAGGCCCTGGCGGGCCACCTCGTCAAACACCATCTGCGGTACGGCAAGGTGGAACATCGTCGCCCCGTCGAAGGCGTACACCGCAATCTTCATGCTGCACCTCTTCCTGCCATTGGCCCGATTCCATCGTATATCTGCCTTCGTGCCACTGTTGGCCTTCGCCGGCAGCAGGAAGACTGGAACGGTCGCCAACCGGCGGCCCATAAACCACCAGGGAGAACCACCACCATGACCAGCCCCCGCCGCGCCCTCATCCTCATCGACCTCCAGCAGCAGTACTTCGGCGGCCCGCTCGAGATCCAGTACCCGCCCCACCAGGAATCGCTTCCCATGATCGCCCGGGCAGTGGACGCCGCCACCGTCGCCGGCATTCCCATCGCCGTGATCCAGCATTCCGCCGGCGTTGGTGCGCCGGTCTTTGCGCCCGGCACGCCGGAGTTCGACCTGCACCCGGAGATCGAAGGCCGAAAAACGGACGCCTGGAAGTCAGTGGTCAAGCAGTACGGGTCCGTTTATGCGGACACGGACCTCGCCGGCTGGCTGCGGGAGCACGACGTCGACACGGTCACCCTGGTGGGCTACATGACCAACAACTGCGTGCTCGCCTCAGCCGTGGAGGCAGAGGTCCTCGGCTTCAGCACCGAGGTCCTCTCGGATGCCACCGGCGCCATCAACCTCGCCAACGACGCCGGTTTCGCTGATGCGAAGACGGTCCACACCACCCTCCTGGCCCTGCTGAACTCAAACTGGGCAGCGGTAGCGGATACTTCTCAGTGGACTGACGCGCTGGACAGCGGGCAGGCCCTGACGGGCAGTGACCTCGGCAGTTCGGCAGTGGCCGGCTCCGGGCTGGTAGCCCAGGCATAACCACCCCAACGATTTTCCAGGACGTATTAAATGACGTGGATTCTTCTGGCAGGCGCGATCCTCAGTGAGGTGACCGCGTCCCTTGCCTTGAAGGCTGCCCTGGACAACCCTGCCTTCTTTATTGTGGTGGTCCTGGGTTACACCGCTTCGTTCGGTTTCCTTGCCGGGGTCCTCCGCCAGGGCCTTGGTCTGGGCGTCGCCTACGGCATCTGGGCGGCGCTGGGCGTCACCCTCACGGTGCTGCTGGCGGCCCTCATCTTCGGCGAAACGCTGACCCCCGTCATGCTGGCAGGCGTGATTATGGTCATCGGCGGAGTCCTCTGCGTTGAACTCGGCTCGCACCACCCACCGGCCGAGACGCCGGCCGAAGAGCCGGCCAGGGAAATGGCCAACCCATGATGTGGCTTCTGCTGACCGAGGCCATCCTCACCGAGGTGAGCGCAACCCTGCTGCTCCGTGTCGCTTCCACCGGCAAGCGCCGCTGGTACGTACCGGTCGGCGTCGGGTATTTCCTGGCGTTTACCCTGCTCACCCTGACCCTCAAGGAGGGAATGAGCCTGGGAGTTGCGTACGGCACCTGGGCAGCTGCCGGCGTCGCCCTGACCGCCGTGGGAAGCCGCGTCTTCTTCAAGGAACGGATCACCCCCGTGATGATGTTGGGGCTCGGCCTCATCATAGGCGGCGTCCTGCTCATCGAGCTTGGGGCGGTCCACTAAGCAGCCAACGAGAATGCCCGGCCGGTGAATCCGGCCGGGCGCTGTTCGGGACTCGGCGTGACTGCTGCCTGACGTCGAGCGCCGCGATCAGGGAATCAGGTTCTCGGCGCGGTAGCGGTCAAAGAGTGTTGTGAAGGCGTCGAGCGTCCGCCGGTATCCCGTGAAGCCGGCATCTCGGCTCTTGCCCATGTCCGTCACCACCTCGATGCCGCGCCCCAGGTCACCGTCCGTGTGCCACCAGGATGCCACGCGGTCCAGCTCCGGTTCGCTGAGGTTATGGCGCCCGGCAAGCTCACGCCACTGGTCTTCCCGCCCTGCCATGGACTGCTCGAGGGGGCGGGGCTCCCCCTGGTACCCCTCCCATTCCACACCGAAGTACGCTGCGAGTTTGGGCCACATCCAGCGCCAGCGGAACACGTCGCCGTTGACGATGTTGAATGCTTCGTTGGCGGCTGCGGGGGTGGTGGAGGCCCAGAGCATGTGTTCGGCGAGCAGGCCTGCCTCCGTCATGTCAGTCAGCCCGTTCCACTGCGTTTCGGACCCGGGGAACACGAACGGTTCCCCGTTTTCCCGGCACAGGGTCGCCTGCGCGGCAAGGGTGAGGCCCATGTTCATGGCGTTGCCCACCGCATGCCCGATCACGGTGTGGGCGCGGTGCACGGACCAGGTGAACCCCTGCTCCGCCGCCGCTGCCCAGAGCTCGTCCTCCTGCGCGTAGTAGAAGTTCCTCACAGGAAGGCGCGGCTCCTCCTCGTGGAAGGGCGTGTCCGGCATCTCTCCGGCGGCGTAGGCCTCGAACGGTCCGAGGTAGTGCTTGAGGCCGGTCATCAGGGCAACGTGGGCCACGTCCTTGCCACGGAGGGCTGCGAGGAGGTCACGCACCATGCCGGCGTTGACGGCGATATTCTCCTCCTCGGTGGCCTGCCGCGACCAGGCGGTGAAAAAGACATGCGAGGGGTTCTCCGGGCCAAGCACAGCGGCCAGTGAGGCAGCCGAGGTCAGGTCTGCGGAGAGCCACTTGACTCCGGCGCGCTCGGGGCCGGGCCTGCGGGACAGGGCAAGGACGGCCCATCCCTCGCCAATCAGGGTGTCCACCAGGGCGGAGCCCGCGATGCCGGTGGCTCCTACGACGAGTGCCGTCCGTCCGTTGGCCGCTGCTGTTCCTACGCCGGTAGTCATGGTGCTCCTTCTGGTGTGTGCTGCGTGAATGCGCTCGCGTCGGCAGGGTTCCATGTTCTGGAGGGGCCCGCGCGATGTGTCGCGGCGGGGCGTCGTGCCGACGGGGGCCCCCTATTGACAAGCCGCAGCATCCGGCAGATATTCCGCCACCCGCCGTCGAACTCGACGCCCGGCTGGGCAGCGCCACTGCCAAGGATCTTCACCGCCACACAAAATGCCGTAGTGATCGCCCACAAAAAGACAGCGGACGACGGCGGGATGTCCCGCCATCGACCGCGTCCCGTCAGCACCTGGCTCAGTAAGCCTTAACGCGCTGCTCCACAATGAGATGGATCAGCGCGAAGACGCCGTCGTCGTCGATGGCCGCCAGGGCGGCGTCCAGTGCCGCCGGAACGTCACAGTCCTCGGTGACAGTGATGCCGAAACCGCCGAAGGCCCGGGCCATCAGGCCGAAGTCCGGATTCTTCAGCTGCGTCCCGGACACGCGTGACGGGTAGTGCCGCTCCTGGTGGGTGCGGATGGTGCCGTATTCCTGGTTGTCCATAACGATCACCAGCGGCGTGGCCCCATACTGGGCCGCGGTGGCCAGCTCCTGGCCGTTCATGAGGAACTCCCCGTCCCCGGCGATGGTGACCACACGGCGCCCGGGTTCAGCCAGTGACGCCGCGATGGCCGAAGGGACCGAGTAGCCCATTGAGCCGTTGCGGGCGCTGATCATGGAGGCGTAGCGGCGGGTGGGGAAATAGCGGTGGGCCCAGTTGGTGTGCTCGCCCGCGCCGAATGTCACCATTGAATCCTCGGGCAGCCTGGGCACCAGGTTCGCCATCAAGGTGTCCATCCTCGCCTGTCCCGCTGCCGGCGCCGCCGGGGGTAACGCGGCGAACCTGTCCTGCTCGCCCCGCATCCGGTCCGTCCATGCCTTCCACTCTTCCTTCACCGGCAGGTCGAGGCCCACCAGGTCGCGGACAAAGGCCTCCGGCTTGGCCAGGATTTGCCGCGAAACAGGTCCCGACCGGCCACGGAGGGAGGGGTCCACAGTGACCAGGAAGTTCTTCTTGTTCCAGTCCTGCCGGCAGAGGAATCCGTCCGTAATCACATCGCCCGGAACAGTCCCCACAAACACCAGCAGGTCCGTTTCCTCCAGCAGGTCGTAGGTGGGGCGGGGGCGGCCGTAGCCAATGGGGCCCACATAGGAGGGGGAATCGAAGGAGACCGTTCCCTGCGTCCGCCATTCAGCTGCCGCCGGGATATGGTGCCGTTCCAGCCATCCCGTCAGCTGGTCCGCTGCCTCCTGCGTCCAGTCGTTGCCGCCGGTGACAAAGAGCGGCTTGCGGGATTCTGCCAGCGCAGCCTGCAGGGCGGCGGCGTCGGTGCTGCTCATCCCGCCGGCTGCCACCGGAATGACGGGGTGAATCGCCGGGTCAATCTGCTGCCGGATGATGTCCTCCGGCAGCCCCACCACCACAGGGCCCGGCCGCCCGCTCATGGCCGCAAACATCGCCTCGGCCACGATCTCGGACGCCCGCTCCGGGTGGTCAAGGACCATCACGCGCTTCGCGCCCGTATCGAACCAGGCCTTGATGTCGAACTCCTGGAACGCCTCGCGGTCCCGGTGCGCGAAGGGGATGAGGCCAACAAACAGCAGCATGGGGGTGGAGTCCTGCCATGCGGTGTGCAGCCCCACATGCGCGTTGGCCGCGCCGGGCCCCCGGGTCACCATCGCTATGCCGGGGCGCTGGTTCATTTTCCCGTCGGCCTCGGCCATGTACGCGGCCCCGCCCTCGTGCCGGCAGACGATGGTCTCAATGTCCGATGTGTGCAGGCCGTCCAGCACATCGAGGAAGCTCTCGCCGGGGACCACATAGGTGCGATCCACACCATGGGCCACCAGCGAATCAACAATCATGTGCCCGGCTGATTTCAGTGCCTGGCCGGTGCCGGCCTGCGGCACCTCCGAATGGATTGACGGCCGGGAGCCGTGGTCGGAATTCCCGACGGCGACGGGCAGGGTGTGGGATGCGGTCAGGGTTGCTTCGGTTTCCGTTGTCATGGGCTTTCTTTGGCTGTTTGGACTGGTTTGGCGTTGGTAGTGGATGGTGCGGGGTTATCTGAAGGTGTCGGCGGGTGCGTTGGCGATGACGGGTGCTGTGCCGCTGTAGCCGTCGCGGGTTTCGGCGATTTCGCGGATGCGTGCCCGGCAGGCGTACCAGCCGAAGACCATGAGGACGCAGGCGATGGCGGTGACGAGCATGGTGAGGGGTGAGTCGATGAAGACCATGACCAGCACGCTCGCCAGGAAGAGCAGGGAGAGGTAGCCGGTGTAGGGGGCGCCGAACATCCGGAAGGACGGGCGTTTGAGCCAGCCTTTGTTGGCCCAGCGGTGGAGTTGGATTTGGCAGAGCACGATGGTGGCCCAGGTCATGATGATGCCGACGGAGGCGACGTTGAGGACGATTTCGAAGGCTTGGGCGGGGACGAGGTAGTTCAGGGGGACGCCGAGGAGGGATACTCCGGCGGTGATGGCGATGCCGCCGTAGGGGACGCCGGCTTTGTTCATGCGGCCGGCGAATTTGGGGGCGGAGCCGTTGACGGACATGGAGCGAAGGATGCGGCCGGTGGAGTAGAGGCCGGCGTTGAGGGAGGAGAGTGCGGCGGTGAGGACAACGAGGTTCATGATGACGTCCACGCCCTGGATGCCGATGGAGCCGAAGAATGTCACGAACGGGCTGACGCCCTTTTCGTAGGAGGTGTACGGGAGGAGGAGGGCGAGGAGGATGACGGAGCCGACGTAGAAAACGGCGATGCGGAAGACCACGGAGTTGATGGCTTTGGGCATGATTTTTTCCGGGTTTTCGGTCTCGCCGGCGGCGGTGCCTACGAGTTCAATGGAGGCGTAGGCGAACAGGACGCCCTGCATGAGGATGATCATGGGGAGCAGGCCGTTGGGGAAGATTCCGCCGTTGTCCGAGAGGAGGCTGAGGCCTACTTGCTGGCCGTCCACGGGGGTGCCGAAGATGACGAAGTAGGTGCCCACGATGAGGAAGACGACCAGGGCTGCGACTTTGATGATGGCGAACCAGAACTCGAGTTCACCGAAGACCTTCACCGAGACGAGGTTCAGGGCCAGGACCACGAGGAGGGCGATCAGGGCCCAGGCCCACTGCGGGACGGCCGCCATCCAGGGGATGTAGTGGCCGAAGAAGTTCATGTAGAGGGCGGCGGCGGTGATGTCCACGATGGTGGTGGTGGCCCAGTTGATCCAGTAGAACCAGCCGGACACGAACGCGGCCTTCTCGCCGAAGAATTCCCGGGCGTAGGAAACGAACGAGCCCGAGGAGGGCCGGTGCAGGACGAGTTCGCCCAGGGCCCGGAGGATGAGGAACGCGAAGAAACCGCAGACGGCGTAGGCGATGACCAGCGACGGGCCCGCGGCGTTGAGGCGTCCGCCAGCGCCGAGGAACAGACCGGTCCCGATCGCACCACCGATCGCGATCATCTGGATCTGCCGCGGTTTGAGGTTCTTGTGATACCCCTTATCCTCGGCATGCAAGGCGGACTCGGAGGCATGCGCATGGCCGCCGTCGATTTGTTTCAGTACAACCTCGTCATTGGGGTTGGGCATGGTTGATCCTTTCGATACGGAGAAGATCCTGCTGGGATGGGAAAGAAGTTGTGGGGCGTGCGCCCCGACGGGCAAGAAAACCGGTTAAAAAACAGACCAGCCGGTGCGGTCGGAAAGGTCGGCGAGAGCCGCGGTACCGGCAAGGGAGTTTCCTTTGGCGTCCAGCCGCGGGCTCCAGACGCAGATGGCACCAACACCTGGAACGATCACCAGGATCCCGCCGCCCACACCGCTTTTCCCGGGAAGTCCCACCCGGTAGGCGAACTCGCCCGCGGCGTCGTACATCCCGCACGTCAGCATGATGGAGCCGATGCGTTTCGCGTCGCTGCGGGACACCACAGTTCCGAGCGTTCCCTGGCCGTCGCGGGCGAGGAAGAGTCCCGCTTTGGCGAGTTCCACGCAGGACATCATGATGGAACATTGGCGGACGTAGTTTTCCACCACGGATTCCGCGGCCTGCCCCAGGTTGCCGAAGCCCTTCAGGAAGTGCGCCAACGCCAGGTTGCGGCTGCTGCTGGAAAGCTCGCTGGCAGCGGCGGCCTCATCGATGAAGGGCCCGGTGCTGGCCGCCTGGGTGGTGAGGAACCGCAACACCTGGGTGGCGGCGTCGGACGTTTCTTCCATCAGGTGATCGGTGACCACCAGGGCGCCGGCGTTGATGAACGGGTTTCGCGGGATGCCATGCTCCACCTCCAGCTGGACCAGGGAGTTGAACGAGGTCCCGGACGGTTCGCGCAGCACCCGGGACCACAGTTTTCCTGAGCTGTCGCCTCGAAGCGCCATTGCCAGCGTGAACACCTTGGAGATGCTCTGGATGGAAAACGGGACGTCGGCATCGCCGGAACTGAACACCTCACCGGACGTGGTGGCGACGGCGATTCCGAACCTGCTGAAGGGTACCTCTGCCAGGAGGGGGATGTTGGCCGGGACCGACCCGGTTTCCCGCTGTGGCCTGTGGTTGCGGACGACGTCGTCCAGTATCCGGTCCAGCGGCGGTGCTTTGAGTGTTGTGGTCATTTCCTGCCCAGTTGTTCTTTAGGTGTGCTGGCCCATTCCTGGATGTGGAGCAGGGCCACCAGCGAGTCGCGCGGGTTGCCGAAGTCCAGCCCGGTGGCCCGGGATGCCTTGCTGATCCGGTAATAGACGGTGTTCTTGTGCAGCCCCATCCTGCTGGCGCACTCGGCCACATCGAGTGAGGCATCAAAGTACGCGTGCAGGGTTTCCGCGAGTTCGGTGTCCTGCCGCAGCAGGGCGGAAAGACCGCGGTGGCGGAACGTGGAGGAGGTGAAATTCTGGACCGCCTCGCGGAAGAGGATCTCTCCCTCGAACTCGTCCACCGTGGCAACACCCCGGTCCGGAGACGTGCCCACACACCTCAACAGGGCCTCGGTGATACGGGTGGTTGAGTGCAGGGACAGCAGGTCCGGGACTACCGGACCGACGGCGGCGAACGGGCTGATGCCGAGATGCTTGCCGGCATCCCGAACGATGGACTCCGCCAGGCTCCGCAACCCGGGCTCCGCCGAGGTTGACTGCAGGCCGGGGACAATGACGGCGGTGTCGCCCTTGAACTGGCCCACGACGGCGGACGGCTTGTAGGCGGCCGCGTGGATGGATGCCAGGTTGGCAAGTTCGCCGTGCTTCAGTGCTGCGTCGTCGGCCTGGGCTTCGGAAACGGGCATTCCTATCAGGATCAGTGCGGCCGGGCGCTCGGCGGAGATCTTCTCGCTGTGGGCACTGGCCGCGGCTTCCGCCGAACCTGACAGGATCCGCACAATGCGGTCCTCGCGCATATGCACAGACTGCTGGTTGCGGTGACGGATCAGCTCGGCGGAGGCCCGGGCAGCAGACCCTTTCAGCACATAATCAACGTCCGGGCCGAAGCCGTCACCGGTTTCCTGCAGCCAGATGTAGCCCATGATCCGGTCGCCGGCGAACAGCGTGATGGCCACCCGTTCCCGCAGCCCGTCCTGGGGCCGGGCCGGTACCCGCACCGGCAGCCGGGTCCGGTGCAGTTCACGGTAGGCTCCCAGGTCCTTCAGCAGCAGCTCGTATTTACGCGGACCACGCCGGGCCAGGATGGAGGCCTTGCGCAGCTCGTCGATGTCGTTCGAAACGGTGGAGTACGCCAGGACCTTGTTGGCGGCGTCTTCGATGAGCACATGGCTGGATGTGAGCCTGGCAGTGGTCTGGGCGATGGCAAACAGGTCCTCTTCCAGCAGCGTCAGCACTTCACTCTGGTAGCTGCGCGGCTGGATGCGGTCCTTGGCGATGGACAGCAGCCGGTCCCAGTCAGCCCCCGGATCCACCAGGAGCAGGCCTGTGCCGGCTTCGCGCAGCAGCTCTTCAGCTTCGCCGAGCTCTTCACGTCTTCCCTTGACGGCCACCACCGGCGGAGGGTTCTTCAGGAGCCGCCGCAGCGCGGGCAAAGCCGAGCGGCCGCGGACGCCGATCAGCAGGACAAAGGCCGCGCCGCCGTCGGGCGTTTCATCATCCGCATCCACGATCAGGAACCGGTCGATCGCAGAGCCGGCCGGGGCTGGCCTGAGGATGAGGCTGGCGAAACCCAGGGGGAGATCCGAGAGGATATCGTCCACCGTAACCGCTGCCATGGGCATCCTTCTGCGTAGAGCTGGCCGGACGGCTCTGTCCGGTCACCTCATGCTATCCAGCCAGGCGCCCCCAAAATATGGAAAGGAACCCAAATGCAGTGGCAGCTTTTCGGGTGGCTGACCAAGTTTCTACGGTGCGGGGACCTGTATGGCCCCGATGAGTAATTCCTAGTGGCGGGAGACCAGGACGCCCACGTGCTCTGAGATCTCGGCGAGGGCATCGCGGTGGTGGGGTTCCTCGGGGTCGCCGAACACGATCTCTCGAAGATAGGTCCGGCCGTTGTCGATCTGCTTGCGGTTGCACTCCACCACCGGGCGAACGATCGCCATCACTGCCTCGAACACATCGGGGATGGCCCCGGCGGCCGTTTTACCCTCCGCGAGCGCGTCGGCGTAGCTGGAGTTCTGCACGAGCAGGAGCAACTCGCCCTTGGTTTTGGCGTACAGGAATAGAGTCCCCGTACCGATGTCAGCCCTGCCATCATCAGCCATTGGCCGGCCCTGTCCTGGATGAGGCGCCTCGAGATGCCCCGCAGGGCTCATCGTTCGCCGGTCCTGCGGCTGCTGACCGCCCGGTCGACTGAACTTCCAGCCAGATGTGCTACTCGGCGATGTCTTCTGCCCATAGTTCTGGGTGTTCGTCCTGGAAGGTGCGCATCATCTCAACGCATCGGGCATCATTCAACACCACCACTTCGACGCCGCGTGAGCGGAGAAGGTCGAATTCGCCGGGGAACGTCTCGGCCTCGCCCACCACCACGCGCGGAATCTTGAATTGGATGATGGTCCCGGTACACATCGCACACGGCGCCAGCGTGGTGTAGAGGGTTGTGTCCCGGTAGCTCTTCTGGCGTCCGGCAGCCCGCAACGCAGACATCTCGCCATGGGCGATTGGATCGCCATGCTGGACACGCTCGTTGTGGCCGCTGGCAATGACCACCCCGCCGCGGGCTAATGCAGCACCGATCGGGATGCCGCCCTCTCGGAGGCTCTTTTGTGCGGCCTCATAGGCAGCTTCGAAGGCGGGGTCTGTGATGGTTCGTTCAGTTTCGGACATGGGTGCAGTCTAGAGAACTAGTCCCTGTGGCGGACAGGGAGTCCGGGCAGAGTAGAGCACCAGCGAGCGCAGGGGTGCGTTAGCCCTCGGCGGGCACTGGTTCCCTGTCTTCTACGTCTTCTACGAATTCGGGCGGGGACGCCAGTTCGCCTGCCGCCGCCATGACTTTGTCAGCCGGCACCCCGGCAGCCAGGGCGGCCTCAATCTGCACCTCGCACGCGGCTTTTGCCTGGTCAAGGGCCCACTCAGCGGCCTCGACCTCGCCGACGCGGGTAGTCACTGCGGCTAGCAGCGCCTCCTGCATGGTTAACAGGTCAGCAGCCGCCCGTTTGGACGCGGGTGACTCCGGCTCGTGTTCTCCGGCGATGGTCCAATCGACCTGGGCGATGGACAGAGGTGGGGTATTGGAATTGGTGAACGGTTCCACGGTGCGGCCTTCTATGACTTGCGAAGGAATTCTCCCGGTCGCTGAGCGGAATAAGGTCTCTGAGGACCACCAGACTGGACAAGTCTGTCTATTAGGTCAGACACTACACAGCAGCCGCCGAGATAAGAAGCGTGGCCTGCTTGCGTGCCTGGCATCGCGAACCTCGGATGAGGAAGAGACCGGCCAGGACGGCAAGCGCTGACGGTTAGTCTTTGCCCAGGTTTTCCCTGAGTAGGGCGCGGTGTTCGACGGCGGCTTGTCGGTGGAGCGCGCGGCCGGCGTCGGTGAGTTCCAGGAACAGTGAGCGCCGGTCATCTTCGCAGGACTGGCGGGAGATCAGTCCGGCTTTGTCGAGCCGGTCCACCACCTTGGACATGGCGCTCTGCGTCATGGGTGTGCGCTCACCGAGTTGCTTCATGCGGCATGCCGCGTCCGTGCTTTCGGCGACGAGGTCCAGGATTTCAAACTCCGTCAGGCCGATGCCGAACTTCGATTCCAGCGCACGCTCGAGCGCCCCCGCAGTGTTGAAGTACGTGGTTTGGATGCTGCGCCATTGCTCAACCAACTGGCGGTCCTGCGGTTTTGCCATGCAGCGATTCTAATTCATGACCAATTAAAAGTCCACGTCATAATATTCCTTGTCATTCAATGACGCGTCATATAAGTTGTTCTTATGACTTCAACTTCCACCCTTGAAAGATCAGCCGGAGGCCGGCTGACCGCCGTGCGCTGGACCCGTGCACAGTGGATGCTCCTCCTGGTCCTGTGCACCGTCCTGGCACTTGATGCACTGGACGTATCAATGGTCGGTGTGGCCCTGCCTTCAATCGGCAACGAACTTCATCTCGGCACCGAATCCCTCCAGTGGATCGTCTCCGCCTACGTGCTCGGCTATGGAAGCCTGCTCCTGCTGGGCGGACGCATGGCGGACCTACTCGGTCGTCGGAAAATCTTCCTCATCGCACTCAGCGTCTTCGCCGCAGCATCCCTGCTCGGCGGGCTGGTGGATGACCCGGCCCTGCTGATCGCCACCCGTTTCGTGAAGGGCTTGGCCGCCGCATTCACGGCTCCCGCTGCCTTCTCCATCATCACCACGAACTTCGCTGAAGGGCGCGAACGCAACCGCGCCTTGTCCATCTTCACCACGTTCGGCGCCAGCGGATTCTCCCTCGGCCTGGTGGTGGGTGGCCTCATGACTGCCCTGAGCTGGCGCTGGACCTTCCTGGTCTCCGTTCCGGTGGCAGTGATCGTTGTGATCCTCGGGCTGAAGTACATCCCCCGGGACGGAGCCGCAGGCCAGGCCGCAGGCAAAAATGCCGACGGGGAGCAAGAGAGCGGGCATGACATCTGGGGCGCCATCACGCTCGCGGGCGGCATGCTGGGGCTGGTGTACACGCTGGTAGCGGCGCCGGGGAACGGCTGGGGATCTGTGGCAACTATCGCCGGGTTCGTGGCCTCCACCGCGGTGCTTGCAGCGTTCGGCGTGATCGAAACCCGCGTCAAGCACCCCCTGATCCGGTTCAGCATCCTCAAGGAAGGCTGGGTTGCCAGGGCCAACCTCAGTGCCGTGGGGCTGTTCGGCTCCTACCTGAGTTTCCAGTTCATCCTGACGCTGTACCTGCAGTCCGTGCTGGGATGGAGCCCCCTAGGCATGGCGCTGGCTCTGCTCCCGACCGGCCTGCTGGTAGCCTCGAGCGCTCCCTTCGCAGACCGGCTCATCGAGAGATTCGGCACCCCTCGGCTGATCCTGACTGGACTGGCGTCACTGACGCTCGGGTACGTGTTGTTCCTTCGCGTTGGCACCTCGCCCAATTACGTGACCGACATTCTGCCGTCCGTGCTGTTGCTGGGGGTCGGTTTCGCCCTGGCTTTCCCGTCCATCAACGTCCAGGCCACCGCGGGCATCCGTGATTCCGAGCAAGGTCTTGCCGCAGGCCTGATCCAGACCAGCACGCAAGTCGGTGCCGCCCTGGTGCTGGCCGTCACCACGGCAATGGTGAGCGGTCATGGCAATGCGTCCGCCCCAGGTGCCGCCGTCGATGCGGCCGCGATGCTGGAACAGTACCGGCCGGGCCTGATCCTGAGCGCCGCGGTGGCCGTGGCCGCCCTCCTCGTTGCCGCGACACCCAAGCTATCGCTGGGCAAAGGGCGACAGCCGGCAGTGGTAACCGACGGGCGTCCGTAGGAGCTGCCGAAGCCAGCGTCCACTCCTCCATCTCGCCGCCGAACTGGCCATCGGCCCAGGCCTAGAGGTAATCGCCGACATGTTCGCGGGCGATTTCCAAGAGGGTGGATTGGAAAGCGACCTCCGCCGGGGCGTAGACCTTGTCTTGGCGCTGGGCCAGCAATACCCGCCGCATGGGCGCGGCAGCACCGAGACTTATTACCCTGACATCGGGGTGCTGGAGGGCCACTGCAGTTTTGGGCACCATGGCCACGCCCATTCCGACACTGACCATGGCCTGAGCCTCTTGGTAGTCGTTGGCCAGGAAGCCAATGGTCGGCTCGAACCCGGCATCGTGGGCTGAGCGTTGCAGGACCTCGACCACCGGGTGGGCCTCCGCCCGAACTATCCAGGACTCCTTTCGTAGGTCCTCCATCCTCACCTCATCCCGGTCCGCGAGTGGGTGGCCACGGGCCACCAGGATCACTGTGCTCTCCTGGAAGACTTCTGTTACCCGGATTGCATCGTCGTGGAACCGATTCCAGGGATAGTCCCAGAGCAGGCACAGGCCGGTGACCCCGGACTCGAGGTCCGACACAAGTTCGTCAAAGCGCGCACTGCGCACCGACAGGCCAATAGCCGGATATCGCTTCTTAAAGGCGCGGATCACCACGGGCAGAAATGATCCGGCGAGCGTGGGGAATGTACCTATGGTCAAGGAGCCGCGTCTGAGTCCAGCGATCTGATCCAGGTCGGACTGGGCTGCCCGCATCTGTCCGATGATCTTGCGGGCGTGGCCGGCCAACACCTGGCCGGCCTCGCTGGGCGCAACTCCACGGGAGCGGCGGTTGAGCAGGGGCTGCCCGACTTCCTGTTCGAGCTTCCGCAGCTGCTGGGACACTGCGGACGGGCTGTACATCATCAACTCGGCCGCACCGGTGATCGATCCCTGCTCGACGACCTCCACAAGGAGGGCCAGCCGTCGGATGTCGAATAAATCTTGGCCTTCATCGTTAAGCAAAGCTTCAGCCTTCCATCTGTTTGGTTCATTCTATGCAGGTGCGAGTGAATCGGCGCCATGCCGGGGCCGTTTCCCGGCGGTGCTGGACTCAAAAATGGAGCTGGGAGTCTCCGCTGCCCATGAGTTAAGTATTTCTACATCCCCCCTCAATTATTGAACATTGTCTTCATTTGTGATCCGGCTCATTCTTTTACCAGGCCCTCGAAAATATGCGTGGCAGGAAGAGATGTGGGAAACACGATGAAGATAGAAGCTGAATGGATGCGCGGAGGCACCAGCAAGTGCTGGGTCTTCGAAACCGAGCACCTGGACCAGGCCCGCACCAGCCTGGACGAGTTACTCCCCCGGTTGTTCGGAAGTCCGGACCCCCGGCAGATTGATGGTGTCGGCGGGGCAACATCGACAACCAGCAAAGCCATGATCCTCCGCCGACCGTCCGAGGAGGATGTGGACGTGGAGTTCACCTTCGCCCAGGTCGGCATCGAAGAGGCAGCAGTGGACTGGGGCAGCAACTGCGGGAATTGCTCCGCGGTTGTGGGACTCTACGCGATCGAAAAGGGGTGGGTGGTCCCCCACGGAGACGTCACCCGGATCATCACCCGCAACACCAACACCGGGCAGATCATCGTTCAGCGCGTGGCCACTCCCGCAGGGGCCCTGCCCATCGTTCCGGATGCGCAGATGCCCGGGGTTGCGTTTCCCGGCTACCGGGTCGGGCTTGGCTTCCAGGATCCAGCCGGCAAGACCACTGGAAAGCTGCTGCCCACCGGCGCCGCAACCGACACCATAACCGCAGGCGGAACACGCTGGACGGTATCAATGGTCGACGCAGGAGCTCCGGTGGTGATGGTCCGCGCTGAAGAACTTGGCCTGGACCCGGCCCGGTACGACAGCTGGGTTGCCGGGGTGGAACTGCAGCTGGAAACGTTGGAACACATCCGTCGTCAGGCTGCCGTGCGGATGGGGCTGGCACCAACCACCGCCGAAGCAGCCCGCGCCATCCCCAAGCTCGCGATCGTTGCAGCCCCTACCCCCTTGGACCCGGACTGCGACGTCAACGTCATGATGCTCTCGATGGGCAAGCCCCACCCCGCCCTGGCCATCACCGGCAGCATCGCCCTGACGCTCGCTGCCCGCACCCGGGGCACCGTGCTCAACAGCATCACAGGCGACGCACCGCGGGCCATCCTGAGGCTACGCACTCCTGCCGGGGTGATCGAGACCTGGAGCGAGGAACGCGACGGGTCCCTGCTGGTCGGCGTCGACCGAACAGCCCGCACCATCGCCACCACCATCATCCACCTCCCGGAGGCCCTCGGCACCGCCGTCGAAGCCTCACTAGCATCAGCCACTCAATGAGGAGCCAAGATCATGACTAAGACTATTTACCAGCCTGCTCCCAAAGCAGAGAGCGACACCCCGGAAGTCCCCGCCAAGCGTCCCAATCGCCGCCGCCGTATCCTTCTGATATCGGCAGCCGCGATCGCGATCCTGGGTCTGGTCACCCTCGTGTTCGGGGGTGCCATCTTCAACCCGGCAGCCGCCCCGGAATCGGAGCCGACCATGACCGCAACACAGATCATCCCACTGGTCATCCTCGTCGTGATGTTCGTCGTCGCCACGAAATGGCCACTGAACATCGGGGTGATGGGGCTGGTGGCGTCGTTCGGCGTCGGGTACTTCATGCTCGGAATGAGCGACAAAGAGATCCTCAAGGAATTCCCCGCCAGCATCGTCCTGACCATCATCGGTGTCACCTACTTCTTCAGCATGGCCCAGCGAAACGGGACCATCGACATCATCGTGCAGACCTGCGTGCGCCTCGTTCGGGGCAAGACACTGCTGCTCCCCTGGGTGTTCTTCCTCATGGCCGCCGCACTGACTTCGTTGGGCACCTTCTCCCCCGCCGCCGTCGCCCTTCTGGCACCTGCAGCCATCGGCTTCGCCTACGAATCACGCATCCACCCCGTACTCATGGGTGCCTTCATCATCAACGGCGCCCACGCAGGCGGGTTTTCCCCCCTGTCTGTTGCCGGCGTCCTGGTCCACGACATCGCACTGGAAAATGATTTCCCCATCTCCCAAGGCGGGCTCTTCGCCGCAAGCTTCGCCCTCAATCTCATCCTCTCGGCCCTGACCGTCGCACTGTTCGCCCTCCTGGGCAAACTGAAAGACGGCGAAGGCGCCCAGCACCTCGGCCTTGACGCACCCCGCACCAGCCGCCCGCACGGCCAGCAAATCCTCACCCTTCTGCTGATCGTTGCGATGCTCGTCTGCACCCTGGGCTTCCACATGCCGATCGGCTTCGTCGCCCTCTCCGCCGGCCTCCTCCTGGCCCTGATCAACATCAAGGAACACCGGACCTTCATCGGCGGCGTCTCCTGGTCCACCGTCCTCCTGGTGGCCGGCATGATCACCTACGTCTCCCTGCTCCAGCACGTGGGCGTCATCGACACACTCGCCGAGCATGCCCTGGCACTGGGGGCGCCCCTGCTGATCGCCCTTGTCCTCTGCTACGTCATCGGCGTCGGCTCAGCCTTCGCCTCCTCCACAGCACTGCTGACCGCATTCATTCCCCTGGCCGGCCCCCTCCTGGCGTCCAGTTCGCTGAGCGCCTCGGGAACTGTCGCGGCGCTTGCCATCGCCGCAACCGTCGTGGATGTTTCGCCTTTCTCCACCGACGGCGCCCTCATTGTCGCCAACGCCCGCGAAAACGACCGTCAGCGCGTTTACAAGCAGCTGATGACGTACGCCGGCGGAGTGGTGCTGGTGGCCCCCGCGCTGGCCTGGGCCCTGCTGGTACCCACCGGCATCATGTAGCCCGTCGCGCCCCGACGTAAACCTGTCCGCGGACGAACCCCTTTGGTTGGAAGCCCCCACGCGAGTTGAACTCGAGCGCGGGGGCTTCCGGGGTTTCGTGGGGGGACCGAAACCGAGATCAATTTACCGAATCCACGCGGACGCAAAGGTCGAAAATGGCCGGGTCGCCGAAATCTTGTGTGAACCTTGAGCCAGCCGTCTGCCCGCTAACCCGCTGGCCTCAATGAGGTGATCATCCTCTTGATGTCCCGGTACTCCGGGGTCTCCGCGTACTTCGTGGCCTGCTCCAGATACGGCAGGGACTCGGCCCCCGGCGTCACGTTATTCCCGGGATTGTAGAAGGCACCGAACATGGCTGCGGTGGGCGGCCAGGTGAAGAAATGGAAGATGGCGCACGCCGAGC
This sequence comes from Pseudarthrobacter lactosi, assembly GCF_055412785.1. Classification (NCBI taxonomy): domain Bacteria; kingdom Bacillati; phylum Actinomycetota; class Actinomycetes; order Micrococcales; family Micrococcaceae; genus Pseudarthrobacter; species Pseudarthrobacter lactosi. Next base: position 75,036 of record NZ_JBVAYS010000004.1, read on the forward strand.
CTCCGACCGGTGCGGGGACCGACGTGATGCCGTAGGCCGCGGCCGGAGTGTCGGCCGGACCCGGCGCCGCATCATTGCCGCGGGTCTCGAAAACGTACCGGGGCGCCACGCCTCCCTGCGTCAGGGCCGGCATCTCCTGCGCCTCCAGGACCGAGTACGGGAACCGCTCCAGGCACGTGGACCCGGTGGCCATGTTGGTCCGGAGTGTCGCCAGCGGCTTGCCGGCCTGGTTGGTCACCTCCGCGAAGGCACCGCCGCCCTCCGGCAGTTCGCCAGCCGGGTCCCGGACACTCCACGCGGCCGGGTGTTCGAACGTCAGCTGGCCGTCCGCCGTGGTGAAGGCGGTCCAAACGGCCGACGCCGGTGCGGTGCCGGTGGCACTCGACGAGACTGCCGCCGTCGGAACGGCAGTTGTGGTTCCGGTGGCCGGCGCGGTGCCGGGGGCACCCGGCGTGACTGTCGCCGTCGGGCCTGCCTGCGGGCCGCACCCCGCCAGTAGCAGCGCCATCAGAATAGCCAGGGGAATTGCCGCGCCTGGCGTGGCCGGACTGCGCATCACACCCTCCTTTGGGCCTGACTTTTGGTCCTTAAATTGTGGTGCTGCCGGGCGCACAAGGATCCACCGCCGGCGCGATTGGCGCCGAACTGTTGCGGGGATAACGAACAGACCCTCTCTGCCGGCCATTCACTACTGGCCGAACGTTGTAGTGGACAGCCTGTAGAGGGTGAGTACGAGTGACAATCGCACACGTCCCGGCACGGTGCGGAGGTCGAACCCGAGCGCCGCTGAGTAGTCCGCCGCCCGGCTTTGAACACTGGAGTGGTGCAGGCCCACTTCCTCGGCGACGGCCCGCAGGCTGCTGGCCGTTGCAAGGGACTCAAGGAGCGCCAGTGCCTTGGGCTGTGACTGGAGGAGCAGTTTCAGCGCCGTAAGGTCCGGGGGTTCGAACCGGCCAGAATCTGCCAATTCCGCGAAGACGAACAGGCTGCCCAGGTCCTCGGCGAGCTGGCAACGATTCTGCGGGGTGGTCAGGCGCAGGGCGAAGAGAGCCGACGCCCATGACCGGTCCAGCGCGCCGGGAACCATTGCCAGGCCAACGCCCCACCGGACGCCCGGCTGGCCATCCGGCGGGTGGGCGTCCGAAAGCCGGCGGATGGCTGCCCGTACCGGCCCCACTCCGGTGTAGATCACTGAGCTTGGCCCCGGCAGCGTCACAGAGGCCGGAACGGCAACCACTCTGTAGCTTGACTCCCGTTCGAGATGCAGCATTGCGGCGGCGTCCATCCGCCTGTCGAGCGGGGCGGCGTCGATGACAGTCTCGACAGCCCGGCGGGAAGCGGCCACCGGACTAGTGCGGTCGAAGGAGATGCCAAGCGCGATGGCCACAATCTCAAGGATCATCTCATCGTTGACGAAGGCCTGGCCTGTGCGCTCAATCCACACCCGTCCGCCGTCACCGAAATCGTGGCCGGGCCAGGCGCCAGGTTCCGGAAATGGTTTTCATGCCGGAGGCGTCGACGCGCACGGAACTGCCGTCCGCGGTGTATCCCGCTGCGCAGCCGCTCAGCACGGCGGCCCCGCTCAGCAGGACCTGGGCGCTGGCATGGCCGTCGCCACCATCCGCCGGGTCCTGGACGGTCCCTTCAACTTCATCGACACATCCAATGAGTACGGGGAGACCAACAGCGAGCGCCGCATTGGCCAGGCCCTGGCGGCCGCCGGCGGCCTGCCGGAGGGCGTTGTGGTGGCCACCAAGGTGGATCCCATCCGCGGCGTCAGCGATTTCTCCGGCGACCGGGTCCGCCGCTCCGTGGACGAGAGCCTCGAACGGCTCGGCCTGGACCGGCTGCAGCTGGTATACCTCCACGATCCCGAGAAGATCACCTTCGAGGAAGGCACCGCGGCGGTCGGCCCGTTGGAAGCGCTGATCAAACTGCGCGACCAGGGCGTCATCGGGCACCTCGGCGTGGCCGGCGGCCCCATCGACCTGGAACTGAAGTACCTCGCCACCGAGGCCTTCGACGTCGTCATCAGCCACAACCGTTACACGCTGGTGGACCAGACTGCCGAGCCGCTCATCCAGGACGCGGCGGACCGCGGCGTGGCCTACCTCAACGCTGCCCCGTTCGGCGGCGGCATGCTCGTGAAGGGCCCGGACGCCGCACCCAACTACTGCTACCGCCCGGCCAGCGAGGCCATCATCGGGCGGGTCAAGAAGATGGCGGCGATCTGCAACGAATACGGCGTGCCTTTGGCTGCCGCGGCGCTGCAGTTTTCCAGCCGGGATCCGCGGGTCAGCTCCACCATTGTGGGCATGTCCGAGCCCGGCCGTGTCGAGGAAACCGTCCGGCTCGCGGAATGGGATATCCCCGAGGACTTCTGGAGCCACATCCTGCCGCTCGCGGCGGCCGGGACCGGCGAGCTGGGCTGAGCCGAATGAAGTTGGCTACTGGCCGGACGTAGTGGTGGAGAGCCTGGACACTCCTGGTCATTTACTTTCCCGCGGCCCTTTACTTCGACTCATCTCGGAGTCCAGAATAGGTCGCACCACAGCCTCCACTGACTCAGCAGCGCGCTGCCCGTCCGGCTGCCGGCCCACGGCTGCCCTGCACAGGAGTGGTCACATGAACGATCCGACAGCCACCTCAGCGGTATCCGCCCGCGCTGCCCGGCTGGCCTCGATCCCGTCTTTCCGGCGGGTTGAGGCCTACATCCGCGAATATGGCTCCCGCAGGCACGGGCAGGCGCCCGGGTGCGACTTCACCTTCGGCAATCCGCACCATATGCCGGCCGCCCGCTACGTCAACACGCTGCGGGACGCCCTGACGCCTCAGAATGATCAGTGGTTCGCCTACCAGACCAACGGGGAGGCGGCCCGGGAGGCCGCCGCGGAATCACTTCAGAGACTGCTGGGGGTGCCGTTCCGGACGGAGGATATCTACCTCACCACCGGTGGCTTCGCCGCAATCGCCCTGGCGCTGAAGACCGTGGCCGATCCGGGCGATGAAGTCATCTACAGCCTGCCGCCGTGGTTCCTGTACGAGCCGCTGGTGCTTGAAGCCGGACTGGTACCGGTGAAGGTGAAAATCAACACCACCACGTTTGACCTGGATCTTGACGCCATTGAGGCTGCCATCACGGAGCGCACCCGTGTTCTGATCGTCAATACGCCCAACAACCCCACAGGACGGATCTATCCACCCGAATTGCTGGTCCGGCTGGCGGAACTGTTGGAGGCGGCCTCGGCGAGGATCGGACGGCGGATCTACCTTATTTCGGACGAGCCCTACAACCGGATTGTGTTCGACGGACTGCGCTTCCACAGCCCGGTGGAGTTCTACGCCTACACGCTGCTGGCCTACTCCTACGGCAAGACCCATCTCTCGCCGGGCCAGCGGGTGGGCTACCTGGCGCTGCCACCCACCATGCCGGATCGGGACGAAATGGGCCCGCCCATCACCAGCCTGCAGGTGGCCATGGGATGGGTATACCCGAACGCACTGTTGCAGCACGCGCTTCCCGAACTGGAGAAGTTCTCCATCGACGTTGGACAGTTGCAGCGGCGCCGGGACCGCCTCGTCGACGCGCTCGACGGCATGGGCTACCGCCTCTGGCGTCCGGAGGGCACGTTCTACCTGTATGTCAGGTCCCCTGTTCCGGACGACGAGGCGTTCACCAACTCACTCGCCCGCCGGGATGTCTTCGTTCTGCCGGGCGTGCTGTTCGAAACGCCGGGCTTCTTCCGGATCTCCCTGACGGCCAACGAGGACATGATCGAACGCAGCCTGCCCGCATTCGAAGAGGCCATAAAGAGCAGATAGGAGCCCCGCTCAGGAGACTTCAGGGCCTCCGTCAGCAAACTCGTACGACTGCCCTCCCCGGGCCTGCGACGCCTAAGAGGCGCCGGGCGCTGCTGCTACGGCGCCAGGCGGTACCCCACGCCTCGCACCGTTTCCACCCAGCGCGGTGACCGGGAACTGTCACCCAGGCGCTTGCGCAGGTTTCCGAGGTGGACCTCGACGGCGCGTTCCTCGCCGGTGGTGACGAACGAGCCGGTGTTGTAAGGCTCGTTCCGGAGGCGGCGGACCAGGTCGGCCTTCGTCTGCACCACCCTGCCGTTCTCCATCAGGACCAGGAGCAGGTCAAACTGTGTGCGGGTCAGGTCCAGCGGTACGCCGTGGATGGCTGCGGAACGGGATCCTTCGTGCAGCGTCAGGCCCCTGTGCTCGAAGTCGCACAGGACGGCGGCGCCGGCGTGGGCGGGTGGGGCGGCGACGACGGCGGCGGGCACGGCGGGAGCCGCCGGTTGCGGTTCGGCCAGCGCGCGGGGCGCCGCATTCGTGTCCCCTGGAACGGAACTAATCGACCGCGGACGCCTGAGCATCGCGGCGATTCTGGCACGCAGTTCCCGGGGACGGAAAGGCTTGGCGAGGTAGTCGTCCGCCCCAGCCTCGAACCCCATCAGCGCGTCGGCTTCTTCCACCCGGCCGGTGACGATGATGAGGTAGGCGTCGCTGAATGTCCGGATCCGGCGCGAAGCCTCAATGCCGTCGAAGTCCGGTAGGCCAACATCCATGGTGACAATGACGGGGTTGTGTTCCCGCACCGCCTTTACGCCTTCCGAACCGGAGGACGTTTCAAACACGGCAAACCCGGACTGCAGGAGCACCTCCTTCAGCGATGTCCTAATGTCGTCGTCGTCTTCAACAACAACAGCAACGCCCCGCTCCACCATCTTTGCCCCCAAAGTTTGATAATTTCCTGCCGACGCAACGCACCATCCCGGATATGTCGTGATCTATTCGTCGGTGAACACCAAGCGGATGGGTATTTCAGCGACAGGGAGGGGTCAGTCTGATCATTGAGCCTACACACCGTCCTGGGAGTAAAATTCCACTTCGCAAGAATTTGCGGAATTCTTGAGGTTGGCAAAATATTGCGTATTTCTTGAGGATTTGGTCGGCTCAAATTAGTTGCATTTAGGCTATTGCGTTCTGTGACTGCTGTGGCTGATGATCAACGTGTGCTCAATGGGGGCGCAAAGCTGCTCGCTGGGGAGCACGACGTAAGGGGCATTGCATGGCTTCTTTTCGATTACCTGTCTCACACTCCATCCGCCCGCTGAGACCTCTGGCCATGCTGGCGGCCGTGGGCCTGGCTATGCTGGCGTGCATGCCGTCCGCACAAGCCTCCGAAACCACGCCGCCGGACCCCGGCCCGGCAGGGAGCTTTGCATGGAAGGGCTTCAACTGGGAGAAGCGTTTCTGGGGCGGGGCGCCGCAGTACAACAAGTTGTTTGACGCCGCCAACGTCAGCAACCCCGACGCCAACGGCTACGTCACCCTGAAGCTCACCAATCCCACGGGTGGGGCACCGGTGGGCGCGGAATTCCAGTCCACCCGCCAGGGGTTCGGGTATGGAACCTACAGCACCACCGTGGAGAAGAACCTCAGCGTGCTGCAGAAGGAAGTGGTCTGGGGCTGCCTGTTCACCTACGACCCTCTGGCCGAGCCCGGCTACAACGAAATCGACCTTTGCGAAGCATCGGCCTGGGGCGGCGGAGCAGCCTACGGCGAATCGTGGCCGGTCAGCCAAGGCCACGGGTACTGGTTCGACGCCACCAAGCCTCCCGGCCAAGGAAACAACACCGTAGTTTTTGATGTCACCGCCAGCCCCATCACCACACACCGGATGGTGTGGGAACCCGGCAAGTTGACTTTCGAAACATTCGCCGGCCAGAGCTTCGCCGGCACCCTCCTGAAGCGCACAGTCCTGCAGGGATCCACGGTTCCGGTGCCGGCGAAGGAGCAGGTGCACTTCAACCTGTGGGTCACCGGCGGCGGAGGCGGGGATCCCGCCCACGTAAAGCCGGAATCAGTAGTGGTCCGGGACTTCTCCTTCGTCCCCGCCGCCACCGTGACGCCGCCCCCACCGGCGTCGGCCATCAAATTGTCCGCCACCACCACCAAAGCCAAGGGCGTGAACACCACCACGCTGAAATGGACCGGCGCCATGGGGTCCAACGTGACGCTATGGATCAACGGTGTCCAGAAGACCGTGCCCAACAGCGGGAGCTACATCAACAATTTCAAGGGCAGCAACATCACCACGTACAAGGTGTGCGACACAGGCGGCTGCTCCAGCGCCCTCCGTGTGGTGACCTGAGGACTGCCGGCCCAGACACAAAGGCAGGGCGTCCGGATCTCCGGGCGCCCTGCCTTCTTGTGTTCTGTTCAGCTCTTGCGGCGCAACAGCCTAGGATTTGTCGCCGCGAACCGGGACGATCCGCTTGATGGCCAGACCCAGCGCCAGGAGCGCGAAGGCGGCAAGTGCCAGCCAGAACAGGTCGCCTGCACCGGTCATGGCGAGTGTTCCGGAACCAATTCCTGCCGCGGCAGGAGCTGCTGGGTTGTCATACATAGTTGTTACCAGGCTTTCTTCTTGTTGAGGGCTGCGTCCAGGTACGCCTTGGCATGGACCACCTGCAGGAACAGGTCGATCACCAACTCGTACATGGTGGCGGCGGCGAGCATGTATTTCCATCCCCGCAGCCGCACCGTGACCACACGTTCGATCACGAAGACACCGGTCACGGCCAGCCAGAACGGCTGAATGTTCAGCCCGGCCCCCGTGCCCAGTGCAACCGCCACCGTGCTGAAGTAGCCAAGCGTCACCAATACGCCAAGCATCGCCAGGATCTGCCGCCCCCAATAAGGCCGGGTGACCCGGGTCCAGCCGTACTGCACGCAGTTCTCCACTGCTCCGCGCTTCCAGCGGAGCCGCTGGGCCCCAAGATCGCGCCAGGACGGCATCACCTCGGTTACCAACGTGCAGTCCGCAGGCGATTTGATGCGGTAACACAGCGTGAGCAGGGCAAACGACAGCTCGTTGTCCTCGGTCAGGACGGACGTGTCATAGACCCCGCCGCGGCCGTTCCCGGGCGGCAATGACCCGTCCAGCCGGGCAGCGATCACATCACGCAGGGTCCGGGCCCGGAACAATGCCGCGGTACCGGTGACCACCAGGCATTTGCCCTTGAGCCGCTTTACATCGCGGGCATACCGGGCGTATTCATTCCGCTGCAGGTGCCCCACAAAGCCTCCTCCATGACCGCCACGGAAAACACCGCCGACGGCGCCGAGCCGGGAATCCCGATGGAGATGGGCTACGGCCCGTTCGATAAAGTCATGGGACAGCTGAGAATCCGCATCCTGGATGAGGATCATGTCCTCGGGTTCGGCACCTGGCAGGAGACGGCCAAGAACGAAGTTCAGGGCGCCAGCCTTCTTATCCAAATTACCTTCACTGCGGACAACCTCTGCGCCCTCCGAGAGCGCAATTTCCTCGGTAGCGTCCGTGCAGTTATCTGCCACCACAATCACCCTGTCCGGAAGCCGGCTCTGAAATTTCAGCGACGTCAGGGTTTCGCGGATTCCAACAGCCTCATTGTGCGCCGGAATAAGTACCGTAATCACGAGGATCCGAGCCCGGAAAGGGCGCCATTGGAAGTCAGAAAATTCCGTTCGAAAACACGGACAGTTATATAGAGTTGTGACGCAGCGCGCATTAAGTGAATTTGTCCCCACAGGAAAGGTCTTGAATTTCTTACTTTCCTATGACTTTTCCAGTGCCATCTCAATCCATCAGCACAAAACCAGCAACTAAGGCGCAAGCTTTGGTAAAGACGGACTCAACGCCGCCGAGCTTAGCGTGGGTGGCGCTGAGAAGGCGCCCGTCGCAATCTAGATCCCCGGTGGGCTCCCCGGAAAATTGATCCAAACTTGACGCAACCCTTCGCAACTCATGCAGTTGGCGGTCCACGCTGGATCTATCACCACGAAAAACGGCGGGGAAGCAGGAAGATTCATGGGGAACGAATCAGCTCTGGACGAGGTCGTCGCAGTGGATGGAGTGATCACTGATCACCACCCGCTCGACTTCCACACGTTGGGGCTGGCCGGTTGCATTGACCGGCTGACCAGCCCTCTCCGTCAGCAAGGAATGGCAGTCCGCTGGGATACTCCGCACTGGGGCATCGAGATCCCGGCGGACTGCGCGTCCCTCCTGTATCAGTCGGCGCGCGAAGCGCTGAGCAACGCCTTTAAGTACTCCGACGCCGGCGAACTCACCGTCCAACTGGCGGCAGTTGGCCACGGCATCCGCTTGGTGGTGTCCGACGACGGCACGGGCTTTGACTGCGAACTCGCGTTAAGCGGCAAGAACCACGGCTACGGGCTGCGGCTGATGTCCGTGGCAGTCCACGAGGCCGGCGGCACCGTCAGCGTCTCTTCGAACCCAGGGCAGGGCACCACCGTGACGGTAACCCTGCCCCTGGATTGACCCGTTTACTTACCGGGACAGCTTTTCCGGGTCCGGCTCGAGGTCGCCAATGTGCCCCGGGGCGTTCGCTGCCAGCACGCGCTCCACAAACGCGGCATATTCCTCCATGTAGTGCCGCAGGAACTTGGCTGTGCCCTCATCCCGGACTTCGCCGTCGTCGCCAAAGACGCCCGGCTTGAAGGAGACGTAGGCTTCCGGGGCGTTCAATTGGGGGGCGTCCAGGAAGCTCAGCACACTCCGCATGGAGGACTGCATCACCGCCGTCCCGATACTGCCCGGCGACGCGCCGATGATGCCGGTCGGCTTGCGGGCGAAGGAGTTGGTGCCCCAGGGCCGCGACGCCCAGTCGATGGCATTCTTGAGGGCACCCGGAATTGACCGGTTGTACTCGGGGGACACGAACAGGATGCCGTCCGAGGCTTCGATCGCTGCCTTGAGGGCGCGGCCTGCCGGCGGGAAATCGGCGTCGTAGTCGTAGCTGTAGAGGGGCAGGTCCTTAATAGGGATCTCCGTGAATTCAAGGTCCGCCGGGGCCAGTTTGATGAGGGCCTTGGCGAGAGTGCGGTTGATGGAACCGGCGGCCAGACTCCCCACGAAATATCCGATTTTCTGCGTTGCCACGAGATTGTTCCTTCCCAACAGCCGGCAGAACCGGCTGGCCGTAGAGCTTTACAGGATGAAGCGGGCACAGTGCGGCTCCAGTCCAGCACAGAACACGTGCCGCGGCCAGAGGTCTTCACGGGTTATTGACACCCCGCTCCGGGAGGCGCTGAATGATGATTGAGGCACATTCCACACACCACGGGAGCGGTTGACATGAAGGAAAAGCCAGTAGTGGCACAGCGCATCCACAGCGAGGCTCCGGCCGAAGGGGACGAGACCGCGGATCCAACGGACATCCGCGTGCACTCCCAGGAACCCGCCGAGGGTGCCGACACCGACGAAGACTAGCCGGCACGTAAGGCGCCATCCCGCCGTCGTACGCTGCAGCAGCCGTCGCGGCACCACCTGCCCGGGATGCAACGCGGGGTCACTTTTAGCCCGATAAACCTCGATCATCGGGCGTAAAGTGACCCCGCGTTGCGTTAGTCCGGGCCCGCCTTTGCGTCAGGCCGGCCCCACACTGTCCATACTGAAGCGGCCTAACTGCGGGCCGGCACCAGTACCACTTCATGGGGACTGGCCGGCCGGTTGAACTGTGCATTCACGGCCGCCAGCGTGTCATCGAACCGCGCAATGGTGGTGGGAATATCGAAGTGCTTGCTGGTGATGACCTCCCTGACCTCGCCAGATGACAGATCCTCTGCGAGCCTGATGCGGCTGATCTGGTTCAGGAAGTTCTGAACGGCCCAGACCGTCCGGCCCCGGACCAGGATGCCGTCAACGTTCTCCACGTCCACGCCCTTGATCTTCGCGCTCTTTCCGGTCTCCGGGTCAACGGTGTAGAGGGCCCGGTTGTTCGAGTGAGCCACAATCAGGACACGGCCGTCGTCCGCAGCTGCAATGCCGTTGAGGTTGAAGGGCCCTGTCATCCCTGCCGCCGGTCCCTTCAGCTTCAGCGTCTTCACGTCGCCCAGCTTTCCGTGCCACCCCACCGGCAGGAAGTACAGCTCACCGGCGGCCGAGTTCGTGAACCAGGCGCCGTCCCGGGTGAGTGTGACGTCGTTGATGAAGCCGGGAGCGAGCGTGAAGTCCGCAACGGGCTCGCCCGATTCCGTGTTGTACACAAAAGCCTTGCCTGTGGCGCCGCCCGCTACAAACAGCAGGTCGTTGCGGGTATCGGCCTTCATGCCGACGGCGGCCCTGGGCTGCGAATCAAAGTCCGAGACGTCGATGAACAACCGCGCTTTTTCCTTACGGATGTCGCCGCGGTAAATGTCTCCGAGTGCGAGGTCGCCGGCGTAGAAGGTGGTTCCGCTGCCGGCGGCGATCCCCTCGGCGGAGGTGGCGCCCTTGAGCACAATGACTGAGTCTTCCTGCGGCGACGCTGAAGCCGGCAGGACAGGTGCCAACAGCCCCATCAGTGCAATGAACCCAATGGCGGTACGGCGCTGTACTTTTCCTGAATTCTGGGTTGTGCGGGCCATGATTCTTCCTTGAATTTTGGATGATCCGCACGGGCCAACCTGCGGCAGGCCCGCACGATTGTCCTGCCAGTCTATGCACCGTGGGAACCGGCCCGCCAGAGTCCGGAGCCCCCTCCTTACGCGGTCACACTCCGCCCTCCGGAGCCCCGGATCGGCAAGCCGCCGCGGTCTCTGCTTACAATCGAAACCTCAATCAACTACTGAGGGACCCATGAAGAAACTCGCAACCGCCCTGATCGCTGCCGGCCTCGTGCTTTCCGCTTCTGCATGCACCACGCCCACCAAACTTTCCACCCCCGAAACCTGCGACCGCGTCAAGGCCGTCCTGGCGAACCCCGCGAACAACGTGGGCAAGACCGGTCTGGTGCGTCTCGCCAACCAGATCCGGCCCATCGAAGTGGTGGCATCGGACGACCTCAAGCCTGCGCTCGGATCCATCATCGAGTTCACCGACGAGTCCGCCAAGGAAGCCCCGGACGAGGCCAAACTCACCGAACTGGAAGCCGGTTACCAGGAAGCCGGCGCCGCCTTCACGAAACACTGCAGCTAAGCGCCTCCTGCGTTAACGTTCGACGGCGGCCGGTTGGCCGCCGTCGTCGGCTGCCCTAGTGCACGGACAGGACCAGATAGAGGGCCGTCAGAACGGCCACTGTGGGTGTCATGACCAGGCGTTCCGGCTTGCTGCGCGAGATTCCGTTCATCACGATGCCCAGCGCGAAATAGGCCGTGAGCACCCAAGAGAAGACGTCCGTGAAGCCGTGGTTCACCAGCGGGCCCGCCATGCCCGCCTTGGCCAGCGCAACATACGCGAACAGGACATAAAGGATGACCGAGGTGCCGCTGCCGATCCGCAGCTTGGCCGGGAGCACGTTGTGCTGGCCACCCCACGCGAACCTTCCCAGCGGCGCTCCCGCGATCAGCGCGGCCTGAAATACCGCGAGCGCGGCCAAAAGTACGCACGCCGTAATCGCGGCAAGCTGGGCCAGCTGCATCGAAGATCCCCATTTCCCCTGGTGTGGCCACCGGCCCGTTGCAGGCAGTCTGTCCGGACGCCAGTTTAGGTGACCTCCGACTCATGACGGGACGATCACGGTGTCCCTTCCGTTAAACCATTGGCGAAAGGAGGCCACGTGCTTATTGTCTTAACCGGAATCGACGGCTCAGGAAAATCCACGGCAGCCCGCGCCTTGGTAGAGGCGGCCCAGGCCGATGGCGGAAATGCTCTGCTGCTCAGCAACCACGCCGGCCGGCGGAGCATGTCCGTGCTGGCCGAACGGTTGGGCATCCGCTGGCCGCGGCGCCTTGCCGACGCCGTGGAAACCACCCTTCGCGTGGCCAACGTGCTCATTTCCCATGCCCGGGCCAGCCGTTTCGACGGACTGGTGGTGATGGACCGGCACCTCCACTGCCAGCTTGCCCTGCGCAATGCCAAAGGACTGCCACGCGGCCGCCTGCTCCCCTGGCTGGTTTCGTCCCTGCCGGACCCTGATGCCGTGGTGCACCTGGACGTTGAACCCGCGCTGGCACACCAGCGCATCCTGGCCCGCGGCACCGATTCGGAGACGCTGGCTGACCTGGTGGCCCTGCGCGACGCCTACCGTTCCATGCCGGAATACCCGGGCTTCGCCCTGCTCGACGCCGACTGCACGCCGGAAGAGGTTGTGGCCAGGCTCAAGCGGATCGTGCACAAACGGACAGTGCGCGCGGAGACTCCCGTGGCTGTTTAGGCCAAAGACCAGCGCGGGCCCAGACCGGTTCCTGCCCAGACGGGCTCAGACCGGCTCCGGCTCAGATCAGCGCGTGCAGTCCCCTGCTCCGCGGCCGGCCGAAGGACGCCGTCCCCAGGAACTCAATGGCGACGAACGGCTCGGACCCAACCACCCACTCATCGTGCCCAGGAGGCAGCGCATAGGTGTCGTGCGCATGGATGGTGGACCTCACGCCGTCGGACGTTTGAATCTCCAGACTGCCGGAGACACAGTAGCCGAGGTGGTTGTGCTCGCAGAAGTCCGTCAGTTCCGTGGGTTTGGCGGACTCGGACCACCGCCAGCCCGGAGCGAGGATAAGGCGGGCCACTGAGTAGTCATCGACCGTGACGAGATCGAACTCGGCCTTGTCCGGACACCGCTTCTTGTCCGGGATATCAAGGGATTTAACAGCCAGTGCTCTGATGAAATTTGCGGTCATGGGGAAACAGCCTTGGGTTCATTTGCGGCGGGCGCTTAGGGCTGGGACCAAGCGGTTGTGCGTGGATGCCGGCTAGCGGCTACGTAGTGCGGATCACGTACTGCGGAGACCAGTAATGTGTATCTCTAACCGTATCCATACGGCGCCTCAAGTCAATGGACCGCCCGGACGGTCACGGGTCAAAAGAGGGCCCCGTGCCACGTCCCGGCCGTGGAGCAGCCGGAATACTTCAAATGACGCCGGGGTTGTTGTTTAAGCTGGAAAGCCGATTCACTGGTTTCCTGTCTTTTGCCATCAGAGTCTCCCAAAGGAACGCCATGATCCCCCAACTGACCATCAAACTTCAGCCAGGTACCCAGGCACCCGATTTCACCCTGCAGGATGCCGGGGGCAAGGCAACCTCCCTGGCCAACTACCGCGGCAAAAACGTCATCGTGTATTTCTACCCGGAGGCGGCAACCCCCGGCTGCACCACCGAGGCCTGCGATTTCCGCGACAGCCTCTCCTCCCTGCAGGACTCCGGCTATGAAGTCCTGGGCATCTCCCCCGATGCACCGGAGAAGCTGGGGGATTTCACCGGCGACTTTAACCTGACTTTCCCGCTGCTCTCCGACGAGGACCACGCAGTTGCCCTCGCCTACGGCGCCTGGGGCGAAAAGCTGGTCGACGGCGAGATCGTCGAAGGCCTGGTCCGCTCCACCGTGGTGGTGGACCCCGCGGGCAACGTGGCGCTGGCGCAGTACCAGGTCAAGGCGCAGGGCCACGTCGCTGCCCTGCGGGAGTCCCTGGGGGTCTAGTCTGGCTGGGCACAGGTAGCCCACCAACCGGGAGTCAGGCATGGCGATCGAAGTCCGTCCGGGAACGCTGTTCGAGGACGTCAAAACGCTGGTTGGCCCTAAGCGGCCCGATGCCAACGTCTGCTGGTGCCTGAGCTACCGCATCCCGTCCAAACAGAACCTTGCGCTGCGCGGAACGGCCCGCGGCGACCTGGTGAAGGAGCTCGTGGCGCAGGATCCGCCACCAGGGGTTCTGGCGTACGACGGCGGCGAAGTAGTCGGGTGGGCAGCTGTCCACCCCCGCGCGGACACCAGTTTTGCCCGCAACCGCCGGATCCCGCACGTGGATGACCTGGACGTCTGGTCCGTGTGGTGCATCCGGGTCCGGCCCGGTTACCGCGGCCAAGGGATCTCCCACCACGTGCTCAAAGGTGCCGTGGAGCTGGCCCGCAATTACGGCGCGCCCGCCATTGAGGGGTACCCGGTGGACAACGGCGTCAGCAAGGTGGACCTCACCATGGCCTATGTGGGCACGCGCAAGCTCTTCGAGAAGGCCGGGTTCGTCAAGGCCGCAGATACGGATTCGGTGCTCAATGGATTCCCGCGCGTCCTGATGCGCCTGGACCTCCGCTGAGTCAGGGTTTCTTCCGCCAGTTACTTGGCCAGTCGTTGTCTATGAACCACAACGCCAGCAGCATCGCGTCCATGGTCATAAGCCCGGCTAAGAGGTAGGCCCACCCTGTGTACCAATGCACGGCAATCTCCTGACCTGGTATCCCCCAGCCACTTGATTGCCCTCCAGTGTGGCACGGAACGGGTCAGCAGGGAACGGCTACTTTGTGAGGGCTGCCAGACGGCCGTGAAGTTCGGTTTCGCGGTTGAGGAGGCGGGTCAGCTGTTCCACCTTTTCCGAAAGCTCAATGCCGACCGCCAACCGGTCCCCGGGCCAGCTCGAGGCCTCCCAGGACTCACCCAGGGCTCGGGCCAGCGAGCGGGACAGTGAGCGGAGCTTCCAGGAATGGCTCAGGTAATGAACTGTGCTGCGCGGGCGGCGGCCCTGCTTCAAGAGCCGCCATGAGCGTGCCAGCCTGCCCGGCAGCCTGACGGATTCCGTTGCTTCCATAACCCCTGCACCATCCTCCGGCAGTCCGCATATTCCTTCGTAGCTGGTCCTTCGAGTGTGGCCACGGAGCCTCAAGGACCCATCAAGGCCAGGCAAGTTTTGCGGCAAGACCGGGCCAGGCCATGGCCGCCCGCCCAGGAAGGCCCGGAGCTTCACCGACATCAACCCTCGTTGTCACGTCTATGACATGCTTCATCGGCCCTAATACGGTAGAAGTAGAGTCATGCCTTCCATGCCCGAACCGCGCCGTGCCGTTGTGATTGAGGATGATCCGGACATCCGTGGCCTCCTTGTGCGGATCCTGGTCAAGCAGGGTTTCGAGGTCACCCATGCCGAGGCCGGCCTGCCCGGCGTGGAGGAGGTCCGCCGCGCCAAGCCTGATCTGGTCACGCTGGACGTGAACCTGCCGGACATCGACGGGCTGGAAGTCTGCAAACTCCTGCGTGAATTCTCCGATGCTTTCATCGTGATGCTCACCGCCCGCGCCGACGAACTGGACAAGCTCACGGGCCTGGACAACGGCGCCGATGACTACATCAGCAAACCGTTCAGCCCGCGCGAACTCCAGTCCAGGATCAACGCCCTGTTCCGCCGCCGCCAGCCGTCCGTGGCGGACACAGCCGTGACGAGCGAGCTGGTACGCGCCACCGAGGTCCAGCAGAGCCTGCTGCCCCAGGAGGACGTCCGGGTGGACGGATACGACGTCGCCGGCGTCTTCCGCCCCTCCCGCAGTGTGGGCGGTGACTTCTACGACTGGTACCGCACGCCCGAGGGCCTGCACCTGACGTTCGCCGATGCCATGGGCAAGGGCATGGGCGCCGCCCTTATCGCGGCCACCGTCAGGGCGGTGATGCGGTCCACCGGACAGCGCCAGGACCTGGACGCCGCCTTCGCGTCCGCCAGCACCACCATCGCGGCGGACCTGGATTCCTCCAACTCGTTTGTCACCCTCTTCCATGCCCGGCTGGACGCTGCATCCGGCGTCGTCAGCTATGTCGACGCCGGCCACGGACTGGCGCTGCATATCACCGCCGAAGGCTCGGTCCACCGTCTTCCCAGCGGCGGGCCGCCCGTGGGCGCCTGGGCAGGGTCAGTCTGGCCACAGTCCGCCGTCGGTCTGGCCCCGGGCGACTCCCTGGTGGTGGTCAGCGACGGAGTGCTGGACGTCTTCGACTCGGTGGAGAAGTTCACTGCGGCCGTGCTCGGCGCCGCCCACGGCCAGCGTTCCGCCCAGTCCGCCAGCGACGCCATCATGGCTCTGGCCCCCGCCGAAACCGCTGAGGATGACGTCACCGTCGTGGTGGTCCGCCGCCTGCCTGAGCCAGCCGCGGCATGACGCGCTTCTGGACCCGCCTGGTGGTGGTTCTGACCGTCATCCTGGGCCTTAACTACGTGGCCTGGCGCTGGGCCGCGTCGCTGAACTGGGATGCCTGGTGGATCGCCGTACCGCTGGTGCTGGCCGAGACCTACAGCCTGATCGACGTGATGCTTTTCGGTATGACCGTGTGGCAGCTCAAGATCCGCAAGGGAGCACCCGCGCCGCCCCCCGATGCCACCGTCGATGTCCTCATCACCACCTACAACGAAGACCTGGACATGGTCATGGCCACCGCCCTGGCCGCCCAGAAAATCCGGCACCCGCACAGCACCTGGATTCTCGACGACGGCGCCCGGCCCGAGCTGAAGGCCCTCGCCGAAGAGCACGGGCTGGGCTATGTGACGCGCAGTGAGGACTGGACCGCCAGTGTGCCGCGCCATGCCAAAGCCGGCAACCTGAACAACGCCCTGATGGTCACGCACGGCGAATTCCTGCTGATCCTGGACGCGGACCAGATTCCCGAGCCGGACATCCTGGAAAAGACCCTGGGCTATTTCAACAACCGCCGGGTGGCCCTGGTCCAGACGCCGCAGTACTTCAGCAACGTGCCCGCCCACGATCCACTCGGCAGCCAGGCACCGCTGTTCTACGGCCCCATCCAGCAGGGCAAGGACGGCTGGAACGCGGCGTTCTTCTGCGGCTCCAACGCCATCCTCCGGCGCGAGGCCCTGATGCAGCTTGGCCTGGTGGGCTACGTCAAGGAGACCGAAAAGAGCATCCGCCGCGCCCTCACGGCCTCCCGCTCCGCCATCCGCCAGGCGCGCAAATCCGCGGACATCAATACCCCGCTTGTGGCCGAAGTGCTGGACGCGGTGGAGGCCGCTACGCGCGAAGCCCAGGACCAGCTGGCGGCCGGACAGCCGTTGAGTGAGATCACGTACCGGGTCCGCCGCCGTGTGGACGCGGCCGTTCAGACGCTGGTCCAGGCTGACATGTCCGCCCTGCAGGCCGACCTTGAAGAGATCGCCGCCATGGAACTCGCGCATGTGGGTGACGCGGGCGTCCCGGTGGTGGCAGACGACGCCGTCCAGCGGATGTCGGCTAGGGACTGGTCGCCGCTGGGCGCACTGGAATCCGTGCAGGCTGTCCTCGATGCCCTGAATGTGGAGCGGAGCGACGAAGCCCAGCCGGTCATGCCGCTGGCCACCATCTCCGTCACCGAGGACATGGCCACGGCCATGCGCATGCATGCCATGGGCTGGGAAAGTGTCTACCACCACGAGATCCTGGCCTACGGCCTGGCGCCGGAGGACCTCAAGACCATGCTGACGCAGCGCCTCCGCTGGGCGCAGGGGACCATGCAGGTGCTGCTCCGCGAGAACCCGCTGGTGCAGAAAGGCCTGAAGATCGGCCAGCGGCTCATGTACTTCGCCACCATGTGGACCTACCTGAGCGGCTACGCGGCGGTCATCTACTTCGCCGCCCCCATCATCTACCTGCTGCTGGGCGTCCTGCCGGTGTCCAGCCTCAGCTGGGACTTCTTCCTGCGGTTCATCCCGTTTATGGTCGCCAACCAGCTGCTGTTCGCGGTGGCCGGCCGGGGAATCCCCACCTGGCGCGGGCAGCAGTACAGCCTGGCGCTGTTCCCCACGTGGATCAAGGCGTGTTCGACGGCGGCCCGGAACGTCTGGTTCGGTCGCCCCCTCGGGTTCGCCGTCACCCCCAAAGCCCGCCAGACCGGCGGCCCCAGCTGGAGCCTCATCCGGCCCCAGATCGTGGTGAGCGTGCTGCTGGCGGTGGCCTCCGTCGTCGGGATTATCCGATTGGCCACGGGACTGGCCGAGCCGCTTGGCACCCTGGTGAACGTGGGCTGGGTTATTTTTGACCTGGTGGTCATGAGCATCCTGGTCCGGGCTGTTTTGTACAAGGGCTACGAACCCGCTGTGGACGTTGATGCAGGAGAGAGGAAAGCCGATGGAGTTTAGTTACGAGGTCAAGGATTCGTACGCGGAGGTCAAGGCGGACGGACGGCTGAACATGGTGTCGGCACCCAAGCTGCGCGAATTCGTCACCGATGTGATCGCCGGCGGTTCCTCGCGGATCGTGGTGAACCTGGAGAACACCGCGTTTATGGATTCCTCCGGACTCGGCGCGCTGATCGGCTGCCTCAAGGCCGCCCGCCAGGCCGGCGGGGACCTTCGCATCGCAGCGGTCCAGCCGCAGGTGAAAATGGTGCTTGAGCTGACCAGCATGGACCGGGTGTTGACTGCCTACGCCTCTGCCGACGAGGCGTTCCTCAATGACTGAGGTCCTGGCCCGGCGGACGTTCCGGGGACTGTCCACGGCCGAGGCCATCGACTCCGTGCACAACGAGCTGGACAAGCTCTGGGAGGACGCCCCGTTCGTCCAGGCCATGGACCAGATGACGTTCACCACGGCGGTGATCGAATCCGCGTCCAACATCGTCCAGCACGCGCAGCCGGCCAAGGCGAAGCAGCCGGTGGAGCTGGGAGTGGACATCAGCGTCCAGCCCAGCCTCCTGCAGGCCCGGGTCAGCGCGTTTTTTGCCAAGCCCCCGTTCGGCCCCCTGGAACCGGGAACCCCGGACGACGATTCCGAGTCCGGCCGCGGCCTGTCGCTCATCGAGGCGCTGGTGACCACCGTAATCTTCGAACGGCAGGACGGCACCAACACCTGGATCCTATCCCGGACGTCACAGCCCTGACCCTCCCCCCTGCCCGCCCTGTTGCTCTATCACCTACGGTTCCCATCCGGCAGTTTGGCAGCTGTTTGGCAGCCGTGCGTGATAGGGCAACGGCAATGATGAGTAGGCTAGAGGGCATGGCTTTTGAAGAAACCCCCGCGGAGCGCCGCGAGGTCACCGTCCGCCGGGCACCGAAGTATGTGCCGTTCCTCATCCTCGGCGCCCTGGTGGGCGCAGCGGTGGCTGCCGCCGTCGCGTACGGTCTCCCCGGCGACGAATCCTTCGACCGCGGCTCGGTGTTCGGCTTCTTCCTGATCATGTTCGGCGCCGGCGGCACGGTGTTGGGCGCCGTGGCGGCCCTGCTGCTGGACCGGCGGAGCGTCAAGCGCCAGAAACGCGCCATCGTGGAAGCGGTTCCGGATTCGGAACCCGATGACGGTACCGGCCAGTAGGCTGCCGGCAGGCGGTCACAATGCCGGGCGCGGAAAAGTCTTACCGCATCTCATGAGATAATCGACCAGTGGCACGCGGCGATGGAAAACTTTCTCATGATCTTCTCCCTGGCGAAAAGGGACCTCAGGACGCTTGTGGCGTTTTCGGGGTCTGGGCGCCAGGTGAAGAAGTAGCAAAACTCACCTATTACGGGCTGTATGCATTGCAGCACCGCGGTCAGGAGTCGGCTGGTATAGCTACCAGTGACGGCAAGCGGATCAACGTCTACAAGGACATGGGCCTCGTTTCCCAGGTCTTCGACGAGACCACGCTGAACACCCTGACCGGGCACCTGGCGGTGGGACACTGCCGCTACTCCACCACCGGAGCCAGCCACTGGGCCAACGCCCAGCCCACCCTCGGCGCCACCAGCACCGGCACGGTTGCCCTGGCGCACAACGGCAACCTGACCAACACGGCCGAGCTCAACGCCATGATCCTGGAACGCAACGGCGGCCAGCTCAGCGGCGAAATGAAGCAGGGCAACACCTCGGACACCGCCCTGGTCACGGCACTCCTCGAAGGCGAGGAGGGCAAGACCCTCGAACAGACCGCCATGGAGCTGCTGCCGAAGATCAAGGGCGGCTTCTGCTTTGTGTTTATGGACGAAGGCACCCTCTACGCGGCACGCGATACGTACGGCATCCGCCCGCTGGTCCTGGGCCGGCTGGAGCGCGGCTGGGTAGTTGCCTCCGAGCAGTCCGCCCTGGCCACCGTGGGCGCCAGCTTCATCCGTGAAATCGAGCCGGGCGAATTCATCGCCATCGATGAGGACGGCGTACGGTCCAAGCGCTTCGCGGAGGCGACGCCGGCCGGCTGCGTTTTCGAATACGTTTACCTCGCCCGTCCGGACGCCGCCATCGCGGGCCGTTCCGTGTACGAGTCCCGTGTTGAGATGGGCCGCCAGCTGGCCCGCGAAAACACCCAGGACGCGGACATCGTCATCCCGGTCCCGGAGTCCGGCACCCCCGCAGCCGTGGGCTACGCCGAGGAATCCGGCATTCCCTTCGCCCACGGCTTCGTCAAGAACTCCTACGTGGGCCGCACGTTCATCCAGCCTTCGCAGACCCTGCGCCAGCTGGGCATCCGGCTCAAGCTGAACGCCCTCGAGTCCGTGATCCGCGGCAAGCGTGTGGTGGTGGTGGATGACTCGATCGTCCGCGGCAACACCCAGCGTGCCATCGTCCGGATGCTCCGCGAGGCCGGCGCCGCGTCCGTCCACATCAAGATCTCCTCCCCGCCGGTCAAGTGGCCGTGCTTCTACGGCATCGACTTCGCCTCCCGCGCGGAACTGATCGCCAACGGCGCCACCATCGAGGAAATCTCGCAGGCCATCGGCGCCGACTCCCTCGCGTACATCTCCGAGGACGGCATGATCAACGCGACCATGCAGCCGCGGGAGCGCCTCTGCACCGCCTGCTTCACCGGCCAGTACCCCATCGCGCTCCCGGGCGCGGACAAACTGGGCAAGAACCTGCTGGAGCGCACCGACCTCGGCGGCCTCACGCCGTCGCCCTCTGCCCTCCCCGGCGCAACGGCCGCCCTCGCGATCGGCGACAGCGAGGACCCGGCGGAGAAGTCCGGCGCCACCGGCTGCGATCCGGGACCGGACGCCGAGTTCGAGAACCTGCTCACCGAAGAAGACCACGTGCCCGCGATCCACCACGTAGCCACCTCCCCCGGCGCTGACAAGAAAGAGTCCGTATGACTTCCGCAACCCCCGCCGCCGGCAACAGCCCACTGAGCCCCGCAGGCATCACCTACGCCTCCGCCGGTGTTGACGTTGAAGCCGGCGACCGCGCCGTGGAACTGATGAAGGGTGCCGTGAAGGCCACCCACAATTCCTCCGTCATCGGCGGTGTGGGCGGCTTCGCCGGCCTGTACGACGTCTCACGCCTGCTGACCTTCAAGCGCCCGCTGCTGGCCACGTCCACCGACGGCGTGGGCACCAAGGTTGCCATCGCCCAGGCCATGGACATCCACGACACCATCGGCTTTGACCTGGTGGGCATGGTGGTTGACGACATCGTGGTGGTTGGCGCCGAGCCGCTCTTTATGACCGACTACATCGCCTGCGGCAAGGTTGTCCCGGAGCGCATCGCGGACATCGTCCGTGGCATCGCCGCGGCCTGCTCCGTCGCCGGCACCGCCCTGGTGGGCGGCGAAACCGCCGAGCACCCCGGCCTGCTGGGCGAGCATGAATACGATGTCGCCGGTGCCGCCACCGGTGTTGTCGAGGCTTCCGACCTGCTGGGCCCGGACCGCGTCCGCGCCGGCGACGTTGTGATCGGCATGGCCTCCTCCGGCCTGCACTCCAACGGCTACTCCCTGGTCCGCCGCGTCATCAACCACGCCGGCTGGGCACTGGACCGCCAGGTCTCCGAACTCGGCCGCACGCTGGGCGAGGAACTGCTGGAACCCACCCGCGTCTACGCCGCAGACTGCCTGGACCTGGCGCGCGCCTTCCCGGTCAGCGGCTCCGCCGGAGGTGCAGCCGTGCACGGCTTCAGCCACGTCACCGGCGGCGGTTTGGCCGCCAACCTGGCCCGCGTGCTGCCGCAGGGCCTCGTGGCCACAGTGGACCGCGCCACCTGGGAGCTGCCGGCCATCTTCAAGCTGGTCTCCGAGCTGGGCAACGTCCCGCTGGCCGACCTGGAGCGCACCCTGAACCTCGGCGTGGGCATGGTGGCCATCGTGTCCGCCGAAGCTGCCGACGCCGCCGTGGCCCGCCTCAACGACCGCGGCGTGCCGTCCTGGATCATGGGCACTGTCACCGCGGACTCGGATTCCATCCTCAAGAGCGGTCCGGACTACGTCCAGGGCGCCAAGGGCGTGGATGGCGGCGCTGTCCGTTTGGTCAACGCCTACGCCTAAAGCCAGTCCACGGTCGGCCTCCACTGGTTGGGCCCACGCCGGCAGGGTTCCCTGGCCGAGCTTGCGAGGCGAGGGAGCCGGTGGGGAGGGGGCCGACCGTGTTTAAACCTCCAGCAGGCTGAACTCACCGCCCTGCGGGTCCTTGAGGGTGGCTGTGGCGCCGGGAGTATCGTCGTCATCCGGCTCCGGCGCGATCAGGACTTCCGCCCCGGCTGCAACGGCCTTCCGCACGGCCTCGGCCACGTCGGTGACCCCGAAGTAGATCTGCCACCTGGCAGGCGCCTCGGCCGCGACGATCCCGGCCACCTCCGCGTCATTCACCATCAGCGTGCTGTACGTCCCGCCGTCGTCCTGGGGATACTCGGTCACCTCGTGGCCGAACAGCTGCTGGAAGAAGCCGACGGCGGCCCGCGGCTCGGGCGTCAGCAGCTCCGTCCAGGACAGCGCACCGGGCTCGTTGTACCGGCCGGAGCCCGTGTGCGTCCCGGGCTGCCACACGCCGGTAGTCCCGCCGCCGGGAGGATCCACGAACACCATCACGCCGGTGTCCGCCACTTCCTCGGGGCCGAACTGCACGGCGCCGCCGGCATGGGGTACTTCCTCGGCCAGCACCCCGGCGTCTTCCGCCGCGAAATAGATGTTCCATTGGGCGTGCGTGCCGAGTGATTCCTGGTGCGGGTTCTGCGGCGCCACCACCGCCACGAGGTCCTCGCCCACGAACGCCTGGGCATAGCTGCGGCCATCGGGCGTGGGCAGGTCCTTGAAGGTCCACCCGAACACCGCTGCGTAGAAGGCCTTGGCGGCTTCCACGTCCCGGGTCTGGACATCAGCCCAGCACGGTTCACCGTGGCGGTAGCTGGGGGATGAGGAAGTTCCTGTCATGGGAGGTCCTTTCGCGGGCGGCACAGCGCATCAATGCCTCCAGTCAACACCAAAAAGCCCGCCGCCGGCACCGGGTTCCGGCGCAGGCAACGGGCCTGATAACTGAGGCCAGCACCGCGGGTCCGCTGGGAACCGGGTGCTGAAAAGAAGTGCTGTACTCACGAACAAACGAGGCGTCCGAACGTACTGCAGTGTCGCTGGCCGGGCGCCTTGCGGCGGGACCGGGGTGCGGCAGCTAGCCGATCCGACGGGTGTCTACCTCGTCGTCGTCTTCTTCCAAATCGTCCGCGTACTTATCCACATAAGCCGAATAATCCGGTTCAACCGGGTCATTCGCGAAATGGCTCGTGGCACGACCTTCAGGACCTTTGAGCTCGCGCTGAAGGGCCGAATAGTCAGTGTTCGGGGAATAGTACTTAATATCCCGAGCCTGCTTGGTAGCTTTTGCCTTTTGACGGCCGCGCCCCATGGCGTGACCCCCTTTTGTACTCGGACCGGAGGTGGTCACCTTGGCTATCGGTGAGGCCCCGGAATGTTTGGTCAATTTGTCGTAACACCTAGATTACATGCTTTCCGCGCCCGGTGCTGCCCGGCCCGTGCGCGTGGACGACATGTCGGGTACCCTTACCGCCGCGATGCGCAGCGTTCCCGGCTTTTTTGTTGGATAGAGTCTCTTCATAAGCTGCCGATCCAGTTGCACGGAGCGTGCGGCATACCGAGGCGAAACCCAGGAGGGGTATCCGGATGGACAACCAGGAATTGCGTCCCATCCCGCCCAGACCCGGCGCTCCGCCCACTGCGGGGTTGCCGCAGGTGGCGGTCACGGCGCCTGCGGCGGAGCCCTCCCCCCGGAAGCGCCGGCGGGTCGCGTCTACATTCCTGAAGGCACTCTTTGTGGTGGTTCTGCTCGGCGTGGCCGGAGGCCTGGTGTGGCTCGCCGTCTGGCTGGATTCCGGGGCATCAGAGACGTCCGACGACGGCGGCTCGGGGATCGTGGAGATCTCACCCACTCCTTTGGCCACCCCACTCCCCCTCCCCCGCGAGGGTGTGCAACCGCCGGAGTACCGGCTGGGCGACTGCTTCAAGGATTTTGACCCCGAGGCTTTGCGGTCAACGGTGGTGGCCTGCGATACCGGCCATTCGGCCCAGCTCGTGGCCGTCTTCCGCTACCCCGCCGTCGGCTCCTATCCGGGCCGTGAGGCCCTCGCTGCCAAGGCCCTGGAGGCCTGCCAGGCGGCCAGGCTAGCGCCGGCAGCGAATGAGTACACGCTGAACTTCCAGCGGGCCTACCCCAGCAGCACCAGCTGGGAATCGGGGGATCGGCGCGTGGACTGCTACGTCACGGCCGACGGCGGAAACGTCATCAACGCCAGCGCTCTGCCCTAAAGACCTGGCCTGATCGGATGAAGAAGCTGGCTGTCGTTACTGGCGCTAACCGAGGGCTGGGCCTGTCCCTCGTGAAGGAGTTCTCGGAGGGCGGCTGGAGTGTCATCGCCCTCACGCGTTCACCGGAACTGCCGGACCCCGGGGCCACCACATCCGACGTGGTAACCGTGCGGCACGATGTCCGGTCCAACGATGCCTCCGAGCTTCTGGAAGTCCTGAACGGCCGCCCGGTCGATTTGCTGATCAATAACGCGGCGCAAGGAGCGCCCCACGGTGAGCTGGGATCCATTCCGGCCGCAGGGGTTCTGAACGCGGTCGATGTGAATGCCGCGGGTCCGCTGCGGCTGGTGCAGTTCCTGTTGCCGAACCTCCTGGCGGCGCCGGACCCGATCATCATCAACATGACCTCACGGTTGGGTTCCCTGTCAGCCCAGGCCAGCGGTACATTCGCGGATCTGAAGACCAGCTATGCCTACAAGATCTCCAAGGCTGCGCAGAACATGCTGACCATCGCGTTGGCTCAGGACCTTCAGGGGCGCGTCCGCTGCTGGGCGGTGCACCCGGGCAAACTGGCAACCGACATGGGACAGCCTGACGCGTCCAAGGATCCCGGCACCGCTGCCGCGCAGCTGAGAAAACTCGTCGACTCTGGCGACCCCACCTCGCCGCATTTCTGTTCGCTCGGGGAACAGGACCTTGCGTGGTAGCTAAAGTAGGCGGATGCTCATCATTCGCCGTGCAAACACCCCCGAAACGGCCGGTCTCATCCGTCTGCGGGCCGCGTGGGTTGCGGAACAAACAGGGGGAATGGACCTAGGATCCGGACTTTGAGAGTGACTATCGAGCCTGGCAGGAAAATAACGCGCGCACCATGTTCGTCGCAGAGCTGGACGGCACGCTTATAGGAATGCTGAATCTCATGGTCTTTGAACGGATGCCCAAACCCGGCAGGAAGTCGACATGCTGGGTGTATCTCGGCAACGCGTTCGTCGCTGCCGAATATCGCAACCGCGGAGTGGGAGGCCGGCTCGTGGAGGCGGCGCTTCAATTCTCACAGAGCATCAGGGCAGCACGAATGGTCCTCTCCCCTTCAGCCGAATCACAGACCTTCTATGCCAGGTATGGGTTTGCTCCTGCCGAGGAACTGCTCGTCAAACGCTTCGAGTACGGGAGCTAGGACGCCTGCTATGAGATGACGGTGAACACCGGCAACCAGTTCGCACAACTCATCGGAGAGACCGCAGGTATCGTCTCCGCACGACTCGCTGTGCCACCAGCAGGAGGGGGTAGAGCACTCGCCATGGTTGCCGAGCGGCCGCCCGGGTCAGTGAGCGGATGGTGAGGTGCACGTCGTCGCCACGACGGTGGACAATGAACGCCTCTTCGCCGTTGACAGGATGCCCTGGCATCGTCCGGTACGAGAAACCGCTTCGGTTGGGCTCCTGCACAACAGCCACCACTTCGACTGGCTCAACAACGGTGAAGCCCAACATGCGCGCCCGAATCACCACACGGTCGCCCGGCGACACCGGCCCAGTGGTGTCAACGTCAAACCCGCTCGCGGTTTTGACCCTCCAACGGAGCACATCAGATGCGGCGCGCTGCCAAACATCGTCACCACCTCCGACTACGGCTGTGACTTCTGAGCGACGGTATTTGCGGTCACTGGGAGGCCACCGCCGTAGGTCCGGGCTGGTCACACGGAGCCGTCAGTTCGAGTAGCGTCAGCCCTTTCGGCCTTCCGGGCCGCAATGATTCCGTCCCGCGTCGCCGCCCGGATGACCCCATAGAGGACATAAAAGAAAATGGCCGCAAAAACGGCAGCCAGGACAATATCCATGTGTTCTTCCCCCAAGAAGTTGCGGTCCCGTTCGGACGGTTGAAAGCCTACGTCAGATAACCGCCATGTTGTTTGCGGTTTTAGGCGTCGCCCTACGGCAGAGTGAGGGACATGGATCAAAAGGGTGACTTGCTTGGGTACCTTCGCCTTCGAAGGGCAGACCTTCTCGCGAAACTGGACGGTCTCGGCGAGTACGACATTCGCCGGCCGATGACCCCCCACGGGAACCAACCTCCTCGGGCTCGTCAAGCACGTCGGAGGCGTGCAATTGGAATACTTCACCGACGTCTTCGGTAGGCCCCACGGCCGGGACGTGCCCTGGTTGTCCGATGCCGGGGCGGCCGACGATGACATGTGGGCAACGGCCGACGAGAGCCGGGAAGACATCATTGACTTCTACCATTTCTCCGCTCGTCGTAGCGACGCGACGATAGAGTCACTCAGCCTCGATTCTGCAGGTGGCGTACCTTGGTGGACGCCGGAGCGCCGACGTGTAACCCTTCATCAGATCCTGGTTCACGTGTGCGTCGAGACGGCCCGGCATGCAGGGCATGCCGACATTTTGCGCGAGTTGATCGACGGCACAGCGGGCAACGGGCCGCAAGATCCGAACGTGCCAAGCCGTACGTCGGAGGAATGGACTGCCTATCGATCCCGGGTTGAAGCCGCTGCACGTCAAGCGAACGATATAGCCGGCGGCCTCCAAATTTCGGGCGGTTGATGGGCTGGGGACCATGGAATCAACGTATGTGCGCTACCAGGCAGGCATTCCCAATAGCCGTGGACGCCATCCGGGCATCTTTAATCTCGCCAACGGATTAGCACGCGGCGGCAGACTCAGCAGCCAGGACTGGGCATCCTGGCGGCGCTCAAACGACCATTACGACTCCGCCTACCTGGACCCGTCGACGGTGGATAAATCGATCTACGACCATGAAATCAATCCAACAGCGGAGGCTTGGTTCAAGTGCACAGCCGGGCATTTGCTCGTCCACGTTGGGTTCTACACGGACCTTCTAAGCCGGTACGGCGTTGAGTGGCAAGTGCTTCACTCAAACGATCCCGGACGGCTGTTGTACGAAGACGACGTCCAGGTAATAGTCGCGCCTCATGCCTCCAGTTGAACTCCGAAAACCATCCGGGTCGCTATGGTGCCGCCATGATCGTTCTCGATGTGGATCATGCCAATTTTCTCGGCCACCCGACGAGAAGCCATATTTTCTGGATGGATAATGGCGACGAGCTGCTCAACGTTGAGTTCGTCACGTGCGAATTCCTTACACGCCGCCGCCGCTTCGGTCGCGTATCCCCGGCCCCACGAGTCCGCCCGGATATGAAATCCGACCTCCAACTCGCTTCGACCATTGACCTGCTGCCAGGTAAGTCCGCAGTCGCCCAAAAACTCGCCATCGAGGGTTTCCACGATCCAAAGGCCGTAACCGTGCGTGGCGTAGTTCGCTTCGTTCCAGGCGATCCATTGAGCAGCTCATCCCGCGTCTTGGGCGCAAGGTAATAGGCCATCACAACAGGATCATTCAGAAGCGCAGCCATGTTGTCCAGGTCCACTGAAGCCATCTGACGGAATCGAAGACGGGACGTCTTTCGGGGAATCACCTACGAAGCCTACAGGCGCCCCAAGCATGCCTGGCCAGGTGCCCGCAGCACCCCACTCACTTCTCCGCGAGACGCTCCGGCTAGCCCGGCCTACTCCTTCCGCCGCACCACCAGCCCTGTGCCGGCGGGAGCACCACCGTCGGGCCCTGCGAGCGCCTCGAGTCCTTCGATGGTGAGTTCGTCGACGTCGGTCGCGGTGTCCACAAGCACCGTGTCACCGTCCGCGATGTCGCCGGAGAGGATGGCCTTGGCCAGGCGGTCGCCGATCTCCTTCTGTACCAGCCGGCGCAGCGGCCGGGCACCGTATGCGGGATCGAACCCGGACATCGCCAGCCAGGCGCGGGCACCCTCGGACACTTCCAGGGTCAGCCTGCGGTCGTACAGCCGCTTACCGAGTTCGGCCACCTGCAGCTCCACGATGTGGGACAGCTCGTCCACGGTCAGGGCATCGAACAGCACCACCTCATCCAGCCGGTTCAGGAACTCGGGCTTGAAGGAGGCATTGACAGTGGCCATCACGGCGTCCCGCTTGGCGTCGGCAGCGAGTGTCTGGTCCACCAGGAACTGGCTGCCCAGGTTCGAGGTGAGCACCAGGATGGCGTTACGGAAGTCCACGGTACGGCCCTGCCCATCGGTGAGCCGCCCGTCGTCGAGCACCTGCAGCAGGATGTCAAAGACCTCCGGGTGGGCTTTTTCCACCTCGTCCAGCAGGATCACCGAATACGGCCGGCGGCGGACGGCCTCCGTCAGTTGGCCACCCTCCTCATAGCCGACGTACCCCGGAGGGGCACCCACCAACCGGGCCACTGAGTGCTTCTCGCCGTATTCGGACATGTCGATCCGCACCATGGCGCGTTCGTCGTCAAAGAGGAAGTCCGCGAGCGCCTTGGCAAGCTCCGTTTTGCCCACGCCGGTGGGGCCCAGGAACAGGAACGAACCGGTGGGCCTATTGGGATCGCTGATGCCGGCCCGGGCACGGCGGACGGCGTCGGACACCGCTGCCACGGCCTTGGACTGGCCTATCAGGCGCCTGCCGAGTTCCTCCTCCATATGCAGCAGCTTCTGGCTTTCGCCCTGCAGCATGCGCCCGGCGGGAATGCCGGTCCACGCAGAGATGACCTCGGCAATGTCGTCCGCGGTGACCTGTTCAGCCACCATCTGGGCGGGTTTTTCCGTCACCGCCTCTTCTGCGGCGGCGGCGCTGAGCTCCCGCTCCACTGCCGGAATCTCGCCATAGAGTACCCGCGACGCCGTCTCCAGATCGCCTTCGCGCTGCGCCTTGTCCGCCGTGGAGCGGAGCTCATCGAGTTTGGCCTTCAGGTCGCCCACCCGGTTGAGCCCGGCGCGCTCGGCCGCCCAGCGGGCATTCAGCGCGTCCAGCTCCTCGCTCTTGTCCGCCTTGTCCGCACGGAGGGCAGCCAGGCGCTCCACCGACGCGGCGTCTTTCTCGTTCGCGAGGGCCAGCTCCTCCATGGTGAGCCTGTCCACGGAACGGCGCAGCTGGTCGATCTCCTCCGGCGCGGAGTCGATCTCCATCCGCAGCCGGGAGGCGGCCTCATCCATCAGGTCGATGGCCTTGTCCGGCAGTTGGCGGCCGGAAATGTAGCGATTGGACAGGGTTGCGGCGGCCACCAGCGCGGAGTCGGCGATGGTGACTTTGTGGTGCGCCTCGTAGCGTTCCTTGAGGCCGCGGAGGATCCCGATGGTGTCCTCCACGCTGGGTTCTCCCACGTACACCTGCTGGAACCGGCGCTCCAGTGCCGGGTCCTTCTCGATATTCTCGCGGTACTCATCCAGCGTGGTGGCGCCGATCAGCCGCAGCTCACCGCGGGCCAGCATGGGCTTGAGCATGTTGCCGGCATCCATCGAGGACTCGCCCGTAGCACCGGCGCCCACCACGGTGTGGATCTCGTCGATAAACGTGACGATCTGCCCATCCGAATTCTTGATCTCCTCCAGCACGGCCTTGAGGCGTTCCTCGAACTCACCCCGGTACTTGGCGCCGGCCACCATGGACGCGAGGTCCAGGGCGATCAGCGTTTTACCGCGCAGGCTTTCCGGGACATCGCCGGCCACGATCCGCTGGGCCAGCCCCTCGACTACGGCGGTCTTGCCCACCCCCGGCTCACCGATGATCACGGGGTTGTTCTTGGTGCGCCGGCTCAGCACCTGGATGATGCGCCGGATCTCGGTGTCGCGGCCGATCACCGGGTCCAGCTTGCCCGCACGCGCCATCGCGGTGAGGTCCGTGCCGAACTTTTCCAGCGACTGGAAGGTGTTCTCCGGGTCCGGCGTGGTGACCTTTCGGTCGCCGCGGACACCCGGCAGGGCGGCGAGCAGCGCTTCATGGGAGGCACCGGCGTCGCGCATTAACCGCCCGACGGCGTCGCTCCCGGCAGAGAGCCCCAGCAGCAGCACCTCGGTGGAGACATACGTATCGCCCAGCCGGTCCGCTTCGTTCTTGGCGTTCTGGATTGCCAGCAGCGCGGGCCGGGACAACTGGGCCTGCTGCGTGGAGCCGCCTGACGTTGCCGGCAGCGCCTTAATGGCGCCGCTCGCCTGCACGCTGACGGCGTCCGGGTCCGCGCCCGTGGCGCGGAGAAGCGCGACGGCGACGCCCTCCCGCTGATCCATCAGCGCCTTGAGCAGGTGGGCGGGTTCCACCTGGGGATTTCCGGCCGTGGAGGCGTTCATGGCTGCTGCCGAAAGAGCCTCCTGGCTCTTGGTGGTGAATTTGACGTCCAAAGAGAGCTCCTTCCGGGGATGCGCATGTTCGCTAAGTTGAGTCTACTACGCTCAACTTTGAGGATGTGCCCTCTACGCCCCATGTTTGCCGACGGCGAACTGCCTGTCCAGAGCCGTCCACTGTCGAGTGGAAATCCGGGCCCGGCACCCCTGCCGCAGCAGCATGAAAATGTGGATGGATTGGGCGGCCAAAGCCGGCGACGGCATTGTGGACCTCGGCACACCGCGGGGCGCCACCAAGGTCATGGACGGCTCGTCCGTCGCCGACGCCGAGGCAACGCTGGGCGGCTACAGCATCATCCAGGCCGAGGATCTGGACGCCGCCGTTGCCCTGATGGACGGCCACCCGCACTTCATGTCCGGCGAAGGCGCCACCATCCAGATCCACGAAATGCTCGACATCCCGGGGATGTAGCGCACCAGGGATTAAGAGCTCCGGGTTAAAAACTCCGGGCGGGCGGCTCCCCCAAGGAGCCACCCGCCCGGTGGTCTGTTCATGCCGATCAGAACTGCCGAGAGGTCAGGAGCCGGCAACCCCTGAGACGCTGGTGATCCAGGACAGATTGCTGGCGATCGAGGCGTGGTCGTTGTAGTAACGGGTGTAGTCGGACGGGTTCTGCGGCGGCAGGATACTGGAGGTTGAGAGCACTCCCACCAGCTTGCCGTTGACGATCAGCGGGCCGCCGGAGTCGCCGCCCAGCGTGTGGCCGCTCTGTGACTGCGTCCGAACGGAAGGCCCGCCGTAGGTGTCCGCGCCCTGTCCGGCAACGGTGACGTTGGCCGTTTTGAGGTAGTAGGACATGGTGCCCGCACCTTCGGTCTGGTCACCCCAGCCGTAGACCTTGGCCGAGGCGCCCGTGGCCGGGAACGAACTGGAGAGCCCCACATATGAGCCGTAGTGCGGGGTTGAGAGCTTCAGGAGCAGGACATCGCCGGTACTGGAGGCATAACGCGCGGCCACCGTCTTCACCGTTCCGCCGGTTTCCAGGTACGTGGTGCCCAACCGGACGGACTTCAGTGAAGTTGAGTTGCAGTGCTTGGCCGTGATGACCCAACTCGCGGAGATCTGGCTGCCGGTGCAGCCTACGTTGGTCCCGGTGGAATCGAAGGAAATCTGCGCGGCGTACGGGGCTGCGGAGATCGTGGTGGTGGTGCCGCCGGCAATGTCCGGACTGGCCGAATCACCGCCGGTGGCGGGTGCGGCGTAAGCGGTCAAGGGGGTCAGCAGGGCAGCGGTTGCTGCGGCCGTGGCCAGCATTCGGGCGATCTTCAAAGCGGGTAGCTCCTTCGCAAGTGGACCCGCGGCCATCAGCGGTCAGCAGTCAGCCGGGTCAGTTCCAGTGGATGGACCGGCCATCGGTGCGGGCGATCCACAGGCGACATTACTGCCGGATGTGAAGTCTGTCACGTTAAATGACAGAATCAGTCAACTAAGTTTTCCGGGGGCAGCCCGGACGGACTCACGGATAGCCGGCTGCCGGCTTGGTTTCGATGTAGTTGATGACCAGGAACTCCCCCGCCGGGACAAGCTCCACATACCAGCGGGTCGGCTTGTCCAGATCCTCCCAGCCGCCTTGCCCGGCAACGGTGGGACGGTAGACGGCGTCGAACTTCAGGAACGTCCCGCTGTCCGTGGCGCTCGAATCGATCTCCTGCAACAGCTCAAACGTCCCGCGCCTGCCGGTCCCCGGCTCGGCAACGCGGACCGCCGCCAGGTTCTGCTGGTTCATCACCTTCACCGCCGCGAAGTATTCCTGCCACGCGACGTCGCTGTGGGTGGTGAACAGCGTGCTCGAGTAGGCCTCGGAGTTTCTGGCCGCGAGGTCGGCGACGCAGTTTGCCGGGACGGCTTTGCCCGGACTCCAGGCCGTGACCAGCTCGGAGCCGGCGTTGAGCCAGCCGCTGTAGGCGTTGAGGACGCTGCCGATGGTTTCACGCGGCGTGCCCTTGGGGATCCGGACCGGCGACACGTCATCCCGGCCCACAAAAGGGCACTCCGGCGGCAGCACGGACATGGGCGTGGCCGGGGCGATGTCCGGCGGTGGTGGAGGGGACGGAAACAGGCTGCACCCGGACAGGCCCGCCAGCAGCGCAAGTACGGCAGCCGCCGTCGTAATTTTCTTCATGGTTCTCCCCCAATACCGCCGCCGCGTCCGGACGACGTTGACCAGCCTACCCGCGGATTCTCATGCCGTTCAGCCGGGGTAGATGGCCACAGCGCCGGCCTTGATCACGAAGTAGACCTGCATCCCCGGGGCCAACCCAAGGTCAACGGAGGCCGCCGGGGTGATGTCCGCGCTCAGCTGCCCGCCCTCCCCGGCGCGGACCCGGATCCCGTCCCCGTGCGGCTCCAGGTCGGTAATGGTCACGGCGAAGGAGTTCCGCGGACTGCCATGCGCCTCGCTGGGGAAAACGGAAACGGCCGACGGCGGGAAGACAGCTACTCCCGGCTGCCCAGCGGGGAGCGGGGCGGCTGCGTCGCGGTGTCCGTAGAGGTTCAGGCCGCCAGCCTGAAGACCGTGTTCGGTGATCCGGCCGGCCACAAAGTTGAGCCCGGCGAGCCCCGCTGCGAACCGGCTGCGCGGGCGCTGGAGGACTTCGCGGGTTGGGCCTTCCTCGCTGATCCGCCCGTTTTCGAGGATGACCACACGGTCGGCCAGCATTAGGGCATCGAGGACGTCGTGCGTGATGATGATGGCGCGCCGGCCGGCCAGCACGCGCTTGAGCAGGCGCCGCAGCAGCGGCGCGGCATGGATATCCAGCGCAGCCATCGGTTCGTCCAGGAGCAGCAGGCCGGGGTCCGCGGCAAGCGCCCGGGCCACCGCAACGCGCTGCGCCTGGCCCCCGGAGAGCTCGGCCGGGCGGCGTCCCTGAAGTTCCGTGGCCTCCACTTCCGCGAGCCACCGCAGGGCGGACTCCCGGGCGGCCTGCTTTGACGCGCCTGCACTCCGGGGCCCGAAGGCCACGTTCTCCAGCACACTCAGGTGCGGGAACAGCAGCGGTTCCTGGGCCAGGAGCGCCGTGCCGCGCCTGTGCGGTGCCGTCCATTCGGCGCGGCCTGCGGTGAGGTCAAACAGGGTTCTGCCGTCCAGTTCGGCAGAGCCCGAGTCCGGGTGCAGAAGCCCCGCGATGACGTTCAGCAGGGTGGATTTGCCCGCGCCATTGGCTCCCATAACGGCCACCGTTTCGGCCGGCCCCAGCGCGAGGGAGACGTCGAACCCGCGGCCAGCCACGGCAGCCTGAACCGAGAACGTCACCTGGCTTCACCGCCCGCGGCACGCGCCGGCGTCGTACGTTCGCCGCTGGGTTCGGGGGCCCGCTCAGCGGCGCGGGGACTGCGGTACGCGAGGGCCACCACAACCACTGCCACCGCCACGAGGACCAGGGAAAGCGCGACGGCGGCATCCGCGTCCGTTTCCCGCTGCAGGTAGATTTCCAGCGGCAGGGTCCGGGTCACTCCCTGGAGGCTGCCGGCGAAGGTGAGGGTGGCACCGAATTCGCCCAGGCTGCGCGCGAAGGACAGCACCGCGCCGGACGCGAGGCCCGGCAGTACGAGCGGAAGGGTGACCCTGCGGAGCACCGTGGTGGGACCCGCGCCGAGCGTCGCAGCCACCGCCTCATACCGGTTCCCGGCGGTCCGCAGGGCGCCCTCGAGGCTGACCACCAGGAACGGAAGGGCGACAAAGGTCTGGGCCAGGACTACCGCCGTCGTCGAGAATGCGATCTGCAGGCCTGCAACTTCCAGTGTCCGGCCCAGCAGCCCCTGCCGCCCGAAGGTGTAAAGCAGCGCGATGCCGCCCACTACCGGCGGAAGGACCAACGGGAGCAGGACCAGGGAGCGGAGGAAGCGCTGGCCGGGAAAGCTGCCGCGGGCCAGGACCAGGGCCAGCGGCACGCCCAGGACGATGCACAGGACGGTGCTGGCCGCGGACGTACGCAGGCTCAGCCCAAGGGCTTGCAGCGACGCTTCCGACGTGATCAGCGGGATGAACTGGGCCCAGTTGACCTTGGCCACCATGGCCGCCAGCGGCAGCACCACGAACAGTCCGCCGGCAGCCGCGAGGACGTAAATCCAGCGCGGGATGCCGCCGTAATTCGTGGCCTGTTTCATGGTCTCCTCGGGGGCGGGTGCTGCGGGGCGGGGCGCTACGGTGCCCCGAAGCCGGCCGCGCTGAGGGTTTTCTGCCCATTGGCTGCGGTGACGCTGGCGATGAAGGCTGCCGCCAGTTCCTTGTTCCGGCTTGAGCCTACTGTGGCGATGGGATAGGTATTGACAGCCTTGCCGGATTCGTCGAACGGGATTCCCTTGACCTTGTCACCGGCGCCTCTGACGTCGGTGACGTAGACCAGGCCGGCGTCGGCCTCGCCGGAGGTGACCTTGCCCAGAACGTCCGTCACGGATGATTCTTCACTGACCGGCGTCAGGGTCACGCCCGCGGCCTTTTCCACGGCGTCCGCTGCGGCCCCGCACGGAACCTGGCTGGCACACACAACCACCTTGACGCCGGGTTTGGCCAGGTCGGCGAAGGACGCGATCGACGCCGGATTGGACGGCGGGACGGCGATCTCCAGGACGTTGGTGGCGAAGTTCTTCGCGCTCCCGTCCAGGAGCTGGGCATCGGCCAGCTTGGTCATGTTCTTGGTATCGGCGGAGGCAAAGACATCCGCCGGCGCGCCCTGGGTGATCTGGGTGACCAGGTCCGAGGACCCGGCGAAGCTCAGCACAATCTCGGTGCCCGGGTTCTTCGCCTCGAAGTCACTGGCCAGCCTGGTGAACGTGCTTTTGAGCGACGCGGCTGCGAACACCGTGATGGTCCCGGACACCTGACCGGTGGCGCCCGGGGACTGCGAGCCGGCGGACTGCGAGGCCGTGGGCGTCGTGGAAGCCGGCGCGCACGCGGCCAGGCCCAATATGAGGCCGGCTGCGATAACGACGGCTCTCGCAAGTGTGCGGGTGCTCAAATGATGCTCTTTCCGTGCGGGGTTTCGATGATGACTGTGGTTGCTTTGACCACCGCGGTGGCCACGGACCCTAGTTCCAGGCCCAGCTCACGCACGGCTTCACTGCTCATCAGCGACACCACCCGGAACGGCCCGCACTGGAGTTCCACCTGGGCCATGACCTTGTCCGCCGTGATCCCAGTGACCAGGCCAACGAACCTGTTGCGTGCCGAGCTCCCTGCACGGTGCGGGTCGTCGGGAAGCTGCGCGAGCTTGTGGGCGTGCCTTGCCAGTTCCAGTCCGTCGACGGCGAGCCGGCCGGCGTCGTCCTTGATCGGGGTGAGGCTGCCGTTCTCTGTCCAGCGCCGGACGGTGTCGTCACTGACGCCGAGGAACCGGGCGGCTTCGGATACGCGAATAGTGGGCATTTCATGATTCTAGTCCGCATTTGCGGGTTTTATTATCAGTTTTCACCGCGTATCCGAAAACGACGTCACCGCCGGTTTTGCTCCGTTCGAGGGTTCATTTGGGCTGCCTATGGAACGTCCCGGGCCGAAGTCCTACGCTATGGGGAAGGGGAGGGGCCGCAGTCGCTGAGGAGCGTTTGTGATGAAGTGGATCTGGCCTGACACCCCCGACTATGACCCGGCCCGGAAGGTCTTCAACGCCAGCATTGACCGGCGGCCGGCGGTGATTGCCCAGTGTTCCAATGACGCGGACGTGGCCGAGGCCCTGCGCTATGGACAGGAAAATTCCCTCGCCATTGCCGTCCGTGCCGGAGGCCACTCAGTGGCCGGAATGTCCATGAACAACGACGGCCTGGTGATCGATGTCCGGCCCATGAAGTCGATCGACGTGGACCCCGAATCCGGCATCGTCACCGCCGGGGCGGGCGTCACCTGGGGCGAGTTCGACCACGCCACCCAGGAGCACGCCCTGGCCGTCACCGGCGGGCGGGCCTCCACCACCGGCGTCGCCGGCTTCACCCTGGGCGGCGGATCCGGCTGGCTGGAGCGCTCCTTCGGGTTCGCCTGCGACAGTCTCGTCTCTGTGGACCTGGTGACGGCCGACGGCGATCGTGTCACCGCGAGCGCCCGGGAAAACCCCGAACTCTTCTGGGCCCTCCATGGCGGCGGCGGCAATTTTGGCGTGGCCACGTCCTTCACCTTCCAGGCGCACCGGCTCGGCCCCACGGTGCATGCCGGTCTATGGCTGTGGCCCGGCGAAGAGGCCACGGACGTCTCCCGCGCGTACCGGGACCTGGCCCTCGCAGCCCCCGATGGCGTCGGGCTGGGGCTGCTGTACCTGACCGCTCCGCCGGAGCCGTTTGTGCCTGGGCATTTGGTGGGAAAAATGGCCGTCGCCATCGGCTACGTCTACGCGGGTGAGGCGGAGGAAGGCTCCGAACATGCCCGGCCGTTCCGCGAGCTCGGGCCGGCCGTTGACCTGGTTGCTGACACACCGTATGCAGAGTTCAACGGCTCCATCGACGATCCGCCGGACCATTACAACTACTGGAGCGCGGACTACCACGACGAACTTCCCGATGCGGCCCTGGACCTCTTTGTTGAGTCGGCCCACAACCTCCCCGATGCCACGTCCCAGCAGCTCATCGCCCGGTGGGGAGGCGCGGTGGGCGGCAACGCGGGGGCAGCCACTCCCCTGATCAACCGGAACGCGGCCTGGGTGAGCCACCCCTACGGCATCTCCCCCACACCCGAGGAAGGCGAGCTGGCCAAGGCCTGGGTGAAGGACTTCCGCGCCAAGATTGCGCCCTATGCATCGGGCGGCGTGTGGCTCAATTTCATCGGCAACGAAGGCCAGGAGCGCATCCGTGCCGCGTTCGGCAACGGGAACTATGCACGGCTGGCCAGGGTCAAACGGGACTTCGATCCGCGGAACGTCTTCCAAGGCAACCAGAACATCCTGCCGGCGGGCTCCTGACTCGTTCCTGATGCCGTTCGTGACCCGGGGTGTGCCGGACTGCCAAGCGCGTTCCTGCCCAGTTGCCTGCCGCGACACACTGCGACACACCGTGGAGGACGGCGTGTCTGCCCGGATTGGCCGCCGCGCCCGCCGGTAACCGGGCAGGAGCGTGTGGCCCCGGCGCAGAGCAGTGCCGCACTAGACTTCCCCCATGGCGATTTACCTTGATCCGCCGCTGTGGCCAGCCCACGGCACGCATTTTTCGCACCTCATCTCGGACTCATCACTGGCCGAACTGCACGCCTTCGCCGCCGCGGCCGGCATCCCGGACCGGGCGTTCGACGGTGACCACTACGACGTCGCCGAGCGCCGGTTCGATGACCTCGTAGCCGCGGGCGCCATCCCGGTAGAGGCCCGGATCCTGGTCCGCAAGCTGATCGCCAGCGGGCTGCGCATCCCGGCCCGGCAGCGCAACAAGTCCCTCAAAGTGCCGCTGCTGAACCGCTGGGAAGCCATCATGCCCGGCCACGACGCCCTCTTCCTGGACCTGCTGGACCGGTGGAGCGAGGACCACCGCCGGTATCACGGCTGCACGCACCTGCTGGCAGTACTGGAGGCCCTGGACCTGCTCGCGGACCCCGCCGATCCATCACGGACCGTGCTGCTCGCAGCCTGGTTCCACGACGCCGTCTACCGCGGGGTCGCCGGCCAGGACGAGGAGGAATCGGCCCGTCTCGCCGAGGAGCGTCTC
Organism: Pseudarthrobacter lactosi; assembly: GCF_055412785.1. Classification (NCBI taxonomy): domain Bacteria; kingdom Bacillati; phylum Actinomycetota; class Actinomycetes; order Micrococcales; family Micrococcaceae; genus Pseudarthrobacter; species Pseudarthrobacter lactosi. The sequence continues at coordinate 113,023 of NZ_JBVAYS010000004.1, forward strand.
GCGGACGCAGGTCTCCCGGCGTCCGAGATCGACGAAGTGGCCCGGCTGGTGAGGCTGACGTCGGACCATCGCCCGGAACCAGGGGACGACGACGGTGCCCTCCTCTGCGACGCGGACCTGTCGGTTCTCGGCGGCGAACCTGAGCCGTACGCCAGGTATGTGGCGGCCGTCCGGGAAGACTACGCGCACATCGGTGACGCGGACTTCGCAGCCGGCCGCGCCGCCGTCGTCCGTCATCTGCTGGAACTGGACCCCTTGTTCCACAGCGACCGCGCACGGGAACTGTGGCTCGACGCCGCCCGCCGGAACCTGCAGGGCGAGCTGGCCTGACGCTTCCGCGCAACCGCCGGAAGCCTTTACGGTCGACGCGGCCGGTGCAAGACTGCTCGGATGAACCTACGCATCCAGGCCATCAGCATCGATTCAACCGACCCCAAAGTGCCGGCCGATTTCTGGGAGAAGGCCCTCGGGTGGCGCCGCACGTACGAGGTGGACGACGAAATCGTGCTGGAGCCGCCCGCAGGCAGCCCGGCCGACGGTGTCAGCCCGGACCTGCTGTTCCTGAAGGTGCCCGAGCGCAAGGAGCTCAAGAACAGGCTTCACCTGGACCTGCGCCCGGACGACCAGGCCGCGGAAGTGCAGCGGCTGGAAGTCCTTGGCGCGTCGCGCATTTCCGTCGGGCAGGGACCTGGCGTCACCTGGGTGGTCATGGCTGACCCGGACGGCAACGAGTTCTGTGTGCTGCGTGCGCTGCGTTCAGAGGAGCTCGAAGCCCAAGGACTGGTCCCCGGGTTCAGCGAAACCCCTCCGAACGCCGCTGGCTAGCGGTAAGCGGTAACGAACGGGCTGTTGGTGGGAACGATCTGCTTGCCCAGCGGCATCAGGCTGACGGGGATGAGCTTGAGGTTGGCGATAGCCAGCGGGATGCCGATGATGGTGACTGCCATGGCAATGGCCGTGACCACGTGGCCAATCGCGATCCAGATGCCGGCCACCACCAGCCAGATGACGTTCCCCAGGAGCGAGAACACACCCGTTCCGCCCGGCTTGTCCACCACCATGCGCCCGAAGGGCCAGAGCGTGTACGCCGCGATGCGGAACGACGCGATGCCCCACGGAATGGTGACGATCAGCAGGCAGCAGATGATGCCGGCCAGGAAATAGCCCAGGGCAAGCCAGAGTCCGCCGAATACCAGCCAGATGATGTTGAGCAGAGTCTTCATCTGTCCATTGTGCCCCGCGGGGTCTGACAAAGACGTAGGGGTCTGCCCTGATTGGACCCTGAAACTTGGACCTGGAACGTGGACCGGGACTCAGCCCTTGGCCGCTTTCACGAAGGCCCGGATCTTCGCCAGGTCCTTCACGCCACGGGAAACCTCGACGCCGGAGCTGACGTCCACGCCCCAGGCGCCGGAGGCTGCGGCGGCGTGCGCCACGGTGTCCGGGTCCAGCCCGCCGGCCAGCAGCCATTTGCGGTCCTGGAGCGCCGTCACATCCACCATGGAAGCGTAGTCCCAGGACTCTCCGGAGCCGGGCACGGCGGCGTCAATCAGGAGGAGTTCCTCGCCCCAGTTGGCGAACGCGTCCGCAGTGGCTGCCATGGTGACCGCCCTGATCAGCTTCATGCCGGCGTCGTGAACTGTTGCGACGTCTTCGGGGGTGAGGTCTGCATGGAGTTGGACCCACTCGAGTCCGGCGGCACGGGCGATGGCAATGGCATCGGCGACAGGTTCATGCCGGAAAACGCCGATGGCAAGTACCTCTTCCGGCACATCGGCCAGAAGAGTGGAAACCTGCGACGGCGAGACTACCCGCGGGCTCGCGGTGAGGACAAAGCCGACGGCGTCCGCCCCGGCGTTCACTGCTTCACGGACGGATTCGGGCGTACTGAGTCCACACACTTTGACGAACATTCCGGGCTCCTTCAGGCTGTCTTCGCGTACTCCCCCCGGAGGAGAGTAACAGGCAAGTGCCCCCTGTGCCGACGTTGGGTGGTTCTATTTCAAGCGCCGGACAGCACGCGTTCCACCATGGTGCGGCCAGTCCGTTCAAACATCGTGTCGCCCACCTGGTTGGCCCACACCACCGTGCCGATGGCCTGGTTCAGGTTCTCCAGCCGCCACACGTCCGCGTCCGCCGGTGCCACCGTTTTGCCGAGACCCGCATGGAACGCGTCCGCCAGGTCGGGCCTTTGGACGAACCGCTGGTGACTGAGCCGCACCAGATCGTGCACCCAGGGACGCAGTTCGGCGCGGCCAAAGTCGATCACCTTGATCTGGCCGTTGTCCTGGAGCCAGTTCCTTGGCTGGTAATCGCCGTGCGTTGCCACGAGCTGCACCACGCCCGGCCGCAGTGCATCCAGCTCCTGTTCAAAGCTGTCCAGCTGCGATTCCGGCAGCAGCCCTTGAGCGCGTTCCATCCATGCCCGGGTCTTCGCCGTGAGGGCTTTTGCGTAGGTGGACGATTCCCCTGCGGGCCGATGAATCCTCGCCAGCAGCTCCCCCGCCTGGCGGTACGTTTCCGGCTCGTCCTCGGCCGGTGTCCACTCAACCAGGATCCCCGGCAGGAATTCCGTCACCAGGATCCCTGCCTCCCCCGAGGCGTGCCGCAACACCGGTACGCGGCCGTGGAGCCCTTCGAAACCGCGGGCATGGGCGGCGATCTCGCGGTGTATATGGTGGCTTGCGGTGCTCGCCTTGACGATGAATTCTTCGCCCGGCCGTGTGGCGACGTGGAGGACGTTGGTGTCCTGCAGTGGCCAGGAGTGATCCCGCACCACGCTGAATTCCCCAAGCCAGGATCTCAGCAGCCGGCTCTGTTCCTCGGTGATTCCCTGGCGCATTCGCCCAGCATGGCACGCGTGGCCGGGTCGCCCAAACACAGGAGGGGTCGCCCAAACAACTAGGCTGGTCCGATGGAGATCATCCGCTTCGCAGAACTCAGGTCCGAACCGTGGCGCAACGGCGGCGGGGTGACCCGGGAGCTTGCCAGCCACCCGAAGGCCGCCTCGGCGCAGGACGGCGCCTGGGACTGGCGAGTCAGCATCGCCGATGTCAGCAAGGCCGGGGATTTCTCGGCGTTCCCGGGCATGGAACGTGTGCTCACCGTGATCGACGGCGAACTGCTCCTTCTCACCGTGGACGGCGCCGAGCACCCGCTGGAGAAGTACCGGCCGTTCAGGTTCTCGGGCGAGGCTGCTGCGCATGGGGCCCTGCCCACCGGGGACATCCGCGACCTCAATGTCATCGCCCGGACTGGTTCATTCAAGGGCTTCACGTCCATCATCGAGCTCTCCAAGAAGCGCGCGCACCCGGTTTTTGAGGGCCAGCTCGCTGTGCTGCTGCAGGGCCAGGCCACCGTCAGCGCGGGCACCCTCAGCGTCAGCGCGGAGACCGCAGAGACCGCCGAAGCCGACGCAGCCGACGGCGACGCAGCCGCCCCGGCACCCACCGAGCCCGAGGCACTCAACCGCTATGACGCCGTCGTCGGCTCCGATAACCGGACCCCCGAGGTCCTGGGCCGCGGCTTCCTGGCCGTGGTTTCGATCGACCGCGTGAGTGCCTGATCCAGGCCTGCAGGCTAGCCTCGCCTTCGTTATCTGAGCCTTTCCACACTGGTCAGCGGCGCAGGGCGCTCCTAGACTCTGGCTATGACCTCCACACCCTTTAACTCACTCCTGTCCACCCAGATCGGCAACGAGTTCGCGGCCTCGCAGCAGTACATTGCCGTGGCCACCTGGTTCGCCAACCAGGATCTCCCGCAGCTGGCACGCTACTTCTACCGGCAGTCGGTGGAAGAGCGGAACCACGCCATGATGATGGTGCAGTACATGCTGGACCGCGACATTGAGTTCACCATCCCGGGAGTCCCCACCGTGCGCAACGACTTCTCCTCCGTGACCGAGCCGCTGGCCCTGGCACTGCAGCAGGAGAAGGAAGTCACGGCCGCGATCGAGGCACTGTTCCGTGCGGCCCGCACCGAGGACGACGCCCTGGGCGAGCAGTTCATGCTCTGGTTCCTCAAGGAGCAGGTGGAGGAGGTCGCTTCCATGACCACCCTCCTGAACATCGCCGAGCGCGCGGACAACCTGTTCGACATCGAGAACTTCATCGCCCGCGAAACCGTGGGCAACGGCGGCCGCGACTCCTCCGCGCCGGAGACTGCCGGCGGCGCTCTCTAAGGTCCTGCCCCGCCCGGCGGTGAGGTTGGCCACCAACCCGGCCACCCGCCGTCGGGCGTTGCTATGCTGGGTTCAAGGCTCCGCACAGGACCCTCCGGACGACGGTTCAGTACCCGGCACGCGACAAGACTGGCCAAAGGATCTGTCATGTCGTGGTTAATCCTCATTCTTTCCGGAGCACTGGAGGCCGTCTGGGCCGCTGCCCTGCACCGGACCTTCCAGGCTTCCGGCCGGCGCCGACTCGCCCCCGCCCTCCTCTTCCTGGTCTCCGTCCTCGCCAGCATGGCCGGCCTCGCCATCGCCATGCAGTCCATCCCCACCGGCACCGCGTACGCCGTGTGGGTGGGCGTGGGCGTAGTGCTGACCTCCGCCTACGCGATCATCACCAAGGCGGAACGTCCGACGACGGCGCGTCTCCTGCTGCTGACCGGGATCGCCGCGTGCGTGGTTGGCCTGAAGGTGGTGGCGTAATGAACAAGCGTTCCGCTGCCTGGCTGATGCTGCTGGCCTCTGCGGTGCTGGAAGCCGTCTGGGCCACCGCCCTGGGCCAGTCCGACGGCTTCACCCGCCCCCTGCCCACGCTTGTTTTCGCCGTGACGGCCACGCTGAGCATGATCGGTCTCGGCCTGGCCATCCGCAGCATTCCGCTCGGCACGGCCTACGCCGTCTGGGTGGGGATCGGCGCTGCCCTGACAGTGGGCTGGGCCATGGCCACCGGCGTCGAACCCTTCAGCCTGTTGAAGGTGCTCTTCATCGCCGGGATTGTGGGCTGTGCCGCGGGCTTGAAGTCCCTGCCGGCTTCACCTGCCGCCGTCCCGTCCGTGCCCGCGAAAACCGGGCAGGACCAGCGGCCGGTTTAGGCTTTTGCCATGGACTCCCCCGAGGTACAGCACGCACTCGCCGCCCTGCGGCACAGACTCGACGGAGGCCGGCGGACCGTTTTGGGCATCACCGGCGCGCCCGGCTCCGGCAAGTCCACGTTCGCGGCCCGGCTGCAGCGGGAGTTCGGCGCCGGCCTCGCCGTCGTGGTGCCGATGGATGGCTTCCACTTGGGCAACTCCATCATTGACGGCACACCGCTGCGGCAGCGAAAGGGTGCCCTCGACACGTTCGACGTCGGCGGCTACCTGTCGCTGTTGCAGCGGCTTGTGCGCCGGGACGAGGCAGTGGTGTACGCACCGGAGTTCCGGCGGACGTTGGATGAGCCGGTGGCGGCGTCCATCGCGGTCCCGGCGTCAGTGCCGCTGGTGATCACCGAAGGAAACTACCTGCTGGCCGAGACGCCCGAGTGGAAAGAGGTCCGGGCGCAGCTGGATGAGGTCTGGTTCATGGACACCCCTCCCGCCCTGCGGCTGGCGCGGCTGGTGGACCGGCATGTGGAATTCGGCATGGAGCGGACCGCGGCGGAGGAGTGGGCGGCGGGACCCGATGAGGCGAACGCTGTGATGATCGCAGCCACGCGCCAGGGCGCCGACCGGATCATCCCGTGGGGCCAGGACGCCTGCTAGGGATACTGGGCACTGTCTAGGAATACTGGGGCAGGGGTCGGGGTTCTTGGCTGGGACGAGAGTTCACAACGAACGGAGCGCCCCCATGACGGCACCATCGGTACACCTCGGCGACGGCCTCACCGTCAGCCCCCTGGGCTTCGGCGGGATGGCCCTCACCCCGGTCTACGGCGAGGTTGACCCACACGACGCCCTGAAAACGCTGCATCATGCGGTGGATGCCGGCGTCAGCTTTATTGACACGGCGGACATCTACGGCGGAGGCAGCAACGAGGAACTCATCGCGCAGCTATTGAAGGAGCGCCGGGGCGAAGTGCAGCTCGCCACCAAGTTTTCCCTGGTGGGCTCGCCGGCTGACGGCTATACGGACGTCCGGGGTGATGCCGCCTACGTCCGGCAGGCCGTCGATGCCAGCCTGAAGCGGCTTGGCACGGACGTGATCGACCTCTACTACATGCACCGCCGTGACCTCCGCGTTCCGATTGTGGAAACCGTGGAGGCCATGGCGGGGCTGGTGCAGCAGGGCAAGGTCAAACACCTTGGCCTGTCAGAGGTGACCGCGCAGGAGCTGGCCGAAGCCTACTCCGTGCACCCCATTGCCGCGGTCCAAAGCGAATGGTCCATCTGGAGCCGTGACGTGGAACGCAACGTAGTTCCTGCCGCGGCCAGCCTGGGTGTGGGCTTTGTGCCGTATTCGCCACTGGGCCGGGGATTCCTCACCGGCACGGTGGACGCTTCGAGTTTGGGAGCCAACGACTTCCGACGCCGGATCCCGCGGTTCGCCGCGGACGCCGCCGATGCCAACCAGGGAGTGGTTGCCACCGTGCGGTCGGTGGCCGCCGAGCTGTCCGCTACGCCCGCCCAGGTGGCACTCGCGTGGCTTCTGGAGCAGGGCAAACGGCGGGGACTGACCGTGGTCCCCATCCCCGGCACGCGCAAGACGCACCGGATCGACGAAAACCTGGGCGCACTCACCCTGGACCTGACCCCGGCGCAACTCGAGGCGCTGGAGCAGGCCGCGGACGCCGTCATCGGCTCCCGCTCGGCGGACCCGAACTGGGTGTCCCAGGGCCGTGAATAGACTGAAGCCCATGGATACGCTCATTCACGACCTACGCGACATCACCATCCGCAGCATCTCCGTCAGCGAGATGAACAACAACGTGTATCTGCTGACCGCGAAGGCCAGCGGCGCGCAGCTGCTGATCGACGCCGCGGACGATCTCCCGGCCATCCAGGCGATGCTGCAGGATGCCGCCGCGGATACGGCGGCCAAACCCAAGCTGGCGCTCATCGCCACCACCCACCAGCACTGGGACCATGTCCGCGCATTGCCGGCATTGGTGGAAGCGACCGGAGCCAGGACGGCAGCCGGAACGGATGATGCCCCGGAACTCGCGGTGAAGGTGGACGTACTGCTGGACCACGGTGACGTCGGCAACTTCGACGGCTTCGACGTGACCGCCGTGCACCTGCGCGGCCACACCCCGGGATCCATGGCGTTTGTGTATCAGGACCCCGAAGGCCCTGCCCACATTTTCAGCGGAGACTCGTTGTTCCCGGGCGGCGTGGGCAACACCCAGAAGGATCCGGCGCGGTTCACGTCGCTGTTGGACGACGTCACCGCGCGGTTGTTCGAGGCCTACCCGGATGACACCGTGGTGCATCCGGGCCATGGCAGCCCCACCACCCTGGGCGCGGAACGCCCGCATCTTGAGGAGTGGCGCGCCCGCGGCTGGTAGCTTTCACAACGCTTCCAGGCTGGCGCTGCGCTTCGTGATTTGCGCTACGCGAAATGCCGGTCGCTGCGGATATATCCGTCGCGTCCGGCATTCTGCGTATCGCCAGCTACTTTACGTAGCGAAAACACGATTCCTAGCGGCTGCGGCGTTCGTTCGAGGCAGGAGCCGACGCTCGGCGGGGACCGCTGCGTGCCGGACGGCCACCGCCGCCACCATTGCCGCCGCCGTTGCCGGCGTACGAGCCACCGGACGTGCCGCCGGTGTTGGAGGACCAAACAGCCTTGTTGCCGGCGTTGCCGCCGTTGCCCGTGGAGGCTCCGGCGCGCTGGCCGGATCCACCCTGGCCGGATCCACCCGTGCGGGCACCTGCACCGGCGCCTGCAGTGCGGGCTCCGGCTGCGCGCTGGCCCGTTGCCGGACGTCCGCCGCGCTGTCCGCCGGTGGTAGCCGGGCGGCCCGTGCCGCCACGGGGAGCATCGCTGCGGGTAACGCGTGAATCCGGACGGCCGTCTGAACCGCGGCCAGCCGCTGCACGGCCACCTGCTGCGGGGACGTCGTTGCGGTGCGTGGAGCCGGTGGCGCCGTGGCCGCGGGAATTGCGGCGAGCAGCTGCTGCTGCAATGGCGCGGTCCTCATTCTGCTCAGCTACACGGTCAAATGCTGCCCGTGCCTCGGTGCGGCCTTCGTAGGCAACAGCGCGGCGCTCGGCGCGGGGAAGATCGGAGCGCGTCGGCTCAGCGGAGACGCGTCCGCGTCCGCCACGGCCGCCACGGCCACCGGCAGTGGGGCCTTCCTGGCTGCGGCGGGCGCGCTTGCGCTCGGCGTTGGCACCCGTGGAGGTGCCGCCACCCTGCGTTGCGGACTTCTTGGCCAGAAGAGCGGCGCGGGTGCGCGGATCGATCTTGTCAGCCATTTCGCCCACGAGCTCGGCAACCAGCGGGGAGTTGGCGGTAACGCGCTCGAAGTTGACCTCGACGCCGGCAGCCTTCATCAGCTTCTTGACGTCGGACTGCTGCTCCGGGAGGGTCAGCGTGACAACAGTGCCATCCGAACCTGCGCGGGCTGTACGGCCTGAGCGGTGGAGGTATGCCTTGTGCTCTGTGGGCGGATCCACGTGGATTACCAGTTCAACGTCGTCCACGTGAACGCCGCGGGCTGCAACGTCGGTGGCCACCAGGACGCGGACGTCACCGGAGGAGAACTCGGCCAGGTTGCGGTCACGGGCGTTCTGCGAGAGGTTGCCGTGCAGATCGACGGCGGGGATTCCGGCGTCGGTCAGGGTCTTGGCCAGCTTGCGGGCGTGGTGCTTGGTCCGCATGAAGAGCACGCGGCGGCCTGCACCGGAAGCGAGCTCAACGATCAGCTGCTTCTTGACGGTCTGGTCGTTGACCACCAGGACGTGGTGTTCCATGGTGGTCACGGCGGCCTGTGATTCGTCCACGGCGTGGGTTAGCGGGTTGGACAGGTAGCGCTGGACGATCTTGTCCACGCCGTTGTCCAGGGTGGCGGAGAACAGCAGGCGCTGGCCCTGGCTGGGGGTCATGTCCATGAGCTTCTTGACCACCGGGAGGAAGCCGAGGTCGGCCATGTGATCGGCCTCGTCGAGGACGGTGATCTCGACGCCTTCGAGGGTCAGGATGCGCTGGCGGATCAGGTCCTCCAGGCGGCCCGGGCAGGCGATGACGATGTCGACGCCGGCGCGCAGTGCCTTTTCCTGGCGGGCCTGGGAGATGCCGCCGTAAATCACGGTGGTGGTCAGGCCCATGGCCTCGGCCATCGGCTCGATGGTGGCGTTGATCTGGGTGGCGAGCTCGCGGGTCGGTGCGAGGACCAGGCCCATGGGGCGGCCGGGCTTGCGGAAGTGCTTGGCTTCCCGCGCAGCGAGTCGTGCCACCAGCGGGATGGCGAAAGCGATGGTCTTGCCGGAGCCGGTGCGGCCGCGGCCCAGGACGTCGCGTCCGGCCAGGGTGTCCGGGAGGGTCTTGACCTGGATGGGGAACGGCTCAACAATTCCCTGGGCGGTGAGGGTGTCGGCAAGTTCTTTGGGCGTGCCAAGGGCAGCAAAAGTAGTCATATATTCAAGGTCTTTCAGGCGGTATCCATACGGATATCGGCCCCCGATGCCGGTTGGCTCAAGGGTTTCGCCGAAGAAAAGTCAGGTGATCAACCGTGCTGCTGCCCAATTCAGGGCGGCGGCTGGGACCAAATGGAACGCGTTCATCGACGCAGGATGTGCCTCTCACATGAAAAAACCCGCTTCCCAAATCAAGGGACTCCATAAAATTCAGGAGCAAAGCGGGCATCACTGCACATCAAGTCCCCTAAGCGTACCATCCCTGCGCTCGGGCCTCTTTCACTTACGTGTTGCAGGAGGTGCGGACGTTGCCTTTGGGTGCCCGGCAGGCGCAGGCTTGAGGCATGACGGAACAGGGTGCGGACCACCACCACGCAACGGACGACGGCGGCACCCGGCCTGAGGATGCACGGCAGCGCAGTGCCGCCGAGGCATGGGACGAAAGGTACCGGAGCAAGCCGAAGTTCTGGAGCGGCAAACCAAACCCGCAACTGGTCCGCGAAGGCGCCGGACTGAGGCCGGGCAAGGCACTGGACCTGGGCTGCGGCGAAGGGGCCGACGCCATCTGGCTTGCCCAGCAAGGCTGGACCGTCACCGCCGTCGACGTTTCCGCCGTCGCGCTGGAACGGGCTGCAACCCACGAAAAATCGGCTCTGGACCGTGAGAGTGTGCACGCCGAGGGAGCCGGTGAAATTCCCAGCCGCATCCACTGGGAACAGTGTGACCTGGAGGAGTGGCAGCCCGCCGCAACCTTCGATCTGGTGACCTCCCAGTTCCTGCATTCCCCGCACCTGGCGTGGCAGGGTCCGCTGCGGACGGCGGCTGCGGCGGTCAAGCCGGGCGGCACACTGCTGATCGTGGGCCATCATCCGCACCGCCTGCCGCCGTGGGGAAACCACACCAGGCCGGAGATGTTCTACACCCCGGCCCAGCTCGTCGCCGAACTCGGCTTGGACTCGCCGGGCTGGCAGCTGGAGGTCAACACCACACGCGAGCGGGCGGCGTCAGGTCCGGACGGCGAGGAGGCCGTGATCGGGGACACCGTACTCCGCGCCACCCGGCTGGCGTGAGTTTTTTGGCTAGCGTGAAACCCGCGGCGCCACCGCAACCGCGGCGACGGCCACCAGCGCCGTCAGTGCGAAGACCCCGGCGAACGATTCCGCCGTCGTCGTAAATGCCGCGAACACGATGCCCGTGGCGGCGAGCGCCAGCGCCCCGCCCAGCGAGTCCGAGATGGACATCGCCGAGCTGTTGAAGCCTTCGTTTTCCTTGCTGGACATGGCGAGTGTCATCACGCTGAGCCGCGGATACAGCAGCCCCATGCCGCCGCCGGCGAAGAGCCAGCCGGCAATCGCGACGGCGGCAGGCCAGTGGAATGCCGACGTCGCCAACGTGAGGACGATGGCCCCCAGCACCAGCGCTGAGCCGATGCGCACGGCCAGCCGGTGCTGCAGGCGGGCGCCGAGGCGGCCCTGGACGGCGGCAGCGGCGGCCCACGATAACGCGCCTCCCGTGAGCGCCAGGCCGGCGAACGTCGGCGGGAACTGGTACTCCTCGATCAGCAGGTACGGCAGGTAGACCTCGGCGCCGAAGAACGCGGCAGACGCCAGGCCGCGGGTCAGGATCACACTGGGCAGGCCGCGGCGGGCGAGCAGTGTGCCGCGGGGTACCAGTGGGCGCACGGCTATGAGGGCAATCACGACGGCGGCCGCAGCCAGGAGGGCCGGCGCGGCGGTGAAGCCCGCGATAGTGACTCCGGCGGAGAGGTTCAGCCCCAGTACAGCGAGTGCGGCGAGCGCCGCCCAGGCCAGGCGGCCCAGCGCCCAGGGCGGGACTGTTGTCTGCCCGGAGGTCTGCTCAGCTGGCCGGTCGATGCCGCGGAGCACCGGAACAATCATCACGAGGGCGGGCACCACCAGGCCCACCACGCCCAGGAACACCCAGTGCCAGCTCAGGATCTCCGCCACGATGCCGGCCGCGAACGGGCCCACGAGGGACGGGATCACCCAGGCGGCGGAGAAGGCGGCGAAGATCCCGGGGTGCAGGACGGCCGGGTAGACGCGGGCCACCACCACGTAGAGCGCAACAGTCAACGCTCCACCGCCGAGCCCTTGCACCAGGCGGCCGGCAACCAACATGGGCATGGACACGGCGGTACCGGCGATGATCAGACCCAGCACAAATAGGGCAACTGAGGCATACAGCGGGACCGTTGGCCCGCGGCGGTCCGACCAGTTTCCGGCCGCCACCATGCCGATCACGCCGGTGGCCAGCGGACCGGCAAAGGCCAGTGCATACAAACTGGCACCGTCGAGCTCGCGGCTGACGACGGGCATGATGGTTGTCACCGCGAGCGATTCGAACGCCGCGAGGAACACCAGGGCACACGCGCCGATGGTCACCCACAGGTACGGTCGCTGCAGGATCCCGGCGGTGGGGTCTGTAGTTGGGAGCGTGGAATCGCGCACGTTATCGACGCGTCCGGTTGGCGTCGCCGATGTAGCGGTTCCGGCCCGCGCGGTAACCGAACACCGCGGCCAGCGAACCCACCACGAGGAACAGCACCCCGGCGGCGGCGAACGATCCCGTGGCCTGGTGCAGCTGGCCCACCATCAGCGTGCCGGTGGAACCCAACCCGTAGCCCACGCCCTGCATCATCCCGGACAGGTGCGCGGCGGTGTGCCCGTCGCGGGTCCGCAGCATAATCATGGTCAGGGCCACCGCGGTGAGGCTGCCCTGCCCCAGGCCCAGCAGCCCGGTCCACACCCAGATGAGTTCCAGGGGTCCGAAAATGCTCAGCGCAAACCCGCCTCCGGTCATCAGCGCCACCACCACTGCGATGGCGCGCTGGTCACGGAATCTGGCCGCCAGCGCCGGGGCAAACAGCGAGCCCAGCATCTGGAGCACGATCGAAAGAGAGACCATCAGGCCGGCCGTTCCGCCGTCCAGGCCGCGTTCGCGCAGGATCGGCGCCAGCCAGGCAAAAACGCTGAAGGACATCATGGCCTGCAGCACCATAAAGATGGTCACCTGCCACGCCACCGCCGAACGCCACACGTTGACGCCGAGGTGGCCGGCCTGGTGCCGGACGGGATGCTGGCGCAAGGCCACCGGAAGGAACAGCAAAAGTACGACGGCGGCAGGGACCGCCCAGAACCACAGCGCCGAGCCCCACTCCCCCGTCGCCGCGAAGACAGGGTAGGTAAAGCCGGCTCCGAGGGCGGCCGAGGCGCAGATGGCCGTGGTGTACAGCCCGCCCATGAGGCCCAGCCGGTGCGGGAAATCTCGCTTCACCAGCCCCGGCAGCAGCACGTTGCACAGGGCGATGGCGGCACCGCAGGCGGCCGTTCCCGCCAGCAGGGTTGGGAGGTGGCCGGCACCTGGCACCAGGCCGCCGATGTCCGCGGGCCGCAGCAGCAGCCCCGCCGTGAGCACAGCCATGGCGCCGAGCAGGACGCGTTCGGCGCCAAACCGGCGCGCCAGGACGGGCGCCAGCGGCGCGAAGACACCCAGAAGCGTGACGGGGACGGTGGTGAGCACCACGACTGCCCAGCCCGGGAGGCCGGCGTCGGACGTGATCTCCGGAAGGACCGCGGCGAAACTGGAGAAAACCGTGCGGAGGTTCAGCCCGATAAACACCAGGCATAGAGCCAGATATGCGAGGGCACGCGGGCTGCTCTGCGGGCTTTCCGGACCGCTGCCAGACTGACCCGGAAGACGCGTCGGGGCTGCTGGCGGGATGTCGTCGATTTCGGCGTCGATCAGCAGTCCAGGCACTTCAACGTTGTCAGCACGGGTCACGGGGACCATTCTGTCATTGCGCGCACTTGTGGCCTGTTTTGTCCCGACGGGTGGGCGGGTGGCGCGTCGGCCGGGGCTGCGGGAAACGCGGAAGAGCCTACGCTTGGCGCATGAGCGAACCGCGAGAGACCTGGCATGCCGCACACAAAGCAACCCTGAGCAGGGGCGAACGCGCCGCGGATGTTATGCGCAACAGCATGGGCAGTTGGCGGTTCGTCGCAGGATTCATCGCGTTCATGATGGTGTGGGCTGCCCTGAACTCCTGGATTCTGGCGTCCCAGGCGTGGGACGCGTATCCGTACATCCTGTTGAACCTGTTCCTGTCCATGCTTGCCGGACTTCAAGGTGCCATTCTCCTCATCGCAGCCAAGCGCCAGGATGCCATTGCTGCGGCCATGGCACAGCACGACTACGACACAAACGTGAAGGCCAAGGCGGAGATTGAGCGGCTTACCACTATCAACGACGAACAGCTGGAGATCCTGCGGGAACTGCGCTCCCTGGCTGTCGGCAAGCTGGTCCGGGACTGACTCCTCTATTCTGGAAGGGATGAGCGAATCCCCAGAATCCCCCCAGCCTCCGCATGTCCCGCGCCCGGTGACGCCCGGAACCCAGGCGTCCTTCGGCACTTACGGCGGCAGGCCTGTGAGCTTTGTGCGCCGCGGGACCCGCCTGCAGGGTCGCCGCCAGACGGCGTGGGAAGAGCACTCGGAGCGGTGGGCGCTGGACGTGCCCCGGCACGTTGCCAACACGTCGGTCCACCCGGACTATACCTTCGACGCCGAGGCCGAGTTCGGCCGCAAGGCGCCGCTGATTGTTGAAATCGGTTCGGGGCTGGGCGATGCCATCTGCCACGCGGCCGAGGAGAACCCGGACACGGACTTCCTGGCCGTGGAGGTCTACACCCCGGGCCTGGCCAACACCATCATCAAGATCAACAGCCGCGGGCTGAACAACGTCCGCGTGGTGGAAGCCAACGCGCCCGAGGTCCTCGCCACCATGCTGCCGGCAGGTTCCGTCAGCGAACTGTGGGTATTCTTCCCCGACCCCTGGCATAAGTCACGGCACCACAAACGCCGCCTCATCCAGCCGGAGTTTGCCGAACTTGCAGCACGGGCACTCACCAATGGCGGCCTGTGGCGGGTCGCCACTGACTGGTCCAACTACGCCGTCCACGTCCGCGACGTCCTCGCGGACTCGCCGGACTTCGAAAACCTCCACACCGGCGAGCGCCACGGACCCGAAAGCCCGCTCACCCAGGTGTGGCAATCCGGCGTCGAAACGCTGGTGGGCGGCGCGCCCGTCCGCGAAGGCCGGGCGCCGGTCAGCACCGCACATACCGGCCCCAATGAGGGCGTGGATGAAACGGGCGGCTGGGCGCCGCGCTTCGAAGGCCGGATCCGCACGAGTTTCGAGGCGAAGGCCCACGAAGCCGGCCGGCTGATCTTCGACCTCTGCTACCGCCGGCGCTGAGCCCTGGAAACTGAGGTCAGCTCACGCTGATGCCGGCGACGATCTCCTTGAGCATCCCCAGCCGCGGCTCGATCTCCGGGTTCGTGTACGGCCAGATCACCACAACGCCGATGAAACGGTTGTTCTCCCAGACGCCGACAGTTGCTGCGACTCGGGCCTCACCCAAGTGATCCGCGTAGCCAACCACGACGGCGTACGAGGACTTGCCGGGGAGGTTCAGTTCGCCTTCGGTCAGCAGGGTCCCTGCGCGGTCTTCAAGGTAGAAGCCCGACATGAGGTGTGCCCAGCCGTTGGCCTGGGGGGCATCCGTGACCGAGGTGTCATCCTTGATGACTGTGACCAAGACCCCTCCCAGCAGGCCATACTGCTCGGTGTTGGGCCCGGCTGTGGAATCCTCCAGAACCTGGGTGTGCTCGGGGAAGTCTGCCGTGAATCCCAGCGGGGATTCGATATGCACTGACATGGTTGCTCCTTAGCGGTAAGTCTTGGCCGGGCTGGCTGGCGGTAGTGCCCAAAATGGCGCCGCAAAAACTCGGGGAATAGGTCTACGGGACGGATTCGGCACAGGACGTCAGAGCTTCTCGAGCTTCGTATCGTTCGGGACCTTATAGTACGTGGACACGTTGGTGGTTGCCTTGTTCTCCGTTTTGACCTCCACCTCGCCGGCCTTGAGGTCAACGCCGAACTCGTTGGACGCTGTCACCACGTGGTTCTCCTGGACCGTGGCGGAACCTGCCTCGTAGAGCTTGGCGGCATCCTGACCGGCCGCAACCGTGTCTCCCATCGCTACATTGCGCATGTAGCTGTCGATCACGGCCGCGTTCTCTGGGGTGTAATCGACAGCGATCTTCACGGTGCCCTGTGCGCCTACAGTCACGCTGGACTCAGCCTTGGCGCCCTGGAGGTCGGGACCCGCGGTGGCGCCCGCCGCAACTGTGCCCTCCATGGATACGGCGATCGATTCCATGTTGCCGTTCTTATCCAGGTTTACTTCCAGGCCGCCCTTACCCGAGGCCTCGAACACCCTGCCGTCAAGGTTCAGCTTGCCCTGGGCAGACACCTCGGCGCTGGCGGTTGCCGTGCCGTCCGTCAGGTTCCGCTCGTAGGCGAGATCCAGCTTCGCCGAGCCTGAAGCGGGGCCGGCTTCGCCCTCGGCTTCCAGGGACAGCGTTCCCTTGGCTTTGTCGTCGTGGCCGGTGGAGCCGTTGTCGTCCGCAGCATCGTTGATGGTGTCCAGGATGTAGCCAGGCGGGTTGCCCGCTACATCCTTGATCTCACCGACGCTGTCCGGCGGGAGGTCCGTATAAATCTGGTTGCGGGCGGCCATGGCCTCTTCCACGCTACCGAATTTGAACTCGCGCGAGGCTTCCCCGTTCAGCGTGACTCCGGCGGTGCCGGTGGTGTCGTTGACTCCCACGCCCACATTTCCGTACACCTTCATGGTGGCCGAACCGTCCGCATTCTCCACCACCACGGTGCCTACCTCCGCGCCGGCATGGAACCAGGCAACCCGGGCGTCAAGGGAGGCTTTGCCGGACTCCGTGTAGACAGGAATGTCCGGCTTGCCGAGTTCCTGCAGATGGGTCTTGGCCAGCTCCTGGGCGGACTCAGGAATGCCGCCGTCCATCTTCATGAGGTCTGCGGCGAGGGGGCGGCCGTCTTCGTCCACGCCTTCGATCAGGTATTGACGGTCCTCCTCCGACAGGCCGGCCCACCACTTGGCCTGCTCCTCCGGGCTGGCTTTGAGCATGTCATCCATGCCCTGCTTCAGCTCTTCGCGGTGGGCCTCGGCCGCTGCCGCCTTCGCTGCCTGTTCCTCCAGCCAGTTCTTCGCGCGGCTGCCCAGGTCCTTGAGCCTGTCCAGCGCACTGGTGCCACCGCCGCCGCTGCCGCCACCGGTCTCGGCAGAGGACTGTTCTTGCTCGTTTGCGTGCTGCAGGAGCAGCTTGGAGTTGTGGCGGAGGCTGGATGCCACCCGCTCCAGGCTGGGGCGGTGGTTGCCGGACCAGTCCTGCCGGAACAGCTCGCCGTCCGTGCCCTTCCACGGCGCGGACTGGATCTGGCCCTGCAGGGAGCTGGCTCGGCTGCTGAGCAGCGCCGCCGCCTTGTCAACAGCCTTCGCCAGCTCCCGAAGCTGGCTGACGTCCGCGCCGTAAAAAGTCATGGTGTCTCCCCCGGAGAGTAATAAGAATTAGATCTATCGCTGGACATATCGTTGCACGGCAGCAAGTCTCCCGCGATGGGGATCACTACCCATCGCGGGAAAACCCATCCCTCACCAGGTCCGGGACGGAACTGGGTGGGCGGATCGGGACTGTTCGCGGGTTGCCAAGCGTGGCACGATGGGGCTTGTGCAGGGGGCACACAAATATGCGCCTCTGCGGCGCCGGCAGAAGGAACCGCCATCAAAAGAGAACTCAGGCAGGCCGCCGATGCGGCGGAGGGTGCCACTAATTCACGCACGCTGGAACTGTTCGCGCGGGCAGGGTTCGCAGCCAGCGGAGTCCTGCACTTCCTGGTAGGACTCATCGCCATCCGGCTCGCCATGGGGGGCGGCGGGAGCGCCGACTTCAGCGGCGCCGTGTCAGAGCTCGCCAGCCAGCCCGCCGGGCCGTTCCTCCTCTGGGCAAGCTTTGCCGCCTGCGCCGCCCTTGCGCTGTGGCAGACCAGCGATGCCATCTTCGACTACAACAGACTGCCCACGAAGGAAAAGGCGGGCAAGAAGGCCAAGTCAGCAGCACAGGCTGTGGTATTCGCCGGCTTGGCCCTGACGCTTGCCTCCTTTGCCTTGGGAAGCGGTTCCGGCGGTGACAACCAGAAGTCCGCGAGCGACTTCACCGCCGCCGTGATGAAGGCGCCCGGCGGGATGGTACTCCTGGTCCTGGTGGGGGTGGGAATGGCCGTCACCGGGGTGATCTATGGCATCCGTGGCATCAAGAAGTCCTTCGAAGACCACCTCAAGATGCCTGCGGATCCAAGGGCCCGCACCGCCGTCAGCGTGCTGGGCGTGACGGGGTACGTTGCCAAGGGGATTGTCCTGTTCCTCACCGGACTGCTCATCACGATCGCCACCCTGCGCGCGCACCCGGAGGAATCAACGGGCCTTGACGGCGGGCTCAAGGCGCTGCGGGAGCAGCCCTTCGGCGTGTACCTGCTTGCAGCGGTGGGCGCCGGACTGATCTGCTACGGCGTCTACATGGTGGTTCGGGCGCGCCTGGCGAATATGAACCATTAGCGCCGTTGCCCGCCACGGCTAGGGTGGGAGCATGCCCCAGGTACGCGCCGAACGCCACATCCGCCTCGATCCGGAGACGGCCTTCGCCTTCTCCCAGACCACCGGTGCGTTCCGGCTCAAATGGGACCCGTTCATCTCTGCCCAGGGTTTCCTGAACAGCGCGACCTCCGCCGGAAAGGGCGTCCGGACGCGGACCGTGTCCCGCCTTGGCCTGGTGATGGTGAGCGAGTACGTTTCCTACGCGCCACCCAAGAACGTGGGCATGACCATGGTGTCCGGACCGTGGTTCTTCGGGAATTTCGGTGGCGGCTGGCGTTTCACCGCGGACGACGGCGGCACCCGCGCCGTCTGGAAGTACACCTTTTCGTGCCGCCCGGCCTGGTTGCGGCCGGTGGCTGAGCGGATGGGCGCCTGGCTCCTGGGCCGTGAGATCAACAGGAGGATCGACGCGTTTGCCCGCGCCTGTGAGGACCCCGGGCTGGTAGCCGAGTTCCGCGACATCCAAGCACACTAACCAAACACCGGTGGTCGAAGGCTGGCGATCACAAGCACAGTGATCACAAGCCCTGTGATCACAAGCCCTGTGATCACCGGCCGTGGGATTACGGCACCGTGATGGTAGCAACCGCCCGCTGGGTTTCATCCCGCAGCTCCAGGCTGGCGATGCTGGCCAGCTGAACGGGCGTAGCCCCCGTGACCTTCGCCCTCCCGCTGGGCGTGGCGGTCCAGGCGCACGCCCGGTCCTCGCCGCCGTCGCGGTCACGGATCCAGAGCGAGAGGGTTCCGTCCAGCGGCAGCTTGCTGCCGTTCACGGCCAGCTCGGTGCCCCACGTTTTCTTGGCGAGGTCGATGCTGAACTGCAGGCCATTGCCGGACTGGACCGAGTAGCTGGCGTCCGGCGCCGGCGGCCGGCTGAGCAGCGGCGCAGCGGCCAGGCCCAAGGCGAGGCATGCGGCGGCGACGGCGCCCACCAGCGCCGCCCACCGCCGTCGTAATTTACGACGCCGGGTGGCCAGTTCATCGAGGACCGTGAGGGGCACTGAGCTGGCTGCCTCAGGGGCCACCCCGGGGTGTGTACCCCCGGTCAGCGCCACCGCGTCCGGGACGGGAAGTGCGTCCAGCAGGGCCGGCAGGCTTTCGAGCTCGGCGAGTTCGGCCTGGCACTCCGCGCAGGACTCGAGATGGGCTTCGAAACGTTGCGAATCCGCGGGGTCAAGCCCGCCGAGCACGTAGGCGCCCAGCAGGTGATGCAGCTCAGCAGCGTTCACCGTTCCACCCCCATTTCGTCCAGGATGGTCCGCAGCGCCCGGACTGCGTAGTAGGCCCGGGACTTCACGGTTCCGCTCGGGATGTTCAGCTGCACGGCGGCCTCGTTGACGGTGAAACGGCGGTAGTGGAGTGCCACGAGGACCTCGCGGTGTTCGGTGCTGAGCCGGAGCAGCGCCTCCTCCATCAGCACGCGGTTGAGGAGTTCATCCACGCGTTCCACGGCCTGGGCGGGATCGGCGAGATCGCGTTCCACCACTTCGGCCGGGCGCCGTTGGGCTTTGCGGTAGTTGTCGATCATGATGTTCCGGGCGGTCCGGAACAGGTAGCTGCGCAGGCTCCCGGTAATATCCGGGGCCTGCTGCCAGACGCGCAGCACGGTCTCTTGGACCACGTCCTCGGCCAGCTGTGGATCGCGGGATGCGCTGAGGACAAAGCGGCGCAGGGCTGCGCCGTGCTCGCGGTAGATCGCAGCCACCACGTCCTCATCCAGCGGCATGCCGCCCCCTCCTGTCCCTGGTTCCCGTCCCGGCCGTCACTGTACATTCCGGCTGATACGACGTCCCCCACAGCCAAAAGGTTCACTGGCCGTGGTCCCTCGGAACTGGCGCCGGAAACAGGGGGCTGGTTCTTGAACCATTCTTCACCCTTGCGCGTCGTACCGGTTAGCGTCCGGTGATCCGCGCCGGGCCCCAGCCGAGGAGCACTCCGATGAAACAGCATCTAGGCATAGGCCTTGCCGCACTGGCCCTCGCGGCCGCACTTTCCGGCTGCGGCGGCAGCCCTGGAACCAGTACAACAACGGCGGCGCCCACACCGTCGGCCACGAGTCCCGCGGCCACATCCGCCGCCCCAACGGCTGGCACCACCACCACCGCAGCGGCCGCCGTCGCCCTCAAGACAGCATCCTCCACCGCAGGCAACATCGTGGTGGACGCCAAGGGCATGAGCTTGTACTTCTTCACAAAGGACGTGAAGGACTCCGGCACCAGCGCCTGCACCGGAGGGTGCCTCACCGCGTGGCCGCCGCTCCTCACTACCGCAGCGACGCCCGCCGCTGAAGGGATCACCGGCACACTCGGGACCATCACGACGCCGGACGGGGCCAAGCAGGTGACCCTGAATGGGCTGCCCCTGTACTACTTCGCGCAGGACAAGAATTCCGGCGACATCCTAGGGCAGGGCGTCAACAGCGTCTGGTATCTGGCCACGCCGGCCGGGGAAATGATCAAGGCGGCGGCGTCAGGCTACTGACGGCAGGCACGCTCAGTCACGGGGACGACGACGGCGAGGGGGCCGGGGCAGTTTTCGGATGGATGCCGGGTAGCGGGACTGGAGGCGCGGACGGCAGGGGCAGGGCCGGGGGCTGCCCCTCGCCGTTTAGTGGCCCACCCGGCACACCCGGCACGACGGTTTCAGGCAGCGAAAGATCTGGCAGGGGCACCGCCGGCGCTGAACCCGAGGGGGCGGGAGCAGGCTGCGTGGCCTGGCTCGAACCGGATCCCGGAGCGGCCGGAACCGGCACAGTGACAGCCGGTCCGGTGGGCCCTACGGCAGGGGCGCCGGGCTGGACCGGCCCCGGGGTCTCCGCCGGCGCAGGGGCAGGTCCGCCACCAACGGAGGACACAAAGGATGTGACTGCATGGTTGACCTGGCCAATGGAATCCCTGATCCCCTGGTCAGAGGCAACGGCAACGGCGCCGCCGGCCGCCAACGAGACGGCGACTGACAGCGTGGTGAGGGTGATCCTGCGACGGGTTCGACGGCGGGCGGCTAGTTCGTCGGGTGCCGCGCCGGGCTCGTCCGCTGCCCCCGCAGCATCCGCGGTGAGGGCCGCGGCGGGCTGCGGCTGAGAAACTGCAGCGGTTTCAGGGACCACCGCCAGGTGCCGGGTGGCTGCGGAGTGGGCCGAAGCCGACGTCGGGACAGCAGTCTGTGTCACGGCAGGCATCATGAGCGCCGCGACTGCAGCGGAGGGCTCCGGCTGCTCGGCTGCGAGCGCACGGAGTTCCAGCAGGGCGGGGCGGAGGGCGCCGTCGTCGTCCAGCCCTGCCTCCAGCAGCAGCCGGTCAACAGAAGCGTCGTCGCGGGAACCGTTGCACGTGCCTGCGGTGTCACTCATGGTCTGCCTGGTTTCTTCTAAGAGTCTGGTCCTTGAGGTTTTGCAGCGCCCTGCGTTGGAGCTGCTTGATGGCACCCTGGGACTTGCCCATGATGCCGGCCACCTGTTCGATGGATAAGTCCGCCACCACCCGCAGTGCCAGGACCTCGCGGTGGTCGTCGGCGAGGCCTTCAAGCAGGGCAGGTGCGCCGCCGCTATGGCCTAAGGCGTGATCCTCCGCGGACGCCGTGCTGCGCCCGTCCTGCAGGGGGTCGTACGGAGTGAACTCCGGCCGGCGTTCAACCCGCCGGTAGTAATCCACCATCCGGGCGTGGGCGATGGAAAAAACCAACGACTTGGCACCCTGCAGCCCGCCGGTCAGCTCACCGATCTTCGGGAAAAACGCCAGGAACACGTCCTGGGTGACAGCCTCGGGATCGTCCACGCCGCGGGCTTTGAGGTAGCCCTGGACCGCTCCGGCAAAGGTTCGATAGACAGCACCGAAGAGCACAGCCGGATCAGCACCGGCAGTGTCTGCAAATGTGTCTATGTCTTCTTCGGCCAAAGTGTCTAGCACCAGTGGCTCCTCCATCCCGGGCAGCGGACTCGCTCGTCCCGGTATTCGGCGCGGTGTGCTCCGCTGCTATCGGTCGGCTGCTGTTCGGCAGCAATCTTGCTGCTATGTGGACTGCGGGAATCCGGTCCGTCCGGAGCCGGTTCCCGCAGTCCACACTAGCTGAGCAGGTCCTAGCGGTTCGAAACGGCGGGAACGTCTACAACGTCGCCCGGCACGGCCGGAACAGCAGGAACGGCGGGAACGGCGGGCACGCCGTCGACACCCGGAACGGCCGGAACGGCGGGGACTGCCGGCACTGCGGGCAGTTCGGGGCGCTCAGCCTTGGCGGCGGCGGAACCCTCGCCGGAAGCGTCGGCGTCAGCGGAACCGGCACCCTTCGCAACAACGTCGGCGCAGAAGGCGTCAACATTGGTAGCGCCCTCGGCGGCGATGACCAGCGACGAGAAGCCCTCGGAGGCTTCGTTCAGTCCACCGTTGGTGAACGCGGTGCAGAGGCCCAAGGCTGCGGCACCCGCAGCGTCAACCGCGGTGCCGGCGGCTGCGGAGGCGTTGGCCTCGGCTGCGACCTCATCGCCGGAGACGGCTGCTTCGCCGGTCACTGCCGCATCGCCGGAAACGTTCGCGGAGGCGGACTCGGTGGCGTCAGCGGCCAGCTTCGGGGCCGGGGCGCCGAGCAGTTCGTGGGCGGTCTGCTGTGCGTCGGCCGGGAGGGCGCCGGAAACAGCTGCGACGCCGGTTCCACCGACGGCCAGGGTGCCCGCTGCGAGAACTCCGGCGGCGATTTTGCTGGTGGCGAGAACAGTGAACAACGACATATGACACTCCAAAACCTAGAGAACAATTCAGATCCGGCTCCGTGAGGAACCCATCACCCCCTACATCGATGGCCGGACCGGGAAAGTTACGGCGCCGCCCAAATTCTTTTTCCAGTGCCGGCTTTCAGCCGCATGGACGTGTGGACCGGAACACTTAAGAGCAGGAACAACGGCGGGCCGGGGTCGCCGGAAATTTCCGACGAACCCGGCCCGGGACCGAGGCGAGGGTCCTACGCGTCGATCATCTCGTCGTCGTCCGCTTCCTCGAACTCAACGGCGGCCACGATTTCCTGGGTCTCCGGGTTGATCATGAACGCCTCGTCCTCTTCCTCGACCATGATGAAGTCGCCGTGGTCCGTGGTGAAATGCCAGGCCAGCGTCTTCTCGCCGTCGTGCATGTAGTTCGGGTCGCCCATGGTGATCTTCTGCAGCGTGTAGCCGGCGATGTCGCACAGCTCGCGAATGATGACCTCAAAATCCGGGGCGTCCTCCAGCGCTTCCTCGTCCGCAGCGGCCTGGCGCTCCTCGAGGTTCGGGATGAGTGCCACCTGACGCTCGATGTAGGCGTCGAGCTCCTCTTCGTCGAGCACCAGCAGACCGTCCTGGCGCAGGAGCCAGGCGGCGTTGAGGGCGGTGATGTTTTCGGTTTCGAACAGTTCCTCAAACTCGCCGTCGAGCTCTTCGATGGTGCGGACGGCATCGTTGGACTCTTCCTCAGTGTCCAGGTCGCCGTCGAGGTAGCGCTCTTCGTCTTCGTCGGACAAGGCATCAAACGCCGCAACAGTCCGGTTGAAGAGCTCCAGGTGGGCGGTGGCGCCCATGCCGGCGAGGCCCCCGCGGATGAGCGGGTCCACCTCGTCGCGGTCCGCGGTAAACACGTACTGGGCGAAGCCGCCCTCCAGGGACTGCGTGACGTAGAAGTCCACGTAGTAGCTGCCGAGCGCCGCGGGCGCGATCTCGCCGGCGTCGAGCAGTTTCCCGTACATGGCGTTCACCACGTAAACGTTGGCACCTACGACCTCCTCGCTGCCTGCATCGATGCTGGCCTTGGTCAGGACGACAGGGTTCTGGCTCATGGTCATGGGATTCCTCACTGCTGAATGCTTCGGTGCTGCTCAGGACACTTTCACGCTACGTCGGCGGGGGCGGCGGTGTGTTGAGGCGGAAGTGAACGTCAGGCGAAGTTTCAGGCTCCCGCCGGGCGAACTAAGATGAAGCAGATAACCTCCGATCGGACACGGCACCCCCGTGGCCAGCTGAAAGTAGCGCGCACCATGCCATCCCAACCGGACGAGAGTGCGGCACTGGCAATACAGACCCCCGCCATTAACGACCGCTCCCTCGCGGCCGGATTGGCGTATGCCATGGGCAGCCGGGTTTCCGGAATGTCGTTCGACGCCGCCACCGGGCTGATGCTGGGCAAGGTCCGGGGAGGTGCCGACGTCCCTTACTCCACCACGGCCAAGCTAGTGCGTAAATCGGGCGGCTGGAGCTGCACCGTGGGCGTCTGCAGCTGCCCTGTCCGCAAGGACTGCAAGCACGTGGCCGCGCTGCTGTTCGCCGCCGAGGACAACCCGGCCATCCGCGTCCAGCTGCTGGCCCCCGCTGACGTTTCCCGGCTTTCCCGCCAGCCCGTCAGCCTGGACCTGGCCGACTGGGAGCAGGCACTGAGCCCGCTCATTTCACAGCCGGGCATCACGCAGTCCATCAGCGGCATCCCGCTGGCCCTCCAGTTCGAGATCGAGGAACCGGCGCCGCACTTCTCCTACACAGGCCGCCGCGATCCGCTCCGCAGCGTGCGCCAGCTCAAGGCCCGGCCCGTGATCATGGGCGCCAAGGGCAAGTGGATCCGCGGCGACGTCTCCTGGAACACCTTGAGCTACCTGAACTTCCGCCGCGAATGCAACGAGGCGCACATCGAGTGGATGCAGGCATTCCTGGCCGCACACACCGCCGCCGCCAACCGGGTCCACAACTCCTCCGCGCTGTGGCTGGGGCTGAACACGTTCGCCGGGAAGAACATGTGGAGCCTGCTCACCGACGCCAAAAAGATCGGCCTCGCCCTGGTTCACAGCCGCGGCACTGAGCCGGTGCGGCTCGCGGAGTCCCCCGCCGCCGTCGGGCTTAATTTGAGCCGTTACGGCCACGAACCTGCGGCGGGGCAGTCCCCAAACGAAACGGCCGACGGCGGCGGGCTGGAGCTCTCGCCCACCATCACCGTTGAGGGGGAAGACGTTGATCCGGCGTCGGTAGGGACCATTGGCCGCCCCGCGCACGGCATCTTCCTGACCACCGGCGGGGAGGCCTTGCCGGGTGTTTCCGCGGACAACGTGATCACGCTGGCCCCGCTGGAGAACGGGCTGAGCGAGGAACTGCTGACCTTCGTGACGGCCGGCAGCCCCCTGCATATCCCGGCGAAGGACGAGACCCGCTTCCTCACCGGCTTCTACCCGAAGCTCAAGCAGGCCGCCCGGGTCACCGCGACGGATGAGTCGGTGGCGCTGCCCGCGCTGGCCCTCCCCACCCTCTCCCTGCTGGCCAACTACGGCGCGGACCACCGGGTCCGCCTGCACTGGGAATGGCACTACAAGTCCGGAAAGCTGGTCACGGCCCAACCGCTGTGGCGTCACCCCGGCGACCACGGCTACCGTGACGACACCGCCGAGGCCCGCATCCTGGAGGGCATCGGCCAGCCGTGGAACGTTGTTCCGGCCCTGGCTGAATCAGCCACCGGAGGCTGGGGCACGCCGCGCCTGTCCGCGTCCGCCGAACTCAGCGGCCTGGACACACTGGCCTTTACCGAGGATGTCCTGCCCGAACTCCGGAACGCGCCGGACGTTTCAGTGGACACTGCCGGGGACATCGCCGACTACCGCGAGGCCGAGGAAGCGCCGGTGGTTTCCATCTCCACCAAAGCCACGGAACAGCGCGACTGGTTCGACCTTGGCATCCAGATCTCGCTCGAGGGCCAGCCGGTCTCCTTCGCCGCCGTGTTCTCCGCGCTGGCCGCGGGCCAGACCAAGATGCTCCTGCCCAGCGGCGCCTACTTCTCGCTGGACCTCCCCGAACTGCACCAGCTGCGCGCCCTGATCGAGGAAGCGCGCTCGCTGCAGGACAACAAGGACGCCCCGCTGCAGATCAGCCGCTTCCAGGCCGGGCTCTGGGACGAGCTCGCGCAGCTCGGCATCGTGGACGAGCAGGCAGCAGCCTGGCGTGAGGCCGTGGGCGGGCTGCTCGAAGGCGGGATCAACGGGCTGCCGCTGCCTCCCACCCTCAATGCCGAGCTCCGGCCGTACCAGCTTGAGGGCTTCAACTGGCTCAGCTTCCTGTACCGGCACAGCCTGGGCGGGATCCTCGCGGACGACATGGGACTGGGCAAGACCGTGCAGGCCCTCGCCCTGATGTGCGCCGCGAAGGAGCAGGCGGCTTCTGTCTCTGAGGGTGCTGATGTCTCTGGGGGTGCTGATTCTGTCGGGGCGCCAGTTCCGGCGCCCGACGTTCCAGCGCCCGACGGCGGGACTCCCTTTTTGGTGGTGGCCCCCACCAGCGTCGTGGGCAACTGGGCGGCGGAAGCCGCACGCTTCGCTCCCGGCCTCACGGTTCGCATCGTAAGCGAAACCTTTGCCAAGAACAGCCAGGATGCGGCTGTTGAACTCGCCGGCGCGGACATCGTGATCACGTCCTACGCGCTGTTCAGGATCGACTACGATTCCTACGCCTCCAAGACCTGGGCGGGACTGGTGCTCGACGAAGCCCAGTTCGTCAAGAACCACCAGTCCAAGGCCTACCAGTGCGCCCGGAAGCTGCCCGCAGCCTTCAAGCTGGCCATCACCGGCACGCCGCTGGAGAACAACCTCATGGAGTTCTGGGCGCTGACGTCCATCGTGGCGCCGGGCCTGTTCTCCAGCCCCAAGCGGTTCGCCGAGTACTACCAGAAGCCGGTGGAAAAGAACGGCGACAAGGGGCAGCTGGACAAGCTCCGCCGTCGGGTCCGTCCGCTCATGATGCGCCGCACCAAGGACCAGGTCATCCAGGACCTGCCGCCGAAACAGGAGCAGATCCTTGAGGTGGTGCTGAACCCGCGCCACCAGAAGATCTACCAGACGCACCTGCAGCGCGAGCGGCAGAAGATCCTGGGCCTGATCGAGGACGCGAACAAGAACCGGTTCACCATTTTCCAGTCCCTGACCCTGCTGCGTCAGCTCAGCCTGGACGCCTCCCTGGTGGATCCGTCACTGTCAGGCGTCCGCTCTTCGAAGCTGGACGTGCTGTTTGAGCAGCTGGAGGACTTGGTGGCCGAGGGCCACCGGGCGCTGATCTTCAGCCAGTTCACCGGTTTCCTGGGCAAGGTCCGGGAGCGGCTGGTGGAGGAGAAGATCGAGTTCTGCTATCTCGACGGCGGCACCCGGAACCGTACCGACGTCGTGAACGAATTCAAGAACGGCACCGCGCCGGTGTTCCTGATTTCGCTGAAGGCCGGCGGCTTTGGCCTGAACCTGACTGAGGCCGACTACGTGTTCCTGCTGGATCCCTGGTGGAATCCGGCCTCGGAGGCGCAGGCCGTGGACCGGACGCACCGGATCGGGCAGGCGCGGAACGTGATGGTCTACCGGCTGGTGGCCAAGGACACGATCGAGGAAAAGGTCATGGCCCTGAAAGCCCGGAAGTCGCAGCTGTTCGCGGATGTGATGGAGGGCGACGCCCTGTCCAGCGGTTCGATCACGGCTGAGGACCTCGCGGGCCTGTTCAAGGACTGAGCGCGGCCAAGCCTAACTGCAGGCTGTCAGGATACCGGCGATCGCGTCGTGCTCGGCCTGGGTGACCCACAGGCTGTAGTTGGCCTTCACTGCGGTCTGGCGGGCTACGTATTCGCACCGGAACGCCTTGTTTGGCGGGAGCCAGGTGGCCGCGTCCTTGTCGCCCTTGGCGCTGTTGGCAGGCCCGTCGGCAGCCATCAGGTTCAGGGGATCGTTGGCCAGCTGCCTGCGCTGTTCGGCACTGAGCTGCTGGGCGCCCTTCTGCCAGGCGTCGCTGAGGGCGATGAGGTGGTCGATCTGGACGGCGGAGCTGGTGGTGTTGCCGCGGACGAAGCTGATGGTTGTGCCGGTGTACTTATCGGCCAGCGTACCGGTGGCAACGACGCAGTTCTGTGTACCGGGCTTGAACGTCTCATCTTCGAGGTCCCTGGCGAGGATGTCGTTTCGGGTGTCGCAGCCGTTTCGGTCGACGTCGGCCCACGCGGGGCCGAATTCCTCGCGGGTGTAGCCGGTCTTGGGGGCGCGACCCTTCACCGGGATGGTTTCCAGCTGGGCGAGGGCCGTTGCCACGTCGGCCGGGCTCACAGATGACTCGCCGGGGTTTCCCGACGGCGGTGCTTCCCTGACAGCTTCGGCCACCTTGTTTGCGGCCTGCGTTGCGGCCTGGGCCGCGGCATCACAACCGGCCAGGGCGCCTGCGAGCAACAGGCTGGTCAACAGAGTCAGTGCTTTGGTGGCGGCGGAGCGGTTGATGGTTATGTCCTTCAGGAGTGCGGCGGAGATGAACACGCTACTGGCGCGGGACGTTCTCACCTGTCATGCCGGGGTGTGGGGTCTGTCACCATTGAATGTCGTACCCCCTCGTCATGATGGAGGTATGGACAACACGGCAGCGGCAGAGATTCTGGAGACCATCGCGGCCTCTGCTTTGCAGCTGGCCGGGGCGCTTCGAGCGACGGCCGCGGATCCGGCTGCTGGCCTGGCCGCGGGCCTGGCCGCGGGCCCGGCCGCCAGCCCGGCGGCAATTGGTCCGTCTGCAACTGGTCCCACTGATGCCCCTTCAGTGAGTGGTCCATCCGCCAGGTGTGGGGACTTGGCCCGCCGGCAGGCTGAGCTTTGCCTGACCGTCCTGTCGGGGACCGTGGGGATGGAAGCCATGCTCGCTGCCGTGAAGGTCCATGCAGCCAGCGGTTACGACGAGGCCGCCCAGACCATCGCGGCCCCCATCACTTCCCCGCAGGAGCAGACCGCCCAGGACATGGGCATCGTGGCCGAGGTCGCCTGCGCCCTGACCGTCAGTGAACGCACGGGTAACGCGCTGCTGGGCGAAGCACACCGCCTGACCACCGCTCTGCCTTTGACGCTGGCCGCCCTGGAAGCGGGGACCATTTCGTGGCAGCACGCCCGGATCATGGTGGACGAAACCCTCAACCTGGACGCCGTGGGTGCTCGGGCGTTGGAAGCGCATTTCCTGGACCCGGGCGCGCCCAACCCGGCGCGGAACCCGGCCGGGGAGATGATCCCGTCCCGGTTCCGCGCCAAAGCCCGGACCTGGCGCGAACGCCACCACCCGGACAGCATCGAAAAACGCCACACCCGCAGCATTGCCGACCGTCGGCTGGAGTACTCTCCGGACCGTGACGGCATGGCCTGGCTCTCCGCCTACCTCCCGGCCCATCAGGCCTCCGGGATCTGGGACCGCGCCACCGCCGCCGCCCGCGCCCTGCAGGGACCCAGCGAGTCCAGGACCCTCACCCAACTCCGCGCCGACAGCGCCGCGGCTTGGCTTCTGGGCGGGCATGCCGATCTGATCCCGTCACCCAAGGCCCAGGTCCTGGTCACGGTGCCGGTCTTCGCGCTGATGGGTCTGACCGATGAACCCGCGACGCTCGATGGGTACGGCCCGATTCCGCCATCCATGGCCCGCCAGCTGATTGCCGACGGCGCCGATTCGTTCCACCGCGTCCTGACCGACCCCCGCGACGGAGCACCGCTGGAAATCGGCCGTGACAGCTACCGGATACCCAAAGCGATGCGCCAATGGCTTAGATTGCGGGATGGGAAGTGCCCGTTCCCCGGCTGCAGCAACCAGTCCCTGGACAACGAAGCTGACCACCTCCTCGCCTGGCACCAGGGCGGAACCACCGGGATCAGCAATCTGGGTCAGCCGTGCCCCAAGCACCACCGGCTCAAACACACCACACCCTGGAAACCCAGCACGGCGAGTTCCACCGAACCACCCGGCTGGATATCACCCACGGGCCGCCACTACGCCAGCGAACACCCGGACTGGGAACCACCTATCTGGCCGAACCAGATAGCGAACCAGATAGTGAACCAACTCCCCCATAAGGAATCTGGCCCC
Source organism: Pseudarthrobacter lactosi (assembly GCF_055412785.1). Classification (NCBI taxonomy): domain Bacteria; kingdom Bacillati; phylum Actinomycetota; class Actinomycetes; order Micrococcales; family Micrococcaceae; genus Pseudarthrobacter; species Pseudarthrobacter lactosi. Next base: position 142,917 of record NZ_JBVAYS010000004.1, read on the forward strand.
GCCCTGCCCGAACGCCATCAGCCGGCAGCGCCGGAGCCGGAGCCGGAGCCGGAATGGCTGCGCCGCCTCCAAGAAGCAGAGCCGGCACCTTTCCCATCCGTACCCGACTTCCTCTGGCTTACACATCAGCCCGGGGCCGGTGCGGCACCTCCAGTCCCCTGCGCTAACACTGGCTGAGCCCCCACGCACTGGATGAGCCCTGTCACGCACAGGCTGAACCCCATCACGCACTGCTGAGCCTGTCACGCAGCCGGGAAGCCGCTGCGGGAAAGCACTTTCCCGCATATGCTGTAGGGAATTCTGACTTCGCATCCACCTGGAGATTCCCGTGCGCACCGAAGCCGCCGCTTCAGATTCAATCCGTGAACCTGCAGCATCCAGCGTCGTGCCACTCAGCGCTGATGCCTTCAGGACTCCCTACCGGGATCCCATCTGGGACGGCCCCACAGATCCCGTATTGGTGCCCGACCCCTTGACCGGAGACTGGGTGCTCTTCTACACGCAGCGACGGGCCACGGAAACCGGGCTGACCGGCGTCGAGTGGGTCCACGGCACGGCCATTGGAGTGGCCCGCTCATCCGACAGCGGCCTCACTTGGGCGTATCAAGGAACGCTGGACGGACTGGTTCCGCCGGGAATTGAGCTTCCTGCCACGCTATGGGCGCCCGACGTCGTCCGGATCGGCGACCAGTGGATCATGTACCTGACGGTGCTCGGCGGCGTCCGTACGGACTGGACCGGCACCGCCTCTATCGTCCAGCTCGCCAGCCGGGACCTGGTTACCTGGGAACACCTGGGGCCTATCGATCTGGACTCCCCTCGCGTCATCGATGCGGCTGTGGCCCCTTGCGGTGATGGCCGGCACCGACTCTGGTACAAGGACGAGGCCCGCGGATCCAACACGTACAGCGCGGTAACCAGCACGCCTGCCGATCCGACGTCGTGGGTTCTTGAAGGCCTGACCATCGGCGGGCGCCCGCACGAAGGACCCAAAGTCTTCAAGCTCGGCGGCCGGTTCTGGATGATTGTGGACGAGTGGCGCGGCCAGGCGGTCTACCGTTCCGAGGATGCCTCTGGTGGCTGGACCCGGCAGAAGTACCTTAACGGCCTCATCCTGACGGATCCTGAAACGGCCGACGGCGGTCCAGTAGCAGGACGGCATGCGGACGTTGTGCCGCTGGACGCAGCGGCGGACGGCAGGGAACGAGCCCTGATCATTTACTTCACGCATCCGCACTGGAATGGCGAGGACATTGACGCCATGGCAGCAGACCCGAAGACCCACCTCAGCCACGTCCGTGCCGCCGTCCTGGAAGTTCGCAACGGCGACCTCGTCTGCACAACCATCTGACGCCGAAGCATCCGAAGCGGGCTCGAGAACAGGGCGTCGAGGCCGGCACGACAAAAGGCCGAACTACGGAACTATAAGCCAGCGGCTGCTGGCACCGGTCCGATGTTCGGCCCTTAGCCGGGCTCGCGCCGGGCAGCGCCAATGGGCGCCGCCCGGACTTATCTATTCGAGTTCAGGCCCCACTGGATTTCAGGCCCGCTGCGGCGAACCGAGCTCCACCGGGTCTTCATCAGTGAGGTAAGCAAGTTCCGAGTGCGCGGCGATGTCGATGCCGCGGAGTTCGTCTTCGGGCTTGATCCGCAGGCCGACGATGCGATCGAGAATCTTGGCCAGGATCCAGGTGACGCCAAACGAGTAGACCAGGACGGCAACTGTGGCCAGCGACTGGATACCCAGTTGTTCAAGGCCGCCGCCGTAGAAGAGGCCGTTCACTCCGTTCGGAGCCGCATCCGTGGCAAACAGGCCGATCAGCAAGGTGCCGATGATGCCGCCCACAAGGTGAACGCCAACGACGTCGAGCGAATCGTCGTAGCCGAGGCGGAACTTCAGTTCGATGGCGAGGGAGCAGACGGCACCGGCAATGGCGCCGATGGCCAGTGCACCCAGCGGGCTGACCGCGCCGCAAGCAGGCGTAATGGCAACCAGGGCCGAGATCAGGCCGGATGCCGCGCCCATGCTGGTGGCTGCGCCGTGGCGGAGGCGCTCAACCAGCGCCCAGGCGAGGAGCCCGGCCGAAGCTGCCACCGCGGTGTTCAGGAAAACAACGGAGGCGGACTGCCCCGCCGAGAGTGCGGAGCCTGCGTTGAAACCGAACCAGCCCACCCAGAGCAACCCCGCGCCCACGAGCACAAGCGGCCGGCTGTGCGGCTTGGTGTGCTCCATCTTGGGCCAGCCGGAGCTTTTGCCGAGCACGAGTGCCAGTGCAAGCGCCGCGGCGCCGGCGTTCATGTGCACGGCGGTTCCACCGGCGAAGTCGATTGCCTTGATGCCGCTGGCAATCCAGCCGCCCGTGACGCTGCCGTCAGCAGAGGAGAAAGCGAACACCCAGTGTGCGATGGGGAAGTAGACGATGGTTGCCCAGATTCCGGCAAACAGCATCCAGGCGCCGAACTTCATACGTCCGGCTGCCGCTCCCGCAACCAGGGCCGTCGTGACACAGGCGAAGAACAGCTGGAAAGCGGCGAACAGGACCACCGGAATGGAGGCTGCCTCGTCTGCGGCGAGCAGCTGTCCCATGCCCGGGAATTCCGTGATGTCCCCGATGAGTCCGAGGCCGCCCACGGAGTTTCCGAAGGCCATCGAATAGCCGAAGAGCGCCCAGAGCACTGCCACCAGGCTCGCGCCGCCAAAGCACATCATCATCATGTTGAGAATGCGACGAGACCCCACCATACCCCCGTAAAACAGGGCCAGGGCAGGGATCATCATACAGACCAGCGCTGAGCTGGCCAGAATCCAAGCGACATTTCCCGAATCCATGGGAAACCCCTTTCGTGATGCGAAGAGAGAACGGGAATTGCCGTCAGAGCCGCTCGGGAGGAGGGACGCGGAGCCAGTTCCACGTTCATTGGAGGGCAGTTATTGCCGTCTGGTTCCAACTGTATGGCTGCAGTTCCGCGATGGGTTTCTAGCTGGTTAAATCAACGTTTCACTCACGGGCACGCGAGTTTCACAGGTAACAACGCAAGCGGCCACCGACCCCTGCTGGGTCGGTGGCCGCTCGGGGCGCCAGCGTGGGGTGCGCGCTAGATGAGCCCCTGCGCGAGCATGGCGTCAGCCACCTTGACGAAGCCGCCAATGTTGGCGCCGAGCACGTAGTTGCCGGGGTCGCCATACTCGTCCGCGGTTGACGCGCAGCGGTGGTGGATGCCCACCATGATCTCGGTGAGCCGCTGTTCCGTGTGCTCGAAGGACCAGGAATCCCTGCTGGCGTTCTGCTGCATCTCCAGCGCCGACGTCGCCACGCCGCCTGCGTTCGCGGCCTTGCCCGGCCCGAACAGCACACCGGAATCCTGGAACACCGAGACAGCCTCACGGGTGGAGGGCATGTTGGCGCCTTCGCCGACCGCGACCAGGCCGTTGCGCACCAACCGCGCGGCAGCATCGCCGTCGAGCTCGTTCTGCGTGGCGCACGGAAGCGCCACAGTGGCGTCGACATCCCACACCGATCCGGCTTCCACATAGGAGACACCGGGACGGCGCACTGCGTAATCCTTGAGCCGGCCGCGTTCAATTTCCTTCACCTCACGAAGAAGTGCGACGTCGATCCCCGCCTCATCCACGATGTAGCCAGAGGAGTCGGAGCAGGCCACCACACTGGCGCCGAGCGTCTGCGCTTTGGCAATGGCGTTGATGGCCACGTTGCCGGAACCCGACACCACCACGCGCTGCCCGTCGAACGACGAACCACAGGTTTTCAGCATCTCCTGGGTGAAGATGACGGTGCCATAGCCGGTGGCTTCCGGCCGCACCAGGGAGCCGCCCCAGGACATCCCCTTGCCGGTGAGGACCCCGGATTCGTAGCGGTTGGTGATGCGCTTGTACTGCCCGAAGAGGTACCCGATTTCACGGCCGCCGACGCCGATGTCCCCGGCCGGCACGTCGGTGTACTCGCCGATGTGCCGGTAGAGCTCGGTCATGAACGACTGGCAGAACCGCATCACTTCGGCATCGCTGCGGCCTCGCGGATCGAAGTCCGAGCCGCCCTTGCCGCCGCCGATGGGCATGCCGGTGAGCGCGTTCTTGAAGATCTGTTCGAAGCCCAGGAACTTCACAATGCCCAGGTAGACGGAGGGGTGGAAGCGCAGGCCGCCCTTGTAGGGGCCAAGGGCGGAGTTGAATTCAACGCGGAAGCCGCGGTTGATCTGCACGCGGCCGGAGTCGTCGGTCCACGGAACGCGGAAGATGATCTGCCGTTCAGGCTCGCAAAGGCGCTCCAGGATGGCGGCTTCAAGCAACTCGGGGTGCCGGTCGTGGACAGGGCCAAGGCTCTCAAAAACCTCGGTCACCGCCTGGTGGAATTCAGCTTCACCGGGGTTCCGCGCCAATACCGTATTCCGGATGGCCTCAAGCCGAGCGTCCACGTCGCCTCCTCAAAATCATTGAATGTTCAACTCAGCATGGTACCAACGATTGCCGTTATTGAACTTTTTGCGGCAGTCGCAATCGGCTTCTCCGCCCGAATGGCGATATTACTGCGGGCGGGTTGGGCCGGTGGGCACCAGCCGTGAAACCATACGGACCATGGCCCAGAAGATTGCGTACCAGGGTGAGCCCGGCGCCAACTCCAATATCGCGTGCATGCAAATGTTCCCCCAGCTGGAAAGCGTTCCCTGCGCCAGCTTCGAGGACGCCTTCGAGCTGGTCTCCAGCGGCGAGGCTGAGCTGGCGATGATCCCGATTGAGAACTCGATCGCCGGCCGGGTGGCGGACATCCACATCCTGCTCCCCCAATCGCACCTGCAGATCGTGGGCGAGTTCTTCCTGCCTATCCACTTTGACCTGCTGGGCATTCCGGGCAGCACCATCGAGGCGGCCACCGAGGTCCACAGCCACATCCACGCCCTGGGCCAGTGCCGCCGCCTGATCCGGGAGGCCGGGCTGCGTCCTGTCATCGCCGGCGATACTGCCGGATCCGCCCGGGAGGTTCGGGAGTGGAACGACCCCACCAAACTGTCCCTCGCTCCCCCGCTCGCGGCCGAGATCTACGGCCTCGAGGTGCTGGCGTCACGGGTCGAGGATGACCCGTCCAACACCACCCGCTTTGTGGTCCTGGCCCGGGAGAAGGAACTGCCAACCCGGGAAGAACTGCCTGGGCCGGCGGTGACCAGTTTTGTGTTCCGCGTCAGGAACGTCCCGTCGGCCCTGTTCAAGGCACTGGGCGGGTTCGCCACCAATGGCGTGAACATGACGCGGCTGGAGAGCTACATGGTGGGCGACGAATTCGCCGCCACGATGTTCATGGTGGACGTCGAAGGCCACCCCGAGGACGTGCCGTTGCGCTTGGCCCTTGAGGAGCTGGACTTCTTCACCACCGAAGTCCGCATCCTGGGTGTCTATCCGGCTGCCGAGTTCCGGACCGCGCAGACCGTCACGGCCTGAAACCCAGTCAGCGAATCAGGCGGCGGACCGAAGCCGCGGTCATGCCTCGTTATGCACATTCCCCTTCTCACTGCGAGGGAAGATCGGGGCGAAAAACGCGGCGAGTTCCGCCGTCGCGCCCAATGGTAGGACGTTCGCCACGTACTGGTCCGGCCGCACCACCACCACCACGCCGCCGCGGTCCAGGCCGCGGAGCTCGAAGATGTCAGCTGCGGGATCGGCGGCGTAGACCTTCTCGTAGTCTGTCAGCTGGAACGGCCCGACCGACGGCTTGAACACTGCCGGAACAGCACCGATGTCAACGTTTGTGTGGTCCTGCTGGTACATGACTTTCACGTCGAACCACGCGTCCCGGTCAGCGCCCGACGGCGTCGCGGCCAGCGGCGATTGGGGCGACTTCGCCATCCACTCGGCGAAGTCGACGACGGACGGCGGCGGGCCCTGCTTTTCGGATCCTGGCTGCGCCGCGTCGGCGAAGACGTAGATGCGCCACCGGCCGTCCGCCGTGGCGTGGTGGCCAAGATGCATCGGGTTGCCGTCGCACACGCGCACCACGGGCGCGGACTTGAACCGTTTGCCGATGGGGAAACCGGTGGCCAGGTGCTGGTACACCGGTTCTGCGGTGACCATGGACGGCGTGTACTGGGTCATAAAGCCCGCGGGGAACTCGGCCGTGCTGACGTAGAAGTCCTCAAGCTCGGAGGGGTTCGCAAACTCCTCGGGCCTCTTCGCCATCATGGTGGACCACTCCTTGTCGAAGTCGATCAGATTCTTCGCCACCACCTGGCGCTCGGCCGAGTACGTGGCCAGCAGGCTTGCCGGGCTGCGGCCCTCGAGCACGTGTCCGAGCTTCCAGCCGAGGTTGAAACCGTCCTGCATAGAGACATTCATGCCCTGGCCGGCCTTGGCGCTGTGCGTGTGGCAGGCATCGCCGGTGATGAACACGCGGGGTGTGCGCGTGCCGCGCTGGTCCGGCAGGACGTCGTCGAACCTGTCTGTCAGGCGGTGGGCGACCTCATACACGCTGTGCCAGGCGACGTTGCGGACGTCCAGGGTGTAGGGGTGCAGGATGGTGTTCGCGTGGCCGATGATCTGCTCGATGGTGGTGCTGCGTATGGCCCCGCGGTCCTCCGGCGCGACCTCGCCCAGGTCAACGTACATGCGGAAGAGGTGGCCACCTTCGCGCGGGATCAGCAGGATGCTGCCGCCCGCACCGGACTGGATGGCGCATTTTGTGCGGATGTCGGGGAAGTCCGTGACGGCGAGGACGTCCATGACGCCCCACGCGTGATGGGCCTGGTCGCCAGCCATGGTGCAACCGATCGATTCGCGCACCTTGCTGCGCGCGCCGTCCGCGCCGACGACGTATCTGGCCCGGACCACCCGCACCCGGCCCTCGTCAGGGCCTGAAGTGTGGACGAGCCTCACAGTGACGGGATAGTCGCCGTCGCCGACTTCGAGGCTGCGGAACTCATAGCCGTAGTCGGGCGACATCCGTGCAGGCGCGTTGGCCATGAACTCGGCGAAGTAGTCCAGCACGCGGGCCTGGTTGACGATCAGGTGCGGGAACTCACTGATCCCCGTGGGGTCGTCCGGCGTGCGGGCGGCGCGGGCAATCCGGGAATGATCGGCGGGGTCCGGTTTCCAGAACGCCATTTCGGTGATGCGGTACGCCTCGGCGATGATGCGCTCCGCGAAACCGAACGCCTGGAAAGTCTCGACGCTGCGGGCCTGGATACCGTCCGCCTGGCCGATGGCGAGCCGCTCCGGGCGGCGCTCCACAATGCGGGTGGTGACGCCGGGGAACCGGGACAGTTGGGCCGCAGTGAGCATGCCCGCGGGGCCGGTGCCCACGATGAGCACGTCCACTTCTTCGGGGAGCTCGGCAGGCCGGTCCAAACCGATGCCGGATGCTGGCTGGACCCGCGGGTCACCGGATACGTAACCGTGGTGGTGGAACTGCACGGGTTTTCCTCACTTCGTTGTGTGGCTGGGTGGCATGTAGTTCGATAATAGAACTTGACGTTCCATATACGAATAGATGCACTGAAGTGGAATTCTACGCGTACGTGATGCAAGCCACAACCGGCCCCTGCGACCGTGAGCCGGGGACCACCGGAGGCGCTAGCCCATCGCCGGCGCTGCCGACGTTCCGGGGCTGAACTGGCGGCGGGCCCAGCGGGCGAGTTTCTTGCCCTTGCCCTTCCACCAGCTGTCCTCGTCCTTGTCGTGGTGCAGGCGGAAGATGATCGCCACCATCACGAACATAGACATGGCCACGTCCATCCAGGACCACGCCAGCGCGTCGATCAGCACGCTCATGCCGGTGGAAATAATGGCCGGAACGGCCAGCGTCCGGAAGACCGTGCTGGCCACGTAGCGCCGGTGCGACCTCGGCACGGACAGCGCCCGCACCATGTCAAAGCACATGCACACCACCACGACGGTCTGACCGATGGCAAGCAGGATCAGCCCAACACTGGACCCTGCGAACATAACGACTGAAGAACCAAACACGCGAAAACCCCCAGAACCTCGAACCTGCGCTGTGAGACCAGCTGAAGTTCCATTGAAGCCAATAGGGGTTGTCGGGTCACGAGTAGTGGGTACTCGCTTTTCCGGCATGGGACAAGCGTTGTTCTTGCCTCAGATGAGCATTGCCTGCCGCACATTGCCCGCCGATCCGGCGCCGCCGGCTCCTGAGGAGGAGACCTTTCCGGCCGACAGGACGTAGTAGCTGTCCGCCGCATGGAGGGCAAAACCGACGTGCTGCTCCACCAGGAGGATGCTCATGCCGTTGCGCTGGGACAGCTTGACGATGGTTGCTTCGATCTCGGCCACAACGTTGGGCTGGATCCCTTCGGTTGGTTCGTCGAGAATCAGCAGGCGCGGGTCGGTGATCAGCGCCCGGGCAATGGCCAATTGCTGCCGCTGGCCACCGGACAGAAGCCCGGCCCGCCGTGCCAGCAGCGGCTTGAGCGCAGGAAACATATCGAGGGCCTCTGCCACGCGTACAGTGCCGTTCCTGCGCCCGTCAGCGATGAGCTGCAGATTCTCCATAACGGACAGCTGCCCGAATGACTGCTGGCCTTGCGGTACATAGGCCATGCCGCGCGCCACCCGCTGGTGCGGGCGGAGGCCCGAGATGTCCTCCCCATCCAGGGTGATGCGTCCGGCCATGGGTTTGAGGAGCCCGACGACGGCGCGCAGCAATGTTGTTTTGCCGGCGCCGTTGTGCCCCAGCACCGAGACAACCGCCCCATCGGGGACCGTCACGCTCACCCCGGTAATTACCTGGGTGCGGCCGTAACCGGTCTGCAGGTCTTCAATTTCCAGCATCAGTGTCCTTCCGTTCCCGACGTCCCCAGGTAGACGTCCTGCACCTTCTTATCTGCCTGCACCTGCGCCACGCTTCCTTCGCTGAGGACCTTGCCCGCGGCAAGGACAGAGACGGACGTGGCGAACTCCCGGACGAAGTCCATGTCGTGCTCGATGACCAGGGTGATGCGGTTGGCCGCAATGCGGCGCAACAGCTCGCCGGTTTCCCCGCGCTCATCCTGGCTCATTCCCGCGATGGGCTCATCCAGGAGGAGCACGTCCGAGTTCTGTACCAGGAGCATGCCGATTTCCAGCCACTGCTTCTGTCCGTGGGCCAGGATGCCTGCCTTTTTGTCCGCCTCGCCTTCCAGTCCGATGATCTCCAGCGCCTCCTCCACGGCCGGGTCCACGGACTTCCGTCGGCGAAGCATTTGGAGCGGGCTCCGGCCGGAGCCTGCGGCGATGTCGAGGTTCTGGAGTACGGAGAGGTTCTCAAACACGCTTGCGGTCTGGAAGGTGCGCCCCACACCCAGCCGGGCAATCTGGTGCACTTTCCGGCCGAGGATCTCTGTGCCGGTATGGTTCACAGAACCCGTAGCCGGCACCAGGCCGGTGATGGCATCGATTACTGTCGTTTTCCCGGCACCATTAGGCCCGATCAGGAACCGCAGGTCGCCCTGGATCACATCAAGGTTGACGTTGTCCACGGCGAGGAATCCGTCAAAGGAAACCGAGAGATTGCGGACTTCAAGGTACTTTGGCCGGCCGCGGCGCCATCCCCCGGCCTGCGGCTCCCCGTCAGGGAGCAGCGTGGGCGTCGTCATCTGCTGACCTCCTCAGGCTTGGTGGCTTTGACTTCAAGATTGGGACCAGGAGCTTCGGGACCAGGAGCTTCGGGCAACGGCGCTGGGGGCGGTGTTCTGCGCCATCTGCCCACCAGCGACGGCAAAGACGCAAGCCCGCCCGGCATAAATCCGATGACCAGGACAAACAGCAGGCCCTGGAAGTACACCCAGAAGGACGGGAAAGTTGAGGACAGGCTGGACTGGGCGGCAGCGACGCAGACAGCGCCGAGGACGGGCCCCAGGAGTGTGGCGCGGCCGCCGATTGCGACGCCGATGAGGAATGCGATGGACGGGATCACGCCCACGTCCGCAGGCGAGATGATCCCGACGAGCGGGACGAACAGGGCCCCCGCAACGCCTGCAAGGACCGCGGCGACCACGTAGATGACGGTCTTGACGGTCGCCGGATCGTAGCCCAGGAAACGGACGCGCTCCTCCTGGTCACGGACCGCCACCAGCAGCTCACCGAACCGGCTGTGCATCAGCTGCCGGGCAATGGCGAGCGACAGCAGCAGGACAACCGCCGCGATCATGTACAACATGAGCTTGTTGTTCGGGTCCTGCAGGTCAAAACCAAAGAAGGAGCGGAATCCGTTGAGTCCGTTGGAACCGCCGGTTGTAGCCTGCTGGCCGATCAGTAATACGGCGAAGGCGGCCGCTAGCGCCTGGCTGAGAATCGCGAAATAGGCACCTTTGACGCGGCGCTTGAAGATCGCCAAGCCCAGGACAAGTGCCACGAGGCCCGGAACCAGGACCACAGCAAGGAGCGTCACCGCGGGGCTCCGGAACGGTTCCCACCAGCCGGGCACCTCGCCGCTGCCGTAGAGGGACATAAAGTCCGGCACACCTGAGCCACCGAAGAGCGAGGCGTCGGCCAGCTTCATGTGCATGGCCATGATGTAGGCGCCAAGCCCGAAGAACACGCCCTGGCCCAGGGTCAGCATGCCGCCGCGCCCCCAGGCCAGGCCGACGCCAACTGCAACGATCGCAAAGCAGAGGAACTTCCCCAGCAGGCCAAGGTTGAACGCCGGAAGCACCGCGGGTGCAACTCCCAGGAGCAGGGCTGCGCCAAGGGTGAATCCGGCTGCTGTTCCCAACCGCCCGCGCAACAGGCTTTTCATGCCAGGCTCCTTGTTTTGAGGCTGAAGATGCCCTGCGGCCGAAGCTGGAGGAACACCACAATCACGATCAGGATCAGGACCTTGCCAATGCTGGCCGTCGTCGAGTATTCGAAGACGGACTGCAGTACTCCCAAGGCAAAGGCGGCGATGACGGCTCCCTTGATCTGGCCGATGCCCCCGGCCACCACCACCAGGAAGGCGTCCACTATGTAGTTGGTGCCCAGGTAGGGGCTGGTTGAACCAATGAGGGTGACGGCTACGCCGGCGATGCCGGCCAGGCCCGAACCGATGAAGAATGTCAGCTGGTCGCTGCGCCGGGTTGACACCCCACTCGTCTCCGCGAGATCCCGGTTCAGGACAACAGCGCGGATACGGCGCCCGAGTGGCGTGGCCTTCAGGAGGAGGACCAGTCCGGCCAGGCACAGCAGCGAAAGCCCCAGGATGAAGAGCCTGGTCAGCGGGATGGGAGCGCCCAGCAACTCGATATTCCCCTGCAGCCACGCCGGTGCGCGGACATCGACGCTGGGTGCGCCGAAAATGTCACGTGCGGCCTGCTGCAGGATGAGGGCCACCCCGAATGTGACCAGGAGTGTGTCCAGGGGCCGGTGGTACATGCGGCGCAGCAGCACCGCCTCGAGCACCAGCCCCAGGACACCTCCCACCAGGAAGCCTGCGGGAATGGACACCAGCAGCGATACGCCCGCGTCGGAGATGGCCCGCTGGACCACAAAGGCCGTGTACGCCCCGGCCATCATGAACTCACCGTGGGCCATGTTGATGACCCCCATCTGGCCGAAGGTCAATGACAGTCCCAGTGCCGCCAGGAGCAGCACGGAGCCCAGGCTGAGTCCGGCGAACATCTGCCCTATGAGGAGTTCCATTCCAGCAGGCCTTTCGTCGATGTTCCGCGGCCGCTACTTGGCCAGGCTCTTGGCCCAGTCGTAGGTGGCCAGGTACGGGTCCGGTTCAACCGGAGCGGGCGAAGACCAGACCGTGTCGATCAGGCCCGCCGAATTGATCTTGCCGATGCGGGGTGTCTTGGTGATGTGGTTGTTCTCCCCGTTGACGGTGACCAGGCCTTCAGGCGCTTCGAAGGTCACGCCGTCCGCGGCGGCCTGTACCTTGTCCACGTCAAATGAAGCTGCCTTCTCCACCATGGCTTTCCAGAGGTACAGCGAGGTGTAGGCCGCTTCCATGGGGTCGCTCGTCACACGCTCGGCGCCGAACTTCGCCTTGAATGCCGCCACAAACTTCTTGTTGGCCGGCGTGTCCAGGGTCTGGTAGTAATCCCAGGCAGTCAGCTGGCCTTCCACGTTGTCCAGGCCGACGCCGGGGACTTCCTCCTCGGCGATGGAAACGGAGACCACGGGCATGCTGTCCGCCGTCAGGCCAACGCTCTTGTACTGGCGGAAGAAGGCCACGTTGCTATCGCCGTTTAGCGTATTGAAGACCGCATCGGCCTTGGAGTCCCGGACTTTGTTGACGATGGTGGAGAATTCCGTGGAGCCCAGCGGCGCGTACTCCTCGCCGAGGACTTCGATGCCCTTGGCCGCGGCGTAGGCCTGGATGATTTTGTTGGCTGTTCGCGGGAAGACGTAGTCACTGCCAACAAGGAAGAGTGACTTGGTTCCCTGTTCCGCCAAGTAGTCCAAGGCAGGAATGATCTGCTGGTTGGTGGTGGCCCCGGTGTAGAAGATGTTTTTGGACGACTCCAGGCCCTCGTACTGCACCGGATAGAACAACAGCGCGTCGTTGGCCTCAACCACGGGGAGCATCGCCTTGCGGCTTGACGAGGTCCAGCCGCCGAATACCGCGGCCGTGCAGTCCTGCTGGATCAGTTTCCCGGCACGTTCCGCGAACTTGGTCGGTTCGCTGGCGCCGTCCTCACTGATGACCTCAAGCTGTTTGCCCAGGACACCGCCGGAAGCGTTGATCTCCTCGGCGGCCAGGGTCAGGGAGTCGAAGACGGTGCTCTCGCTGATTGCCATGGTGCCTGACAGGGAGTTGATGAACCCCACTTTGACGCTGATGCCCGAGGTGTCAACACAGGAGGTGGCGCTGCTCGCGGCGGAGCCAGCAGACGCCGGATCGGCTATCTGGCTGCCGCAACCTGCGAGGACTGTGGCCATGGCGGCTGCCGCCAGAGGAAGGAAAGCGCGTTTGGTGACCGAAACCCTCATGTGTACCTGCTTCTCACTCCGCCACTGCGCTGGGCAGCGGCTCGCCTCCGAGGTCCGTCAGATGTGACCCCTTGCGATGAACGTAGGAGCGAATTGTTTCGGCACCTGCCCGGTTGGTTTCGAGACCGTTTCGGGGCGGCTCGCAGGGCCCCCGGGAGTTGAGGCGCACGGCAGGCGTGCGGGGGAAAACCGCGAGAAAGCGGGGGCTGGGAGAGTTAACCTGCGGGAAACCTGCCCCGTCGTAACTTTCGCCCGGCCGCCGGACACAATCCGGTCTGGGCGCCGTTAAACGGGTCTCACCTGCGGCTATGTGCAGCACTCAAGCTACGGACAGGGCTATTTATGCGTCGACCGACTGCCTGGGTGGCGACTATTCGCCCAGCGCCCTGGGCCGCCAGACCACCACGGCCTGCGAGCGGGCGCGGGGGCGCTGGCCGCGGGCCAGGCTCACCACGTCGCCGGCGGCACCGGCCGCGAAGATCCGCGAATCAAGGGGATCACGACGGCGGCCCAGCTCCTCGGTCAGTTCGCTCACCCTGCGCTGCAGCGCGGCCACCTGGTTCTCGAGCTCAAGAATCCGCTTAATGCCTTCAAGCGAGACGCCTTCGTGGGACAGCCGCTGGACTTCACGCAGCATGTTGATGTCCCGCTGCGAATAACGGCGCGATTTCCCCGGCGCCCGGCTGGGCGAAACAATGCCCAGCCGGTCATACTGCCGGAGCGTCTGCGGGTGCATATCCGCCAGTTCAGCCGCGACGGAGATCACGAAGATCGGCTGGTCAGCGCTGATATCCACTGTCGGCTCCGTTGCTTAGAGCCGGGCCTTGGCGGCCAGGCCTTCACGGACGTCGGCGTCGGCCGTGGCTTCTGCAAAGGCCTTCACTGCTGCTTCGGCTTCCTTGTTCAGGTTCTTGGGAACCGCGACGTCGATAGTCACCAGGAGATCGCCGGTGAACTTCGAAGTCTTCACCCCGTGGCCCTTGACCCTGAGCGTGCGCCCGGACGGTGTGCCGGCCGGAACACGGACCTTGACGGTTTCGCCGTCGATGGTGGGGACCTGGATGTCGGCGCCCAAGGCAGCTTCCGGGAAGGTGACCGGGACATGGATGCGGAGGTTGTCGCCGTCGCGCGTGTAAAACTCGTGCGGCTTGACGGACACGGCCACCATGAGGTCGCCGTTGCCGGCGGGTCCCGGCTGCCCCTTGCCGCGGACGCGCACTTTCTGGCCGTCCTTGATGCCGGCGGGAACGCGGACGTCAATGACGTCACCGCTGGGTTCGCGCAGGCCGATGGTGGTGCCACGGATGGAGCCTGAGAAGGAAATACTAGTGGTCGCCGTACGGTCGGCACCCTTGGAAGGCGGACGCTGGAAGCCGGTCTGGCCGCCGAAGCCGCCACCGCCAAACAGGTCAGCAAACTCGGGCGGGATGCCGCCTGACGAGTTGAAGCCGCCGGGCTGGCGCCCCGGACCGCCGGTGAACAGACCGCCGAACATGTCCTCGAAGCCGCCGTTGCCGCCGCCGGCCCCGCCGGGAGCGAACCGCGCGCCGCCACCCATAGCCCGGATGGCGTCATACTGCTGGCGCTCGTCCGGATCCGACAGCACCGAGTAGGCCTCGGAGATGTCCTTGAACTTCTTCTCCGACGCAGCGTCCCCCGAGTTCGTATCCGGGTGGTGCTGGCGGGCAAGTTTCCGGTACGCCTTCTTGATGTCGGCGTCGGAAGCGTCCTTGGCGATACCAAGGATCGCGTAAAAGTCCTTGTCCACCCAATCCTGGCTAGCCAATGGCGTTTCCTTTCAAAAAGTTATGGGTCGGTGGTTGAGCTTGCCGAAACCTGGGTCTCGCTCCCCAATCGTTCCCTAACCTCGCAAGCTCGGTCAGGGAACCCTGCGGTCGTGGCCCCAAGCTCAACCACCGGAGTAATGCTAGGCCGGAACTGCGACGATGACCTGTGCGGCCCGGAGGACGCGTTCGCCTGACTTGTAGCCGGAGCGGAGTACCTGACTGACGGTGTCAACCTCGATGTCTTCGCCGGGCTGCTGAATGAGGGCCTCGTGGATCGTGGGATCGAAATCCACTCCGGTCTCATCAATCCGGACCAGGCCGTACGTCTTCAGCGCGTTCTCCAGCTTGGTGGCGATCGCGGCGAACGGGCCGTCGGTCAGGTCACCGTGCTGGCGAGCGGCGTCGACGTCGTCAAGTACCGGAAGCAGGGAATTCAGGACGCCGATGACGGCCATCTCCCCTGCCACGGCCCGGTCGCGCTCCACACGCTTACGGTAGTTGACGTATTCGGCCTGGAGGCGGAGGAGATCGTTCTTCAGCTCGGCGGCTTCGGCCTGTCCTGCACCCTGTGCCACCGATTCCTCAGCCGGCACCTCGATGCCGTTGAGGATTTCCTCGGCCTGGGCGAGTGCATCGCCATCGCTGTCGACGAGCTCGCCGTCCACAGGCTCGCCCTTCGGCGCGTCAGCGGGCTGCTCGCCCTCCGGGTGCCGGGCCTGTCCGGTCACCGGATCAACCTTGCGGTTGTCCCGGATGACCGGCTCCTGGTGGCCGCTGCCCTGGTCTGGTGAAGAGTTGTGCTCTTCCTCGTTACCGTGGTGCGGCATGGCTACTTCTTCGCTTCGTCTTCGTCGATGATCTCGGCGTCAACGATGTCCTCGTCGGCCGCCTTGTCACCTGCGGGAGCGGCGCCTTCGGCACCTGCAGCGCCGGTGGTACCGTCCGGCGAACCGGCCTGGGCGTAGATGGCCTCGCCGAGCTTCGTCTGGGAAGCCTGGAGCTTCTCGAACGCGGTCTTCACGGCTGCGTCATCGGTACCTTCGAGGGCCTTCTTGAGCTCGTCGACGTCGGCCTGGACCTCGGTCTTGACCTCTTCAGGCAGCTTGTCGGCGTTGTCGGCGATCAGCTTGTCCACGGAGTACGCGAGCTGCTCGGCAGTGTTGCGGGTGTCGGTCGCCTCGCGGCGGGCCTTGTCCTCGGCTGCGTGCTCCTCCGCGTCCTTGACCATGCGCTCAATGTCTTCCTTGGAGAGCGCGGTGCCGCCGGTGATGGTCATGGACTGTTCCTTGCCGGTGCCCTTGTCCTTCGCGGAGACGTGGACGATGCCGTTGGCGTCGATGTCGAACGTGACCTCGACCTGCGGGACGCCGCGCGGAGCCGGCGCGATGCCGGTCAGCTCGAACGTGCCCAGCGGCTTGTTGTCGCGGGTGAACTCGCGCTCGCCCTGGAAGACCTGGATGGCCACGGACGGCTGGTTGTCATCAGCCGTGGTGAAGGTCTCGGACCGCTTGGTGGGGATGGCGGTGTTGCGCTCGATCAGGTGCGTCATCACGCCACCCTTGGTTTCGATGCCCAGGGACAGCGGGGTGACGTCGATCAGCAGGACGTCCTTGCGCTCGCCCTTCAGAACGCCGGCCTGGAGTGCTGCGCCAACGGCCACAACTTCATCCGGGTTGACGCCCTTGTTCGGCTCCTTGCCGCCCGCCAGTTCCTTGACCAGGTCGTAGACGGCGGGCATACGGGTGGATCCGCCGACGAGGACGATGTGGTCGATCTCGGAAAGCTTGATGCCGGCCTCCTTGATGACGTCGTGGAACGGCTTCTTGGTGCGCTCCAGCAGGTCCTTGGTGAGTTCCTGGAACTTGGCGCGGGTCAGCTGCTCGTCCAGGTGGACCGGGCCGTCGGGGGTGACGGAGAGGTACTGGAGCGAAACGTTGGTGCTGCTGGAAGAAGAGAGTTCCTTCTTGGCCTGCTCAGCGGCTTCACGGAGGCGCTGAAGGGCGATCTTGTCCTTGGACAGGTCGATGCCCTTGACCTTGAGCTGGTTCAGCAGGTAATCCACAACGCGCTGGTCCCAGTCGTCGCCGCCGAGGCGGTTGTCGCCTGCGGTGGAGCGGACCTGGATGGTGGAGAAGTTGTCTTCGTCCTTGCCCACTTCGAGCAGGGAGACGTCGAACGTGCCGCCGCCGAGGTCAAAGACCAGGATGAGCTCGTCTTCCTTGCCCTTGTCCAGGCCGTAGGCCAGTGCAGCCGCGGTGGGCTCGTTGACAATGCGCAGGACGTTCAGGCCCGCGATTTCGCCGGCTTCCTTGGTGGCCTGGCGCTCGGCGTCGTTGAAGTAGGCCGGAACGGTGATCACGGCGTCGGTGACCTTCTCACCAAGGTAGGACTCGGCGTCGTTCTTCAGCTTCATGAGCACACGGGCGGAGATTTCCTGCGCGGTGTACTTCTTGTCATCGATGCCAACGGACCAGTCAGTGCCCATGTGGCGCTTGACGGAAGCGATGGTGCGATCGATGTTGTTGACGGCCTGGCGCTTGGCGATCTCGCCAACCAGGACTTCGCCGGACTTGGAGAATGCAACGACGGACGGCGTGGTGCGGCCACCCTCGGCGTTGGCAATTACGGTGGGCTCGCCACCTTCGAGAACGGAGACGACGGAGTTAGTGGTTCCGAGGTCGATACCTACTGCACGTGACATGTGTTGCTTCCTTCTTTTCCTTGGAAACTTGCTGGCGCCCGAGTGTTGAGCGTTCTGCACTCAACTTTACTCATGGCGCTGGCCATGTCAATCCAAAGTTGAGCGGAGTCCGCTCAACTTTGGATTTATATGTCACGGCACCTGTAGGGAATTCCCTGGATTTACGGGGTTTTTCGGCCGAAATTCTGCTTCCCGGACAGTAGTTCGCTGTGCGTGAACGGCCGCTACGGGTTCTTGTCCTCGTCCACTTCCACCTCGCGCGCGCTGTCAACGGAGCCGGCGTCGCCGTAATCACCTTCGGGATAGTCGCCTTCCTCGGGCTGGTTCTCCGCGCCGCCCACCACGCCGGCATCGCCGTAGTCGCCTTCCGGATAGTCACCCTCCTCGGGCTGGCTCCCCGTGCCGCCGACGCCGGCCTCGCCGTAATCGCCTTCCGAATAGTCGCCTTCCGCGGGCTGGTTTTCCGCGCCGCCGACGCCGGCCTCGCCGAAGTCGGCCTCCTCATACTGGTCACCTTCGCCCTCCATGCCGGGTTCGGTGCTGCCCTTGCGGCGTTCTTCTTCAGGTGCGGTGTTCTCACTCATGACGTGATCTCTCCTTCGAGTTCCCGCGTCCATCCGGGCGCATTTGGAGTCTACTCAGCCGGAGGCGGCCTAAACAGGGGTGGCGCCAGAAGCCGGGGCGTTCTGCGGGTATCTGTCAGGCCCCGAGCCCCGCCACCCCCGCAAGGACGGTGAGGTGGTGCTCAAAGAGTTCGTCGGGGGCACGGAAGGTATCCGCTCCATATTGGCCAAAGACCTCAAAGCTCACGGCGCCGAAGAGCGACGTCCACACCAGGGCACCGTTCGCCTGGAGCTCGTCCGGCATGGCGAGCCCGAGTTCGCTGCGGATTGCTTCCAGATCGGCGGACAAGGCGGAAGGCACGACGGCGGCGGGCGCCGCCGCGGTCAGCGCACCTGCCCGGTGGGCGCCGTCGAGAATGACGATCAGGCGGTAGATCACGCGCGTTCCCGGCGGCGTGGCCTGGCCCGCGGGAGCCTGGTATCCCGGCACCGGACTGCCAAACAGGAGTCCGTAGCGCGCGGGTTCCCGCAGCGCCCAGGTCCGTACGGCCCGGCCAAGCGCCTTGAACCTGCCGGCAAAGTCACGCTCCGGCACTGCGTTGACGGCAGCATCCACGGCATCGCCAAGCTCGTTGTAGGCGTCCACCAGGAGGAGCGTGAGGAGCTCGTCCCGGTTGGCCACGTAACGGTAGACGGCTGACGAGACGACGCCCAGGTCCCTCGCCACGGCGCGGAGGGACAGCGCTGCCGCACCCTGCGTGGCCAGATGCTCCCGGCCCAGCCGGACAATGTCAGCAATGGTCTGGGCGCGGGCGCGCTCCCGCGGCGTCCGAAGGGTGGTTTCCGCGTCCACGGCAGGGTCGTTCATCGGTCCAGCATGGCACAAGTCAGAGCAGTGTCAACAATTGAGAGCAGTGCTCTTGACAGTTCCCCCTGGCCGGCGCACTCTTATTGGAGAGCAGTGCTCTCTAATAAGAGAATCCTTGAGGAGAAGTCATGAACGACGTCTATGTTGTTACCGGAGCCGGCCCCGTAGGTTGGACGGTCACAGAGCATCTCGCGGAGCAGGGGAAAACGGTCAGAATCCTCACCCGTTCCGGCAGCGGCCCGGAGCATCCGCTGGTGGAGCGCGTGAAAGCGGACGTCCAGGATGCCGCCCAACTGCGGGACGCCTTCGCGGGCGCAACGGCCGTCTTCCACTGCATCCACGGCTCCTCCTACAGCGTGGATGCCTGGCAAGACGAACTGCCGGCGGCCGAGCAAACGGTGCTGACTGCGGCAGCCGGGGCGGACGCCGTCGTGGTCTTCCCCGAAAGCCTCTACTCGTACAGCGAGCCGCAGCGACCGATGAAAGAGGCGGGTCCGCGGACTGCCGAGGGCGGCAAACGGGGTGTTCGGACCAAGCTCCTGGCGGCACGGGACGCCTCCCCTGCCAACACCGTCAGCGTAGTTGCCGGCGATTTCTTTGGCCCACGGGTGCGGACCTCACATGGCGGCGAGCGTGTGGTCCCCACAGTGTTGGCCGGTAAAAAATTGTGGGTCATCGGCAGCACCGACCAGCCCCATTCGTTCACGTACGTCCCGGACCTGGCCGCGGCGATGATCCATGCGGCGGAAACGCCGTCGCTGTGGAACAAGGTGTGGCACTCGCCCACGGGTCCGGCAGTCACACAGCGGCAGCTGGCCACAGCGTTCACCGAGGCCGGCGAAGTACAGGCGCCGAAAATGGGGGCCATACCCGGCTGGGCGCTCCGGGCCATGGGTGTGTTCTCGAAGGACATGCGGGAACTGGCGGAAATGCTCTACCAGTTTGAGCAGCCGTTTGTGATGGACTCCGCCGCCAGCGAGGCCGCGCTTGGCCTGCGGCCGACGCCCCTGCCCGAGGCGGCCGCGGCCACAGTGGCCTGGTGGCGCGCGCAATCCTAGGCCGCCCTAGCGGCGGCCGGCACTCTCTGACTCGGGTTGACGGGCTTCGTCGTCCCGCAGCGCGGAGGCATCCAGCTCCGGCCGCCCCAGCTTTCCGGGCCACCAGATGCGCGGGCCGATGTCGTACGCCAGCGCGGGGACCAGCAGCGAGCGCACCAGCACGGTGTCCAGCAGTACGCCGAACGCCACAATGAAGGCGAGCTGCACCAGGAACATGATGGGAATGACGCCCAGCGCGGCGAACGTGGCGGCGAGCACCACACCGGCAGACGTGATCACGCCGCCGGTCACGCCGAGTCCGCGCAAGATGCCCGGCCGGGTCCCGTGCTTCAGCGACTCCTCCCGCACCCGGCTCATCAGGAAGATGTTGTAGTCCACGCCCAGGGCAACCAGGAAAACAAACCCGAACAGCGGCACAGTGGCGTCAGCGCCGGGGAAGCCCAGCAGGTGGTTGAAGACCAGGGCCGAGACGCCCATCGCCGCCCCATATGACAGCACCACCGAAAGCACCAGCAGGACCGGCGCCACCACGGAGCGAAGCAGCAGCATCAGGATGAGCAGGATGACCGCCAGCACGATGGGGATGATGATCACCAGGTCGCGCTGGGCAGTGGTGTTGGTGTCCAGGGCAGTGGCGGTCACGCCGCCTACCAAGGCCCCGGCATCGACCGTTTTTATTTCCTCGCGCAGCGCCTTGACCACACCTTCCGCCTCAGTGGAATCCGCGGCGTAGTTGAGCGTGGCGTTGATCAAAACCTTGCCGTCGTGGACGTCCGGCGCGCTGGGAGCGCCGGGGGCGCCGGTGATCGGCACACTGCCTTCAGCCAGGAGGTACGCGTCCCCCACGCCGTCGGCCGCTTTGACCTTTGCCAGCACTTGTTCGGCTTTGCTTTCATCCGCAATGACGACGGCGGGGCTGCCGCTGCCGGCGTCGAAATGCCGCGCCAGCGCGTCCTGGCCGTCCACCGCATTGGACGCGGTGAGGATGACGTCGGTCTGCGGCACTCCGTTGGCCTTCAGCTGCAAAACGCCGGCCGAAGCCACCAGCAGGAGGAGGACCGAGGCCACCCAGACCGTGCGCGGACGGCGGGAAACCAGCGAACCGGTGGCCCGCCAGATGCCCTTCTGCCCTTCCAGACCCGTGACCAGCTCGGGTTCACGCTCGCCCGCCGGAACCAGCTTGGGACGGAACGGCCAGAACGCGGCCCGGCCGAGAAGCGCCATCAGTGCGGGCAGGAGGGTCAGCGCGGCGAACAGCGAGCAAAGAATGCCCGCCGCAGCAACGGGGCCCAAGGCCTTATTGGAGTTCAGGTCGGAGAACAGCAGGCAGAGCAAGGCGATGATGACAGTGGCGCCGGAGGCCAGGATCGGTTCGAACGAAACCTTCCACGCGGTCAGCACGGCTGCGGTCCGGTTGCGCGTGTGGGTTAGGGCTTCACGGAACCGCGCCACGTACAGCAGGGCATAGTCCGTGGCCGCGCCGATCACCAGGATGGACAGGATGCCCTGGCTCTGGCCGCTCAGCTGGATCCAGCCGAGCTTGGCCATGCCGAACACCAGCAGGATGGCGGCGCACAACGCAAAGACGGAGGTGAGCAGCACCGCGATGGGCAGGAGGAGTGAACGGTAGACGGTCAGCAGGATCAGGAAGACCGCACCGAGTGCCACCAGGAGCAGGATGCCGTCGATGCCGGCGAAGGCGCTGACCAGGTCTGCCGTCAGTCCGGCAGGGCCGGTGACGAAGGTCTGCATGCCTTCAGGCGCGGACTCCGCCAGGAAGTTCCGCAATTCCTGGACGGATTCCTTCAGCTCGCCGGCGGACCCGATCGGGGCGATGAACTGGACCGCTTTGCCGTCCTCGGACGGGATGGGTCCGATCACGGCACTGCCCAGTTCCAGGCCCTCCAGCCCGGCCTTCAGGGCTGCCAGGTCGCCAAGCTCGGCGGGGCTGATGTCGGCGTCGTTTTCGATAACGATGACGGCCGGGACTTCGTCTGAATCCCGGAACTTCGCCTGCCAGTCCTGCGCCTCGGTGGCTTCGGCACTGGCCGGCAGGAAGGAAGCCTGGTCATTCGAGGAGACCTCGTCGAGCCGGCCGAATGTGGGTCCTCCCACCCCGGCGATGGCCAGCCACGTGAGCACCAACGAAACGGGAAGGAGCCAGCGAAGCCAAAACGGAACCCTCGCGCTGTGTTGGGGACTGGATTTCATGATTCCTGCTTCGCTTGGGATGGACGCGGTAGACTTTACTCCATCCTAGAGTATCTCCACTATGGAGATAAATACTTCGGAGATAAATACTATGGATTTCCTGCTGAAACCAGGCATCTGGCGTCGCTGCAGTAATATCCCTCAGGGCACCAGACACGATCACGGGCACCAGCTAGCCCGAGCACCAGGCAAGCGAGCGGAGGCGGGACCGACATGACGGACGAAGCATTTCAGCGCCCACCGGACTCCGCACCCTTTGCCCTGGTCCGCCTGCTGCAGGACTTCACGCTGGAGGCCAACCGCTACGTGGACACCGCCGGCGGCCGCAACGATATGCACCGCACGGACCTCAACGCGCTCGCCGTGATCATGCGGCACACCGCTAAGGGCCAGGTGGTCACGCCGGGCATCCTGCGCAAGGAACTCAACCTCAGCTCGCCCGCCACCACCGCCCTCATCGACCGGCTGGATAATTCAGGGCATGTGGTCAGGGAACGCCTGGGCCCGGACCGACGGCAGGTCCAGCTCCGCATGACACCCAAGGCGTTCCAGGACGGCAGCGCCATGTTCCTGCCGCTTTCACGCCACATGGGTACCGCCATGGCGGACTTCTCCCCCACCGAACTGGAGCTCGTCACCCGGTTCATGACAGCCATGGTGGACGCCACGGTCGCGGCCCGCGCGGAAGCATCCGACGGCGGCCCGGCCGCGCCCGCCCCGTCCAAGTAGGAAGGTTCCGTCCGTTTTCCACTGCGGAGGGGTAGCGTTTCATTATGAGTACGCAGCAGCCTGACGACGACGTGTACACGCACGGCCACCACGAGTCGGTGGTCCGCGCCCACGCCTCCAGGACCGCGGAGAACTCCGCCGCCTTTGTTATACCCCACCTCACGCCCGGGGTTTCAGTGCTCGACGTCGGCTGCGGCCCGGGGAGCATCACCTGCGACTTCGCGGGGCTGGTCTCGCCCGGAAAGGTCACCGGCCTGGACCGGTCGCCGGACATCATCGCCCAGGCCACGGCACTGGCCGCCGAGCGCGGCGCGGCCAATGCGGAGTTCCTGGCCGGCAACATCTACGACCTCGACTTCGAGGACGAAACGTTCGACGTCGTCCATGCCCACCAGGTGCTCCAGCACCTGACAGACCCGGTGGAGGCGTTGCGCGAGATGCGCCGGGTAGCGAAGCCGGGCGGCATTGTGGCAGTGCGCGACGCCGATTTCCACGGCATGAGCTGGTACCCCGCCATCCCTGAGCTGGACGAATGGATGGACCTGTACCAGCGGATCGCCCGCCGCAACGGGGCCGAGCCCGACGCGGGCCGCAGGCTCGTGTCCTGGGTCCAGTCCGCAGGCTTCGGCGACGTGGCGCCCACCAGCAGCAACTGGCTGTATGCCACCGGGCAACAGCGGAGATGGCAGGCCCGAGTCTGGGGCGAACGGGTGCTGCACTCGGCCTTCGCGGAGCAGGCGTTGGAGTACGGCTTCGCAAATCCAGCGGACCTGGCCCGGATTTCGGCGGGCTGGCACCGCTGGGGATCCACCGACGACGGCTGGTTCCTGATCCCGAACGGTGAGGTCATCGCCCGGGCATGATTTCCATAGGCGCAATTTCCACAGGCTTGATTTCCACATAGCCACAACAGCGCCTATCCGATCCGCCCTGGCGGCCATAGCGTCGGAATATGAGCCATTACGGAGAGAACGAATACTGGGCTGAGCCTTACACGGCTGAGGTTGACCAACTAGACTTGGTCAACATGGGGCAATACAACGTCCAAGAGGCAAAGACCCGCCTGTCAGAGCTGTTGAACCTGGTGGAAAACGGCGAGGATGTGGTCATTGCCAAGGCAGGCCGCCCGGTGGCCCGGTTGGTGAAAATTGAGCGCCCCCACAAACGCGAACTGGGCTTCCTGGCGCCCCTCCAGATCCCTGACGGGTTCTACGAACCGTGGACCGACGAGGAAATGGGTGAAGTGAGCGGCGACCATTGATGCGCCTGCTCCTGGACACCCATGTTTTCCTGTGGGCCATCGCCGAACCCAAGAAGCTGTCCGCCAAGGCCAGGAACGCCATCACCAAGCTCGAGAACTCGGTCTACGTGTCGCCCATGACCGCATTCGAGCTGTCCTACAAACACCATCAAGGCAAGCTGCCGGCGGGGGCAGCGATAGTGGCAAGCTTCGGACGGCAGGTGGCCCACCTCTATGCCTCTGAGCTGGCCATCTCAGCACCGCATGCGTTGGCCGCCGGCCAGCTGGACTGGGAACACAAGGACCCCTTTGACCGGATCCTGGCCGCGCAGGCCATGGTGGAAGGGCTGACGCTGGTGACGGCAGATCAGGACCTTCACGCTTTCGAGCCGGTGACCACCCTGTGGTGACGGCTGCATTCCTGTAGTGAGGGCTGCAGCCCTGCAGTAGGAGCGGCACTCTTGTGGTGCTGATGGCACTAAACTTGGCAGGTGCAATTCTCCCTTTGGCTCGCCCTTGCGGGCGCCGGTGCCCTGATCAGCTTCACGCCGGGCGCCGGTGCCATCAACACCATGAGCAACTCACTGACGTCAGGGTTCCGTCGCTCCATCTGGGGCATCCTTGGCCAGCAGGCAGCCTTGGTTGTCCACGTGGTGATCGTGGCGTTGGGCGTCGGCGTGCTGGTGGCAAGCTCGCCGGTGGCCTTTAACGTGATCCGTTACGCCGGGGCCGCCTACCTGGTGTACCTGGGCATCCGGCAGTTCTTGAGCAAACCGGAACTGGACCAGGAACAGGCCGCCGCCCTCGGGAACGAGCCCGCCTGGTCAATGTTCCGGCGCGGGCTCTGGGTCAACCTGCTCAACCCGAAGGCCATCGTTTTCTTCCTCGCGTTTATGCCACAGTTCATCCGCCCGGAACAGCCGCTCCTGCCGCAGTACCTTGTGCTCACGGCCACCGTGGTGGTGATCGACATCCTGGTCATGTGGTTCTTCTTCGCCTTTGCCGCCAAATCCTTCCAGCGCTTCACGCACAACGCCCGCGGTCAGAAGATCCTTAGCCGCATTTTCGGGGTGCTCTTTGTGGCGGTGGGCATTCTCCTCGCGCTGATCCACTAGCGCTGATCACTGGGGCCTGACCAAGCAGGCCTGACCAAGCAGGCCCGACCACCCAGGCCGGATCACGCAGCACGCCATACCGGCCACACATGTCTGACATTTTTGCCCGGCCCATGGTCATGAAGTGGCCACCTGCCGGACATCAATGTCACGATCGATGAATGCTTGAGGCAACCAAATCCCCCAAATCGACAGAACCCGGCACTGATCACGCCCCAGTACCCGCAAACCCGGCGCTGGCCGCCGAAGCGAAAATCGCGCGGCTTGCCGTCACGATCTTCCCGGTACTCGTGATCGTGGCGGGCGTCGCCGGCTTCCTTGCGCCGGCCGCGTTCCAGCCGCTGGGGCCCAGCGTCCCGTACCTGCTGGGCATCATCATGTTCTGCATGGGCCTGACCCTGACCCCGCCGGACTTCGCCTCGGTGGTCAAGCGCCCCTGGGCAGTGGTTCTGGGGATTGTGGCGCACTACGTGATCATGCCGGGCGCGGGCTGGCTGATAGCCGTGGCGCTCCACCTTTCGCCCGAGCTTGCCGTAGGCCTGATCCTGGTGGGCTGCGCCCCGTCCGGCACAGCCTCCAACGTGATGGCCTTCCTGGCCAAGGGGGACGTGGCCCTGTCCGTAGCCGTGGCCTCGGTATCCACCCTGATCGCCCCGGTGGTTACGCCGCTGCTGGTCCTGTTCCTGGCCGGTTCCTTCCTGGAAATCGACGCCGGGAGCATGGTTCTGGACATCCTCAAGACAGTGCTCCTGCCCGTCATCGCCGGGTTGCTGGCGCGGCTGTTCTTCAAGAACCTCATCGCCAAGCTGCTGCCGGCGCTGCCCTGGGCATCCGCCGTCGTCATCTCCTTCATTGTTGCGATTGTTGTGGCTGGCAGCGCCTCCAAAATCGTGGCCGCGGGCGGCATTGTCTTCCTCGCAGTGGTCCTCCACAACGGCTTTGGCCTGGGGTTGGGCTACCTGGCCGGCAAACTGGGCCGGCTGGACGATAAGGCACGCAGGGCGCTCGCCTTCGAAGTCGGCATGCAGAACTCGGGCCTGGCCGCCACGCTGGCCACCGCGCATTTCACCCCGCTGGCCGCATTGCCGTCCGCCGTATTCTCGCTCTGGCACAACATCTCCGGTGCGATCGTGGCAGCCTGGCTGGCCCGACGCCCGCTGCGGGACGACTAGCGAGGGCTGCCTTGCGGCAGTGCGGCCGTATGTCCGCACGGTCCTCGGCAAGGCGGCGCCACGTCAGCAACTGATGCAGCAGCAGGTACGCTCTATTTCATGACCCCCGCACCTGTGATCATCGCCATTGACGGGCGATCCGGCGCAGGGAAAACCACGCTGGCCATCGAGCTCGCCGCCCAGCTGCGGAACCATCACAAAGTCTCGCTGTTCCACCTGGAGGACATCTACCCGGGCTGGAACGGCCTCACTGCGGGCATCGAGCGCTACGTTTCCACCGTACTCACGCCCTTGAGCCGCGCCGAGCCCGCCAGCTGGACCAGCTGGGACTGGGACACGCATTACGACGGCGACACCCGGGTCACGCTGCCCGCCGAGATCGTGATCATTGAGGGAGTGGGGGCGGCCGCCGCCAACGCCCGGCCTCTGCTAAGCGCTGTCATCTGGGCCGACTCGCCGGACGACATCCGCCGGAAGCGGGCCTTGGAGCGCGACGGCGGGACATATGAGCCGTTTTGGGACCAATGGGCTGAGCAGGAAGACGCGTGGCTCGCCGCCGACGACGTCCCCCAGCAAGCCGATATCCGCGTACTCAACAATGCCGATGGTTCCGCCACCACCGACGTCATGCAGGCCCTCGCGTACCTGCCCGCCCTCGGACCGGCGCTAGTTCCCGAGCTTGCCGCCCGCCGCGGCCTCAGGCTGCGTGCAGAACGGCTGGACGCCAGGCCTGACGCCGCCGCCCTCTTCGAGAACCTCTACGGCGGCTCAGCGAACGCCGTCTGGCTGGACTCCTCCAATGCAGGCATCGCCAACTCAGACATCGCAAACACGGGCATCGCCAACACCGAGCGCAGCCGCTTCAGCATCCTTGCGGACGACGGCGGGACCTTCGGCCAGGCGGTCACGCACCGGTCCGGCGAAAGCGTCATCACGGCAGGCTCCGCCACGGTACGTGTCCCGGGACCGTTCTTCCGCTGGCTGGACACCGTGTGGGGACGCCGTGCAGTCCGCACACCGGACGGCTACCCGGGCGACTTCACCCTGGGCTGGCTGGGCTGCCTGGGCTATGAGCTCAAGCGCGAAACCGGCGGGACGGACGTAGCGGCGCCGACTCCGGATGCGGCCCTGATCTTCGCGGGCCGCGCCGTCGTTCTGGACCACGCTGAAGGAACGGCCTGGCTCCTGGCCCTGGAAGCGCCCGACGCCGACAGCTGGGTGGCCGACGCCCGCGCTGCCGTCGCCATCGCCGTCGCCGGGAGTACGCCGGAATCAGGTGCCCGAACTACGCACGCCGGCGGCAGCAACGGCGTCGTACATCCCATTGTGCCCGCGTTCAGCAGCCGCGACACGGAGCCCTCCTACCTGGCTAAAATCGCGGCCGCCCAGCACGAAATCCATGAGGGTAACTCGTACGAGGTGTGCCTGACCACCACGCTGACGGCCCGGCTGCCCGCCGCCGCGGCGGCCCCTTGGCCAACGTACCTCGCGCTGCGGCGGAAGAACCCCGCGCCGTTCGCCAGCTACCTTCGGTTCGGCGGGCTGACGGTGGCCAGTACGTCGCCGGAGCGGTTCCTGAGGATAACGTCCGACGGCGGCATGCGGGCCGAACCGATAAAGGGCACCCGCCGCCGGGGTGCTGATCCGGAGCGAGACAGGCAGTTGCGGGAGGACCTGGCGGCCTCGCTGAAGGACCGCGCGGAAAACATCATGATTGTGGACCTGCTGAGGAACGACCTCAGCCATTTCGCTGAGCCCGGATCGGTGACAGTCAGCAGGCTGTGCGAGATCGAAAGCTACGCCACCGTGCACCAGATGGTCAGCACCATCGACGCGCGGCTCCTGCCCGGCTCGCCGCGGGCCGAGGCGGTGGCCGCATGTTTCCCTGCCGGCTCCATGACCGGCGCCCCGAAGATCAGCACCATGGCGATCCTGGACCGGCTGGAGGAAGGCCCGCGGGGCCTGTATTCCG
The DNA here is from genome assembly GCF_055412785.1 of Pseudarthrobacter lactosi. Lineage (NCBI taxonomy): Bacteria > Bacillati > Actinomycetota > Actinomycetes > Micrococcales > Micrococcaceae > Pseudarthrobacter > Pseudarthrobacter lactosi. The sequence continues at coordinate 171,249 of NZ_JBVAYS010000004.1, forward strand.
GCGCGATCGGCTATTTTTCGCTCAACGGGGCCACGGACCTGGCGGTGGCGATCCGTACTTTGGTCACCACCGCGGAGGCCGGTGGCAGCGGCGGCCAAGGGGCGACGGCGGCTCTCACCCTCGGCATCGGCGGCGCCATCACTGCCGACTCGGTACCTGACGAGGAGTACGACGAAATCCGCGTGAAGGCGCACGGTGTGCTTTCCGCGCTGGGTGCGGACTTTCCTGGCGGCTAGGCAGGCCCGATGACGGCACCGGCTTGGCTCCGTAGGTGACCAGCGCCCCGGTCAGGGCGATGGCCAGCGCTGCTGCGAGGATGGTCAGGACAGGATTGACCCATTCCGGAACCGTGTCATACAGGTGGTTACATCTGTTGTGCAGCGGAAAGGCCAGGGTCCCGTCGGTCGCATGTCGAAGGCGGTAGTTGAAGTCCAGCGGCTGGCCAGCGGCCTCACATGTTCTATCGAGGTCCACAGCAAAAGCGGAAACCTGGACGAGGGTGACGGCGGCAAGCAGGACGAAGGACATTATGGTCATCCGAAACCAGAACCGCGCTGTTTTGGTCTGTGGCATATCTGTCAGCTCCCCGCGGCGCTGTCGACAGACAGGCAGGATACGTTCGCTGATGGTCTGGGCCAGATTCATGAACCAGTATTCCCAGACTAGTCGCCCTTCCTGCGGCACTCCAGCCCGGAACGGCTCAATCTTTGGTCAAGATCGGTTGGCGCTGGTCGGAGCCATGTGCGCAATCAGCTGAACGCGCCGCGATTTGCAGGCTTACTGGACGGTAGCCGTCAGCCGGGCCACGTTGTCGATGTACCGGGCCGCGAGGGGTCGCTGGACCCAGTCCTCGAGCTTGAGCTCCTTCGAAATGTCGCGGTATGTGTCTTCCACCGCGCGCATGTTGTTGACGATTTCCGCGCCGAGCAGCATCACCGAGACCTCCATGTTCAGCGAGAAGGATCGCATGTCCATGTTGCTGGAGCCCAGCACGGCCACTTCGTCATCGATGGTGAAGTGCTTGGCATGGAGTACAAAGGGTGCCTTGTAGAGGTAGATCCGGACGCCGGCCTCCAGCAGTGCCTCGTAATAGGAGCGCTGGGCGTGGTGGACCAGGAACTGGTCACCCTTTTCGGAGACGAACAGCTCCACGTCCACGCCCCGCTGGGCGGCGGTGGTGATGGCGTAGAGCAGGGAGTCATCGGGCACGAAATACGGGCTGCAGATGGAGATCCGGTGCTGCGCGGAGTAGATCAGGGTGTTGAAGAGGCGCAGGTTGTTTTCCGTGATGAACCCGGGACCGCTGGGCACCACCTGGGCCGTGACGTTGCCCGGTTCGGGGTTGGCCGGGAGTTGCAGCTGGTGTTCCAGGGACTCGTCGGTTTCGCTCAGCCAGTCCGTGGCGAACACAACGTTGAGAGTGGTGACGATCGGTCCGCGGAGGCAGGCCATCAGCTCCACCCATTCGCGGCCGGCTTTGCGGTGTTTCGGGTTGTTGTAGGAGGGCTCGATCAGGTTCTGCGAGCCTGTGAAGGCGAGTTCGCCGTCGATCACCATGATCTTGCGGTGGTTGCGGAGGTCCGGGCGCCGCCACTGGCCGTGGGTGGGCAGCAGGGGGAGCATGCGCTTCCACTGGATCTTGCCGGCCCGCAACCGCTTGAGCAAGTTCCCGTACCCCTTGACCCGGAGTGTGCCGATGTGGTCGAACAGCACCCTGACTTCCACTCCGCGCTCGGCCGCTTCCTCGAGGGCGGTCAGCAGGTCATTGGTGATGTGGTCCGTGCTCATGATGTAGAACTCGGCGTTAACAAACTTCTTGGCTTTGCGCACAGCCTCGGTCATGGCCAGGATCGAGTCCGGATACCCGGGAATGAGGTCCACTGAATTGCCGTCCACCATGGGGAGGGAGCCGAGCCGCTTGTTCAGCTCTCCAGCGGACTTCACCCATTCAGGCCCTGTGTATTCACTGACGACGTCGGCGAGCGCGGAGATGCCGGACCGCACCCGTGTGTTGATGATCTCCTGCTGCTGGCGGCGGCGGCTGGAGAGCTTGAAGTTTCCGAACAGCAGGAAAAGGACCAGGCCCAGGAACGGTATAAAGAAGATGCCCAGCAGCCAGGCCATGGCCGTGGTGGGGCGCCTGTTGCCGGGGATGATGCCGACGGCCAGAACCCGGATCACCAGGTCTGCGATGCTGAGCACCACCACCAGCCACGTCGGCGCGGTATCCACAAGCGAAACTGGCCACAGCACTGGAATACCCCCGGGTTGCGTGCACCCGCGGACCTGTTCCGGCGGGGCAATGACCACAGCTTAGCCGCGGCGGGCCCTACTAAGCTGGAGCCATGACTTCTCCTGCGCCCGTGGTGCTCGTTTTCCTTGACCCCGCGTTCCCGGACGGCCGGCTGGCCGACTCTTCCAAGCCCCAGCTGATGGCCACGGACCAGGGCGCCACCCGCGGCGATGGCGTGTTCGAATCCATGCTCGCGGTGGGCGGCGCAGTCCGGAAGCTGCAGTCGCATCTGGACCGGCTGAGGGGGTCGGCCCAGGCCCTTGACCTGCTGATCCCTGAGCAGGATACGTGGCGGGCGGCCATCGGAACGGGCGTCGCGGAGCACCGTAACCAGCACCCCGCTGCCTCGCCGGCCGAGGACGAAGTGGTGGTGAAACTCGTGGTCACCCGTGGCCCGGAAGGTGCGGAGTCCCCTACCTGCTGGGTTCAAGTCTCCCCGGTGGGCGCCCTCGGCCGCCGGCAGCGCGAAACCGGGATCGACGTCATCCTCCTGGATCGCGGCTACGACAGCGACGTGGCTGAGCGCGCCCCGTGGCTGCTGCTTGGCGCCAAGACCCTGTCCTACGCCACGAACATGGCCGCCCTGCGGTACGCCCACAAACAAGGCGCCGACGACGTCATCTTCACGTCCTCGGACGGCCGGGTCCTGGAAGGCCCCACGTCCACTGTGCTGCTGGCACATCTGGAAACGTCCGACGACGGCGCCGGCGGCACCCGCACGGTGCGCCGGCTCATCACCCCGCAGCTGGACAGCGGGATCCTCCCCGGGACCTCCCAGGGGGCCCTGTTCGCGGCTGCCAAAGCGGCCGGTTGGGAGCTCGGGTATGGTCCGCTGGAACCGCAGGACCTGCTGGACGCCGACGCCGTATGGCTGATTTCCAGCATCAGGCTGCTCGCCCCGGTGAACCACATTGACGGCAAGGAGGTGGGGACCCCGGCTGTACAGAAGCAGCTGACCGCGGAACTCAACACATTGCTTGCCGGGATTCAGTAGTTTGCTGGGATTCAACAGTCTTCCGGGATCCAGCAGTTTTCCGACGTTCAACAGGGAGGCCTGACGCTATGCCGGTTCGCAGCGCAGGGATCCTGCTGTACCGGCGCGGCGCAGACGGGCTGGATGTATGGATAGCCCACATGGGCGGACCGTTCTGGGCGCGCAAACAGACCCAGTCCTGGTCCGTTCCCAAGGGCCAATACCTTCCCGACGAGGAACCCCTGCTGGCCGCCCTTCGGGAATTCACCGAAGAGATCGGCACGCCGCCGCCAGCCGTTGACTATTTTGAGCTGGGGGCTTTCCGCCAACCTTCGGGAAAGATCATTACGGTGTTCGCCGCTGAGTCTGATTTCGAGCCCGAACGGATTGTGAGCAACACGTTTCCGTTGGAGTGGCCCAGAGGATCCGGCATTATCCAGGACTTTCCCGAGGTGGACGATGCCCGGTGGGTGACGGAAACCGATGCCCGCGGCAAGCTGGTCAAGGGCCAGCTTCCCATCCTGGACGCGCTGCTGGAGCGTCTTGAACTGCACTGAATTGAACCTTCCCAAACCCGCGCCGGCGACCGTCGGGCGGAACGGCCCTGTCGGTCCGTCGCGCAGGTCCGTATGGTTTGGTGCATGAACTCTCACACGGACCCAACCAACACATTGACCTTCGACGAATGCTGGGAGTTGCTGGCCGATGACATCCTGGGGCGCCTGGCCCTTGTAGTGGACGGGCATCCGGAGATCTTTCCGGTCAACTACGTGCTGGACCGCAGGAGCATCGTCTTCCGCAGCGCAGGTGGCTCCAAACTGTGGGGTGCCCAGGCGGACCGTCCAGCGGCGCTGGAGATCGATGGATACGATCCCCACACGGAGATGGCCTGGAGTGTGGTGGTGCGCGGAGACACCAAAGTGATCGAGGCCCAGGCAGACAAGGACGCCGTCGACGCCCTGCGCCTGGAGCCCTGGCAGCCCGGACCCAAGGACTACTACATCCGGCTAACCCCGCTCGCGCTGACGGGCCGCCGCTTCCAGGTCACCAAACCGGACGTCTGGAACACCCGGTTGTCGGACCGCCGTCGTGCTTCCTTCGAGTAGCGCGGGAGAGTTCTTGCTTAGCGATGCCCCGGCCCTCCTTGTCCCCGGGGTCCAAATCCGGCTGCTCCTGCGTAACGACGCCGCCGGGCTGAGCGAGGCCTACCTCCGAAACCGCCAGCACCTCGCGCATTGGGAACCGGAGCGGGACAAAGCCTTCTTCACGCCCAGGCATCAACTGGACATCATCCGGGCCAAGCTCGCCCAGCACGCCGTTGGCCAGGAAGTTCCGTGGGTGCTGGTGGACCACCATGATCCCGCTTACATCCTCGGCGCGGTCACGCTCACAGGCATCGTGCGTGGGCCGTTCCTCAACGCCAACCTCGGGTACTGGGTCGATTCCAGCCTCAACCGGCGGGGCATCGGGACTGCGGCAGTCCGCTTTGCCGCGGACCATGCCCGGACGGAACTGGGCCTCCACCGCATCCAGGCGGCAACGCTGCTCCACAATGAGCCCTCACGCAAGATCCTCGGCCGCGCCGGCTTTCGGGAAATAGGCGTAGCCCCGCAGTACCTGAAAATTGCCGGCCGCTGGCAGGACCACCTGCTCCACCAGCTGCTCCTCCCCGGCTGAGCCCACCGCAGCCGAATCCACAGCGGCTGGGGCATCTCAGCGGCGCCCAGGGTTCGCCTAAGCTGGCCCCAAGCACTCCTGAATCCGCAATCGAAAGGCACCCATGAGCAACGACGCTCACATCCCCGTCATCCTGGGCGGCGCACGCACCCCCTTCGGCAAGTTCCGCGGCGGCCTCTCCGGGCTCACCTCCAGCGAACTGGGTGCCCACGCCATCCGGAACGCACTGGAACGGTCCGGGGTGGCGCCGGAACAGATCCAGGCCGTCATCGTGGGCCAGGTCATCCAGGCGGGCGCGGGCCAGGGGCCCGCCCGGCAGGCCAGCCTTGCCGCCGGCATCGGCTGGGATGTGCCCACTGTGACCATCAACAAACTGTGCCTGTCCGGGCTGACCGCCGTGATCGATGCCGCCCGGATGATCCGCGCCGGAGAGGCTGAGTTCATTGTGGCGGCAGGCCAGGAGTCCATGACCAACGCCCCGCACCTGCTGCCCCGGCTTCGCAGCGGCGTGGCGATCGGCGATGCGCCGCTGCTGGATGCCCTGAACTTTGACGGCCTGCAGGACCCCGTTTCCGGCGAACTGATGGGGTCCGCCACCGACGCCGGGAACGCCCGCCTCGGCATCAGCCGTGAGGACCAGGACGCCGTCGCCGCCCTCTCCCACCAGCGGGCCGAGGCCGCCCGGGAGGCCGGCATCCTGGCTGAAGAGATCGCTCCGGTGGAGGTCCCGCAGCGCCGGGGACCCGCCGTCGTGATTGCTGCCGACGAAGGCATCCGCGCCGAAACCACCCTCGAGACGCTCGCGGCACTGAAGCCAGCCTTCTCCAAGGACCCGGCCGCCACCATCACCGCCGGTTCTGCGTCCCCACTGTCCGATGGCGCGGCCGCCGTGGTGGTGGCCAGCAAGTCAGCAGCGGAGGCGGCAGGCCTCAGCTGGATCGCGGAGATCGGGAGCCACGGCCAGACCGCCGGACCGGACGGGTCCCTGCATTCCCAGCCGTCGCGCGCCATTGAGCGGGCCCTGAAACTTGAAGGGCTGAGCATTGACGACGTGGACCTGATCGAGATCAACGAAGCCTTCGCGTCGGTTGTACTGCAGTCCGCCAAAGACCTGGGGATCAACGCGGACAGGATCAACGCCGACGGCGGCGCCATCGCCCTGGGCCACCCGGTGGGCGCATCGGGGGCCCGCCTGGTCCTGCATCAGGCGCTGGCGCTGAACCGGCGCGGCGGCGGGACAGGCGTGGTTGCCCTGTGTGGCGGCGGCGGCCAGGGCGATGCCCTGATCCTCAAAGCCCGCGGCTAGGGGCTTACGGGGGGCTACCTAATCGTGAATCTTTATGGAAAAGACCACGACAGGCGCTGCGCGAGCTAATAGGCTGGCCCTCTACCCGCCGAACGAGGGAGCTCTCGATGCCCGGGGTCACTCAGCCGCACGGACCGGAACGGACACCGCGCCGTCGTTGGTGGCCGCCGAACGGGCACCGGCGGCCGTGGTGGCTGTGGACGCTCCTGCTGGTGCTGGTTCCGCTGCTGGTTGTTGCCGGGTGCGCGCTGAACGGGACCAAAGAGGGCGAGTCGGCGCCAAAAGCACCATCTCCCCCGCAGTTCGTGACCGCCGCGGGTACGGGTCTGGTTCTCGGCGGCGAGCCTACGAGGCTGAAGGCCGTGAACTTCTCCAACCTGTACCACAAGAACATCGATGGGTCCGATCTCCTCAGCACCCGCGACCATTCGGAGGCAGACTTCGGGCGCGCCAGGCAGATGGGTTTCAATGCCATCCGCTTCGCCTTTGCCGGTGAGTGGTACGCCGACTCCCCTACGGTCTTCTTGAAGTGGCTGGACCAGAACGTGGCCTGGGCGCGGCAACAGAAAATGCGCCTGATCCTGGATCTGCATACGCCGATCGGCGGCTTCTGGCTGGATCCCACCGGGGACGCCGTCAACTTCGATATCTGGTCCGATCCGGCGCTGCGGCAAAAAAATGCCGACCTGTGGCGCGAAATCGCCACCCGGTACAAGGATGAGCCTGCCGTTGCCGCTTACGATCTGCTCAACCAGCCCGTGACAACGGATGCGACTGGTCAGCAGTGGCAGGACTTTGCACGGGAACTGGTGGCCGTGGTGCGGTCAGTGGACTCGAACCATCTGCTGGTGGTGGGCGGGGTGTACGGGGTCAATGGCCGCTACGGCACTGCCGGAATCAATCAGCATTTTCTGGTCGACGACAAAAACGTTGTGTACGACTTCCATTTCTACGAGCCCATCAAGTACACCCACCAGTACGCGTCCTGGGTTGAAGGACCGATCAAGGACGGCGGCCGCTACCCTGATCCGAACGTGATCCTGCCGACCGGGGACAGGGTGCAGCTGACGGAAAGCCGTGTCACCAGTCCATCGCTGCCCCTTGGAACGTCGGACTGGAGGACCTACGACAGCGGCATCGTCGCGATCACCGACAGCAAAGCGGTAGCGGCCACCCCGTTGGTCATTTCCCAGGGCGGCATGCGGGGAAAGGCCTACTTCGACGCGATCACGGTGACGGAGTACAGCCCTGACGGCACCGAAATCCGGCAGATCGCCACTGACCGCCTGGACAGCGCCGGGACGCTGGACTGGCAAGAATGGGAGGTGGGCGGGGATCCGGCGTCACCGGCCGGGTTCGCACGGGAGGCGGCCGGCTACCAGGACAACGGCGGCCTCTCAATCAGCGACGCCGCGGGCACCGGGTCGATCGCGGGATGGAGCAACGATGCACACCTGTTCAAGGTAGTGCCCGGTAACAAGTACCGCATTCAGGGCCAAATGCGGGGTGAGAATATTGCACCCTCAACCGGCGCTCTCCCCGTGATCTGCCTCCAGCTCGATGTTTACGCCGAGTCGCCTGGCGCCGCCGGCGACGGATTCATGGCACGCGACAAGGCCTATCTGGCCCATGAGATGGCGAAGAACGTGCAGTTCGGCAAGGACAATAACGTGCCGATGTCGGTCCTGGAATTCGGCCTGGTCCGGCAGGCCTTCCAGATGGAGGGCAAGGGCGGCGGCCAGTGGGTCACCGACATGCTGGCGCTCCTGGAAGAAAACAACCTGAGCTTCGCCTATTGGGAATACCACGGCGCCCGGATGGGGCTCTATCTGAGCGGCGCCGGCAAACCCACCGAACCCAATACGGCCCTCCAGGAACTCCTGACCCGCGAACTGCACGACCAGTGAAACTCCGGTAACCCGGCGGGCCAAGCCAGCTGGCGTCACGCCAGACCAGGTGGGGTCAGGTCAGGTCATGTGGTGCCAGGTCAGGTGGGGATGATCTTGAACAGGAAGCGCGTCCGGACCATGACCCACAGGAGCCCCAGGATTACAGCGTAGGCAGCCGTGTTGAGGAGAATGTCGCCCTGCTGCAGGGCCGGGATGTTGGCAACCACGGCGATGAGGACCACGTGGATAACAAAGACGTAGAGCGTGGCCCGGCCCAGCGGGATAAGAAACCATCCGAAGGCACGCTCGGTGGGCTTCCAGTAGGCCGTGAGGAAAGCGTAGGCCGCTACCACCAGGACCACGACGTTCAGCAGCCGTCCCGGCGCCAGGTAGGTGCGGGCAAAGAAGGAGTCATACATGGCCCGGTACAGGGAATCCGGGATGACGCCCAGCCGCAGGTCAAACCCGTTGGCAAGATAAGGGTTGCCCCAGGACAGGAACGCGAAAACCATGGCGGCCCCGCAGCAGGCTGCCACCGCCCAGGTGTGGGCCGAGAGCCATGCAACGATTTTCCGCCGGTGGAAACCTGCCACCAGGCCGATCACAAAAAGCACCTGCCACACCAGCAGCGGAAATGAATCCTCGAACTGGGAAGGCAGCAGCCTGGTCCGGGTGGCCGCGCCCGCTGCGTAGACGCCCAGCGTTGCCGCCAGTACCCACAGCGCCCGGCCGCGGTTCAGGGCGGCGAGGATCAGCGGGCTGACCAGCAGGAGGACAACGTACAGGCCCATCACATTGAACTGCCACGGCCCGAACTGCAGGAGCAGGATGGCCGGCAGGACCTGGGGCGGAACGGGGAACTGAAAAAGCGATTCCATGCCGGCATAGAGGTTGTAGGTCCGGCCGGACGCGGCATGGCCGGCCCCTCCTGTTCCCTGGTCGGTGTAGGTGGTGAGGGGATCCGTCTGGAAGATGGGCAACAGGGAAACCAGGAAAATGCCCACCAGCACTACCAGGGCGGTGACATAGAGCTTGCCCGCGCGCCGTGACGTCAGGTCAACCACCGTGCCGAAGTCGTCCTTGACCCGTGGGCCATAGACCATGCCCACCACCAGTCCGGAGAACAGCACAAACAGCTCCGCGCCCGAGACGAAACCCACCGCTTCCTGGGTCAGGAGCTGGAACAGGGACGTCAGGCCCAGGTGGTTCACCACCACAAAGACGATGGCTGCCCCGCGCAGCAGGTCCACGCGGGCATCCCGGTTTGACGGGTCGTTGTAACCCCAGGCAGCCACGGCGGTCACCCGCCGCGGGACCTGCCACAGGACAACAAGGAAGATGAGCAGGGCCGCGCCCACGCTCCAGGCCGCCACGCCCGTCAGGGTGTTGGCCTGGGCATACTCCTTGCCGGAGACGATTCCCTCGACCGGACCCGTGACGAGGCCGGACCCGTCCAGCCGGGCGCGTGCCGCTGCAGCCACGTCGGCGTTTCCCGTGATGGTCCAGTCGATGCTGGCTACGCCGGTGTCCCTGGTGCTGGTCCGTTCGTCCCAAACCACGGCAGCGGTCTTGCTGAACTGTCCGGACGTCGCAGTTTCGAGTGTCTGGTCCCACCAGCCCCGTTTGATGTCGGCCTCCGCGGCGCCGCCGGCAGCGGGGCTGTAGAAGGCCGCGGTCTGCAGGAGGAACGGCTTGTCCCGTTGCTCCACGTAGGTGGCGTAGAAGTCCTCGTTGCCCACTCCGGTCAGCATGCCTGCCAGTTCCCCAGGGGCGGCCACGGTGTTGACGGCGGCCGTGCCCGCGGTGTCGTCGTGGTAGGCGGACAGCCCTACCCATTCCACGGCGTCGTCCCCGGGATAGTAAGGCGCGTAGGCGCCGTCGGTGCCGTCCCAGGTGCCATCGCCGTTCGTGTCCAACAGGGCCAAGCCCTCGCTGCCGGCAGCGGGGGCATTGCGGTTCCGGTCAAAGGGGTAGTCCCGCCCCAGGAAGGGTGCCCACACCATCACGGTGCCGGCGTCGTCCGTTTCCTTGAACTCCGCAGCCACTGCCCTAAAGGCGGCCCGGTAGGCGGCCGGCTGTTGCCCCCAGTCAAGCCAGCTCCCGTTCATGTCCGGGGCGAAGCGGACCAGCACCTGGCCCCGGAAACCCGCGGAAATCCTGGTGATCTCGGCGGCAAATGACCGGGCGGCGGCGTCGTCGATCTGCTGCAGCGGAACCGTGGGTTTGACGGTGAGCATGGCATGGGAGCCCAGGGCTGCAGCCTGGTCCAGGAACTGCCGGATAGCGGTGGTTTCCGAGGAACGGAAGGGGATGGAAATGTCATGGCCCAGCAGGGCCGGCGTCGCTCCCAGCCGCTCGGCAAAGCTGGCCGCCGAATCCTCGCCCCATTCAAGGACAGCGCCCAGCAGCGGCTTTCCCGGCTCCGGAGCTGTGCTGGCAGCGCGGGCGGTGCCGGCGGTAAGTCCCATCGCCAGGACAGCCAGCAGGACGGTGAGCAGGAGCACGACGGCGGCCCGCAGCCGTGTCTGCTTGGCAGGGCCGGCAAGGCTGGCGTTGCGGGTCGGAGCGGTGGCTGTTGGCATACTGGTGTAATCCCCCAAGAACGGCTGCTTCAAAGACGGTGGCCGGTGCCTCTGCAAACTCTATCTGCCTCCGCCTTTGGTCCGGTTCAGCCCTGCTTAGTCTCGGGTCCCAGGACCAACAGCGGCACGAGCCGCTGCGCACAGGCGACTCCGACGAGGGTCTGCGGTCCGGCCCCCGCCCTGTTGTTCACCCCGGTGTCGTCGCACCAGTCCACGCCATAGGGGTAGGCCGTGACCCCGGCTGTCCCGGGTGCCATGCCAGCCGGGACGGTGAACACCAAAGTGAAGCCGCCGTCGTCGGTCATGGGAGCGAGCTCTTGCAGCACGGTGGTGCCGTACGGATCCAGCAATTCCGCCTGGACCCGCGCGTCGGCGCCGTAGCGGGCATCGCAGGTGGTGTCCGGCGCGCTGACGGTGACCTGGTCACCCGGTTTCGCGGCGGCCGGCGAGATGGAAAACTCCGGCGGCATGCAGGGCGGCGGAGCGAAAATGTCCCGGCAGCCTGTCGCGCCCAGGAGCACCGGCACGGCGCACAGCCCCACGGCCAAAACCCGTGCCCAGGCGCCCGTCAGTGAGTGGCCCCGCATCTTCCCCATGACCCGATTGTCCCGTCGGCGCCCGGGTTACGGAAGCACGGCGGGGTTACGGAAATTCGCGTTGGTTACGGAACATGACGACGGCGGCCGTGCGGCAGAGCGGGGCGGGTGTTACGTTTTTGGGGAGTAATGAGAACCGGCGCCAAGCCCTGACTGGCCGGTCGGCAACCCTCCCTTTCGCGGCGGGGTGCCTCAGGTGAATACTCGGCATATCGACCAATTCGAGCTGCAAGCGTGAAAGAAGGAGTTCCGTCGTGTCTGACGCCCCCGCCCCTGAAGAGAAACTGTTGTACCGGCTTGTCACCGGGCCGGATGACAGGTCTTTCTGTGAACGGATTTCCACTGCCCTGGCCGAAGGGTATGTCCTGCACGGCAGCCCGGCCGCGACGTTCAACGGCGGAGGCGTGATTGTTGCCCAGGCACTGATCCTCCCGACGGCGATCGCCAGTGCGGATGCCGCCGTCGCCACCGCCGTGGAAGACCTCGAGTTCGACGGCGAGGGCCACGCGTGAGCTACGCCGGAGACCTCACCCCGCAGGAAGCCTGGGCCAAACTGGAGCTGGGCGCCATCCTGGTGGACGTCCGCACCGAGGGCGAATGGGCCCACATCGGCATCCCCGATACCAAGGCCACGGACAACGATCCCCTGTTCATTCCGTGGACGTTCCCGGGCGGCATCCCCAACCCGGATTTCATCACTGACCTGACACAGCAGGCGCCGGAGGACGACGGCACGGAGCTGGTGTTCCTCTGCCGCTCGGGCCAGCGCTCCATCGCCGCCGCCGTCGCCGCGACGCAGGCCGGTTTCACCTCCTACAACGTCCTGGAGGGTTTCGAAGGCGAGCCGGACCGGTACGGCGAGCGCACCGTCAACGGCTGGAAGAACCGCGGCCTGCCCACCAACCTTGGAATTGCCAAGTGACCTTCAACGAAGACGCCGCCGGCTGGAGCGCCGAGACGCAGGCCGTCCGAGGCGGGCTGGACCGCACCAACTTCCAGGAAACCACCGAACCGGTCTTCCTGAACTCGGGCTTCGTCTACGAGTCCGCTGCCGCCGCCGAGCGTGCCTTCACCGGCGAGGACGAACGCTTCGTCTACTCCCGGTACGGCAACCCGTCCGTGGCCACCTTCCAGGAACGCCTCCGCCTGCTCGAAGGCACCGAGGCGTGCTTCGCGACGGCGTCGGGCATGTCAGCGGTGTTCACCGCTCTGGGTGCCCTCTTGGCGGCTGGGGACAGGGTGGTTGCCGCGCGTTCCCTGTTCGGCTCCTGCTTTGTGATCCTGAACGAAATCCTGCCGCGCTGGGGCGTGGAAACCGTGTTTGTTGACGGCCCGGACCTGGATCAGTGGGCTGCCGCACTGTCGGAGCCCACCACCGCCGTGTTCTTCGAATCGCCGTCCAACCCGATGCAGGAAATCGTGGACATCGCCGCGGTCAGCGAGCTCGCGCACGCCGCCGGGGCCACCGTCGTCGTGGACAATGTCTTTGCCACTCCGCTGCTGCAGCGCTGCGGCCAGTTCGGCGCGGACGTGATTGTGTACTCCGGCACCAAGCACATCGATGGCCAGGGACGCGTCCTGGGCGGCGCCATCCTGGGCACGAAGGAATTCATCGACGGCCCGGTCAAGCAGCTCATGCGGCACACGGGCCCGGCGCTCTCCGCATTCAACGCCTGGGTGCTCACCAAGGGCCTGGAGACCATGGCGCTGCGCGTGAACCACTCGTCCGCGTCCGCGCTGCGGCTGGCCGAATGGCTCGAACAGCAGCCGGCCGTCAGCTGGGTCAAGTACCCGCTGCTCAAGTCACACCCGCAGTACGAGCTCGCCGCCAAGCAGATGAAGGCCGGCGGCACCGTCCTCACATTGGAACTTGCGACGACGGGTGGCCGCTCGGGCAAGGAAGCCGCCTTTGCGCTGCTGGACGCCTTGCGGATCATCGACATCTCCAACAACCTTGGCGACGCCAAGTCCCTCATCACCCACCCGGCCACCACCACGCACCGTGCCATGGGTCCCGAAGGCCGTGCCGCCATCGGGCTCAGCGACGGCGTGGTGCGGCTGTCCGTGGGCCTGGAGGACGTGGACGACCTCATCGGCGACCTTGAGCAGGCCCTGAAGCACATCTAGTCCTGGTTGGCGCTAGCGTGGCGCGAACGTACAGTTGAGGCCCTGTTTCTATAGGCTTGTAGGGCCTCAACTGTACGTTCGCGCTTAGCTTTGTGCTCGGTCAGGCGCCTGGCTGGCGGAGCTGCCGGGCCGCCGTCTCCCGGACCGCCGCGGAGAGCTGGTTGAGCACCGGCGAGTCGATCTTCCACCGCTGCCAGTACAACAACACGTCCACGGGATCGGCCGGTGCCAGCTCCACGAGGCCGCCGTTCCGGATGTCGGCCAGGCACTGCTGATCCGGCAGGAGCCCCCACCCCAGTCCCAGCCGGATGGCTTGGGCGAACTCGGCCGACGACGGCACATAGTGCCGCGGTGCCGCCATTTCCGCGCCGGTCAGCCTGCGGAAGAACCCGTCCTGCAGGTCATCCTTGCGGTCAAAGTCCACCACCGGAGCCAGGCTTCCTGCAGCAAGTTCCGGCCCGTCGGGCCACCAGCGCAGGAGGTACCCGGGGCTTGCCACCGCGCGGTACCGCAAGGAACCCAGCGGTTCCACACTGCAGCCCTGGACCGGTTCCGGCGTTGCGGTTACCGCGGCCATCACCGATCCTGTCCGGAGGAGCTGGGTGGAATGCTGTTCATCTTCCCGGCGGAGTTCGAAGCACGCGCCGAGGTCCGGCGGAAGACTTGCCAGCGCCGGCATGAACCAGGTGGAGAGTGAGTCCGCGTTCACCACCAAGGGGATGGGCGCCGTCGGCCGGTCCTGGTTCGCCCCGAGCTCCTGCTGGGCGTCCCATTCGAGCTGCCGGACCTGCCTGGCGAACCGCAGGATGGCTTCCCCGGCTGTTGTGGGCCGGACGGGGTTGGTGCGCTGCAGCAGGATCTGGCCGGCCGCGTCCTCCATCGCCTTGAGCCGTTGGGAAATGGCCGACGGCGTGACGTACAGGCTCCGCGCCGCCGCCTCAAGGGTGCCTTCGTCCACGACTGCCGCGAAGGTCCGGAGCTGCTCAAACTGGAACATCTTCATTAGCTTTCCTTAATAGAGATAAGAATATTTAGCTGGAGTAATCCTAGTCCGGCCCGTACGTTGGAGGATATGGATCTGACTGCATTTCTAGGCCCCGCCGCACTGGGTTTCGGCACAGGCCTCGCCCTGATCGTGGCCATCGGCAGCCAGAACGCCTTTGTGCTCCGGCAGGGCATCCGCGGCGAGCATGTGGCCGCCGTCGTCCTGGTCTGCAGCGTCTCCGATGCGCTGCTCATCGCCGCAGGCATCGCCGGAGTGGGGGCGCTGCTCCAGTCGAGCCCCGTGGTCGTGGACGTGGTTCGGTTTGCCGGAGCCGCCTTCCTGGTGGGCTACGGCGTCATGGCCGCGCGCCGGGCGATTCGTCCGGGGGCGTTGACGGCATCGGGGCGGCAACCCGCCGTCGGCCTCGGCGCCGCCCTCAGCACGGTGCTGGCCTTGACCTGGCTCAATCCCCACGTCTACCTGGACACCGTGCTGCTGCTCGGATCGGTGGCCAACCAGCAGGCGCAGGATCTGCGGTGGTGGTTCGGGGGCGGAGCCATCGCCGCCAGCATTGCCTGGTTCAGCGCGCTGGGTTTCGGCGCGCGGGCCCTTCGGCCCTTCTTTGCACGGCCCTCGTCGTGGCGCATCCTGGACGGACTCGTCGCCGCTGTCATGCTCACGCTGGGGATACGCCTGGCGATCGGTGCGTGAAGTCGTTTGATTCTTGACGCGAAGGTCCCGGGAAGTCAGGACTGGCGCACGCGCAGCAACTCCGGGACTTCGTCCGCCTCCAGCAGCCCGGAGGTGCCACGCATGGTGACACCCACGGCGTGGGCAACTACGGCCCCCAGCCCGCCGTCGTCGGGCGCTGATTTTTCCATCACCGCGTCCCGCACCCTGCGCTGTTCGGTGGAGCCGGTGCCGCGGGCAATGATGTCCTCGACACCTTGCCGTGCCAGGGAAAGTTCGTCCTGCTCGGCGAGGACAGGCGCCAGATAATCCACCAAAGACCGGACGACGTCGACGGCGGGCGCCGGCCTGAACGTGCCAAAATCCAGCAGCTCGCCGACCAGGCCACTGCTGCTCGCCTGCCAGGCCGCCATCCGCAGCAGCACCGTGGGCACCGGGGCCGGTTCCACGCCGTCGCGCCATTCACGGCTGGCCGACTCCACCAGGGCCCGGACCAGGACGGCAATGAGGGCCGCGTCCTCGGCGCGGAGGCAGACATCGGCCACGCGGACCTCAACGGTGGGATGGTTCCGGGACAGGCGGGCATCAAAGTAGATCATGCCTTCATCCAGAAGCACGCCACTGTCCAGCAGACGCGTTACGACCCTCCGGTATGCGGAGTAGGTGCTGAAAATGGCCGAGGGTCCGGACATGGGCCACCGATTCCAGGCCTGGGTGCGGTAGCTCTCGAATCCCGTGGGCATCCCGTTCCAGAACGGCGAATTCGCGCTCAGTGCCGTGAGGACTGCCAGCTTGTCCCGGATCCTGTCCAGCACGGCCACGCCCTCGTCCTTGGATTCGATGAACGTGTGGACATGGAAGCCGCAGGTCAGCTGCTCCTGCGCGGTCAGGCCGAAGCGTTCGAGCATCCGGGCATAGCGGGCGTCCGGGGTGGTGTGGCTCGCCAGGCCAAACGGAGACGTGGCCAGCGCGGCGACCCTGGCACCGTTCTTAATGGCCGCCTCGTCCGCCAGCAGCCGGCCGGCCCGGATCTGCTGTAGCAGTTCTGCATACTCGAGGCAGGGCCGGGTCTGGGTCTCGATCTGCTCAAGCTTCAGCTCGGCAGTCAGGCCGGTCCCGTCGTCGTGAACGGTTATTTCCTTGGCTGCCAGCGCCAAGGGATGTTCCGGGGCATCGTCGGCGGCCATCCGCCGGCCGGACAGCATCGCATCCGCGAGGGCAAGCGGCTCACCCGTGTCCGGATCAACGATCAGGAGCTCTTCCTCGACGCCGAATGTACGCATGCTTATATTGTGCGGCAACGGGCAAGGACGTGGCAGTCCGCGGGCCGGCGGATTCTGCCGTGCGCTAGTCCTGGAAGTACTCCACCTTGGCGCCGATGGTGTTGAGCCGTTCCGCCAGGTCCTCGTAGCCGCGCTCGATCACGTAGATGTTCCGCAGCTCCGAGACTCCCCGCGCCGCAAGCATGGCCAGCAGCAGGCAGGCAGCGGGGCGGAGTGCCGGCGGGCAGCCCACCTCGGCGGCCCGCCACTTCGTGGGGCCGTTGACGTAGATCCGGTGCGGGTCCAGCAGCTGCACCTGGGCGCCGAGCCGGTTGAGTTCGGTGAGGTAGATGGCCCGGTTCTCGTAGACCCAGTCGTGGATCATGGTCTGGCCATGGGCATTGGCGGCGATGACCGCGAAGAACGGCAGGTTGTCGATGTTCAGGCCGGGGAACGGCATGGGGTGGATCTTGTCCTCCGGGGCCCGCAGCTCGGACGGCTTGGTGGTCACATCCACCAGCCGTGTGCGGCCGTTGCGCGCCACGTACTCGCCGGAAATCTCCAGCTGCTGGCCCATCTGCTCCAGCGTGGCCAGCTCGATCTCCATGAACTCGATGGGGACGCGGCGGATAGTCACCTCTGAGTTGGTGACGATGCCGGCGGTGATGAGGCTCATGGCCTCAATGGGGTCCTCGGACGGGAAATACTCAATGTCGACGTCGATGAGCGGCAGCCCGGTGATCTTCAGCGTAGTGGTGCCCACGCCGTCGATCTTCACGCCCAGCATCTCAAGGTAGAAGCAGAGGTCCTGGACCATGTAGTTGGGGCTGGCGTTGCGGATGACTGTGGTGCCGCGGCGGTGCGCCGCTGCCATGATCGCATTCTCGGTCACGGTATCCCCGCGCTCCGTCAGCACAAAGGAGCGGTCGTGAGTGTCCGGCGGCGGAGCCTGCACGGCGTAGAAACCGGCAGTCGCTTCCACTGTGAGACCGAACTGGCGCAGCGCCTGCATGTGCGGCTCAACGGTGCGCGTGCCCAGGTCGCACCCGCCGGCATATGGCAGGCGGTATTCCGCGGATTCGTCCAGGAGCGGGCCCAGGAGCATGATCACGCTGCGCGTGCGGCGCGCGGCGTCCACATCCATGGCGTCGAGGTCCAGGACGGCGGGGCGACGGAGCTGGAGGTCTGAGTCGTTGAGCCACGTGCATTCGACGCCGATGCTGGTCAGGACCTCCACAATCCGGTTGACCTCTTCGATCCGGGCGAGGCGGCGCAGGACGGTGGTGCCGCGGTTGATCAGGCTGGCGCACAGCAGCGCCACACCGGCGTTTTTGCTGCTGTTGACATCCACTGCCCCGGACAGCGTGCGGCCGCCTTCGATCCGCAGGTGCGTCATCTGCGGTTTGCCCACTTTGACGATGCTGCGGTCGAGAATCATTTCAAGCCGCTGGATCATTTTCAGGCTCAGGTTCTGCTTGCCCTGCTCCATCCGCGCGACGGCGCTTTGGCTGGTTCCCAGCGCGCCGGCGAGTTGGCCCTGGGTCCATCCCTTCTCAGTCCTGGCGTCCCTGAGTGTGGCGGCGATATGCTCGGCGGTTTCCTGAATCATAGGTAAAAAATATCACAGGTGAGCTATTAAGTGGTGTTTCGAAGTCCCATGCGCGGCATGGCGGCCAGAATACCCGCCCCATGCGATATTCGACAAACCGCGCGGTGAGGCCCTACGTCACCCGCCAGTACCCCAACGCGTTGATCCGCTGCTTGTCCACGCCAAGAACCTTGCGCAGGTGCCTGACGATAGCCCGCGTGCTGGATGCCTCGCAGGCCACCCAAAAGTAGTCCTCGCTCACCGAAACAACGTCCGGCGTCAGCGCGTCACAGACCTCATCCACCAGCGCAGCGCCGTCGCGCGTGCGCGGAATCCAGCTGACGACGTCGGACCCTCCGGTGCGCAGCTCCAGCGACGGATCGGCGTCGTGCTGGTATTCACGCCAGGCGGTTACCCGCAGAGCACGCCAGCTACCGCCAGACGAAGTTCCAGGTCCCCAATACGGCTGCAGCAACAACTGCGGCCGCCGCGATCAGCACGCCGCCCACCAGCACCCAGGCGTCCAGCGTCGAATATGTGGATTCCCGGGCCCACGTCCGCTGCGTGGTGCCAAAACCGCGCGCTTCCATGGTGATGGCCAGCCGGGACGCCCGGCGGATGGCTTGGACCAGGAGCCCAAAACTCTGCCCGAGGGTGGCGCGCAGCCGTTGCAGCGGGCTGCCCTGCGAGCCCACCCCGCGGGCCCGCCGCGCCATGCCGATGGTCTGCCATTCCTCGGCCATCAGTCCCACCAGCCGCATCGCGGCCAGCGTGCCGAGGACAAACCGGTGCGGCAGCCGGGCCTTCTGGGCCAGCGCATCGGCGAGGTCAGTGGGGTCTGTGCAGGTCATCAGCAGGATCGCCGGCAGCGCTATCGCCAGGCCGCGGAGCATAAAACCGATCCCCAGCTGCAGGGAACCTTCGCTGATGGACCAGATCCCGACGTCGAGCAGTACAGCGCCGCTGTCCGCCGCGACGATCGCCGTGCTCCAGCCGCCCAAGGCGGCCGCGATCATGAGCGGCCAGCCGCGCTGCCACAGCAGGCGCAGGGTGAGGCCGGCCAGCGGAAAGAGCGCCAGCTCAGCCGCAAGCGCCACCGAGGCCGACACCCAGTCGATGGAGAGCGCCAGCACCAGGGTGATGAGGAAAACGACGGCGAACTTGGCCAGCGGGTTGGCGCGCGTCAGCAGCGCCTGGTTGCCACGGAGGGTCAGGGCATCCCTCATGCCGCACCTGCTGCCTGGCGGGCGCCGCCGCGTGCGGCCGGGCCGAGCCGCAGTTCGGCCCCGCCCAGGACCGCACTGAATTCCTGGTCGTGGGTCACCGAAACCACGGAGGTCCCGGCGTCGAGCAGTTCGGAGAGGAACGATGCGAGCTCGGCCCACGTATTGGCGTCCTGGCCGAACGTCGGCTCGTCGAGCACCAGCACGCGCGGGTGTGCCGCGAGGACGGTGGCCACCGACAGGCGCCGCTTTTCGCCGCCGGACAGTGTGTACGGATTGGCGTCCACCAGGTGCGTCAGGCGCAGCCGTTCCAGCAGTTCATCAACCCGCTCCTCGCCATGGCCCAGGTGCAGCGGACCGAACATCAGTTCGTCCAGCACGCGGCCGGTGACGAACTGGTGTTCGGGTTCCTGGAACACGGTTCCGATGCGGGAAATCAGCTGGTTGGCCTTCCATTTGAAGGGGTCGATCCCTGCCCCCTCGGAAAGCTCGACGGCGGCGGACACCTTCCCCGCCACCGGCGCCAGCAGTCCGGCGAGGGTCAGCGCGAACGTTGACTTGCCGGCGCCGTTGGGCCCCGTGACGGTGAGTGCGTGGCCGGAACGGACCTGGGCCGTGATGCCCTGCTGTACCGGCACGGGCGGGATGGTCCGGAAGCCGCGGCGCCGCGGACGCTCCCGGGAGACAGCCAGATCCTCGGCGGCCAGCAGCAGTTCACCGGAGCCTGCGGACGTGCGGCGGCGCGTTGCCGGAACATACCCCGGCACCCAGACGCCCGCGCCGATCAGCATCTCCCGGGCCTCCGCCAGCACCTGGTCCGGCGGCCCGTCCAGCAGGACTGCGGACGTGCCGGCGGAACCTCCAGCGGAGCCCGCTGCGGAACCTCCTGCTGAGCCCGGTTGCAGCACCACAATCCGGTCCACCAGGTCCTTCCAGACGGACACGCGGTGCTCCACCACAACGAGTGTGGCGCCGGTTTTGTCCAGGCAGCGGCCCACGGCGTCGCGGACTTCCAGCACGCCGGCTGGATCCAGGTTCGCGGTGGGCTCGTCCAGCAGGATCAGCCCGGGCCGCATCGCGAGGATCCCAGCCAGCGCCAGGCGCTGCTTCTGTCCGCCGGACAGGGCCGACGTCGGGTGCTCCAACGAGAGCCCGGCGGCACCAGTCCCGCCGTCGGCGCCCAAACCGGCTCCGCCGTCGGCATTAAGACCGGCTCCGCCACCGGCGTTCAACCCTGCGCCGGCACTTCGCAGCCCGACGTCGTCGAGCGCTTCATGGACGCGCCGCCAGATCTCATCCCGCGGCACGGCTAGGTTCTCGGCACCGAAGGCGACGTCGTCACCCAGGCGCGACAAAACCACCTGCGTTTCCGGATCCTGCTGCATCAGCCCCGAGCGGCCGCGCTGCCCGCGGGGCACCACTCCGTCGATCAGCAGCGAACCGGTTTCGTCGGCGTCGTCCCCTTCATCCCCCAGCACCCCGGCGAGCGCGTGCAGCAGCGTTGACTTGCCCGCGCCTGACGGGCCCAGCAGCAGCACCCGCTCGCCGGGAGCGATGTCGAGGTCGAGCCCGCGGACGGCGGGGGTGGACCGTCCGGCATGCCGCCAGCCCCAGCCCCGGGCGGACACCGCGGCGGGGCGCACTCCGGAAGTGCCGGCGTTGGAAGCGGTCATCAGTTGAAGACGGGCTCCGACGCTGCCTTCCGGGACGCGAACGAGCTCAGCACGCCGGTTTTGGCCAGGCCGCGGGTGGCGATCCAGGACAAGGCGCCCGCAATCACCGCGCCGGAGATGGTGCAGAACACGATGTACGCGAGCTTGTCGGCGGGCTCGTAGGCGATGTTCCAGCCCCACGGGAGGAAGGAGTCATTGAGGCCGCAGAACAGGCCCGCCCCGGCACCGGCCAGCAGCGCGGCGATGAGGTTGTACTTCTGGTGCAGGAAGGACTTGAACCGGAAGTTGCCGTACACCAGCAGGAAGAACACCAGTTCAGCGCCCAGGCCCTGCAGGATTCCGGAGATCAGCACCGTGGCGCCGTACTGCGAGCCCATGATGAGTTCGCCGGTGGCGGCCACCGCTTCGCAGAAGAGCGCCGCACCGGGTTTGCGGATGATGAGCATTCCCAGCACGGCCGGGATCATCCAGCCGCCGGCGATCAGGCCGGTCAGCGGGGGGTAAACGGCGTTCATGGGGGCGGAAACGATGCCGGCGCCCTGGGACCAGGCCCAGAAGATCACGCCGCCGGTGATGGCGATGAGCGCCGCCACCACGATGTCCACAACACGCCAGGTATTGCCGGTCTTTTTGATTGCTGCAGTTGTCATTCGGTCCTCCTGAGGAACAGGAGGGGAAAGTGCCCCGGTGTGCGGCGCTGCCGCCGTTGGCCGGACACTTCGAGAACTCGACTCCCTTGCGCCGGTACTAACCGGATCAGGTTCGAGGGTCTGCGGCTGTCCGCACTCTCAGCGCCCACCTGCGGTTCCCTGGCAAAGCCAGTGATGTCCGACGGCGGCGCTCCCCTGTCGTAATAAATCTGCCCTGATGGGCGTGGTCAAGTTTACACCGCGGGAGGAGTAGATTGTGGGCCATGACTGCCAATAACCCGACTGTGACTGCGTTCAATCCCGATGCGACGGTGCCTCAGCCGGCGGGGCTCCTGGAGGCCCTGATTACCCGCATCGAGGGCGAGATCAGCGAGCTGCAGTTTCCCCATTTCACCAGGGATGATTCCCTCAACCTGGGGCTGCTGCTGGTGGAGCTCGGCAAATCGCGCCGGCTGCCCATCGCGATCGACATCACCAAGGGCGAGCAGGTCCTGTTCCACGTGGCCCTGGACGGCGCCACCCCCGACAACGAGCACTGGATCCGGGCCAAGCAGCGCACCGCCGCCAGATACGAGATCCCGTCATTGCTGGTGGGCCTCCGCGGCAGGCTGCACGGCGGCCGCATCGAGGACCACGGCTGGTACGACGAAACCGTCTACGCGGCCCACGGCGGATGCTTCCCGGTCTACGTCGCCGGCGTGGGCGCCGTGGCCACGGTGACGGTCTCGGGCCTGCCCCAGATGCTGGACCACGATCTTGTGGTGGAAGCCCTGCGGGAGATTCTGGAGTCCATGCAGCCGGGTTAGGCTAAAGACAGTCCCGGATCCGCTCACAAGGAGTTCTACGAATGAACCTGTTCATCAAGCTGCTCGGCACGGCTATCAGCCTCGGCGCCGGATTCGTCGGCACCAAGGTGGTCAATACCGTGTGGGAAAAGTCCACCGGCCGGAAGCCCCCCACCGGCAAGGACGAAGACACTCCCACCACCCTGCGCTCGGCGCTGACGTTCGCGCTCATTTCGGCCTCGGTCAGCACCATCATCCAGGTGCTTGCCAACCGCGGCACGCAGCGGGCCATCACCCGCTTTGCCAAGTCCCAGGACATCGTCTAACCCTGGCAACGCCTAACCCTGGCGCGCAGGCCGCCGGCGACTGACCTTCAGTCCCGCCGGCCGCCGTCGGACGCTTCATCCCTGGATGACTCATCCCGGGCTGATTGGGCCGTCTTCTGAACCACGGCTTCGAGTTCATCGGAGCTGAGGAGCTCGCGGTGCAGGTGTTTGGTGCGGTAACCGGCGCGGCCCACCATATGGGCCGAAACCGGCACAGTCAGCAGCTGGAAAATCCAGGCCACCAGCAGCACTGGCCACACCCACCAGGTGCGCAGCTGCAGGCCGATGGCCGCCAGGAGCAGGAACAGCCCTAGCACCTGGGGCTTGGTGGCCGCATGCATGCGGCTCAGCAGGTCCGGGAAACGGAGAAGCCCGACGGCGGCGGCGAGCGACATGAAGGCGCCCAGCACCAGGAAAACCGCGGACACGGTATCGATGACGTTATCAACCACGCTGGCCTCAGGACTCATTGGCTTGCTCCCGCCGGTCGGCCACGAAGCGCGCAACCGTCACTGACCCGATGAAGCCGACGATGGACAGCGCCACGAGCAGCATCAGGTTGTTCAGGTGCCGGTTGACGGCCATGTCGATGCACAGGGCCGCGCCGAGGATCGCGAGCAGGACGTCGGAGGCCAGCACCCTGTCCAGCAGCGACGGGCCGCGGGAGATCCTGATGATGGCTCCTGCCGCTGCCAACGAAAGAATGACTGCCGTGACAGCCAGGACGGTCTGCATCATGCTGCGGTCTCCTGCCGGATTGCTTCGAGTTCGTCGCGGGTGCCCATGATCCTGATCAGGCCCGCTTCGATGGAGCGGACCTCCTCGCGGAGGCTCGCGACCTCTTCCGGGCTGCTGACGTTGAGCGCGTGGAGGTACAGGGTGGACGTTGACCGGTCCACTTCCACCACCAGGGAGCCCGGGATCAGCGAGATCACGTGCCCGGTAGCGGTGACCATCAGGTCCTGGTGGCTCCGCAACGGCACCGCGACGACGGCATTGACCACCCGCGGGCCGCGGACAGCAGCCAGATACATAACCTCAACGCTGGCTGCCGCCACCCTGCCCAGGAAACGCAGGGCAAACGGCACTGCGTGAAGAATGTTAAAGCGGCCGCTGAGTTCCACCGGCGGCAGGTAGAACATCCGGGCCACGAGGACGGCCAGCAAGGCGCCGAAGAGCAGGTTGCCGGGGCTGAAGTCCTGCCACAGGGCTGCCCAGACAATCACCAGCCATACCAGCAGGGGCAGTTCCTGGCGCAGGGAGATCCGGCGGCGGCTCATTTGCCCCCTCCGTTTTTCAGTGCCAGCGGGGGAACTTGGGTGTCCTCGCCGAGTACGGCCTGGATATAGGCGGACCGGTCCAGCATTTCGTGGGCGGCCTGGTCCGAAACTTTGAACAGCGGGCCGGCGAAGACTGTGAGGGAAACCCCCAGGACCACCAGGCCCAGGGTTGAGCCCACCATGGTGCGGGGCAGCAGTGTGACGTTTTTGCGGCCGGCCCGGCTGCCGGTGTCCGAATCCTCGGGCTCAGCGAGCAGGACGGGATCCGGGTGCTCAGCGTCCGAGGGCTTGCGCCAGAACGCGCGGTTCCAGACCCTCGCAACGGCCAGCAGGGTCAGGAGGCTGGTGACAACGCCGCCGATCACCAGGGCGTAGGCCAGGGGCGTGCCCAGTTCGATGCCTGCCTGGATGAGTCCCACCTTGCCCAGGAAGCCGGAGAACGGTGGGATGCCGGCCAGGTTCATGGCGGGGATGAAGAACAGCAGGGCCAGGATGGGTGACAGCTTGGCCAGGCCTGCCAGCCGGTCCACGGAGGAGCTGCCGCCGCGGCGTTCGATCAGGCCCGTGACCAGGAAAAGGCTGGTCTGGATGGTGATGTGGTGGGCAACGTAGAACACGGCGGCGCCCAGCCCGGCCACCGAGGACATCGCCAGGCCGAACACCATGTAGCCGATGTGGCTGACCAGGGTGAAGGACAACAAACGTTTAATGTCGCTCTGGGCCAAGGCGCCAAGGATTCCCACCACCATGGTCAGCAGCGCCGCCACCATGAGCGGAGTGTTCAGGCTGTCGCCGGGGAAAAGCAGTGTCTCCGTGCGCACCATCGCGTAGACGCCCACTTTCGTCAGCAGGCCAGCGAACACGGCGGTGACCGGCGCCGGCGCGGTGGGGTAGGAGTCAGGCAGCCAGAACGAAAGCGGGAATACGGCCGCCTTGATGCCGAAGGCCACCAGGAGCATAACGTGCAGCAGGGTCTGGGTGCCCTCGTCCAGGTCCGCGAGCTTGATGGCGAGGTCGGCCATGTTCACGGTTCCGGTGGCGCCGTAGACCATGGCGATGGAGATCAGGAACAGCACCGAGGACACCACGGAGACCACCACGTAGGTGACACCGGCGCGGATGCGGGGGCCGGTTCCGCCCAGTGTCATCAGCACATAGCTTGCCGTCAGCAGGATCTCGAAGCCGACGTACAGGTTGAACAGGTCCCCGGACAGGAAGGCGTTGGAGACGCCGGCCACCAGGATCAGGTAGGTGGGGTGGAAGATCGATACCGGCGCGTCCTGGTCGCCGTCGGCCATGCCCTGCCCGGTGGCGTAGACCAGCACGGCGAGGCTGACAGCGGACGACACCACGAGCATGAGCGACGAGAACTGGTCCACTACCATCGTGATGCCCCACGGCGGCAGCCAGCCACCGATATGCACGGCGGCCGTTCCGCCGTCCCACACAGATGCCAGCAGCAGGCACTCCAGCAGAAGCGTCACCGACAGCACGCCGATGCTCACTGCGCGCTGGGCGCGGGAGTGCCGGATCAAAAGGAAGGTGAGGGCGGCACCGAGGATGGGAAGTACGACGGCGAGCGGGGCAAAGCTTGCAATGTTCACTTCACACCTCCTTCGGGACCAGGGGTTACGTTCTGCGAGCCGGGTTGCTCTTCAGCGGCGGCATCCGCGGCAGGAATCGTCTTGGCACCGACCGTCACGGAACCCCCGGCGGCTTCCGGGCCGTCCGGCGTCGAGGAGTGGTCTGAGACCGTGCTCCCGTCGCTGCCCAGCATGGTCAGGGGAAACTCGGAAGTCTCGGCCGGGATGGGGGCATCGTCCTCGGCGTCGAAGCGGGGCGTCTCGGCGACGCGGAGGTCCTCGACGTCGTCCTGGATCTCATCCTGGCGGGCCAGGACCCACGTGCGGTAGATGATGCCGAGCATAAAGGCCGTCACGGCAAAGGAGATCACGATCGATGTGAGGATCAGAGCCTGCGGAAGGGGGTCCGCGTACTCCTGCGCGCCGGTGTCCTTGTTGTACAGGGGTGCCAGGCCGGCATAGCCGCCGGTGGCCAGGATCAGCAGGTTGGTGGCGTTGGCCAGCAGCATCAGCCCGAGCAGCACCCGGGTGAGGCTGCGTTCCAGGATCAGGTAGATGCCGCACGCATACAGGGCACCCATCACGGTCAGCAGGGTCAGGTTGACGCTCATCCTTGGCCCTTCGCGGTGGTTTCGGCGGGGATGCCCACGGGTTCCTGTATCAGGGCGGTCGCATCGGCGTCGTCGTCTGGTGAGTCCTCGGCAGGCGCAGTTCGCTGCTCTTCGAAGTGTTCGTCGATCTCGGAGCCCAGGCTGCGCAGCACGTCCAGCACCAGGCCGATCACCACGATGTACACGCCGATGTCGAAGATGGTGGATGTGACGAACTTGATGTCCCCGAACACCGGAAGCCAGAGTTCAATGATGGCGGTCTGGAATACCTGGCCGCCCAGCAGCAGCGGCACCACCCCGGACGCCGCCGCGGTGGCGAGCCCGATCCCCAGCAGCGTTCCGGCGCCCACGGGTGTGGCCTCGCGGAGTTCGAACCGGCCGCCGGCCAAGTAGCGGATGGCCAGGGCAAGTCCGGCTGTCAGGCCGCCGGCGAAGCCGCCGCCGGGCAGGTTGTGGCCGGCCAGGAGGAGGTATAGCGAGAAGATGATCAGGGAGTGGAAAATCAGCCGCGTGACCACTTCAAAGATGATGGAGCGCCGTTCCGGTGCCAGGGTCCGCCCCGCCACGATCCAGGCGTCCCGGGCCGAGGCGGCGAATTTTCGGCTGATGGCCAGCGCCGCAGCCTCCCGCGACCCAGGATCCACCGCCGTCTGGCGGCCTACGCTTCCCTCGGCAACCGGTTCGGAGACCCGGCTCCGGTCCCCGCGGCCACGGACGAAGATGAGGCTGGCAACGCCTGTGGCGGCCAGGGCAAGGACGGATATTTCGCCGAAAGTGTCCCAGGCACGGATGTCCACCAGGGTCACGTTGACGATGTTCAGCCCGCCGCCGCCTTCGTAGGCGAGGCGGGGGAATTCCAGGGACACCGGCACGGCCACCCGGGCGCCCATGGCGTGGATGGCGGCGAAGACCATGGTGACTCCGAACGCCGCCCCGATGATCACCCGGACCACCCGGTACTTGCCGCCGGTGCGGTCGCGGAGTTCGGCCGGCAGGCTGCGCATGGCCAGGACAAAGGCCACCAGGATGATCGTTTCCACGAGAATCTGCGTGAGGGCCAGGTCCGGTGCGCCCTGGAGCGCGAACATCAGGGCGATCCCGTAACCGGTCACGGACACCATCAGCACGGCGAGGAAACGTTTGTTGGCCTTGACCGCGGCCAGTGCGCCGATCACAATTCCTGCCCCGACCACGGGCTGCAGCGGCGAGTAGGGATCGATGAAGTACAGGTTGTCCGGAAGTGGCTTGCCCGCCAATAGCATGGCCGTCAGCGGCAGGACGAATGCCATGGTGAGGATAACGGCGAGGTAGAAGTAGAGGGAACCACGCTGCGTGCGGCCCGTGATCCAGACGGCGGTGTCGTCCAGGGCGCCGATGGTGAGCTGGTAGATGCGGTCGCCGTCGATCCAGCCCGGCACGCGGGACTGCGCGCGGGCCACCAGGGTTCGTCCGAAGTACATCGCCAGGCCCAGGGCGAACGTGAGGGCGGTCAGTCCCAAGGCGGGTGTCAAACCGTGCCACAGCGCAAGGTGGCCTGCCTGCTCGGCCGGTGTGCCGGCGTCGGACGCGGTGGAGGCGAACAGCGCGGCGTAGGGCTGGACCCAGGCGTCCACGGGCGCCGGCCAGAGGCCGTAGACGATGCTGAGGAGGCTGAGGAAAGCCGGGGCTGCCAGGAAGGACGGCTTGACGGCCTTGAACTTGGTCCGATCAATCCCGGGTTTCACCGCGAACGCCCCCCACATAAAGCGGGCACTGTAGGCGAGCGTCAGAATGGACCCCAGGACGATGCCCCCGAGCACCACCATGCTCCACGCCTTACCGTCGGACGCGTGGTGGACAAAGGCCTCCAGGACGGATTCCTTGGCCACGAACCCGGCGAGCAGCGGGACGCCGGCCATCGAGGCGGCACCGATGCCTGCCACGATTCCGAGCGCCCGGGACTGCTGGAACACACCTGACAGCTGGCGAACGTCGCGGGTCCCGGATTGGTGGTCGATGATGCCCACCACCAGGAACAGGGTGGCCTTGAACAGCCCATGGGCGAGGAGCATCGCGAGGCCGGCGAGGGCGGCGTCTGGCGTGCCCAGCCCCACCACCATGGTCAGGAACCCGAGCTGGCTGACGGTGCCGTAGGCCAGGATGAGTTTGATGTCGGTCTGCCGGAGCGCCCGGTAGCCGCCCACCAGCATGGTGGCCAGGCCAAGCCCCAGCACGATGGACTGCCAGTAGGCGGTGTCGGAAAATCCCGGGGCGAGCCGTGCCACCAGGTAGATCCCGGCCTTCACCATCGCCGCGGCATGCAGATATGCGCTCACCGGGGTGGGGGCTGCCATGGCTCCGGGAAGCCAGAAGTGGAAGGGAACCAGCGCGGACTTGCTGATGGCGCCCGCAAGGATAAGAACGACGGCGGCGGCAACGATTGCGCCGGAAGGTCCGTTGATCAGCGTGGGAGCCTGCGCCAGAATCGCCGAGATCCGGTACGTGTCGGCGCTTTGGCCGAGCATGATCAGGCCCACCAGCATGGCCAGGCCGCCCGCGGTGGTGACCATCAACGCTTGCAGGGCCGAACGCCGTGCCGCCAGCCTGGTGCGGGCGAACCCGATCAGCAGGTAGGACAGGATGGTGGTGAGTTCCCAGAAGATGAACATCAGAAGAAGATCGTCAGCGATCACCAGGCCGAACATCACGCCGGCGAAGGCAAGGAACTGGGCGCCGAAGCCGCCGAGATCCTGGTCCTTGGGGCTGAAGTACCGGGCACAGTAAACGAGCACCAGGGTACCGACGCCCAGGACCAGGAGCGACATCACCCAGGCAAGGGGATCAAGCCGGAAGGCGAATTCAAGATCTAGCCCGGGAATCCACGGGAAGACCTCCGAGACCGCGCCGGCGTCCGAGTACACGGCGGCGTGCTGGAACAGCAGCCAGACAAAGGATGCAGCGGGCACAGCCGCCAGCGCGTAGAAGGCGTTGCGGCCCCACGCCCTGAAGAGAAACGGCGCCACGGCAGCCACCGCAAAGTGCACGGCAAGGACTGTGATCACTGGTATCTCCGCAACGTCAGGGATTCGATTATCAAAAAGTTAGGGCAGGCGGTTCATTCGTAAGGTTCGGTGGCCACAGTTTATCAAGGCACCACTGACACTTTTCCCGCACCGGACCGTGCATCCCTGGAATTTCCCGGTTGTCCGGCGTATCATCACCGCCTTGTTCGCCGGGGGCGGATACGATTCAGCCTATGAACACCGCCAGCGCTCCTGAGGCCATGCAGCCGTCATCGGAACTCGCGTCCGGAACCCAGGCCACCGGCAAGGGCCGGGTGCTCGCCTGGGCCGCCTGGGACTGGGGTTCGGCCGCCTTCAACGCGGTCATGACCACCTTCGTCTTCACCGTCTACCTCACCTCCAACGCCTTCGGTGGCAAAGACCAGGCGTCTGCCGTTCTTGGCAGTGCACTGGCCATTGCGGGGATCGCCATTGCATTGCTCGCTCCGGTGACCGGGCAGCGCTCGGACAACGGCGGGCGCCGCAAGCTGTGGCTGGGTGTGAACACGGCCGCCGTCGCGATCCTGACGGGCTTGTGCTTCTTTGTGTTCCCGCGGCCGGAGTTCCTGCTGCTGGGCGTTTCCCTCATCGCACTGGGGAACGTGTTCTTTGAATTCGCCGGCGTCAACTACAACGCCATGCTGGCCCAGATCTCCACGCCGAAGAACATCGGCAAGGTCAGCGGATTCGGCTGGGGCATGGGCTACCTGGGCGGCATTGTGGCCCTGCTGGTTGTGCTGCAGCTCTTTGTGCAGCCGAGCTTCGACTGGTTCGGCGCATCCACAGAGGACAGCCTGAACATCCGGCTGGTGGCCGTGTTCTCGGCCCTGTGGTTCTTCATCTTTGCCCTGCCGGTGCTGTTCGCCGTCCCGGAACTCCCGCGGCCGGCACGGGCCCAACCGCTGGGTTTCCTGGCCTCCTACCGCCTGCTGTTCCGCCGGATCAAGGCAATCTATGCCACCAGCCCGCACACCATCTACTTCCTCCTGGCCAGCGCCGTCTTCCGCGACGGCCTCGCTGCCGTGTTCACGTTCGGCGGGATCATCGCGGCCGGCACGTTCGGCTTCGAATTGCCACAGGTCATCTTCTTCGCCATCTTCGGGAACGTGGTGGCGGCCGTGGGGGCGGTCATCGGCGGGTTCCTGGACGACCGGGTGGGGCCCAAGGCCGTGATTGTGGGGTCCCTGGTGGGGCTGCTCATCGCCGGCACCATGATCCTGGTCCTCGGCAACGGAGACTACAACTTCCTTGGCACGGCATGGGCAGGCACCACCACCTTCTGGGTCTTCGGGCTGTTCCTGTGCCTGTTTGTGGGGCCCGCCCAGTCCTCGTCGCGGGCTTACCTGGCCCGGCTGGCACCCCACGGCGAGTCCGGCGAGCTGTTCGGCCTCTACGCCACCACCGGCCGCGCCGTCAGTTTCCTGGCGCCGGCGCTGTTCACCCTGTGCATCACGCTGGCCACCCCGTTGGTGGCGCCCGGCGAGGCCCAGCGCTGGGGCATCCTGGGCATCATGGTGGTGCTGCTCGCCGGCCTGCTGGTCCTGCTCCCCGTCAAGTCCCCGGACAAGACCGCCATCGCCGTCGTTCCCCTCTCCTAGCGCGAACGGACACTTAAGCCCCGCCCCCTTGAAGCGCGAACGGACACTTAAGCCCCGCCCGCTTGAAGCGCGAACGGACACTTAAGCCCCGCCCGCGCCGCCCTGCGCGCACCCACCCGAAATGCGTTTGTGGAGACTAGGCTGGAGGCATGAACGTGGACGAGACTGACCTCCCCGGCCTGGGCCGGCGGAAGGACTTCATGACGGCTTCCGGCCGCCGCATCGGCGTGGTGGAGCTGCGGGAGGGCACGATGGAACTCATCGTTTCCACCTGGGACGATCCCGACACCTGCCAGGCGTCGATTCCCCTGACCGGAGATGAGGCTGCCGCCCTGGGTAACCTCCTGGGCGGTCAGCACCTGGCCATGAAGCTGAGCGAGGAACACAAGGAAATCCCGGGAATCGTAACCCGGCAGTTCTCCATCGCTCCGGAATCCCCGTTCCAGAACCAGCCCATGGGAAAGGCCTGCATCCGTACCCGCTGCGGAGTCTCGATCGTGGCGATCATGCGGGAAGGCGAGGTGGTCCCGTCGCCGGGACCCGACGTCGTCCTTCACTCCGGTGACCTCCTGGTCGCAGTGGGAACGCAAGAAGGCCTCGATTCGGCGGCCGACATCCTGCGCAACGGCTGAGCGCTATGGACCCGCTGGCCCTGACCCTCATTGAACTGGGGGCCGTTGTGTTCTGCCTTGGCCTACTGGCCAGGCTGGCCGGACGGATCGGAATGTCACCCATCCCGCTCTACCTCGTTGGCGGACTCGCCTTCGGCGCAGGCGGCGTGGTCAAGCTCGAAGGTATGCACGAATTCGCACATCTCTCGGGCGAGATCGGCGTGATCCTGCTGCTGCTTATGCTCGGCTTGGAATATACGGCTGCCGAGCTTTTCACCGGTCTGCGCAGGTCCTGGCAGGCCGGTGTTCTTGACCTGGTGCTGAACTTCGTTCCCGGCGCGGGACTGGCACTCCTGCTCGGCTGGGGCTTGGTGGGCGCCATGGTCATGGGCGGTGTCACGTACATCTCGTCCTCCGGGATCGCCGCCAAGGTCATCACGGACCTGGGCCGGATCGGTAACCGCGAGACCCCCGTAGTGCTGTCCATCCTGGTGTTCGAGGACCTGGCCATGGCCGTCTACTTGCCCATCCTCACCGCAACCTTGGCCGGCGTGGGCTTCCTGGGCGGGCTCACCACCGTGGGGATCTCCCTGGCTGTGGTCACCGTGGTGTTGATGGTGGCGCTCCGCCACGGCCACCGGGTGTCCCAGGCCGTGCACAGCGAAAATTCCGAAGTCTTCCTGCTCAACCTGCTCGGCGCTGCACTGCTGGTGGCTGGCATCGCGTCCGCCCTGCAGGTTTCGGCCGCGGTGGGCGCGTTTATGTTGGGCATCGCCATCTCGGGGGCCACCGCCCACAGCGCCACCCGGATCCTGGAACCGTTGCGGGATCTTTTTGCGGCCATCTTCTTTGTGGCCTTCGGGCTCAACACAGACCCGACCACTATCCCGCCCGTACTCGGCTGGGCCCTGATCCTGGCGGTCATCACGGCCACCACCAAGATGCTCACTGGCATCTGGGCCGCGAAGCGGGCCGGCATTGCCCGTCCGGGGCGATTCCGTGCCGGCGCCGCCCTGATTGCCCGCGGCGAATTTTCCATCGTGATCGCCGGGCTGGCCGTTGCGTCAGGCGTGGTCCCGGACGACCTCGCCGCCCTGGCAACCGCCTACGTGCTGATCATGGCCATCCTCGGGCCGCTGGCAGCGCGCTATGTGGAGCCGGCACTGAAGGCCCTCGGCGGGCCAGCCCGGTTGCCCGCGAAGGCGTAGGCCCCGGCCCAACCACTCACGCCTCGACCAACCCTTCACTGAGGGGGCTCAGACCTCGGTGCGGTGGAAGTTCAGGTGGCTGCGGCTGGCTGTCGGCCCGCGCTGGCCCTGGTAACGGTTGCCGTATTCGCCAGAGCCGTAGGGAAACTCCGCAGCAGAGGTCAGCCGGAAGAAGCACAGCTGGCCGATCTTCATACCGGGCCAGAGCTTGATGGGCAGGGTGGCCATGTTGGACAGTTCCAGCGTGACGTGGCCGGAGAATCCCGGATCAATGAACCCGGCCGTGGAGTGAGTGAGCAGGCCCAGGCGGCCCAACGAGGACTTGCCTTCCAGCCGCGCAGCAATATCGTCGGGCAGCGTGACGGTCTCGTAGGTGGAGCCCAGCACAAACTCGCCGGGGTGCAGGATGAACGGCTCGCCGCTCTCCACTTCCACCAGCCGGGTCAGCTCGGGCTGCTCTTCCGCCGGGTCGATATGCGCGTACTTGTGGTTGTCGAAGAGTCGGAAAAAACGATCGATCCGCACGTCCACCGACGATGGCTGGACCATCGCGGGATCGTACGGTTCGAGGACGATCCGTTGGGAGTCTAGTTCGGCACGAATGTCGCGGTCAGAGATCAGCACCGTCCCAAATTACTATGCGTTGTCCACACCGCACACATTTTCGTTGTAGCTGTCACCTGCTGGGGCTAATGTTGCCTCAGAATGACAGCCACCGGATGGTCTCCCGGTTGGTACAACTGAACTGATCTGGGGTTGGTTTTGAATAAATTTGCGGCGCCCGCCGTTGTGGCGATATTGTGCGCGCTCGCCCTCGTGTCCCCGGCCGCCGGCATGTATTCCGGCCCGCCGGCGGACGGGCCGCCAGTCCAGGCGGGCGCCCTGGGGCCGCGAGCGGTCACGTTGAGCCCGGCGGGAACAGCGGACGACGACGGCGGCGCAGCCGACGCGGATAGCGACCTCGGGTCCCTGCTCGCCCCAGCCGTGGAACCCGTGATCACACCGGCCTCGCCTGCCGGGGAACGGGCCGCAACGGCGCCGCTGGCGGCGACGGCGGCTGCACCCCTGACCGCCGCCTCCGAACCAGTCACGCCCGAGCCGCCCTACCTGCCGCCCCTCTGGGCCCCCGAAGCAGAACTGGCCCCCAACAAAACTGTGGCTCCCACCCCGCCAGCCCCCGCCACGGAATCCCTCACAACCGAATCCCTGGGCACCGAAGCCTTGGTGCCGGACAGCAACACGGCCGCCATCCTCACCGTTTTCAACGAAATCAACAAATACCGGGCGGCGAATGGCCTGGCGCCGGTCAAGTACCACCCCACTGTTGCCGGCATGGCGCAGGAGTGGTCCGACAGCATCGCGTCCCGGGATGTCATCGAGCACCGCGCCAGCTTCTGGACCGACCCCCGGGCCCTGAACCCGACCAGCGCCGGCGAGGTCATCGCCATCCGCACGGACCGGAACGCGGCAATGCTGGTGGAATGGTGGAAAACCTCGCCCGGCCACAACGCGATGCTCCTCGATCCGCGATTCAACGTCATGGGCGCCGGGATCTCCTACACCAACAGCCTCTACACGATCTGGGGCGTTGTTAACTTTTTCGGCTACGCCACCCTGCCCGCCGGCACCGTCACCTCCCCCGGGGGCGGTTCCGCCGGCGGGGGCGCGTTTCCCGCCCCGGCGCCCACCCTGTGTGATCCCGCCGTCAAACACATGCCGCCCACCCTGGATTTGAGCAGCGCAGCGATCAACAGTGCGGCTGATCTGGTGACCATCAACGCCTCAGGCCAGCTCATCAACCGCCCCTCCACAGGGAACATGACCTTTGGTGCTGCCAAGGTCATCGGTTCCGGGTTCGGAACGGCCAAGGAAGTGTTCACCACGGACTGGGACCGCGACGGCGCCTATGACCTCCTGACGCAGTGGATCGACGGCCGGCTGACGCTTCACCGGGGTATCGCCGCCGGAGGGTTCCAAACCTCGTTCGCGCTGGGTCAGTCTGGCTGGGAAACCATGACGTTGGCCGTGGGCGGCTGGTGTGCCAACAACCGGCTTCCGCAGCTGGTCGCCCTGGACACCGCCGGCAACCTGTTCCTCTACCCGAACGTGGGCCTGGCCGACGTGTCCACGCGCACCCAGATAGCCAGCGGCGTATCGGCCAGGAAGCTCGCCATGGTGGACTATGACGCCGACGGTTTCCAGGATCTCCTGGCCATAAAGTCCGACGGCGGTGTGCTGCTTTACCGCGGCGCTGGCACTCCGGCGCCACGCGCCGAAGCCCGCCTCACCGTCACCACCGGCTGGACTGATGTCACCGGAATCCGTCCGCTGCGTGACGTGACAGCCCTGAACTCCACGGGAGTGGCACTGCGCCGGGCCAATGACGTGGTGCAGTACTGGAACCTGAGCACCGGAACCCTGGCATCGCCGTCGAACATCACCGGAAGCTGGACGGGCCAGCGGCTGGCGCAGTAGCCCTCAGGCGGCCGACCGTAGTTCCAGGACATCCTTGAGCCGCGCGAGCTGGGACACTTCGGCCTTGATGGCGCGCTGGATTCCGGTGTTCATCAGGCCCAGGAGGCCTTTGGGCTGGTACTCGAGGGCGAACCTGACCCTGGTGCCGGCCGGTTCGGTGCTGAGGTAATAGCCGCCGGAGTGCTGCGACGGTCCGGAAATCACCCGGAACTGGATCTCGGCGCCCGGCCTGGCCTGCGTTATTTCGAAATCGGAGGGGATGGTCCGGCCTGACCGGCCCGTGGTGGTCTGCCGGTAGACGGCACCCTTGGTTCCGGCGGCACCGGATACCAGGCCAACGCTGCGGATGCCCCTGCGCCATTGCGGAAGGTTCATTCCGTCCACCAGGAACGTATACACGCTCATTGCGTCGCACCGGATAAGTACCTCGTGCTCTGCAAATGCCATGGGAGTCCTTAGTTAGCGGCGGTCAGTGGTAGCCCGCCCCTCCCCCATGAAACCGCAGCTAACGGGTTCAGAGTAGCCACTCGGTCCGCCCCGGACCTAGCCACCGGCAGCGCCGTTATTGAAGAGTTACTGGATGACGCGGCGGGTACCGTCCATCCCGGCGGACACGCGGCCGGTGCGTGGCCACGGTTGCGGACGCTGGATCGCATCTGCGCTAAGCTAAGTTCTGCCCCGCTCAAAACGGGGCGATGCGGCTGTAGCTCAATGGTAGAGCGCTAGCTTCCCAAGCTTGATACGCGGGTCCGATTCCCGTCAGCCGCTCCAAAATCTCGAACCATGGTCTTCGCCGCGCCGCAGCGATTCCTAGCTGCTCCGGGCCTTTCTGATGTCCCGTTCCACGGCCTTCTTCAGCGTCGCCAGCCTGGCCGCCTCCTGTTTCCGGTAGGCACCCTCTTTGGCACCGGAAAACATGCGCCCGATTCCCTTGGGAACGTACTGCGCAGTCACGGTCAGCCGGGTGCTGTCCGCGACGGGATACACCACGCAGGAGCAGGTGATGGTTTCGGTACGGGTTTCGTGTGTTTCGGTCCAGGAACGGTCAGCCACCTGGTGGTCGACATGGAACACCACGCCCTCCTGGCCGGGAAGTGCCGAGCGGGCCTGGACATCCACGCAGAACGCGTAGACCTCCGGACGGCCATAGGGGACAAGGACCGTACTTTCAATCGTGATAGTTCCCATGATGCTGTTCCGTACTCCCGCAGGCCTGCCCCGCACAGTGCCCAGAGCGCCATTTTCACACCGGGAACCCGCGGGCACAATGGCCGGCGCGCCGGCGGGCGGGTTCCAACTCTTGTACGGTCATCCTCCGG
Source organism: Pseudarthrobacter lactosi (assembly GCF_055412785.1). Classification (NCBI taxonomy): domain Bacteria; kingdom Bacillati; phylum Actinomycetota; class Actinomycetes; order Micrococcales; family Micrococcaceae; genus Pseudarthrobacter; species Pseudarthrobacter lactosi. The sequence continues at coordinate 207,600 of NZ_JBVAYS010000004.1, forward strand.
TGGCCGTTAGGCCCTGCCGTGTATCGTCAGAAGTCAGGAACCTCTTCGGTTCCGCTACAGGAGCAATCATGGCTGACAAGTCCCCGCGTCAAGCAGCATCCAAAAAAGCCGGCAAGTCCATCAAGGAAAAGCGCGCCGACAAGCGGGCCGCCGGAGCCCCGGCCACCTCCCTGGACGTCACGTCCAAGGCCGCAAAAAAGAAGTGAGTGGCAAACAGAGCCACCTGACCCTCGGCGTCCTGGCCTCCACCCGGAAACCGGACGAACGCCGCCTCCCCATCCACCCCCTGCATTTCGAGCGGATCGCTCCTGAACTCCGCCAGCGCATCATCCTGGAGCAGGGCTACGGCGAGCGCTTCGGCGTCTCGGATGCCCACCTCGGAACACTGGTGGGCAAAATGGCCACCAAGGAAGCGCTGCTGGCGGAGGCCGACGTCGTCCTCCTGCCCAAGCCACAGCCCGAGGACCTCGCGGAACTGCGGGACGGCCAGATCCTCTGGGGCTGGCCGCACTGTGTCCAGGACCGTGCCATCACGCAGCTGGCCATCGACAAGAAGCTCACGCTGATTGCTTTCGAAGCGATGAACCACTGGGCGAGCGACGGCGGCTTCGGACTTCACGTGTTCCACAAAAACAACGAGCTGGCCGGGTACTGCTCGGTCCTTCATGCGCTCTCACTCACCGGCTCCACCGGCGACTACGGCCGCCGGCTCAGTGCCGTGGTGATCGGCTTCGGCGCTACCGCCCGCGGCGCCGTGACCGCGCTGAACGCCCACGGCATACACGATGTCCAGGTGCTTACCAACCGGGGAGTCGCCGCCGTCGGCGCCCCGATCCACTCGGTCAACATTGTCCAGTTTGATCACGACGACAAGGCTCCCTTCCTGAGCCAGGTCATCACTGAGCGAGGCCGGGTTCCGCTGGCGCCTTTCCTGGCCGAAAGCGACATCGTGGTCAACTGCACGCTGCAGGACCCGAACAATCCGCTGACGTACTTGCGGACCGAGGACCTCGCGGCGTTCAGCCCGGGCAGCCTTGTGGTCGATGTGTCCTGCGACGAGGGCATGGGCTTCAGCTGGGCGCGCTCCACCACGTTTGCCGAACCGATGTTCACCATCGGCGACCACATCAACTACTACGCGGTGGACCACAGCCCGTCCTACCTCTGGAATTCCTCCAGCTGGGAGATCAGCCAGGCCCTGCTGCCGTTCCTTGAGACGGTCATCGGCGGCCCGGAGGCGTGGGACGGAAACGAAACCATTGCCCGCTCCATCGAGATCCGCGAGGGTGTGGTCCTCAACAAGGACGTGCTGGAGTTCCAGCGGCGCGGGGCCGAGTACCCGCACCTGCCGGCCTAGCGTGCGACTCAGGGCCTAGCTGGCACCTGCCGGCCTAGCGTGCGCCAAAGGGCCGCGGCGCCTACGCCGCGGCCCTTGGTTCGCGCCTTCTACGCCAGGCTTTTACGCGGCCGCCCGGCTGACGATCCGCACCGGGTGGCGGCGGTCCTTGAGGTCCACGCTGAGGGCCAACGCGCCCTTCCGGGCCAGGACGACGCCGACAGTCACCGCGGCGAGCGCCGGCACCCCGCCGGACACCATAAGTGCCACGTGCGGGTCCACGTGCTCGGCGATCCAGCCGAGCATGGGCCCGCCGATGGCCTGGCCGCCGATCAGCACCATGATGTAAAGGCTCATCACCCGGCCCCGGATGCCCATGTTGGAGCTGATCTGGACCAGCTGGTTGGAACCGGTCAGGAACATCAGGCACCAGAATCCGGACAGGACCATCACCACGCTGAACCACACCATGGACGGCGCCAGCGCGGCCAGGCACAGCATCAGGCCGTACATTCCGGCGCAGAAAACCACGGACCGGAGCCGCAACTGGCGGCGCCGGGTCGATGCGACAGCACCGGCCAACGCACCCAGTGCCACCAGCGCGTTCAGCAGGCCATAGCCGCCTGCACCGACGTTGTACACGCGGTCCGCGAAGGCGGCGAGCAGGACGGGCAGGCTCATGGCGAAGACGGAGATGAAGCCGGCCATCAGCCATGGCCAGTAGATAGTGGGCTTGCTGAGAGCGTATTGCAGCCCCTCACGCAGCATGCCCTTTTTCTTGGGGGCGGGAGCGCTGAGGAACAGCTCGTCCTTGCGCAGAAGCAGCAGCATGGTCACCGTGGAGCAGCACGCCAGCGCATTCGCGGCGAAGGCCCAGCCGGCGCCCACGGCGGTGAGCAGCAGTCCTGCCAGCGCCGGGCCGATCAGGCCGCCCAGCTGGAACGTGGTGGAGTTGACGCTGATGGCATTCCGGAGGTACCTGGGACCCACCAGCTCGTTGACGAACACCTGGCGCGCGGGCTGATCCAGTACTGTGACCAGGCCCAGCAGCAGCGCGATGACGTAGACGTGCCACACTTCGATGGCTCCCGTCAGGGCAAGCACCGCGAGTGCCGCCGCGAGGACCGCGGCGAGGCTCTGGCACAGGATCAGGATCCTGCGCTTGGCGAACCGGTCCGCCATCATGCCGCCCCACGGCCCCAAAAGCAGCGACGGCATAAACTGCAACGCCACGGTGATGCCCACGGCGGTGACGGAACCGGACAGTTCCAGCACCAGCCAGTCCTGGGCGATCCGCTGCATCCAGAGGGCGATGACCGCGACAAAGTGCCCGATCGCGAAGATGCGGAAATTGGGGACTCGCAGGGAGATAAACGTGTGCCGCCAGGGAAGGTGTTCACTGACGACGGCGATGGGCTGGGTCTGGGTGGAAGCGGCGGAAGCGGACGCGGAGGCGGAGTCGATGACGGGCTGGCTGACGGTTGCCGACGTTGGCGATGGGGGTGCCACAGGGATGTCCTCAGGGAAGCGGGCGGACTGGGATGCTTCCCACGCTAGGCTGGTTCCAGGCGATTATGTAGCCCTATCGCGTCTATAACTACCATTACAAAGCGTAATATCACCCGCGCTGACGTGGGTGTACAGCCGGCCCGGCAGCAAGAGGAGTCCATCGTGTTCGAACCCGCCCAGCTCCGTTCGTTCCTTGCTGTGGCCGAGACGCTCAGCTTCACGAAGGCAGCGGAACGCCTGGGCCTGGCTCAGCCCACTGTCAGCCAGCATGTCCGCAAGCTGGAGGCGGCGGCCAAGCGCCACCTCGTCAGCAGGGACACCCGCGATGTGCGCCTGACGGACAACGGTGACGCGATGGCCGGCTTCGCCCGCACCATCCTGTCGGCCCATGATGCCGCCACCCGGTACTTCTCCGGCTCGGCCATGCGGGGCCGGCTGCGTTTCGGCACCGCCGATGACCTGGCCATCACCGGCCTCCCCCGGATCCTTCGTGAGTTCCGCCAGGTCTACCCGCAGATCAACCTTGAGCTCACGGTTGGCCAGAGCGACCAGCTGTACAAGAAACTCAACGCCGGCCAGCTGGATCTGGTGTTTGTGAAGTGGGTGGCCGGCGTCAAGGACGGCACCGTGGTCCAACACGACACCTTCTCCTGGGTGGGGCTGGAGCAGACGTCCCTGGAGCCCGGGGATCCCGTACCCCTGATCGCCTACCCCTCCCCCAGCCTCAGCCGGAAACTGGCCATCGATGCGCTGGAATCAAGCGGGCGGACGTGGCGGATCACGTGCACCACCCGGCAGATCAGCGGCGTCCTGGCGGCGCTCCGGGCAGGCATCGGCGTCGCCGTGATGCCGACGTCGCTGGTCCCCGAGGATCTGCTGGTCATCACCCGCCGGTTCGACCTTCCGCCGGTGGGCGACGTCGATTTCACGCTGATCCGCAACCCGCTGGCCAACGCTGAAGTGATCGACGCCCTGACCCAGACAATCGTCGGGCGGACGCTCAAGAAGTCGGTTTGACCGTATTTGCCGCGCGAATCAGGGCTGGAAACGAACCATTGAAGTAAAAGCCCGCCTCCTCTATGCTGGATTATCCATGGGGTCAAGCAGTGGCCGGTAAACACTACGAGTGCGCCCTGCAGCCCATGATGCGGCCGCACTCGGGATAGGCAGCCAATGACGACAGCCGAGAATACCCATTTGCACACCATATATACCCAGCGACATAGCACTGCACGGCCGCTGGTCACCCATCATTCCAACCACAACACCGGCATTTCGCGGGCTGCCGAATACATCGGCAAGCCCACGTGTGACAAGTGCGGCACGGATGAATTCATTTACCTGGAGTCGTACATTCCACCGGTTTACCGGCGTGACGGGGCGGTCAGGACACTGGGCGAAGTCGCCTACACCTGCACCCGTTGCGAAAATTTTTCGGCCCACAATGTTCCTGCATCGTGGACTCCCCCAGGCTGGTATCTGGGCTAATTACCAACGGTCTCCAGGCTCGCCCCAGCGCAGCCACCTGATCACTACGTAACCATTCAAGACTACGTAACCATTCAACAGCGAAGGCCCGGCAACCGCCCGAAGGCGGCCACCGGGCCTTTTCGTGTCTGCCGGGCCGGTCCGCCCTAGATCAGCCCAGCCGAGAGGTGGTTCGGGGTGCCGAAGCGGTGGGCCGTGATGCTGACGGCCTGCTCGTGCAGGAACGGCAGCAGCTCCACCCGGCCGGCCTCGGTGACCGCGTGGGCGTAGATCGCCAGGTCCGGACGCCCGTCCGTGGCTTCGGCGAGGGCGGTGGCGTCGCCGCCGATCAGGCGGATCCGTGCCCCGGACAGTTTGCCCGCCGCGGCGAGGCGTGCCGCCGAGGCCAGCCAGCCGGCGTCGGACTCCACCGTGACGTTGACGTCCAGCCCGGTGAGCACGGCGCGCAGCTGGGCGGGGAGTTCGACGGCGGTGGACACGGTCAGTGCCGAACCGGCCAGGACGCCGGCGGCCACAGTCCGCGCCAGCTGGGCCAGCGGGGCACCTTCGGAGAGCCGCACGGTGACGGGCAGCGCACGGTAGCGGAAGATGTTCCGCTCCGCACTCAGTCCGGAAACGTCCTTGGCGGTGCCGAACTCGTCGGCCCAGGCCTGTGCGTCAGACTCCAGCGAACGCTGAAGCGACTCCAGTTCGGCCGGCTCCAGGGCGCCAGCCGCGGAGTTCAGGATGCGGCCGACGCCCGCGTTGGTGACGCTTGCCGCGGCCGAAGCTTCGGCGCTTACCCAGTACCCGAGGCCGACGAGGTAGTTGGGTCCGCCGGCTTTGGTGCCGGCCCCGACGGCGGATTTCTTCCAGCCGCCGAACGGCTGGCGCTGGACGATGGCGCCGGTGATGCCGCGGTTCACGTAGAGGTTTCCGGCCTGGACGGAGTCCAGCCAGGTGCCGAGTTCGTCCGGGTCCAGGGCGTGCAGGCCTGCGGTGAGGCCGTACTCCACCTGGTTCTGGATCTCGATGGCCTCCTCCAGCGTGTCAGCGGTCATCACGCCCAGGACGGGCCCGAAGAATTCGGTGAGGTGGAAGTAGGACCCGCGGCGGACGCCGTAGCGCACGCCCGGGCTCCAGAGGCGCCCGGTTTCGTCCAGCTTGCGCGGTTCCACGGCCCAGGTTTCGCCGTCGCCGAGGGTGGTGAGGGCGTTGAGCAGCTTGCCGTTTGCGGGCTCGATGATGGGGCCCATCTGGCTGGTGGGGTCCTGCGGGTAGCCCACCTTCAGCGAGGTGACGGCGTCAACCAGCTGGTTGTGGAAACGCCTGGACTTGGCAACGGACCCCACCAGGATCACCAGGGACGCGGCGGAGCACTTCTGGCCGGCGTGCCCGAACGCGGAGTACGCCACGTCCTTGGCGGCCAGGTCCAGGTCGGCGCTCGGCGTAACGATGATGGCGTTCTTGCCGCTGGTCTCGGCCAGCAGCGGCAGGTCCTTGCGGAAGGAGCGGAACAGCTCGGCGGTTTCGTAGCCGCCGGTGAGGATCACGCGGTCCACAGCGGGGTGGGAGATCAGCTGCTGGCCGAGTTCACGCTCGCCCAGCTGGACCATGGTCAGCACGTCGCGCGGGACGCCGGCTTCCCAGAGTGCCTCGATCATCACGGCACCGCTGCGGCGGGCCTGCTTGGCGGGTTTGATCACGACGGCGGAGCCGGCGGCCAGTGCCGCGAGGGTGGACCCCGCCGGGATGGCAACCGGGAAGTTCCACGGCGGCGTCACCACGGTGAGCTTGGCAGGGACGAACGTGGCGCCGTCGACCGTTTCCAGCTTGCGGGCGGACTCGGCGTAGTAGTGGGCGAAGTCCACGGCTTCGCTGACCTCGGGGTCGCCCTGGTCGATGGTTTTGCCGGTCTCGCTGGCCATGACCTCCAGGAGGTCCGCGCGGCGGGCCTCGAGGAAGTCGCCGGCGCGGTGCAGGATCTCTGCGCGCTCGTCGCCGGACAGGGCACCCCAGGCCTTGCCCTTTTCTACGGCAGTGGCGATGACGGCGTTGAGCGTGTCCGCGTCCTTAACGGTGGCGGCCTCGACGGCGGCGTTGCCCAGTGTCGAGGCCGGGACGCGGTCCAGGATGGCCCGGCCCCAGTCGCGGTTGGCCGGCAGCGACGGGTCAGTATCCGGGGTGTCCTTGAACGAATCGTGCGGCAGGGGCTGCGGCGGGAGGCTGCGGTTCTGCTGGCGGTTGGCCGGCGGAACCTCGTCGTCGAGCCTGTCCAGGGAAGCGAGGAAGCGCTGCTTCTCGCGCTCGAAGAGGGCTTCGTTTTCGCTGAGTTCGAACACTGCGGACATGAAGTTGTCCTGGCTGGCGCCTTCTTCGAGGCGGCGGATCAGGTAGGCGATGGCGACGTCGAACTCGGCGGGGTGCACCACCGGGGTGTAAAGCAGGAGCGAGCCGACGTCCTTCTTGACGGCTTCGGCCTGGCCCTGCGCCATGCCCAGCAGCATCTCGAATTCGATGCTCTGCTGTGCGGTATCCGCGATTCCGCGTTGCTTGGCGAGCAGCCAGGCGAAGGCGATGTCGAAGAGGTTGTGGCCGGCCACCCCGATCCGGACGTTTCGGATCCGGTCCGGGTGCAGCGAGTAGTCGATGACGCGCTTGTAGTTGGTATCCGAATCCTGCTTGGTGCCCCAGGTGGCCAGCGGCCAGTCGTGCAGCGAGGCCTCAACGTGCTCCATGGGCAGGTTGGCGCCCTTGACCACACGGACCTTGATGGCGGCGCCGCCGTTGGCGCGGCGCTCGGCGGCCCAGTCCTGGAGGCGGATCATGGCGGCAAGGGCATCCGGGAGGTAGGCCTGCAGCACAATGCCGGCCTCGAGGTTCTTGAACTCCGGCTTGTCCAGGATCCTGGTGAAGACCGCAATGGTCATATCCAGGTCCTTGTATTCCTCCATGTCCAGGTTGATGAACTTGGCGGTCTTCCCGGCGCCGGCGAAGGACGCGGCTTTCGCGAAGAGCGGAGTGAGCTTCTCAACGACGTGCTCCACGGCCTCGTCAAAGGCCCAGGGGGAGTGCGGGGCGACAGTGGAGGACACCTTGATGGAGACATAGTCCACGTCCGGGCGGGCCAGGAGCGTGTGGGTTCCCGCGAGCCGGCGGGACGCCTCGTGTTCGCCCAGGACGGCCTCGCCGAGGAGGTTCACGTTGAGCTTGATGCCGTCCTTGCGGATCTTGGCGATGGCCGGGCCCAGCTTGGCGTCTGTGGCGTCAACGATCAGGTGGCCCACCATCTCGCGGAGCACCCGGCGGGCGATCGGAATGACCACCTGCGGCAGGACCGGCGCCACGGTGCCGCCGAGGCGGACGGCGCTGCGCATGTACCAGGGCAGGAAGGCCGGGACCTTGGGTGCCAGGGCCGCAAGATTGCGGGCAGCGACGTGGAGGTCTTCGGGGCGGACCACACCGTCCACGAAGCCGACGGTGAAGTCGAGCCCGTTGGGGTCCTTCAAAACGCCGGCTAGCTGTTCAGCGGAGGCATCCACGGGGACCTTGGCGGCTTCCGTCAACCAGTGGCGCACCAGCCCGATCGCTTCCCCGGCCAAGGCCTGGGCTTCGGGCACGTGGGATGTGGCTGCAACGGCCGGTTCGGCGGCCGTTTTCCCGGTGAAGACGCCGGGCTCCGTTGAAATGTTGGTCATATCTAACACTCGTTCTTTCCGTTGGTGAGGTCGCTCTTTCCTTCAGTATGATCTTCCGTTCACGTAAGATAAAGCGACGTTTTCTGAGCAATACAGGTTAGAAAAATCAATGCTTCGATTTTCCGTCCGAACGTTCGGGAAATCCCCCCATTTTGGGCAACGCTCTCTCACTTAACGCAGGTTTTCGGGCAACCCTCTCTCACTTACCGCAGGTTTTTGGGCAACCCTCTCTCACTCCCGAAAGACGGACAAAAACGGACAAACCCTCCCCCACAGGACGTGGGAGAGGGTTCGTCGATCGCGCCCCGAAAGTGAGAGAGCGTTAGGGAAAAACGTACATTAAGTGAGAGAGCGTCCGGGATCGGTCGGGCGGGTGGACGCCTGCGGGGACGCCGGGGTCAGCTGAGCGGGCGGTGCATCTCCACGGCTTCTTCGTGGCGCGGGCTGTCCGGGTTCATCAGCGAGTGCTTGCGGCCGTAGAAGAAGTAGATGGCCAGGCCGATGACCAGCCAGACGCCGAACCGCGCCCAGGTCTCCCAGTGCAGTTGGAACATGAGGAACGCGGAGGCGAGCACACCGAAAGCGGGAATGACCGGCATCAGCGGCAGGCGGAAGGTGCGCGGGGCGTCCGGCTTCTTGTAGCGGAATACGATCACTGAGAAGCAGACGACGACGAATGCGGCCAGGATGCCGATGTTCGTGAGGTCAGCGACGGCCTTGATGGGGAACACGCCGGCCAGCAGGGCGGAGGCGACGCCGGCAATCCAGGTGACGCGCTGCGGCGTGCCATGCCGGTCTGTTTTGGCGAACCAGCCGGGCAGCAGGCCATCGCGGCTCATGGAGAACCAGACGCGGGTGACGCCGAGCAGGAAGGTCAGCATCACCGTGAGGATGGACAGCACGGCGAAGACGGAAATGATGGTGGCAATCACGGGCAGGCCCACCCCGGTGAACGCGGAAGCGAAGCCGGCCTTGGGGTCGATGTCCTTGTAATTCTGCATGCCGGTCAGGACGAGGGTGGCCGCGACATAGAGCAGCATGGCGATGATCAGGGACAGGACGATGGCCTTGGGCATGTGCTTCTTGCCATCCTTGGCCTCTTCGGCCGCGGTGCTCATGGCGTCGTAGCCGAACACAGCGAAGAACACTGTTGCCGATCCCGCCAGGACCGGCCCAAATCCGCTGGGCATAAACGGGTTGTAGTTGTTGGTGTCGATGTAGAAGATGCCGAGCCCGATGATGAAAAGGATCAGGACAACCTTGATTGCTACTGCATAGAGTTCAAACCGGCCGAATGCCTTCGTTCCGCGGGACAGGATCCAGGTCACCAGCAGGCAGACCAGGATGGCGGGAATGTTGACGATGCCGCCCTTGCCCTCATCCGCCGTCGAGGTCATCCACACCGGCAGGTGGATGCCAATTCCGGACAGGAACGCCTCCAGGTAACCGGAGATGCCAATGGCCACTACAGCCACGATCGCAATGTATTCGAGCAGCAGGTCCCAGCCGATGAACCAGCCGATCACCTCGCCCAGCGCAACATAGCCGTAGGTGTAGGCCGAGCCGGCCCGAGGGATCATGCCGGCGAATTCCGCGTACGACAGCGCTGCCGCAGCAGACGCCAGGCCGGCAATCAGGAACGAGATCAGCACCGCGGGCCCCACACCCGGGTTTCCTTCGCTGCCCGCGGCCACCAGGCCAGCGAGGGAGAAGATGCCGACGCCGATGATGCCGCCAACGCCGATGGCCGTGAGCTGCCAGAGCCCTAGGGACTTGAACAGACCACTGTGCTTGTTCTCTTCTTCGATGTCGTCGAGCGGTTTGCGCCGCATGATCGACTGGGTCATATCTTTAGGGCTCATCAGGAACTCCTACGTGGGGTGCGGCCCCATCACGGCGCCCCGGAAGAGGCTGTGACGGGCGTAACTCAGATACACCAGTATGCAAGCGCAATTGCGTTAGATAAAGTGACTACTTCTAACCTATATCCATTAGATTCATCAAGGAATGTGGCCATGCTCGATGTCCGCCGCTTGCGGCTTCTCCGCGAACTTAAGATCCGGGGCACGCTGGCGGAGGTGGCGGAGGCGCTGCAGTACAGCCCGTCGTCGGTCTCCCAGCAACTGGCCCTGCTGGAAAAGGAAGTGGGCGTGGAACTGCTCCGTAAAACGGGGCGCCGCGTGCAACTGACGCCCCAGGCTGAGGTCCTGGTGGCCCACACCGCCCAGCTGCTCGAAACCCTGGAGCAGGCGGAGGCGGACCTGGCGGCGTCGCTGACCACCGTCACGGGCACGGTCCGGATTGCCGTTTTCCAGTCTGCGGCCCTGGCGCTGATGCCTGACACGCTCACGCGGATGACGGCGGAGTACCCGGAGGTCCGGATCGAAATGATCCAGCGCGAGCCCGAAACGGCCCTTCATGAGACGTGGGCACGCGATTTTGACCTGGTCATCGCCGAACAGTATCCGGGTCACGCCGCCCCGCGGTACCCGGAGCTGGACCGCATCAAGCTGACCACTGATGCGATCCGGCTGGCCGTTCCGCCGGCGGATTCCAGCCGGCCGCCCATCACGACGCTGGAGGACACTGCCACGCTGCCCTGGGTGATGGAGCCCCGCGGTGCAGCATCCCGGCACTGGGCGGAACAGGCCTGCCGGAGTGCCGGGTTCGAGCCCGATGTGCGCTTCGAAACAGCAGACCTGCAGGCGCAAATCAGGCTGATTGAGTCCGGAAATGCCGTGGGGCTGATGCCGGACCTCGTCTGGACGGGGCGGGACACCACCGCCCGGCTGCTGGATCTTCCGGGGCACCCGCGCAGGACCGTGTTCACGTCGGTGCGCCGCGCCAGCGCGCAGCGGCCGGCCATCCTCGCCGCCCGCGAGACGCTGGCAGCCACCGCCATCTCCGTAGCAAGGACGGACGACGACGCTGCCAGGTAGGTGCCGGATGGTCCGGCCATTCGCCCGGTAGGTGGAGGGAAACAGCCTCCGGCGCCATGTTCACTGCGTCACAGCGCGGTCCGGGAGCCGGCGCTAGACTGGGCGGGTTATGAATCGCACAATGTTCAAGTCCAAAATCCACCGGGCCACCGTCACGCATGCCGACCTGCACTACGTGGGATCGGTCACCGTTGACCTGGACCTGCTGGATGCTGCCGATATCCTTCCCGGCGAGCTCGTGGCCATCGTTGACGTGACCAACGGTGCACGTCTGGAGACCTACACCATCGCCGGCGAGCGCGGCTCCGGTGTCATTGGCATCAACGGGGCAGCAGCCCACCTGATGCATGAGAACGACATTGTCATCCTCATCACTTATGCCCAGATGACCACGGAAGAGGCCCATGCCTACACCCCGAAGGTCATCCATGTGGATAAGGACAACAAGATTGTCCAGATCGGTAACGACCCCGCTGAGTGCCACACGCCGGGCCTGATGCGCCCGCCGTTCGCCCTTAACAACGCCGCCTTGTAGCCGGAGCGTGAGTCCGGGCAGACACCGCCGCCGCAGCCTCGGAGGCTTGTTTTGGTAGGCGTGCTGCAGGGCTTCTTTGTTGTTTGGTTCATCATCATGGTGGGCTGGTTTGTGGGCCGCCAACGGATTCTTGGCGACAACGCCCGCCAGGTCCTCAGTGCCCTGACCTTCTTCGTGGCGAGCCCTGCCCTGCTCTTCGAGACCCTCAGCAAGGCGCAGCTGGGGGAAGTGTTCGCTGAACCGCTGCTGGTCACCGCGGTGTCCGCGGTCTGCACCGCCCTTATCTTCTTCAGCATCGTGAAGTTCGTCCTGAAGCGCGCGTTGCCGGAAGCACTAATGTCCTCGATGGCTGCTTCACTGGCCAACTCCGCGAACCTTGGCATCCCCATCGCCGTCTACGTCCTGGGCGACGCCAGTTACGTGGCGCCGCTGCTGATCTTCCAGCTGGCCTTTTTCACGCCGATCTTCCTGATGATCCTGGACGCCAGTACCAGCTCACACCGCACCACGCCCTGGGGATTCATCCTGATGATCCTGCGGAACCCGATGATTGTCGGCTCCGGCCTGGGCCTGCTGGTGGCAGGGACCGGCTGGGAGGTTCCGCCGCTGCTCCTGGAGCCAATCCACCTCATTGGCGGTGCCGCAATTCCGGCCATGCTGATCGCCTTCGGCATGAGCCTGAACGGCAGCCGGCCATTGCAGGCCGCCACCGGCAGGCGCGTGGACACCCTCCTGGCCAGTGCCTTCAAACTGGCGGTCCAGCCGGCCATTGCCTACGTTTTTGCCCGTTTTGCCCTGGGTATCGACGGCCCGGCCCTGTTCGCGGCCGTGGTGGTGGCGTCCCTGCCCACCGCGCAGAACGTTTTTGTTGCCGCCAGCCGCTACCAGACCGGCCTCACCGTGGCCAAGGACACCGTCCTGATCACCACGGTGGTGGCGGTACCCGCCATGATCGGCGTCGCACTGCTGCTTAACTGACCTGAGGAGCCCTATGGAAACAATCCTGGACACTGTTGTGATCGGCGGCGGAGCAATGGGCTCCGCGGCCGCCTGGGCGTTGGCCCGCCGGGGCCGGCAGGTCACGCTGCTGGAACAGTTCGGCCCCGGCCACCACAACGGGGCATCGCATGGCAGCACCCGCAACCTGAACCCGGGCTACCACCGGCCGGAGTACGTGGCGATGCTGGCCGAGGGGCTGGCGCTGTGGGAGGAGCTCGAGCAGGACAGCGACGAACAGCTGCTCACGCGTACGGGGATCGTCAACCACGGCCCTGATCCGCGGCTCGCGCTGGTGCAGGCGGCGCTCACCGAGGCAGGCCTCCGGGCGGAGTCCCTGAAGCCGGAGGAGGCCGCCGAGCGGTGGCGCGGCATCCGCTTCGACCAGCAGGTCCTTTACATGCCCGACGGCGGCCAGCTGAATCCCGAGGCGGCGCTCCCCGTCTTCCAGCGGCTCGCCGCAGCCCGCGGCGCCGAGATCCGGCACCACACCCAGGTAGTGGAACTGAAAATCATGGACGACGGCGTCCGGCTCACTTTGGCGGACCGAAGCCCCGGCGCATCGGGACGGACAGAGGTGGTCACCGCCGCGCAGGCCGTGGTGACAGCCGGCGGCTGGACGGAGAAGCTGCTGTCCGGCGCGGCCGGAAGCGGGAAGCTCACGATTCCCCGGCTCACGGTCACCCAGGAGCAACCGGCACACTTCCGCATTGCCGACCAAGGAGCGGTGTGGCCCGGCTTCAACCACAGTCCGGGACCCGGACCTGTCTACAAGGGCTGGTATTCGCCCGTCTATGGGATGCAGACGCCGGGCGAAGGCATAAAAGCCGGCTGGCACGGCGTCGGCCCCGTGGTGGATCCGGACCGGCGGTCCTTCGTCCCCGAGCCGGTCCAGCTCGCGGCCCTGCAGGACTACGCCCGGACCTGGCTGCCCGGCGTGGACGCCGAGTCATTCGAGGCCATCAGCTGCACGTACACCACCACGCCGGATGAGGACTTCATCCTCGACCGGATCGGCCCGGTGGTCATCGGCGCCGGCTTCTCCGGGCATGGCTTCAAGTTCACTCCCGTGGTGGGGCGGATCCTCGCGGACCTGGCCACCGGGACCCGGCCCGCCCCGCAGATCTTCTCCGCGGCCCGCTGACGCGGCGCCCCTTGACGCGGCGCCCCTTGGCGCGACGCCCCTTGGCGCGACGCCCTTTGGCGCGAACGTACAGTTGAGGCCCCAAAAAGCTATAGAAACAGGGCCTCAACTGTACGTTCGCGCCGGGCTACGGCCTTTTGGCTTCCGGCTTGTGCCGGTCCAGGATCCGGGCGCAGCGGATGAACCCTAGGTGCGAGTAGGCCTGCGGGTGGTTCCCCAGGTGTGTCTCGGTACTGGGATCGTATTCTTCGGGCAGCAGGCCGGTGGGGCCGAAGAGGTTCACCAGCTGGTCGAACAGGTCCCAGGCCTCCTCGATCCTGCCCACCGCAACGTAAGCCTCAATCAGCCAGGTGGTGCAGATGTGGAAGCCGCCCTCCAAACCCGGCAGGCCGTCGTCGTACCTGTACCGGAACACGGTGGGGCCCACGCGCAGTTCCCGTTCCACGGCGGTGACGGTGTCCAGGAAGCGCTGATCGGTGACATCCAGCAGGCCGGAGAGTCCGATATGCAGGACGGCCGCATCCAGGTCGGGGCTGTCGTAGGCCACGGTGTAGGACGCGGCCGAGTCATCCCAGCCTTCGCGGAGGACTTCCTCCCGGATGGTCCGGGCTGTGGGTTCCCACGAGGGGTCCGGCGTCCTGCCGTGCCGGGCGGCGGTCCGGAGTGCGCGGTCCAGCGTCACCCAGCACATCACCTTGGTGTAGACGTGGTGCCGCGGCGGGCGCCGGGCTTCCCAGATGCCGTGGTCCGGCTCGTGCCACCGGGCCAGGACGGCAGCCGCCATCTGCACCAAAAGGTCCCAGTGGTAATTCTCGAGGGCACCGTTCCGCGAGCTGACACTGTCGATCAGTTCTGCCACCGGCCCGAAGACATCCAGCTGGACCTGGTGGTCCGCGGCGTTGCCGATCCGGACGGGACGGGATCCCGCATACCCGGGCAGGCTGTCGATGACGGCCTCCGTGGACAGCGGCGCCCCCGTCACCGAGTACAGCGGATGCAGCCATTCCGGGCCCGGTGCGTGCTCAAGGATCCGGCCCAGCCAGCTGAGGAACCCGGCCGCCTCCGCCGTGGATCCCAGGTCCACCAGCGCGTTCACAGTCATGGACCCGTCCCGCAGCCAGCAGTAGCGGTAATCCCAGTTCCGGGTGCCTCCGATTCCTTCGGGCAGGGACGTGGTGGGCGCGGCCAGCACCGCACCCGTGGGCTCGTGTACGAGGGCTCGGAGGACCAGGGCCGAGCGGCGGACCAGCGATGGCTTCACCGAGGGCAGCTCCAGTTCCTGCACCCAGCGGCGGGAGTGGAGTGCCACCCCCGCCCGCCGGTCGGTTTCGCCGCCGTGGTGAGCCTGTGCAGGTTCGGTGTCGCCGCAGCGCAGGTTGAGGACCACCGGCCCGTCCTGGAGGTTGACCGAAGCGGTGGCGGTGGCGTGGAGGCCGTCGGAGGCGATGGTGAAACTGACACCCGGCGCAAAAAGGTAAATGGGATCGGAGGTTCCCACCACATGCAGCTCATCGCCGCGCGTCTCCATGCTGAACGGGGCATTGGCGTAGTCCGGCCGGGGTGCGAAGACGATCTTGGCGCCGCCGGTGCCGGAGAGTACCCGGACCAGGCTGGTGATCCCTTCCGGGGCCGGCTCCAGGTAGTCCGTGACGGTCACGTCCGCCCAGCGCGTCTCCACGATCATGGTGCTGTCCACGTAGCGCTGGCCCAGAACCTGCGAGGATTTGAGCGGCTCCACGGAGAAGTGCCCGGCGGCGTCCCCGCCCAGGATGTGGGCGAACAGCGACCCTGAATCCGGGAGCGGGTGGCTCATCCAGCAGACCTTGGCATCCGGTGTGACTAAAGCGGTGGAGGATCCGTTGCCGATCATCGTGTGCCTCTCGAGCCCGACTGCGTCCTCGCCGAAAAGCCAGGCCCGCCGCAGCTCGAACAGGAGGGCCAGGACGCGGGCGAAGGATTCCGGGTCCCGCAGCCTGTGCAAAGCACGGGTCTCCCCCGGCCCCACGCGCAGGCCCAGGTCCGGGCCGCGGAGCGTGGCGATGGCCAGTTCGTCGCTGTAGGCGTCCCCGGCGTACAGCGCAGCACTGGCGCCCAGCCGGGACCGGAGGTTTTCCAGGGCGTCAGCCTTGGCCGGTTCCATGACCGAGAGGTCCAGGACCGAACCGTCCACGATGAAGAACAGGCCATGTGCCTTGGCGATCTCCCGCGCCGTTTCCGTCACCCCCTGCACCACCTCCGGCGAGGCCGGCCTGGTATGCACGGACACGGCCACCGGCTTTCGTTCGATCCAAATGCCCTCCTGGAAACCCACCGCTTCAGTCAGTGCGGTGCTGACATTGTGGAGTGTGGCTTCGGTGGCGAGGTCCTGGACGTGGGCGAAGGCCATGTCCGACTCCGAACCGTGCGATCCGATCAGATGTACCTCCGCAGGCAGCCGGGACACTGCCGCGAGGTCACGCAGCGAGCGCCCTGAGATGACCGCGGCATGGGTGTTGGGCAGGGCGGCCAGGGCTCGGAGCGCAATCGCGGCGCTCCCCAGGGGCAGGGTCTCCGTGGAGATTCCCTCCGCGGCGCACAGCGTTCCGCCGTAGTTACAGGCCACCAGCAGCCCGGGGACTCGGGCCAGGACCTTCAGTTCGGCCAGGAGGGTGGGCGTGAAGCCTTCGTCCGCGAGGTCCGACTGGATGAACGTCCGCAGCATGCCCAGCGGCAGCGATCTGGTCAGCAGGGCGGAATCCGCCACGCTCTGGTTCAACGGCGTAGCCATGCGTGCACTCCTAGAGCAGAGCCTGGCCCGGGAAGGCCGAAGGGGGCAAGTTAATTGTCCGCCCGGACGATTTCCCCCGAAAGTCCCACTTATTGCCACCGTGTAAAGTCCGACGGCGGGACCCACCGCGCGGTTCCGCGGCAGGGCGCCGTCGTGGTTTCCAAAAAGATGCGTGGCGTGACGCGGGCGCGTCAGCGTCGGGCCTGACGCGAGCCCGTCCCGCTTGGTTGTGGTCTTGTCCCGGCGGGACCTAGACCCGGGCCAACCCGGCAACCTCCGCCAGCAGCTCCACGGAGCGGATCCTGGCCTCGGTGCCGGTGCTCTGGTGCGCGACGATCAGTTCGTCAGCGTCGGAGTGCTTGGCAAACTCCTCAAGATAGTCGTTCACTACGTCCGGGGTGCCGATGGCCGAGTACGTCATCATCTGCGAAACGTGCTGGCCCTGCGGGGAGTCCAGGACCATGTCCGCTTCGTCGTCGGTGAACTCGCGCCCGCCGCCGAAAAACAGACCGACGCGGGCGCGCAGGGTTGCCCGGAAGGCCGCCTGCGCCTCGGCGGCCGTATCCGCGGCGATCACATTGACGCCGGCGATAACGTGGGGTGCGTCGAGCTGGGCCGACGGCTTGAACTCACGGCGGTAGACGGCCACGGCATCCTGCAGGGCGTTGGGCGCGAAGTGCGAGGCGAAGGCGTACGGCAGGCCCAGCTGGGCGGCGAGGCGGGCGCCGAACAGCGACGAACCCAGGATGTAGAGCGGCACGTTGGTGCCCTTGCCGGGGGTGGCCTCCACACCCTGGATCCGGGTGGGGCCGGTGAGGTAGCCCTGCAGCTCCAGGACATCCTGCGGGAAAGTGTCCGCGGACATGGGGTCCCGGCGCAGCGCGCGCATGGTGTTCTGGTCACTCCCGGGGGCGCGGCCCAGGCCAAGGTCGATGCGGCCCGGGTGCAGCGTCTCCAGGGTGCCGAACTGCTCGGCGATGGTCAGCGGCGAGTGGTTGGGCAGCATAACGCCGCCGGCGCCGAGCCTGATGGTGTTGGTGTGGGCGGCAACGTGGGCGATCAGCACGCTGGTGGCCGACGACGCAATGGCGGACATGTTGTGGTGCTCGGCGTACCAGATCCGCCGGTAGCCAAGCTCCTCGGCACGCTGCGCCATGGCCACACTGCCCGCGAAACTCTCCGCCGCCGTCTGGCCTTTGCCAATGGTTGCCAGATCAAGGATGGAGAGGGGAAGCGTCACGTCGGTGCCGGCCTTTCAATGCGTTGCGTAGGGTGCCGGCCGGGGCGCGGCGGGCACACTGTGGACAACGACGGCGGCGCCCGGGTTATTTCTGCGGGCTGGGGTGGGGTGTCCCACGACCCCAGTTTGTGACCGCCGGGGACGCCGCGTTAACCGCCGTTACCCCTCGTATCGCACCGTTTCGGCGGCCTTTGATCCGGCGACGGCGCTCCCGGATAGTTGCTGCCAAGAACACCGTTCCGTTCCGAAAACCAGCAACTTCCAAGGGGAAACGATGGCGACAATCAAGACACGACAGGCTGCAGGCGCAGCACTCGCAGCAGTCACCCTGCTGGCGCTGGCCGCCTGCTCGGACCCGGGCGCGACGGCGGCGACAGCACCGTCGTCGGGCTCCACTGCGAGCGCAGCCGGCAAGACGTTCAACCTGGCCCCGGAGCAGAACCGCGTCAAGGTGGCCGTGGATGAGAAAGCGGCCGCCCTGGTCCCTGACGCCATCAAAGCGGACGGCAAACTGACCGTGGTCACTACCGGCGGCACAGCCCCTCTGAGCCTTTTCGCCACGGACAACAAAACGCTCATCGGCAGCGAGGTCGACATTGCCTACGCTGTAGGCGAGACCCTGGGGCTGACGGTTGAGGTGCTGCCCGTGGCCTGGGCCGACTGGCCGCTGGGCGTCGAATCCGGCAAGTACGAGGCCGTGCTCTCCAACGTCACCGTCACCGAGGCCCGCAAGGAGAAGTTCGACTTCGCCAGTTACCGCAACGACCTCCTGGGCTTCTACGCCAAGACCGATTCCACCATCGGCGACATCAAGGAAGCCAAGGATGTTGCCGGCAAGCGCATCATCGTCGGCTCGGGCACCAACCAGGAAGCGATCCTGGTGCGCTGGGACGAAGAGAACAAGGCCAAGGGGCTCGCGCCGGTTGAGTTCCAGTATTACGACGACGACTCCGCCTCCACGCTGGCCCTCCAGTCCGGCCGGGCGGACCTGACGTTCGCGCCGAACGCCGGCTCGGCCTACAAGGCTGCGAAGGACGGCAAGACCAAGGAAGTGGGCACGCTCAACGGCGGCTGGCCGCTGACCGCCGAAATTGCCTTCACAACGCAGAAAGGCAACGGCCTGGCCGTAGCCGCCCAGGCTGCCCTCAACACTCTCATTAAGGACGGCAGCTACGCCCAGATCCTGGACCGCTGGGGCCTGTCATCGGAGGCCATCCAGAAGTCCGAACTGAACCCGCCTGGCCTGCCCAAGAAGTAGGCCCGCCACTGTGGCTTAATGGTCCGGTGAGTACCGAATTCGCCCTTCGTCCCAGCCAGGCTTCCGACGGCCCGTGGATTGCGGAACTGCGCGCGGTGGTGATGCGTCCGGACCTTGAGCGGCTGGGCCGTTTCGACCCCGTCCGCGTCCGCGAGCGCTTCTTCGACGGGTTCCAGCCGGAGCACACCTTCGTCGTCGACGTCGCGGGGCAGAATGCGGGCGTGATCGCTGTCCGCGCGGAGCCCGACGAGCAGTGGATCGAACACTTTTACCTGGCCCCGGAGCATCAGGGAAAGGGCCTCGGCGGCGCCGTGCTCCGGCAGGCCATGGACGGGTCCCGGGACCACCGGCCGTTCCGCCTGAATGTGCTCCAAGGCAGCGCGGCCCGGCGGCTGTATGAGCGCCACGGCTTTGCCGTCGAATCGGAGGACGCTGTGGACGTTTTTATGGCGGCACCGGTCCCTTAACATCGAGTGCTCCCAGACGGCCAGCTGCCTGGGAGTTCCGGGACCAGGTGGTTGACGACGCGGTCCGCCTCTTCCGGAAAATGCACGATCGGCGGGTTTGGCAATAGTCTGGCCAGATGGGGACAAATACCTTGAACGCCGGCGAACAGATCGACAGGCAGTCGCGCATTCTCGAAGCGGCGCTCGATCTGCTGTCGCGCCACGGCATCTCAGGCGTGAGCATGCGTGCCGTGGCACGCGAAGCCGGCGTCGCACTGGGCCTGGTGAACTACTACTACGACGATAAGACGAGCCTCATCCGGGCAGCCCTGCACCGGGTGGATGAGCAGGACCTTCAACTGGTGTCCCAGGACCCCTCGTTGACGCCGGACGAACAGCTCCGCCAGGCCCTGCGGCGGGTTGCCGGCGCCGAGCTGCTGACCACCCGGTACCTGTCCCTGCGCCTGCACCTGTGGGCCCTCGCCCAGGCCGACGAAGGCTATGCCGAGATCAACGCAGCGGCCTTCGACCGGTACCTCGACGGCGTTGCCGCACTCGTGTCCAACGCCAAACCGGAGCTCTCTTGGGAGGAATGCCGGGAACGGGCAGCCGACATTGTGGTTATCCAGAACGGGATGTGGCTGACGTCGCTTCTTGGCGTGGACAACGCCTCCATCCAGCGCAGCATCGCCCGCACTGAGGAAATCGCCTTCGCCCCGAGCCGCAGGAGTACCAACGGGGGCGCAGCACTCAGGGAGCTCTAAAACACACGCCTCACAGCGGGGCAGTAGCGCACGTCACATTTGAACGAGTGTTCAAGAAAGCATTGAACACTCGTTCAACTTCAATTACTGTCCTCGGTATGACTTACGCCACAACGTCGCATGACGTGACAGCATCCACCCTTTTCATCAACGGTTCGTGGGAGCCGGCCGCCTCCGGCGCGGTGCGCCAGATCCGCAACCCCGCCGACGGCGAGCTGGCAGCCACAGTGTCAGAGGCCGGCCGGGAAGATGCCGAGCGTGCCATCGCTGCAGCCCGGGCGGCTTTCGACTCCGGTGTCTGGGCTTCGGTACCGGCACCCGAGCGCGGCACTTTCCTGCTCAAGATCGCCGCCGAACTGCGCCAACGCCGGGAAAAGTTCGCCCGTGCTGAATCACTGGACACCGGGAAGCGGATCGCCGAAAGCCGCATCGACATGGACGACATCGCCGCCTGCTTCGAATATTTCGGACGGCTGGCCGGGCAGCAGGCGGGCCGCCTGGTCGACGCCGGGGACCCCGCCGTCGTCAGTAAAATCGCCTACGAGCCCGTGGGCGTCTGCGGCCTGATCACGCCGTGGAACTACCCCCTGCTCCAGGCCGCGTGGAAGATCGCTCCCGCGCTGGCCGCGGGCTGCACCTTCGTACTTAAGCCTTCCGAGCTCACCCCGTCCACCGCCATCCTGGCCATGCAGCTGCTGCAGGACCTCGGTCTGCCGGACGGCGTCGCCAACCTTGTGACGGGACCCGGCGCGGAGGCGGGGGCACCGCTCTCCGAACACCCCGCCGTGGACCTGGTCTCCTTCACCGGCGGACTGGAAACCGGCAAGCGCATCGCCGCAGCCGCAGCCGGCACCGTGAAGAAGGTGGCGCTGGAACTTGGCGGCAAGAACCCCAACCTGGTGTTTGCCGACGCGGACTTCGACGCCGCCGTCGACAACGCCCTGAACGGGGCCTTCGTCCACTCCGGGCAGGTTTGCTCAGCCGGGGCGCGGCTGGTGGTGGAGGAATCAATCGCCGAACGCTTCGTGGACGAGCTGGTCCGCCGTGCGCAGGGGATCCGCCTGGGCGGCCCGTTCGACGAGGCCGCCGAAACCGGGCCGCTCATCTCCGCAGCCCACCGGGACAAAGTCCACGCCTACGTCCAGCGCGGCATCGCGGAGGGCGCGCGGCTGCGGTGCGGCGGCGCGGCGCCTGAGGAAGAAAGGTTCGACGGCGGTTTCTACTACCAGCCGACCGTCCTGGACCGCGTCCAAAGGGGCATGTCCGTGGTGGTGGACGAAGCCTTCGGCCCGGTGGTGACCGTCGAGACCTTCCGGACCGAGGACGAGGCCGTGGAAACTGCCAACGACACCATCTACGGGCTGGCCGGCGCAGTCTGGACCCAGGACGCCGGAAAAGCCCAGCGCGTGGCATCCCGGCTGCGGCACGGCACCATCTGGATCAACGATTACCACCCCTACCTCCCCCAGGCCGAGTGGGGCGGCTTCGGCCAGTCCGGCGTCGGCCGCGAACTCGGGCCGACCGGCCTGGGCGAATACCAGGAAGCCAAGCACATCTACCAGAACACCAGCCCCCAGGTAACCGGCTGGTTCGCTGACCACGGCGAGGAGAACTAGATGCACGTCGACAACATCGAGAACCTCAGCGAGCGCGGATTCGACTACATCATCATCGGCGGCGGATCCGCCGGGGCCGCAGTGGCCGCGCGGCTGAGCGAGGATCCGGAGGTGTCCGTTGCGCTGGTGGAGGCCGGCCCGGATGACCGCGGCCTGCCAGAGATCCTGCAGCTGGACCGCTGGATGGAACTGCTGGAATCCGGCTACGACTGGGATTACCCGGTGGAACCGCAGGAGAACGGCAACTCCTTCATGCGCCACGCCCGCGCCAAAGTGATGGGGGGCTGCTCCAGCCACAACTCGTGCATCGCGTTCTGGGCCCCGCGCGAGGATCTGGACGAGTGGGAATCCAAGTACGGCGCCATGGGCTGGAATGCTGAAACCGCCTGGCCGCTCTACCAGCGGCTGGAAACGAACGAGGACGCCGGCCCCGACGCCCCGCACCATGGTGACTCAGGCCCCGTGCACCTGATGAACGTGCCCCCGGTGGATCCTGCCGGCGTCGCGCTCCTGGACGCCTGCGAGCAGACCGGCATCCCCCGGGCACAGTTCAACACCGGAACCACGGTGGTCAACGGCGCCAACTTCTTCCAGATCAACCGCCGGGCAGACGGCACCCGGTCCTCCAGCTCGGTTTCCTACATCCACCCCATCATGGAGCGCGAAAACTTCACACTGCTGACCGGCCTCCGCGCCCGCCAGCTGGTGTTCGACGCGGACAAGCGCTGCACAGGCGTGGACGTGGTGGACTCGGCGTTCGGCCGGACCCACCGGCTCTCCGCGGACCGCGAGGTCATCCTGTCCACGGGGGCCATCGACTCGCCCAAGCTGCTGATGCTCTCCGGCATCGGACCGGCAGCGCACCTCGCCCAGCACGGCATCGAGGTCCTGGTTGACTCCCCCGGCGTGGGCGAGCACCTGCAGGACCACCCCGAGGGCGTGGTGCAGTTCGAAGCCAGGCAGCCGATGGTCCAGACGTCAACACAGTGGTGGGAGATCGGCATCTTCACCCCCACGGAGGACGGCCTGGACCGCCCGGACCTGATGATGCACTACGGCTCCGTCCCGTTCGACATGAACACCCTGCGGTACGGCTACCCCACCACAGAGAACGGCTTCAGCCTCACCCCGAACGTCACGCACGCCCGCTCACGCGGCACCGTCCGGCTGCGCAGCCGCGACTTCCGCGACAAGCCCATGGTGGATCCGCGCTATTTCACGGACCCGGACGGCCACGACATGCGGGTCATGGTGGCCGGCATCCGTAAGGCACGCGAGATCGCCGGCCAGCCGGCCATGGCCGAATGGACCGGCCGGGAGCTTTCGCCCGGCGTCGAGGCCCAGACGGACGAGGAACTGCGGGACTACATCCGCAAGACGCACAACACGGTGTACCACCCCGTAGGCACCGTCCGAATGGGGCCGGTCGACGACGGGATGTCCCCTTTGGACCCCGAGCTGCGGGTCAAGGGCGTCACCGGACTCCGGGTTGCCGACGCCTCGGTCATGCCTGAACACGTCACCGTCAACCCCAACATCACCGTCATGATGATCGGCGAGCGCTGCGCGGACCTGATCCGCGCCGGCCGGTCCGGCAGCGTGAGCGCGGAAGAGGTACAGCTCAGCGCATCCTTCGCCTGAGGATCAGGCCACATCACTATCGTGCTTTTCTGATTGAGGAGTCCAAATGATAGAACCCAGCAAGAGTATTGATTCAAGCGGCATGGATGAATTCGGCTACACCCAGACCCTGGACCGGAGCATCGGCAAGTTTGCCAGTTTCGCCGCAGGCGTCAGCTACATCTCCATCCTCACCGGCGTTTTTCAACTGTTCTATTTTGGTTTTTCCATGGCCGGCCCGGCATATGCCTGGTCCTGGCCCATTGTCTTCGTCGGCCAGCTGATGGTGGCGCTGTGTTTTGCGGAGCTGGCCGGCCGCTACCCCGTTGCGGGATCGGTCTACAACTGGGCCAAACGGCTGGCGACCGGAACCTCGGCATGGCTGGCGGGCTGGCTGCTGCTGCTGTCCTCCATCATGGCGCTGGGGTCCGTGGCACTGGCCCTGCAGCTCACCCTGCCGCAGCTCTGGTCCGGCTTCCAGATCATCGGTGACGGAACGGGCACCTACGACTTCGCCCTCAACGGCGTGCTGCTGGCGAGCATCATGATTTCCATCTCCACGCTCATCAACGCGTTCGGCGTCAAGCTGATGACCCGGATCAACAGCGTCGGCGTTTTCGTGGAGCTGATCGCTGCCGTCCTGCTGATCCTCGCACTGGGCTGGCACGTGGTGCGCGGGCCTGAGGTCTTCTTCGACACCGCCGGTTACGGGGAAGGCCATGACCTGGGCTTCTTCGGCGTCTTCCTGATCGGTGCCATGGCTTCCGGCTATGTTATGTACGGCTTCGACACCGCCAGCTCCCTCGGGGAGGAAACGAAGGACCCCAAACGCACCGCGCCCAAGGCGATCCTGCGGGCCGTCACGGCCTCGTTCCTGCTCGGTGGCCTGATCCTGCTTTTTGGCATCCTCGCCGCGCCGGACCTCACCGATCCCAAAGTGGGCTCTGCCGACGGCGGATTGCAGTACATCGTGCTTTCCGTCCTGGGCGGACCCTTCGGCAAGGCCTTCCTCGCGTGCATCGTGGTGGCCGTGGTGGTCTGCACCCTGTCGGTCCACGCGGCCGCCATCCGGATGATGTTCGCCATGGCCCGGGACAACAACCTGCCGTTCAGCCGGCACCTCAGCAAAGTGGATCCGGTCCGCAGAACCCCGACTGTTGCGGCCATCGTCATCGGCGTCCTGGCCATCATGCCACTGCTCATCAATGTCATGCAGCCGGCGATTTTCACGATTCTGTCCAGCATCAGCATCGTGCTGATTTACCTGTCCTACCTTCTGGTCACCGCACCCATGCTGCGCAACCGGCTCCTGGGAAAGTGGCCGGGTGATGATTCAGACGCCGGATTCAGCATGGGCAAATGGGGGCTTCCGGTGAACATCCTCGCGGTCCTGTGGGGCGGCGCCATGACGGTGAACCTGATCTGGCCGCGCCCGGAGATCTACAACTCGGTGCCGCCGTTCGAGTGGTACCTGCAGTGGGGCGGGGTGCTGTTCGTTGCCGCCGTCACCGTGGGTGGGGCCCTGCTGTACCGCCTGAAGATCCGCCATCAAACGGGCGTGCTGGCCGAGCACGCGGCGGCCGTCGCAGCACATCCGTCGTCGGGCTCCGCCTCGCAGTTGGCGCCGGCTGACGAGCAGATGGTGGACTCCAAAGCCACTTAGGGCTGCCGCTCCCCCTCAGCTGAAAGCTGGCAGTTCCCAGGAAGGGTCGACGACGGCAGTCACGTTGCCGCCGTCGACCCTTCTGTTTAAGAATTCAGGTTGACGAAACGTCCGTTATCGGCGTTCAAAGCACGGGAGTGGAAGTAGCTGCAAGAACTCCTGTTCCATGGTGTTGATTGCCAAGACAGTTGGCCAATTGACACGCTAGTTGGCCAAACTTGCCAAGGGGCTGGCCAGCCACCGCCTGCACGGCCCCACCGGCCGCGACCACGACGACATCCGCAGCGGTCTCCATGGCAGCCTCGACCTGTATCCCGCCGTCGTACGAATGTCGTCGCCGCCCTGATAGCAGCGCTCAGCCTACGCGACATCGAATTCCTCCCGCCCCGGTCGTTATCGCCGAACCCCAAGGGGGATTTTTGGCCAACTCCGCTGGCAAACCACACATGGCAAATCTGGCATTTTCCGAGGTCGGAAGCGGGCGCGGGCCGCAAGCGAAAACCGCTGCAGTCGGCGCGGAAGCTGGAGGTTAGCGCAGGACCAGGGCCACAATGATGACGTCATCGGCGTATCCGATGACCGGAAGAAAGTCCGGGACCAGATCAATGGGCGAGGCAAGGTAGACCAGCAGCAGGACTCGACGGCAGCTACGCAGCCTGGACCGCCTGGCAGAACTCCCGTCAGTCAACCAAGGCCTAGAACCACCGGAATCAGCGCGTCCCGGATAACCTGCGGTCAGGAACGGCCTGGCCGTGTACGAAAGAGACAAGGAAACCCTTCATGATGAACGGCTTTGATATGGGCGGGATGGGGCTTGCATGGATCTTCTGGCTTCTGCTGATCGCGGGCGGGGTCACGCTCGCCGTGGTGCTGGTCAAAGCCTTCACCCGCAACGCCGGCGGTAACGCGCCCACCGATGGGCAGGGACCACCACGCACGGGTGCGGGCCCTGCCAGGGCCCGGGAGATCCTTGAGGAGCGTTACGCCCGCGGGGAGATCAGCAACGAGGAATACCAGGAACGGCGACGGATACTGGAGGAGGACGGCCGGTGAGGCCGCTGACACGCCGCCAGCTGCTGGCACTGGGTGCGGTCGGGGCCGGCGCTACGGCTGCCGGCGGCGCCGGGCTGTGGCTGACCACCGGCAACGGACCCGGATACACCGGGGGTGAGGACCTGACCGAACCCCAGGTGCTGGCCAGCCGCGACCGGGTGCTGGAGCTGGACCTGACCGCTGCGCCGGCACGGGTCCGGGTCGGCGGGCGGGATGCCTCCGTCCAGGCGTTCAACGGCTCACTGCCCGGTCCGACCCTGCGGGTCCGCGCGGGCGACACGATCCGGGTCACACTGCGCAACGGGCTGCAGGCTCCCACGAACCTGCACGTGCACGGACTGCACGTCTCCCCACAGGGCAACAGCGACAACCCGTTCGTAAGCATTGACCCGGGCGGGTCCTTCGACTACGAGTTCACCCTGCGCGGGGACCACCCGCCTGGTACCTACTGGTACCACCCGCACCGCCACGGGCATGCCGCCGACCAGGTCGCCGCTGGCCTCTACGGGGCCATCGTGGTGGAGGACCCCGACCCGGTTCCGGTTTCCCGGGAGCGGGTGCTGGTGGTCTCCGACCTGTCCCTGGACGCTGCCGGCAATCTCGCCGAGATGGACCAGATTCAGCAGATGATGGGACGTGAGGGAGAGATCGTCCTTGTCAATGGGCAACTCCGCCCGCAACTGCGCGCCGCGCCCGGAGAACGGGAGCGGTGGCGGATCATCAACGCCTGCCCCTCCCGGTACCTGCGCCTGGCACTTGACGGACAGCAGGTCCGGCTGCTCAGCAGGGACCTCGGGCGCCTGCCGGTCCCAGAGGACGTCACCGAAGTGGTTCTCGCCCCCGGCAACCGGGTAGAGCTGATCGTGGAAACCCGCGACGGGTCCGCCGCGCTCACCGCTGCCCCTGTGGACCGCGGCAGCATGAACGCCATGAGGGGCGACAACGAATCCGGTGGCGGACCGGTCGAACTGCTTACCCTGGCCGTCTCTGGAAGGGCGGGCACCGTCCCCGGGCCCGTGCCCGAGGGCCGGCCCCTGCGCGATCTACGGAACGAACCGGTCACCGCCGCCCGCACCCTGAACTTCGCCATGGGCATGAATGGGAACATGGGCGGGGGAATGGGCAACGGACAGGGCGCCATGATGGCCTTCACCATCAACGGACGGGAGTTCGACCCCGAACGAATCGACGAGACCGCCGCCGCCGGGACCGTGGAGGAGTGGACCCTGACCAACTCCAGCCCCATGGACCACCCCATCCACCTGCATGTGTGGCCCATGCAGATCGTCCAGGACAGCGACCGCGACGTGACAGGGCCCAAATGGCAGGATGTGGTCAACGTCCCCGCCCGCAGCCAGGTGAAAGTCCGGGTAGCCTTCGACGACTTCGCCGGCCGCACCGTGATCCACTGCCACATCCTCGACCACGAAGACCAAGGCATGATGGCCACCGTCCAAGCCCGCTGACCGGCCAGCGACCGCGGAGAAACCCCATCACTGCAACCGATGGCTCTGCAACCCCGGTGCGGCGCTCCGGGACGGGCCGGTGCGGGTGCGTTCAGAATCGAAACCGGCACGGGCATGGGGCTGAACGAAGCAGCCGGTTACCTCGGCGTCGCAGGCACCGCACTCCCCGGACATCGCCCGCAACCGCGCCCGCGCTGCCCAGACGGGCAAACGGGCACGTGAGCCCGCAGCAGCAACTGGCACCACAACAAGATTTCCTCCGAGTCTTCCCACGCGGCCCCCTATTACCCGCCCGTAGCGTAGCGCCGCGTTTTGGAGTAGGAGCATACTGGAAACACCGCTCAAGTCGATGGACGATTAGCCGTTCGAGCGGCTCATTCACCGGTAGTTCCCGGGGAAATCTGCCGGCATCCTCGCGAAGGTGGGACTCTCTTCCCACGCTTCGCATCCCTAAAAAGAAGATATTGGTCTCAGAGGGGTAGAAGATCAACGATGAATCGCACCAAGACGGGGCTACTGTCGATGGCCACTGCTGCAGTACTAGCCATGGGACTTGCTCCCGGAACTGCGGTCGCCCATGGAGGATCAGGGCGCGGGGGCTCGGACCACGGCGACGACTGGCGGAACAATGATGACCAGCGCCGGCTGGTCAGGATCCTGCGCGACGCTACCGACGACTATCGCTGGCTGGAGAACGCGGAGGCGGACGGCTATCAGAGAATCACTGACTGCGTGGAGAAGCCCGGCGTGGGGGCAATGGGTTTCCACTATGCGAAGCAGAAACTGATCGATGACAAGACCCAGGCCCGAAAACCTGAGGTTCTCGTGTACATGCCGAATGAGCGCGGCCGGTACAAGCTGGTAGCCGTTGAGTTTATATCGACGGCGGCCGAACGGCCTTCGATTGCCGGCGTCGACTTCGAGAAGGGGCCATTCGAGGGCTCCTACGCGCTGCACGCGTGGGTATGGCGAGACAACCCGGACGGCATGTTCGCATCCTATAACCCGGATTTGAGCTGCCCGAGGAGGTAACACCCTACTGGCGGTCGAACCTGTCGAGACCCAGCGGCCGCAGGTCTGAAGCACTGGCTTTTGTCAGGAAAAGCTCCCATTGCCCGTCTGGCCGACAGGATCAGCGCTGTTTCCGTCCCGGGTGTCCATACGGGACGCTGGATGTTATTGCCTCGGCGGAGAAGGTGGCCGTCAGGTTCGTTCCAGCTGAGGCTATAGCTTCACGGACTCCTGCACGCTTCAGCGAAGATAGTCCGGCTGCTCTATTGAGTCCCGCAACCACGATCCTCAGGAGCTCGGCGCGGTGGCGACCAGCCGAGACCTGGCCGGGCCCGGTGTCTCGGCCAGGTCTCGGTGGGTGGCAGGTACTGGAGCTGGATACGCTCGTGCGTGTTCCCGGACCGAGGCCGTCTGGAGACGAAACTGAAGGGTCATTTATTGACGCGACAACACAGGACCGCAGGATGCCTAAGCCTGGGCCAAGTCTGGCTTCCCTGCCGTCCGACTTCGTCCAGGTCCTAGGCTCTGTGTGGATCCGCTCGGGAACTTTCCGGTTCTCCCGCCTGTCGGGCCCGCTGGGCACTTCTTCTTTGGGGCCTACGCGTGTGTCCGTGTCTTAGTGCGGTCCTTGGCGAGAATCAGTGCCAGCGCGATCATGCCGACGCCCAGCAGGAGGTGGAGCCAGTTGTCGTATCCGTTCAGCGGCACGAAGTTCCCGGCTGATTCCTGGTCGACAACCAGTCCATAGATCCAGAGGACAAGGTAGATGGCGCCGCCGACGAGCAGGTAGGAGCGGGATCCTGCTGAGGTCCGGGCCAGGGCAACACCGGCGACGCCGAAGAGAAGGTGGACGATGTTGTGCAGTACCGAGACCTGGAACAGGCCGAGCAGCAGTGCCCCGGAGTGGTGCCCCGCGAACTGTAGCTGGTCGTATTGGCTGGTGACGCCGGGGACAAATCCGAGGATGCCTACCAGGAGGAACACCGCGCCGACGGCGAGTGCTGCCTTTTGTACGTTTGTCCGCCCCGCGGTGCGGGTGTTGTGCGTCGATTTCATGAGGAGCTCCCTGGGATCGTTGGATATACGGCACTGCATTTGGAAACCGGCGAACCAGCCTCTGCGCCCTGCAGCTTGCTGCAGCCGGCCAGGCGGCCGGAACAGCTTGTACCTGATATTCGGACCCGGCCAGGTGGCGGATGGCCGTACGCCGGCACCTCACCATTCAGATTCCGGCGCCGTGCCCGCAACGTCCGGACATGCTGATGGCCCGCCCCTCACGCGGTAGGGCGGACCATCGGAGTCAACTTTGGACGCACCAAGGCCCCTGCACTGGGCCACTGTGCCAGGTCGCCCCGCGGGGCGGGTTAGCGGCGTTCGAGGACGCCGCAGACTGCCGGGTCGGTGGCCTCTGCCGGGAGGTCCTTGTTCAGTTCGCTGGCACCTTCAGGATTACTGAAGTTGTAGGTGCCGTTTTCGTCGTAATCCAGTCCGTGAATGACCAGGACGCCCTCACCGTCGCGGATGGCCTCGGCGATCTGCTTGGCCGTGCCTGTGCCGCCGTTTCCGGGGTAGCCCGTGCCTGCCACATCGGTGAAGTCGATGTTACTGCGGCTGTAGTTGTAGCGGCCGTCCTTGGAGACCGGGAAGCGCGTGACGTCCAAGAAGCTGGCAGGGGTGGTATCGCCGCTGGTATTCAGGGACACGACGACCGGACCGTAAGCGGGAACGCCCTCGACGGTGTTCAGGCGCCCGTCTTTATTAGCATCGAACTTGAGCGTGGGGCACTCATTCATGGCCTGCTCGCCGTAGTGGATGTGCTGGGCGTGCGGGGCATCGGGCGTCAGACCCCTGGCGTGCACCTCAATGTGCTTGATCGTTTCGCCCTTGACGACGGCTTTTGCAGTGCCCGAAGCTCCGGAGCCGTTGAGCTGTCTCAGCTCGGCGGTCAGGATGACGGTTTTCTCTTCCTCTGATTTTGAACTGTGGGCCTGGGCAGGCCCCACCGCCAAAGTGGTGGCAGCTAGCAACGCGACGGCTGAGGCCCCAAGGGCCGCTACAGATTTCCGATTCACAATTCACTCCTCGGTCACAGGCCAGTGAGGAGATCCCGCTGGTCTACTGTGATTCGGAACACACAAGGCTACGGATTGGCGTAAGCAGCATGGGATACCGCTATCGACGGAGCCGACAGGGTGCTTGTAGCCCAAATGCTTCCATTTCACGACTTCTCTAGGAAACCGCGACCTCACCGAAAACATGGCTGCACTGGTCGGTGATTTTTGCAGTCAGACCAGGTCAAGCTGGAGTACACCCCAATCCGACGTCAGACTGGGGTCTAAAAGATGTCAGGGTAGAGTCCCTTCCGCGTGTTTTGAACACCCCTTTGTGCCAGTCCCAGATTTCAAACTGACACATTTTGGCTACCGGGACCCGGGTAGAAGTGCCTCGCCTTCAGTTGGCGCTCCCGCTGGAAGCCACGCCACAAACTCTTACAGCCGCTGCTCCCAAACCGTCAGTTGCAGCTGCGCACTCCCCTGGGAAGGCACGGCGGCAGCGTCCCCGGCGCCGCCGCCGTCGAACACCCCGAGGTAACGGCAGCCCACTGTCCCCAACAGACACAGCAGCCACCCGCCGGGGCGGTCCGCGCTCATAAAGCGCGGACCGCCTCAGCCGCTCCAACCGAACGAACGGGAGTTGCCAGGCCCAGGTTTTCACGTAGGGTGCTGCCCTGGTACTCCGTGGGGTAAACGCCGCGTTCCTGCAATTCCGGCACCAGGTGGTTCACGATGTCATCCAGGCCGGACGGGATCAGCCACGGCGAGATGTTGAAGCCGTCCACCGCGCCAACCCGTGCATACTCAGCCAGCTGGTCCGCCACCGCGGAGTACGAGCCTGTGAAGGTGGCGTCCACGCGGGCTGTGCGGGAGGTGACGAACTGGCGGATGGAGAGGCCCTTGTCCTTGGCCTCTGCTCGCCACTGGTCCGCCAGCTGACGGGCTTTGGCGCCGTGGAAGCCGCTGCCGCGGGTCTCGGAGGTTTCCTCCACCACAGGATCAATCTTCGGGAGCGGCCCGTCCGGATCGTATGCCGACAGCTCGCGGCCCCAAAACTGCTCCAGGTACGCCACGGCCTGCTGCGGCCCGATTTGCAGGCTGCGCACCCATTCCTTCTTCGCCGCAGCCTCGTCAGCCGTGGGTGCCAGGATGAATTCGCTGGCCGGCATGATCTGGACCGCATTGGCTCCGCGGCCCGCGTTCAGCGAGCGTGCCACGAGGTCCTTGCGGAACTCGACGGCAGCATCAAACTTCGGGTGGGCCGAAAAGATAACATCCGCCTGGCGGGCAGCAAAGTCGCGCCCTTCCGGGGAGTCGCCCGCCTGGAACAGCACGGGCCGGTACTGCGCGCTTCGAGGCAGCCGGGGAGTCACGTCCACCGTGTAGTGCTGCCCTTCATGGAGCACACGGCCCGCGAGTCCCTCCTCAGTTTCCCAGGAATCCCAGATGCGCTTAGCCGTCTCCACAAACGCTTCGGCATGCCTGTAACGGTCGGCGTGGTCCAGGTATCCCCCGCGCCGGAAGTTGGCACCGGTCCAGGCGTTGTCCGTGGTCACGATGTTCCACGCGGCACGGCCACCGGAGATCAGGTCCAGTGACGCGAGCCGGTGTGCCAGGTCAGCGGGGTCGTTGTACGTGGTGTTCTGGGTGGCCACCAGGCCGATGTTGGTGGTCACGGAAGCCAGCGCCGCGAGCATGGTCTGCGCGTCCGGCCGGCCCACCACGTCCAGCGCGTGCGGCCCGCCGAGGTGTTCCCGCAGGCGGAGGCCTTCGCCAAGGAAGAACGCGGCGAACAGCCCCCTCTCGGCCGTTTGCGCTAGACGGCGGAACGATTCGAAGTCGGTCTGCGAACCGGATTCGGCTGCCTTCCAGATGGTTCCGGAGTTGACGCCCTGGAAAAAGACGCCGAACTGCAGCTTGCCTGTCGGCACAAAAACGTCGGATTTAGCACGGCCGTGCTGTGTCATGGTCTTCCCCTTAGTTTCCGGCGGCAATGGCCGCGGATGAGTCTGCGTAGCGGCTGGCCGGACGCTCAAGTCCCAGCAGGTCCCGGAACGTGCCGTCAAGGACGGGGGCACGCAGTGCGCCGCGGCGCCGTAGTTCCGGCAGGACCAGCCGTGAAAGTTCGTCCAGTTCCAGGGCGAACGACGCCGGGTGCAGGCGGACGCCGTCGGCCTCCACCAGGAGGGACTCCAGCAGGTCCGCCAGACCGGCAGCCGTGCCTGCGTACCGCGCGCGGCCGCCGTCGGCAGCCGAACCGGAACCCGAACCGGAACCGACCAAACGCTCAGCCGCCGCCTGCCCGCGGGAGTCCAGGACCACGTCGAGCTCGGCGATGACCGCCACCGACTCTCCCAGCCGGCTTCGAACATCCCGGATTTCGGCGGCAAGCAGTTCGGGCGTCGGCGCGGTGACCAACACGGCGTCAACACCGTCCGCAGGAACCTGTCCCTCGCCCACCAGCGACGCGGCAGCAAGCACCGGCAACTGCCCCTGCAACGGCCTGGGAATGATGGACGGCCCCTTGACCGAAAAAGCCGGCCCGGCAAAATCCGCCGATGTTTCAAAGTCCGCATAGTGCAGCTTGTCCACGTCGATGTACCGGCCGGTGGCGACGTCGCGGATCACGGCGTCGTCCTCCCAGGAGTCCCACAGCCGGCGGGAAACCTCGATCGATGCGGCGGCTTCCTGTGCTAGCGCGGCGCCGGTGACGTTGCTGCGCCCGACGGCGGCTGCCGCCTCCGGTGATTCCGCTGCAGTTGCGATCCACCCGGCCCGGCCGCCGGAGACGTAGTCCAGGCTCGCGAGCTGGGTGGAGACGTGGAACGGTTCGGTGTGCACCGTGTCCACTTCTGGAACCAGGGCGATGGTCCGGGTTACCGGCCCGGCGTAGGCTGCGCGCTGCAGGGCGTTGGTCCGGCCCGGAACGGGCGCGTCGGTGAAGGTGGCAGCGTGGAAACCCGCGGATTCGGCGGCGAGGACGGCTTGGGCGAGGCTGGCGAAGTCCCCGCCGTCCCATCCGGCTCCGTCGAGCTCGATGGCCAGGAATCCGGCGCGTCCCGCCTTGGTGGTGTGCTCTGATGTGCTCACGGCTGGTCCTGACGTTCGTAGGGGATCTTTTCGCCGGCCTCGATGGCCACGGGCAGCCGGTTTTCTGCCGGCGGCAGCGGGCAGGTGGCGAGGTCGGTGTAGGCGCAGGGCAGGTTCACGGCGCGGTTGAAGTCCAGCTCCACGGACCCGTCCGCAGCAGGGACCACCGACAGTGAGCGGTTGGCCGCATAGGTTGTTGTGCCGGAGGTCGCGTCGGTAAAGAGCACGGACAGCGTGCCGGAGGCATGACCGTTGACCGCGGTCAGCGCCAGCTCCTGGCCGGCCAGCTTGAAGCGGATCTCGCCCAGTGCCTCGTAGACATGCTGGATGCCTTCGACGGCGGCGCCCACCGTGGTGGGCCGCGGCACCTCGAACGGCACATAGGTTCCGCGGACGGCGTACGCGGCATTCGGTGAGTATGCGGGCGTGCCCTGGTACTCGCGCAGGAGCCCGTTCTCCGGGTTCCGCGGCCGGACAATGTACTCGCCGCCGCGTTTGGCCACCTCGATGACAGTGTCTCCGGAGGCCAGGTTGATGCCGCCGCGCTCCTCGATGGGCCCGAACTCCAGCGTGGTCCCGGACGCGCCGTTCAGTTCCTTGCCGTCACGCTGCAGGCTTTCGCCCGGCTCCAGGACAACGCGGACGACGTCGGCATCCGCACTCCAGGTGCCCGGGGCGCCTTCCAGCCGGGTGGCTTCGCTGCCCAGCCAGTGCAGGTGGGTCACCGCCAGGAAGCCGTGCGGATGCGCGCGGTGGCGCTCATGGGAAGCGTGCCAGTCCTGCCAGTCAGCTTCGAAGGATTCAAAGGCGGTGTCAGTGTGCGTAGGCATGGGTGCTCCTGCTCGTGTTGTCGGTGGCGCCGGTGCGGGGAAAGACGGATTCGGGTCGGCTGCCGTAGGGGTCCTCGGCCTCCCACAGGGTGGTGGGGGCGGCGGCACGGACGGCGGGGATGATCTCCAGCGCGAACCGTTCCAGGATGTCGAGCTGCTGTCCGAACGGCAGCGTGGTGGGGAGGGAGATCGACTGCAGGTCGTGGCCGTACAGCGAGTGGTAGCTGAGGATCTTGTCGATCACCTGGTCCGGGCTGCCCACGAGCGCGGGCCCTTCGGCGACTGCGTGCTGGATATCGCGGAACGGCGAGTTGTTCCCGGGCACGTTACGGTTGGCCGTCAGCGCCTCGTACACCGGGCCGAACTGGCGGATTGCTTCCTTGGTGGTGTCCGCAATGAACACGCCGCCGGCGCCGCTGCCCGAACCCAGGTACTGCTGCTTCGGGTCGTGGCCGTGACGCTCGTACTCTGCACGGTAGTGATCGATGAGCACCTGGTAGTTTTCCCGCGGCTGGATGGCGTTGGCGGTAAACAGCGGGTCGCCCCATTTCGCGGCCAGTGCGGCCGACGTCAGCGTTGTAGCAGACCCGTGCCAAATCCGGGGCGGTCCGTCGAATGGCCGCGGCGTTGTGGTGGTCGGGTCCGTCAGCGGTGCCCGGAACCGGCCGGACCAGGTGACGCCTTCCTCGCGCCAGAGCCGCCGCAGCAGCCCGTACTTCTCGGCCAACAGGTCCCACTGGTCTGCGAGATCAAGCCCAAAAAGCGGGTACTGCAGGACTTCGTTGCCCTTGCCGATCACCAGTTCCAGCCGGCCGCGGCTCAGCTGGTCGATCGTGGCGTAGTCCTCGGCAACCCGCACGGGATCCAGCACAGCCAGGACCGTGACGCCGCTCTGCAGCCGGATCCGGTCAGTGACCGCGGCAATGGCCGCCAGGACCGTGTTGGGCGAAGAGGAAATGAACTCACCGGCATGCCGCTCCCCCACCGAGAAGCTGTCGAAGCCGAGCTCCTCCGCCCGCCGCGCCGTTTCCACCACCTGGTTGAGCCGGTCCGCCGTGGAGACAATCTCACCGGTCACGGGATTCTCGAGGTGCGGGATGATGTCCAGGACCTGGAACTTCACTGTGTTTTTCCAGATTGTGCAGCTCCGGTCTGGGTTGCTCCGGCCTGGGCAGTCCCGAAGTTGGCCTCATTGATGGTCTTGGATTCCGGCAGGGCCTCCTCGGAGAGCCCCCAGCGTTCCAGGACTTCGGCGTAGGAACCGTCCTTGATGGCGGAGTTCAACGCCTCCGTGAGCACGGGCGCGAGGCCGTTGCCCTTGAGCGTGGTGGCTGCCACCAGCGTTTCGGAGGGCCAGCCGGCGTTGACTTTGCCCACGATCTTCAGGTCCTCGCGGGTGTTTTCGCGGTACACCGTGGACGGGTACGGGGCGATGTTCAGGTCCGTCCGGCCGGAGGAGAGCGCCAGGATGGTGTCCGCGTCCGAGGAGTAGTACTGCAGGACGGCCGGCGCCTTGCCCTTGCCCTCGAGCTCCGCATTCCACGCCAGCAGGATCTTTTCCTGGTTGGTGCCCGAGCCCACGGAGATCTTCAGGCCGGAGATGTCATCCGCGCCCTTGATGTCGTAGGTGGCGGACTTCTTGGCCTCGAAGCCCATAAACGCCGCCCGGTACGTGGCGAAGTCGAACAGCTTCACACGGTCCTTGTTGACGCCAACGTTGGAGAACACCGCTTCGAAGTCGCCGGACTGGGTCTTCAGCGGCCAGTTCTCCCAGGACGTCACCTGAACGTCGAGTTCCAGCCCCAGCTTGTCGGCCACCAGTTGGGCGAGGTCCAACTCCACACCAATGGGTGTTTTGTCATCCGTGGCGTGGAAGGTCAGCGGGATGGACCCCGCCGTAGTGGCCACCGTCAGCTTGCCGTCCTTGCCGATCAGCTCACGGACCTTGGCCGCGAGCGCCGCATCCTTCTCTGCCCGGACCCGCTGCTGGTCCGGTGAGGTGTTGTACACAACACCGTTGCGGGCCGCCGTCGTCGACGCCTCAGTGGACACCCCGGAAGCGGAGGCACCGGGATCCGAGCAGGCGGACAGTGCTGCGGTGCCAAGAAGTACGACGGCGGGCAGCGCCACCAGGGAGCGCACCCGGACACCGCGGCGGCTAAGGTCTGTGAAAAAAGCCATGGGAAGTTCCTTAGATGTTGAAAGCCGGCTCGAGCACTTTGGAGAAGAAGCTCCGGGTGCGTGGTTCCTGCGGGTTGGTGAAAATCTGTTCCGGACTGCCCTGTTCCACGATCTGGCCCTCGTCCATAAACACCACGGTGTCCGCCACGTCGCGGGCGAACCCCATCTCATGGGTCACGATGATCAGCGTGGTACCGGACTTCGCCAGTTCCCGGATAACATCGAGGACCTCGTTCACCAGCTCCGGATCCAGGGCGGAGGTGGGCTCGTCGAACAGCAGGATTTTCGGGTTCAGGGCCAGCGCACGCGCAATGGCCACGCGCTGCTGCTGGCCGCCCGACAGCTGCCGGGGGTACGCGCCAGCACGGTCCTTGAGGCCTACGCGGTCCAGGAGTTCCAGGCCGCGGCGGCTGGCTTCCTCCTTGGACCGGCCCTGCGCCACGACGGGGGCCTCGGCCACGTTCTCCAGCGCGGTGAGGTGCGGAAAGAGGTTGAAATTCTGGAACACCATGCCGATCTCGGTGCGCTGCTTCAGGATCGTCTTCTCGCGAAGCTCGTGCAGGCGCTTGCCCCGGACCTCGTGGCCCACCAGCTTTCCGTCGATGGCGATATGTCCGCCGTCCACCTTTTCGAGGTGGTTGATGGTGCGCAGCAGGGTGGACTTGCCGGAACCGGACGGGCCCACGATCACGGCTACGCCGCCGGGCTCAACGGTCAGGGTGATGCCTTTGAGGACCTCCGTGGCGCCGAAGGATTTCCGGACTTTGGTGATTTCCACGAGGCCGCGGGTGGGCGCAGCGGCGGGTGCAGCGTTGAGCGCAGCGTTGGGTGCAGCCTTGGGTGCAGCGGCGGAGGTCTGGTCCTCAATAGCGGTGCTCAACGGGGGCTCCTTGCGCGGTTGGTTGCCTCGGCGTGGGTGGCGAAGAATTTGCGGGCCTTCTGGAGCGGCGTCAGCGGCAGGGTCCGCAGGGCGCCCTTGGAGTAGTGCCGTTCGATGTAGTACTGGAAGACGCTCAGGACGGAGGTGATCACCACGTACCAGAGGGTGGCCACCAGGAGCAGCGGCAGGACCTGCTGCGTGCGGTTGTAGATGACCTGCACGGTGTAGAACAGCTCGGAGTAGGCCAGGACGTAGACAATGGAGGTGCCCTTGACCAGGCCGATGATCTCGTTGAACGCCGTGGGCAGGATGGCCCGCATGGCCTGCGGCAGGACGATCCGGGTGGACCGGCGCCACGCGGGAATGCCCAGTGCGGCGGCTGCTTCGAGCTGCCCCTGGTCCACGGACAGGATGCCGCCGCGGATGATTTCCGCCGAGTAGGCAGCCTGGTTCAGGGTCAGCCCCAACACTGCTGCCGCAAACTGGCTGATCAGTGTGGTGGTCTGCACCTCGAAGAAGCGGACATCCGTGAACGGGATCCCCAGGCTGATCTTCTCGTACAGGTAGCCCAGGTTGTACCAGAGCAGCATCTGCACCAGCAGCGGGGTGGAGCGGAAGATCCAGGAGAACGTCCAGGAGACGGAGACCAGCAGCGGCGAGGCGGCCAGCCGCATCAGGGCGAGGATGAAGCCCAGGACAAACCCCAGCAGGCCGGAGATGGCCGTCAGCTTGAGCGTCTCCAGAAGGCCGTTGACTACGGACTGGGCGGTGAACCACTGCGCCACCACGCCCCACTCCCAGCGCGGATTGGTGGCCAGCGACCACGCGATGGCAACAATGCCGAGGGCTACAGCTGCCGTCCCCACCCAGCGCCACGGATGCTTCGCGGCCACCAGCGGGAACCCGGAGTAGTCGGTGGCCGGCCCACGGGATCCGGGATTGGGTCCGGACGGGCCGGAGGTCCCCGGACCGGAAGTTCCGGAAGCAGGCGTTCCCGGACCGGAAGTTCCGGAAGCAGGCGTTCCCGGGCCAGAGGATACCGCCCCGGTGGACGCCGGTTCGGAGGCCTGCCGTGCTGCCTCATCCGACTCTGCCGGCTGGGCCACTTTGGTTACTGCTGAACTCATGCGCCACCTCGCTTCTTCACTGGATTCCTATGCATCAGGATTACGTTGCGGCACCGTGTTGCTCCGGGCTGCTGGCTGCAAATCTAGGGCGCCTGCGAAAGGGGCAGCAAGGCGGCAGGTTGCATAACTTCACCCGGCTTCGCACGGCGTCATGAGTCGGTTTCTTGCGGCTTTTGACGCGGCGTGACGCGGAGTTAACCGGCATTACCGGCCCGTCGACCGCCGCTGTCAACGCTGCCTAGCATGGGCACTCAGCCACCCGTCCAGGCGGTCCCGCACCGTCCACTTCAGCCGACCCGATCAGGAGTCACCATGCCAGCGAACGCCCCCTCGGTTGTCTTCATCGGCGGCGGTCCGCGGGCGGCAGGCGTGCTGGAGCGGCTGGCCGCCAACCGGGACGAGCTTTTCCCTGGCCCGCTGGACGTCCACGTGGTTGAACCGTATGAGCCGGGTTCGGGCCGGATCTGGCGCTACGACCAGCACCCCGGCCTGATGCTCAACTCGGCCGCCGCGGACGTCACCATGTTCACTGACTCCTCCGTGGCGTGCGAAGGCCCCGCCATCGACGGGCCGGGGCTCGCCGGATGGGCCACCGGCGTCCTCGACGGGTCCATCACGGACGTGCCGGATTTTCCCGTTGCCATCCGGGAGCAGCTGCGCGCCCTCACCGGCGCCACCTTCCCCACCCGCCAACTCCACAGCCAGTACCTCGAGTGGTTCTTCCGCCGGGCTGTTGCGAAACTCGGCGGAACGGTCACCGTCCACCGCACCACCGCCGTGGCCATCGAGCGTGCCGGCGGCTTCTCCGCCACAACCGCGGACGACGCCGGCGCGCACCTCGTGCGGCTGGCCAACGGCGGGACGTTGCGGGCCGACGTCGTGGTCACCACACTTGGCCACACGGACTCCCAGCCGGACGCCGCGTCCGCCGGCTGGTCCGGCTTCGCCGCCCGGCACGGCGCCTTCCATGCGGCACCCAGCTACACCACCGACGTCGACTATTCAGCCCTTGCCCCCGGCCAGGACGTCATCGTTGCCGGAATGGGCCTGGCGTTTGTGGACCTGATGGTGCTGCTGATGGAAGGACGCGGCGGCAGGTTCGAGGAAACACCCGACGGCGGCCTGCGGTACCGGGCGTCCGGCAGGGAGCCGCGGGTGTGGGCGGGGTCCCGGCGCGGGGTGCCCTACCACTCCAAGATTTCCGCGGCCCTGCGCGGCGAGACTCCCGGCGGCCTGGCCTTCTTCACGGCCGCAGCGGTGGACGCGCTGCTGGCGCGTCATGCCGAGCTCGATTTCCAGGACCATCTATGGCCCCTGATTGCCAAGGAAGCCGGGTATGGGTACTACCGGGAGCTGTTCACCGGCAGCCCGGACCGCGTGAGTGCCGGCTGGCCGGAGTTTTGTGGCCGCTTCGCCAAGCTCGACTGGTACAGCACAGCACGGGAGGAACTGGTGGCAGCATCCGTCCCGGACCCCGGCCTGCGCCTGGACTTCGAAGCCCTGGACCGGCCCCTCGCCGGGGCGTTGTTTGGCGGAACCGCCAACGTCCAGGAGGCGGTGGCGGACTACATCGAACGGGATCTCGCCCTCCGCGACAGCCCCGACCACCCGGAGACGCTGGCCCTCTTTGTGGCGCTGCTGAAGGTGTACATGGACCTGGGCCGGCTGGTCCCGGCCGAGCGGCTCAACGCCCGGTCCCAGCAGACCGTCCACGGCTGGTGGCACGGATTCTTCAGCTTTGTGGACTCCGGGCCGCCGCCCCGACGGCTGCGCGAGTTGCTGGCCCTGCACCGGGCCGGGCTGCTGCGGTTCCTGGGCCCCGGCCTGAGTGTCACGGCGGACGAGTCCACCGGCGAGTTTGTGGCCACGTCCCCGCAGGCAGGTTTCACCGTCCGGACCGCAGCGTTCATCGAAGCACGTCTGCCGGCCACATCGGTGGCCCGCTCGCTCAACCCGGTGCTGGCGTCGCTGCACCTGTCCGGGCTGGGAAGCGAACAGCAGCTGCTCACGGCGGACGGCATCCACTCCACCGGGAAGCTGCTCGTCTCGGACCGGCACGAGTTGCTGGACGGGCACGGCCGGGCGGGCGGGCGGCTCTTCGGCGTGGGGCCAGGAACGTCCGGCTGGGGCGCCGGCGCTTTTGCCCGGCCCCGCACCAATGCCGCCCCGTTCCGCGAGAACGACGCCCTGGCAAGGACTGTCCTGCGGGTCGCGGCGGACCTGGATTCGGCCCGCACAACCTCCTCCCGCACATCCGGCCCGGCCTTACCTGCCGAACCCGCCGCCGTTGGAAGGACCTGAAGAATGAACGTAACAACCAGCATCGCCAGCCCGGCTGCACGGAAGCGGGCAGCACTGAACCGGTCCGCGCTGACCGTCCTGAACCTTCCCATGCACGATCCGCGGGTCCGCCCGCTCCTTGATGAACTGGCCGTGGAATACGACTCCCGCTACGGCGACCTCTTTGGCCGCGGAGCCGCCGCCGACGAACTCAACCGCTACCCGGCGTCGGAATTCACGGGCCCGGGCGGTGCGCTCCTGGTGGTCCAGGAAAACGGCGAGTCCATAGCCGGCGGGGCGTTCCGCCGGTACAACAACGAGACAGCCGAGTTCAAGCGGATCTGGACCCACTCGGCGCACCGCCGCCGCGGCCTGGCCCGTTTCGTCCTGGCGGAGCTGGAGGCCCTGGCGGCCCTTCAGGGCTACCGGCGCGTCTTCCTGACCACCGGTCCGCGCCAGCCCGAAGCCAAGCACCTGTACCTGACCTCGGGGTATGAACCGCAGTTCGACCTGGACCAGGATCCGGAGGTCATCAGGTCGCTCGCGTTCACCAAGGATCTCCCGGCGCCGGGCTCACCAGGTCGGTAGTACCGGCGCCGGACCGTCAATATCAACATGTTCGGCGTCCCCGCGTGCCAGCCACTGGAGCAGGCCCTCGCGGTCGGACGTGACGCGCAATCCGCCGTCGCCGATGACCCATTCGTCACGCTCTTCGGTCACCAGCGTCATACCCGTGACGCCCTTGGCCCGCAGGGACCGCACCACGGCTTCGAGGGCGTTGAGCAGCGAATCCGGATCGGCTTCCTCGATGGTCCAGGCAGTGTCGAGATCGTGATGGTGCACCACCACCTCGGCAATCCGGAGCGCCACGATGGACGTGGCGGCGACCGCCTTGCCGCTGACCTGCACTTCCGTGGCCGCGAGTTCCCCGCTGAGCCGCTGTGCCTGCTCAGCAAAGTTCCGGGCGGACTCCTGCACTTCCCGAATGAGCTCCTGCCGCGGCAGGGCAGCCAAGGCCGCGATTTCCTGGGAGCGGGCCTCGTGTGAGGCGTACAGGGGACGTTCCTCCCCGGAGGTTGCCCAGTCGATGAGCTTCACCAGGGCATGTCCGCTGGATGCGACGTGTGCAATGACGTCGGCCCGGTTCCACCCCTGGCATAGCGAGGGAACCGTCATCTCATCGTCGGCCAGGGACTCAACGGTGGCCATGAACATGTCCGTTTCCCTGCCGAGGCGGGACAGGTCCGAATAAAGGCGTGCGGGGTTGATCATTCGGCCAGCCTACCGACGGCCCGGTCTTCAAACCACCGTTCCACCCTTGCCGTTCCATATCCAGATCGTCTGGACTGAGACGGGGCAGCACCGCCGACGGTCTACCTCCAAAGAACGGATGCTTGAGACTCACAGCCTATGAATACCCCCCGGGCGGAAAGCCGGGGAGTCCCCTCATATGGCTTGCGTCACACCCCTGTCAGGCTGGAAGCACTCGGAGGACGGCCCCCGGATTCTCCCGGTGCCGCAGGCCTCCACTTCAGTCAGAGAGGACTTGGAGATGTCGCAGCCGCATGCCGTACTAGCCGAAAATCCACAGAAGGAGGCGCGCACTGCCAACTGGGTGGCCTTCATCATCTGCACAGCCCTCCTGTTTGACGGCTACGATCTCGTCATTTACGGCACCGTCCTGCCAGGGCTGCTCGCGGACCCGGGCCAGATCGGAGCGTTCGATGCAGTCACCGCCGGCCTTCTCGGATCCTGGGCCCTCATCGGGGTACTTGTAGGCTCACTGGCTTGCGGCGCTGTCGGTGACTTTTTCGGCCGGCGCCGGCTGATGCTCCTGGGCATAGCCTGGTTCTCCGTCGGCATGTTCGCCACCGCCTTTGCCACCAGCGTCCCTGCCTTCGGCGCCCTGCGGTTTGCGACCGGGCTTGGCCTGGGAATAGTGATCGCCAGCGCCGGCGCCACCATGGCCGAATTCGCACCTGCGGGAAGGCGGCAGTTCTACAACGCAATTGTGTA
The DNA here is from genome assembly GCF_055412785.1 of Pseudarthrobacter lactosi. Classification (NCBI taxonomy): domain Bacteria; kingdom Bacillati; phylum Actinomycetota; class Actinomycetes; order Micrococcales; family Micrococcaceae; genus Pseudarthrobacter; species Pseudarthrobacter lactosi. The sequence goes on from NZ_JBVAYS010000004.1 coordinate 250,586, forward strand.
TTCGGGCATCCCGGCAGGCGGTGTCCTGGCCTCCATCCTGGGCATCCTTTTCCTCGACAGCATCGGCTGGCGCGGACTGTTCATCATTGGCTCACTGCCGCTGGTCATTCTCCTGCCGATTGCCTGGCGCAAGCTCCCTGAATCACCGCGGTGGCTGCTGTCCCGGGGCCGCGAACAGGAGGCCCTGGCCGCCGCACAGCGTACGGGCGTCCCGCTGATCGAAGAGCGGGTCATCCTGCAGATCGGCGCCGCGCCGCAGAAATCGGGGTTCGCAGCCGTATTTTCCCGCCAGTTCGCCGTGCCGGCCATTCTGCTGGGCCTTATGTCCTTCTGCGGTCTTCTGCTGACGTACGGACTCAACACGTGGTTGCCCAAAATCATGGAGGGCTACGGCTACGGGCGGACCTACTCGCTGTTCTTCCCGCTGGCGCTGAACCTCGGCGCGGTGGCGGGCGGTTTGCTCGCGTCCCGGCTGGCGGACAAGAACGGCCCCCAGCGGGTCATCGCGGCCACCTTCGTACTGGCGACCATTTCCCTGGTACTCATGACCTTCGGCTTCCCCCTGCCGCTGCTTTTTGCGTTCATCGCCCTCGCAGGCGTGGGAACGCTGGGAACCCAGGTACTGATCTACGGATTCCAGTCCAATTACTTCACCACCAATGCCCGGGCCGCCGGCGTGGCATGGTGCGCCAGCGTGGGGCGGCTGGGCGGTGTGCTCGGTCCGATCATCGGCGGGTGGCTTGCCGCCGCGGGGATCGGCGGCTCCATGGCCTTCTATCTCTACGGCGCTGTGGCCTTGGTCGGCGCCCTGGTCACCGTTATGGTGCCGCGCCAGCGCAGGTTGGAAGAGGTTGAGCACAAAGTCGAGGAGATCGCCAATAACCGGACAGGGGACAGCCTTCCCGCCGAGCAGCTCAAGTAATCCGTCCCGGTTGCCTGGGCAATATTACGTCGGAAAAATATCCTAGTAGGGCTTATTATGGTTATTCGATGACTCAATCATGAGGCCCGGGCAGCATCGGGGCCGGTTAGCGGAAGGACGGGACCACCTTGGACATCCGCCAACTGAACTATTTCATCGCGGTTGCAGAGGAAAGGCACTTCGGCCGCGCCGCCAAGCGCCTGCATATGGCGCAGCCACCGCTCTCGCAGCAGATCCGCCAGCTGGAAGATCAACTTGGCGTCAAGTTACTCAACCGGACCACCCGCAGGGTCGACCTCACAGCGGCGGGCCAGCTCCTGCTGGACCGCGGCCGGCAGATCGTCAATGACGTCGCTACGCTTCAGGCCGATGTCTATCAGGTGGGGAGGGGCGCCGCCGGCGTCCTGCGGGTGGGCTTTTCGGGGTCTGCAACTTACGGCGTTATGCCCCAGATCGCCCGCCTTGCGAAACAGGTCCTGCCAGGCCTGTCCCTCTCACTGCACGGCGAAATGCTCACGCCGTCCATGGAAGCGGGGCTGCGGGACGGCACCCTGGATGCCGCATTGCTGCGCCCGCCGGTCGCATCGCAGGATATCGACTACAGGGCTGTTACCCGGGAGCCGCTCGTCGTCGCGCTTCCCTCGTTCAGCGCCCTCGCCGTGGACCGGCCCGTGGCAATCCACGAACTGCAGGACCAGGACTTCATCGCCTACGGGCCCGAGTCCGTGCTCTACCGCACCACCGCGGACCTGTGCCGCCAAGCGGGTTTCCAGCCACGAATCACCCAGGTTGTGGGAGAGACCTCCACCATGCTGGCATTTGTGGCAGCAGGCAGCGGAGTGGCGGTCCTGCCCTCCAGCGTTCAGGCCTTTCAGCTTGAAGGCGTGGCCTACCGGGAGATTGAAAACGTCCCCGAGGTGGAGCTCGGTGTCGCCTGGATGCGCGGGGATCACTCTGCGCTGCTGCACAACTTCCTGGAGGTCGTGGTGACCGCAACCGCAGAAGCCGCGGCACCTGCCCCAGCTCCCGGCACTGCGCCGCTTCCCCCTGATGAAAGGCTTACCTCCGCATGAAGATTGCAGCCATAGAGGCGATTCCGTACTCGATCCCTTACCTTCATCCCCTGCATTTCGCTTCCGGTTCCGTGAACGAGGCAGACCACGTTCTCATCAGGCTTCGCACGGATGACGGTGTGGTGGGCATGGCTGACACTCCGCCGCGCCCCTACACCTACGGCGAGACGCAGAAGTCGATCGTTGCGGTGGTGGAAGACATCTTTGCTCCGCAGCTGATCGGCGTCGATATTTTTGACCGCGAAAAGGTCCAGGCAATCCTTTACCGGACGGTGCACAACCAGACCGCCAAGGGGGCTGTGGACATCGCCCTCTGGGACGTCATCGGCAAGACGCTCGGTCAGCCGGTCACAAAACTGCTGGGAGGTTATACCGATTCGCTGCGCGTGTCCCACATGCTCGGCTTCAAGCCGGCGCAGGAATTGCTGGCATTGGCCCTGGAGTTCCGCGACACGTACGGCATCAACACGTTCAAGCTCAAGACCGGCCGCCGTCCCCTCCACCTGGACGTGGAGGCTGCCCGGGTACTGCGGGAGGGCCTGGGCGAGGATGCCGAGCTCTACATGGACGCCAACCGTGGCTGGTCTGCCAACGAAGCAGCCGAGGTCCTCCGCCGCACGGCGGATTTGGGCCTGCAGTTCCTTGAGGAGCCCGACGACGCCCGCGAGGTCCTAGGCCGTCGCCGCCTCGTGTCCAACTCGCCCATCCCCATCGCCGCAGACGAATCTGCCGCCAACCTCGGTGAGGCCGCCCGGGAAATCCTCACCGGCGGCGCCAACCTCCTGGCGGTAAAGACGGCCCGGTCAGGCTTCACAGAGGCGGCCAAGATAGTCGGGATGGCCGAGGGCATGGGCATCGACGTTTACATAGGCAACCAGATCGACACCCAGGTCGGAACAGCCGCCTCGGTGACCTTCGGCGCCGCGTTCGCCCACACGGCCAAACGCGCAGCGGAACTATCCAACTACCTGGACATGGCGGACGACCTGCTGGCTGAGCCGCTGGCCATCACCGCCGGACGTATCCATGTCCCTGAGGGCCCCGGCGTGGGTACCGACGTTGACGAAGACAAACTTGCCCTTTACCGCACCGACCGATAGCAAACCCATTACCGAAGGACTCCCATGAAATACCTGGTCCATATGGACGTCAACCTGCCCGCCGACCTGCCGGCCCACGAAGCCGCGGAGATCAAAGCCACGGAGAAGGCCTACTCGCAGCAGCTGCAGCACTCCGGCAAGTGGCCGGAAATCTGGCGGGTAGTGGGCGAATACGCCAACTACTCGATCTTCGACGTCGAATCGAACGACGAACTCCATGAGATCCTGCAGAACCTGCCGCTGTTCCCCTACATGGACATCTCGGTGGTGCCCCTCGCGAAGCACCCCTCAGACGTCAAGTAAACACCGGCGCAACAGGCCCTTGGGCCCGGCTGTGTTCCGGCGTCAGTCCTTGGCCCGGAACACGGCCGCGAGCTCACTGCGGGAGCGGATTCCCATTTTCCGGTAAAGCCGGGTCAGGTGGTACTGCACCGTCTTCTCCGCCAGGAACAGCGCCCGGGCCGCCTCCTTGTTGGTGGCGCCACCCGCGACCAGTTCGGCCACCGCCCGTTCCTGCGCTGTGAGCTGGAGGTGGTAATTGCCGACGGCGGTGAGCACGGGGTCGGCAGGGTCCGGCACGTTCCCGACGTCTAGCCCTGTTGCCTTGAGCTCCCGGTCGCAGCGTTCCACGTAGGTGGCCGCCCCCAGGGAGTCGTATAAGTCGCGAGCCGCCCGCAGGACGGTCGACGCCAAGCGCCGTTTGCCCGCCCGGCGCATGCTCTGGCCGAAGGCAAAGCTAACCCGCGCCCGTAGATACGGCCGGTTGAGCCCCCTCAGGTGGCCCAGGGATGCCTCAAAATGTTCCCTGGCAGTGTCCGGGTCCCCCTGCGCGGCCACGAGCCGGCCCCTCGCCCACGCCATCCGCGCCATATCCGACGGTATTTCCCGTTCGCGCGGCACACGCTCGAACGCCGTGAGGAACGAGTCGGCGGCGTCGAGCTGGTCTGTCATAACAAGGGCGTTGACGTAGGTGTCCTGCCAGGGCCAGAAGGACACGCGGTGCTCGGTCCACGGGTCCAGCTCCGTCAGCGGCTGCAGGACAGCCAAAGCGCCTTCATAGTCCGCCCTTGCCTCGTGGAAGCGGGCACGGGCCAGGCTCGCCGGCACCTGCATGGCGCGGTAGGTGCCGGGCTGCACTGCGGCCTGGGAAACGTAGTACCGGGCCCGCTCCCAGTCGCCCCGCATGGACCAGAGCTCCGCCGCGGTCCAATAAAGCAGCGGGCGGATCAACGGCATTCGCGAGGTCTCCAGGCGGACGGATGCGCGCGCCACGGTGGCGGCCGCCGCATCCCAATTGCCGAGCACCAGATGGGTGCGCGCCAGCCACGCCTCGGCCCAGAGGGAAATCCGCATCGAGCCGCCGCGGTATTCGGTGGGAGCCGCGGACTCGAAGTTCGCCAGCGCCGTCTCAACGTTGTCGAGGCGAAGAGCCAGCCAGCCCGCGCCCATCTGGACCCGCTGTTTCTGGGCGTTTTCGGCAGCATGTTCGAAGGCCCGGTGATAGGAAGCCTCCGCCTCTGCAACCCGGCCCTGTGCATACAAGCCCAGGCCGTAGATGGCCTCTGATTCAATGTGGGCAGGGGTTTCCGGCTCCGTAAGTTCCATGGCCCGTTCCGCCCAGGTGGTGATCATCGGGCCGTCCCAGGACGCTACCCCGTGCAGGACGAAACGCTGCGCCACCTGGGCGGCGGCGGACGGATCATGCTGCGGGTTGGAGCTGCGCCAGGCCATCTCCAACTGCGTCTGAGCGCTGTCATTCTGTCCCGACGCGGTGGAAAGGTAGCCCAGGACGGAGGAGCGAAGCGGCGACGGCGGCAAGGCATCCACTGCCGCCGTCCACATCTGGGCCTGGGAAATGTTGCCGGCACCCACCAGGGCATCCACGGCCCGAAGAAGCCTGTCGTTCCGGGAACGGGTGTCCGGGGAAAGACGGGACGCGGAGAACAAAGCTGTTGAGGCATCCTGCCACGCCCCTACCCGGGCCTGGCGCCGGGCGAATTCCTCCAGCTCCTCTGCCAGGGCCTCATCCGCTCCGAGGGTGGCGGAGACGCGGTGGCCCAACCGCTCGCCCTCGGGCTGTACCGCCTCAGCGGCCAGTCGATGAAGCGCAATGCGCCGGCTGGGAACGATCTGTTCGTAGATGGCCTCCGCGGTGCCTGGTTCAAAGAACACGACGGCGGAACGGGCCTGGTCAACACTCAACCCCAGCAGCCCGGCACGGTGCCCCTCGTCGAGGGCCTCCATGACGGATTCCACCCCGCTGACCTCGGAAACCTCTGCCACCCTTGCGGCGCTCCCGAGCACTGACGCGGCCTCCGCAACAGCAACCAGCTCCGGGGACGCCGCGCCCAGGACGCTACGAACGCGGGCGCGCACACGGGAAGTCGGCGGGAGGGAGGGAAACCACGTTTGCCACGTTTCCGCCGGCAGCTCATGGAGCAGCTCCACGATGGGTTGCACAAGCCCTCCGGTGTGCCGGACCAGGCCGTGGGCCGCCGTCGCACCCAGATCGATGCCGAGCGTCCTTCTGGCGAGATCCTGCACCTGCTGCGGGGTGAGCGGATCCAGCGGGATGGTGGCCACCTGGTGGCCTGTCAGGAAGTCCAGCGCTCCGGTAGGGACGCGCGCAGCGTCATCGGGGTTGAGGGTGAGCACGAACAGGATTCGTTTCCCGTGCAGCCGGCGCATGACAAAAGTGAGGATGCGCAGGCTCACCACGTCCAGTCTGTGGACGTCATCCACGGCGACAACTACACTGCCGTGCGACTGCAGCCCTTCGAGGTGGGCACTGAGGGTGGCAGCGTAATTAACAACCTGGGCGGGAGTGAGGGCCGCGACGGGCCCGGCGGGCAGGGCTGGGCCGCCGTCGTAACCCTTTGCCGAACGCAGCGGCGAGGTGAGCATGAGCTGGGAGTAGCCGGCAAGGGGGAACTGCGCCTCCCACTCGTCGCCCATGGCAGACAGCACCCGGACGCCGCGGACCCCAGTGCGGCAGTGCTCAAGGAATAAGTCCAGAACCGCGGTCTTCCCGGACCCGGAAGGGCCGGAGATCACCACAGCACCCACTTTGCCCTTGCGGACGGTCCGGAAAATCCCCAACAGCTCCTCGAAGACCTCCGACCGGCCAACAAGCGGCAAGTCCTCCGCCATTTCACCGTGTATGGAGGCCGCCGTCATGGCCGCAACTCTACCGGAGCCGTCCTGCCGGCCCCGGCGGCGGCCTTCCATCATGGTGTCCTCAGCCCAGGTCCCCGCCACCGACCGGCAGGATGCTGCCGGTTATGTAGGACGCTTCATCTGATCCCAGGAACACGATGGGTGCAGCCTGTTCGTCCAATGTCCCGTAGCGATTCATGAAGGACGAATCCATGGTTTGGTCAACGATCACCTGGTACCAGACCTGTTCCGTGGCGGATTCTGCCCCGGGCCCCCGCGTGACCCTGCGCGGCGGCGCCTCGGTGCCGCCGGGGGCTGTCGCCACCACCCGGATGCCGCGTCCGCCCACCTCCATCGCCAATGACTGGGTTAGGGCGTTCACGCCACCCTTGGCCGCCGCATACGGCACGCGATGCATGCCGCGAGTGGCCACTGAGGAAACGTTGACAATAGTGCCTGAACCCTGTTCCAGCATCGCCGGCAGCACAGCCCGGCAGGTCCAGAGGGTGGGGAAGAGCGAGCGGCGGATCTCCCTCTCGATCTTCTCCTCGTCGTACTCTTCATAGGGGCGCGCCCAGATGGTGCCACCAACATTGTTAATCAGGACGTCCACCCGGCCGTGGGCGGCCAGCGCCGCATCCACGGCCTGCTGCGCTCCTGCGAAGGTCTCAAGGTCTGCGATCACCGACGTGGCCGAGCCTCCCGACCCGGAAGCCTTTGCGGCCTCCTGGATGCCCTGCGCCACCTCATGGACCAGCTCGGCCCGGTCTACGAGGACGACGGCGCCGCCCTCGGCACCGATGCGTTCGGCCACTTTCTGGCCAATGCCCTGGGCGGAACCGGTCACCACCGCGACCTTGCCGGCGTACCTGCCTGGGGTAACGAACTGTCCCGCATATGGCCGCGTCATCAGCGCCCCGCCTTAGCGTCGATCGCTCCGGCCATGGTCTCTTTGGCATCGAGTGCATGGGCCATGATGACCTCCCGCACCCGCGCCTTGTCCTGGCGCTCAAAGGCGTCAACCACATCAAAATGGTCCTGTGAAACCCGCTCGAAGATGGGGGTTCCCGCTTCGAAGGCCGCAGCCATCTGGGCGTGGACGTCGAGCCGTCGGTAGGACTCAAGCAGCATGGGATTGTCGCAGACCACGAAGAGGTATTCGTGGAACTCCTCGTTGGTGCGCGCGAACTCGTCCGGTTCCTGGACGGTGCCGGCAGCTACCGAGCGGGTGGTGGCCTGGGCGAGCCGCCGGAACTGGTGCAGCTGCTCCTCGCTAAGGCGGCCCAGCATCAGTTCACTCACCGCGAGCTCCAGGCCCATGCGCGCGTCCAGCTGGGCGAAGCTGTCCTCCTTGCGGAAGTCCAGCCGGCCGGTCTCCAGGGATGAGACCGCCTCGCTGCGGCTCATCGTGTCTCCTTCGGCCTTAATCTTTTCTGCAGGTGCCGGTGCTCCTGTTTCCGCATCACCCCCGGTGGTTTCCTTGGGGGCAAAGCGTTCGAAGTAGAAGTTGGCGGGCTTGATGCCCTCAGAATCCAGCCACTTCGACACGGCGTTGACCATGGGAGGCGGACCGCACAAGTAGATGTCGACGTCGCCGTCGTTCAGGTGGTTCGGCTCGATAATCTGGGTGACATAGCCCGTGTGGGGAGCAGATGTGCCCGGTTCGGAGGCAATGTAGTCCCAGGTAAATGCGGGCAGCTTCGCCTCGTACTCGCGCAACCAGTCCAGGCCGACGATGTCCGCCTCACGGGTCAGGCCATAAATCAGATGGACCGGTACCGATGGCGGGTTCTCGGAAAGCTTCTCGAGGATGGACAGGAGCGGGGCCAGGCCGGTGCCGCCTGCCAGGAGAAGCAGGGGCCGCTTGGGCTCACGTAGGAAGAACGAGCCGTAGGGGCCGGTGAACTCGATGGTATCGCCCACCGCCGCCCTGTCCCGCAGGTATTCGGACATCGCACCTTGCGGCGTCACGCGCACCATGAAGGACGCATCCTGCACCTCGGGGCCACTGCTGAACGAATAGGAGCGCTCCGCGTCCGTTCCGGGGACCTTGATGTTGACGTACTGGCCCGGGAGGAAGGCCATGGCGTCGCGGTTTTCCGCCTCCAAGGTGAAGGAAACTGTCGTTTCCGAGTGCTTGTTGAGTTCCTTCACGGTGGAGGTGAACGTGGTGGCTGAGGTTTTCGCCGATTCCGACGTGGCCGGGATTTGAATAGTCAGATCCGACTCCGGGACCGCCTGGCAGGTGAGCAGGTAACCCTTGTCGAGCTCCTCCTCCGTCATCGCGTCGTCAATGTAGTCGCCCGGATCGAAGGAGCCGGAATCGCAGAAGGCCTTGCAGGTGCCGCACGCCCCGTCCCGGCAGTCCGACGGAATGTTGATGCGTGCCTTGTAAGCGGCGTCCATCACGGTCTCGTAGTCGCCGACCTTGATGACCTTGGTGACGCCATCCTCGAAGCTGAGGGCTACTTTATGGCCCATGGTTTCCTCCTGGCTGGGGACGCATCGACGCGACCCGGGGTAGTGCGGATGTGCCTACGGGCACGGATTTTGAAACGGCCAAGGCCGGTGCCCGGCAAATCCCGGGCACCGGCACGTGGACCGTCAGATCATGTAGACGTCCACTACGTGGTGGATGTAGTCGTTCTTGAGGACAACCTTCTTTTTCAGGATGACCGGCTCGCCGCCGGCGAGGTCGATCGTGTAGAAGCTGGTCCCGAAGTACGTGTCCGTGGTGTTGTAGCGGAAGTACAGGGTGAACCAGTTGAAGCGCACCTTCACCTGGTCGCCGTCCTGCTCCATGATTTCGATGTCGGTGATGTTGTGCCCGGTGCGCGGCTCCGGCAGGGAAGTGGCCGAGGAACGGTCCGTTTTGATCCTGAAGACACGGTCCTCAATGCCGCCGCGGTTGTCATAGTAAATGAGCGAGATCTCGTTCTGCGGGTCCTCAGTCAGCCGGTCATCGACGTCCCATGCGGGCATCCAGAACTCCGAGGCCGGGTGGTAGCACTGAAGCCATTCATCGAACTGGCGGTCATCCAGCAGACGGGCTTCCTTATACAGGAAGGCGCGGACGGTTTCGAGGGTGGCGATCTCCTCGGCGCTCTTAAGCGCCCCAGCGGTATTTGTCAGGTTGGTCATGGGTACTGCACTCTCTCTGGTTCCAGGTGGACGGGGTCAGGCTGTGGCTGGAACCGCTTCCAATGCGGAGGTCTCATCCTCCGCCAGAGCCCGGTCCATGACTTCTTTCCAGTACCCGTGCTGAATGGGGAAGAGCCCCTCATCCTCGGTTCGCACGCCGGACGCGATGATCTTGGTCATGCCCAGCGCTTGGGCCTGCTCGTCCGGGCCGGCGATCTCATGGGTGGACCCGCGGGTCATGTCGTTCCAAGGCGCCGTCGTGGCCCAGTAGGTCTTGTTGCAGGACCGGAACTCCTCAAGGTCATCGGGAGTGGCCATGCCCGTGGCGTTGAAGAAGTCCTCGTACTGGCGGATCCGCTTGGAACGGTTCTCCTGGGATTCGCCCTTGGGCGCGATGCAGTAAATTGTCACCTCGGTCTGGTCCGCGGAGATAGGGCGGAAGTGGCGGATCTGCGAGGAGAACTGGTCCATGATGTAGACATTCGGGTACAGGCAGAGGTTCCGCGAGATGTTGATCATGAAGTTGGCCATCTCCTCGCCATACTTCACAACGAGTTCGTCGCGGCGGTCCCACAGCGGGCGGTCCTCCGGGTTGGTCCATTCCTGCCACAGCAGCAGGTGTCCGTGGTCGTAAGAATAGAAACCGCCCTTGACCTTGCCCCACTTGCCGGCGTCCATGGCCTTGGTCTTGTTGGCGGAGTCACCGGCGGTGCGGCGGGCCGTGGTGGCCGCATAGTTCCAGTGCACAGCGGTGACGTGGTAGCCGTCTGCACCGTTCTCGGCCTGCACCTTCCAGTTGCCGTCATAGGTGTACGTGGACGCCCCCCGCAGCACTTCGAGCCCTTCCGGGGACTGGTCCACGATCGAGTCGATCACCTTGGTGGCATCACCCAGGTGTACTTCGAGCGGGAGCACGTCAGCCTTGAGGGAACCAAAGAGGAAGCCGCGGTATGACTCGAAGCGGGCCACCTTGGTGAGGTCGTGGGAGCCCTCTTTGTTGAAGGTCTCCGGGTAGCCGGCGTTGCGCGAGTCCTTGACCTTCAGCAGCTCACCGGAGTTCTTGAACGTCCAGCCGTGAAACGGGCAGGTGAAGGTGGTGCGGTTGTCCGTCTTGCGGCGGCACAGCATGGCGCCCCGGTGTGAGCAGGCGTTGACGATGCAGTTAAGGTTTTCGTCCTTGTCGCGGGTGATCACCACGGGAGTGCGGCCGATGTTGGTGGTGAAGTAGTCCCCCACGTTGGGAATCTGTGATTCGTGGGCGAGATAGACCCAGTTGCCTTCGAAGATGTGCTTCATCTCCAGTTCGAAGATCTCTTGATCGGTGAAAATTTCGCGCTTGGCACGGATGACGCCGTTCTCGCGGTCGTCGATCACGGCGTCGGCAAGGACGTCGCGGACATGGGTCAGGTTCTCGGTCATGGCGTGCTCCTCGATTGGAGAGTGCTGGACGGATGAGCGGGAGGCCCGGGCCAACCCGCGGTGCCCAGGGGGACGTTGTCACGCCAGTCTTCCCTATCGTGATCGCACTCACATCAGGCAAATACCTAGGTTCGGCCAAGGGTGGCTTTATGTCTAGTTAATGACAGAAAACAGGCCAAATCGATATTTGTAGCGTCCTTATTTGAGCCCTACGATGAGACTGTCACCACGCGTCGCGACAGGCTCAGATCCTGCCCCCACCGGTTCGCACAGGGTTCAGGAGCAGTTCCTGTCCCCTATTCAAAGAGGAGTATGGAAATCACCATGACCGAGACCCAAGCAGACATCCGACACGAAGACGAGGGCACTGCAGTCGAAGCCGGCTCCAAAGCCACCGAACGCTTCGCAGCCTCTGGCAAGCTCTCCCGCCTGGATGTGCCGAAGGAAAGAGTGAGCCTGCTGGCGGGGGCACTCATCAAGGCCGCCAACGACATCGTCGTCGAGCACCAGGTCACTTACGAGGAATACAATGCGCTCAAAGCGTGGCTCATCAAGGTGGGAACTGACGGGGAATGGCCGCTGTTCCTCGACGTTTGGCTGGAGCACACCGTGGAGGACGTCAACTCCCAGGACCGCCCCGGCACCGTGGGCACCATCGAGGGCCCCTACTACGTGCCGGGCTCCCCGGTACTCCAGAGCCCCGGAACTGTCGAAATGCGTGAGGACGAGGAGGGCACCCCGCTGCACTTCAGCGGCCGCTTCACCGATACGGACCGTAACCCGATCCAGCACGCCCAGGTGGAAATTTGGCACGCCGACAGCGCAGGGTTCTACTCCCAGTACGCGCCAGGCCTGCCGGACTGGCTCTTCCGGGCCACGGTCAAGGCAGACGACGATGGCCGCTTCGAAATCAACACGATGCGCCCGGCGCCGTACCAGATTCCCACGGACGGTGCCTGCGGGCAGCTGATCAGCGCGGCAGGCTGGCACGCCTGGCGCCCGGCACACATCCACATCAAGGTTTCCGCGCCCGGCTTCCAGCCCGTAACCCAGCAGCTGTACTTCCCCGGCGACCCGCACAACACTGACGACATCGCCTCGGCAGTCAAGCCTGAACTGATGCTCGACCCTAAGCCGCGCACCGATGGCGGCACCGGCGAAGAAGTGGTCTACGACTACGTCCTTGCCAAGGAAGGCCAGCACAAGTAAGAATCACAGCTGACAATCAGTGCCGGCGCCCCGGCCCGGCACCGAAGGCGCCCCGGAGTGCAAACTCCGGGGCGCCTGTATTTGTTGCCGTCGTTGCCAGGAGCCCGAATGCTGCCACCCCGTCAGGACCCACCCGCCATACCCCATGCGGGACCTGTGGCGCCGCATGTACGCCAGCCCCTGCTGGAACGCCCGGGTATCCGTCCCGCAGGCGTGCGCCAGATCTTCCGTGACCTGGGCATGCCCTATGTTTCCAACGGGGTGATCGGCCTCATCTTCTCCGCCTCCGGCCCGATAGCCGTAACCCTGGCCGTGGGAGCGGCGGGAGGACTTACCGAAGCCCAACTCGCATCCTGGGTGTTTGGCATCCTCTTTTCGGGCGGGGCAGCCACGCTGGTCATGTCCCTCCTCTATCGACAGCCGTTGGGCTTCGCCTGGTCCATTCCTGGGACGGTGCTCCTGGGTCCGTCCCTTCAGCACCTGTCCTTTGCGGAAGTGGTGGGGGCCTTCTTCACGTCCGGCATTCTCGTCCTCGCGCTGGGAGCCACCGGACTGGTCCGGCGCATCATGGCAGTGGTTCCGATGCCGATTGTTATGGCCATGGTGGCCGCTGTATTCCTAAAATTCGGCACGGACATCGTCGCTTCGACCCAGGCGAACCCCGTGGTGGCTGCCCCCATGGTGGTCGCATTCCTGGTCCTCACGGCCGTGCCTGCCGTTGGTCGATTCCTTCCGCCCGTGCTCGGTACCCTTGCCGTTGGATGCCTGGCAGTGGCGGCAAGTGGTCAATTCTCCTTCCACGGGGGCGGGCCGATTCTGGCTACTCCGGTCTTCACCCTTCCCGAGTTCACCTGGGCCGCCCAGCTTGAGCTCGTTGTTCCCCTGGCCCTCACAGTGTTGTTCGTCCAGAATGGCCAGGGCATCGCCGTCCTCCGTGCCGCCGGACACAATCCGCCGGTCAACGTCTTCGCCATCGTTTCCGGCGCGTTTTCGTTGCTCAATGCAGGCTGCGGCGCCGTCTCGGCCTGCGTGACTGGCCCAACCAACGCCCTCATGACATCGTCCGGAATCAGGCAGCGCCAATACACTGCTGCCGTAGTGTTCGGCGCCCTGGCCATGGCCTGTGCGCTTCTGGCTCCCGCCCTGACCCGACTCATGCTCGCCACGCCCACGGAATTCATCCTCGCCCTGGGCGGCATTGCCATGCTCCGGGCTCTGCAGCAAGCCTTTGTGACCGCGTTTGCCACGACCTTCACCCTGGGGTCCCTGGTGACGTTTGTGGTGACTATGTCCGGCCTGAGTCTGTTCAACATCCATCCTGCGTTCTGGGGCCTGGTCATCGGCTACGTGGTGTCCCGGGTCCTCGAACACGCGGATCACGCCGGACCGAACGCCAAGCTGAAAAGCGGCACGTCTGCACCGTCCGTGTAGGCATCGGCCAACTAAGCTAGCGGCATGGCCAACAAAACCACTGCCGAAAAACTCGCCACCATCCAGAAGGGCTACACCCTGGACGGTGCCACCATCGAGTTGGGGGCCGCCATTGTGGACGGCGAACTCCACAAGGAAGCCCAGGTCCGCCTGCCGCTGGCCATGATGAACAGGCACGGCCTGGTAGCCGGCGCCACCGGCACCGGCAAGACCGTCACGCTGCACATGATGGCCGAGCAGCTCTCCACGGCCGGAGTTCCCGTGTTCCTCGCGGACATCAAGGGCGATCTTTCCGGCCTGGCCACGGCGGCCGCCGGCAGCGAGAAGCTGAAGGCCCGCACCGACAGCATCGGCCAGGCCTGGGCCGGCAAGACGTTCCCCGTGGAGTTCCTGGCCCTCGGCGGCGACGGCAACGGCATTCCCGTCCGTGCCACCATCACGTCGTTTGGCCCCATCCTGCTCTCGCGTGTGATGGAGCTCAACGACACCCAGGAATCCAGCCTCCAGCTGGTCTTCCACTTTGCGGACAAAAACAACCTCGAGCTGATCGACCTCAAAGACCTCCGCGCGGTGATCCAGTTCCTCACCTCGGACGAAGGCAAGGACGAGCTGGAGGAACTCGGAGGCCTGTCCAAGGCCACCGCCGGCGTCATCCTGCGCGAACTGGTGAACCTGGAAGCGCAGGGCCTGGAACGATTCTTCGGCGAGCCTGAGTTCGACACGGCCGAGCTGCTCCGGACCGCCCCGGACGGGCGCGGCGTTATTACCTGCCTGGAGCTGCCCACGCTGCAGACCAAGCCGATGCTGTTCTCCACCTTCCTGATGTGGCTGCTGGCCGACCTGTTCGAGGACCTCCCCGAAGCCGGCGACCTGGACAAGCCCAAACTGGTGTTCTTTCTCGACGAGGCCCACCTGCTGTTCAACGGCGCATCCAAGGCCTTCCTGAACGCGATCACCACCACTGTCCGGCTGATCCGTTCCAAGGGCGTGGGGATCTTCTTCGTCACCCAGACCCCCAAAGACGTCCCCGCCGATGTCCTGGGCCAGCTGGCCAACCGTATCCAGCACGCTCTCCGCGCCTTCACCCCCGAGGACGCCAAGGCCCTGAAAGCCACCGTGTCCACGTTCCCGGTCAGCGACTACGATCTTGAGGAAACCCTGACCTCCGCGGGGATCGGCGAGGCCATCATTACCGTCATGAATGAGAAGGGCGCCCCGACGCCGGTCGCCCACACACGCCTGCGCGCCCCGGAATCCGTCATGGGTCCCAGCACCGAGGAGCTCATCCAGACCACCGTGGGCGGGTCCGCCCTGCTGCCCAAGTACGGGACCGCCGTGGACAACGTGTCCGCGTACGAGAAACTCACCGGCAAGGCCGCGGCTCCCACCGGCGGTGCCGCCCCGGGCGAGCCGCCGGTTCCGGGGACTCGCCCGGCCGGTTCGGGACAGCCCGGTTCCGGACAGGCAGGTTCGGGACAGGCAGGTTCGGGACAGGCCGGTTCGGGACAGGCAGGTTCGGGACAGGCCGGTTCGGGACAGGCCGACGTCGACGCCGAGGCCCGCAGGATCGAGGAGGAAATCCTGGGCCGGCCCAGCAGCCGTCCCGTGCCGGCGCCCGGCCGTGCCGGCTCTGATGCGCCCTCGCGTCGTGCACCGGAACCTGCGGCCCCTGCCGGTGGCGGGATCTTGGGCGACCTCACTGGAGCACTCGGCGGCGCATTGGGCGGCGGGCTGAAGAGCATGGTCCGTTCCATGGGCACCCAGCTGGGCCGGGAGCTGCTCCGCGGCGTCTTCGGCACCTCGTCCCGGCGCCGCCGGTAGGCAAAACCGGACGATGTCGCACCCTGGACTTCCCGCCGTCGGGCGTCAGGAAAGCCGCCGCACCCAGCTACACGGGGCGGCGGCAACACCTGTGTTCAGCGGCCTTGCAGGTAACGTAAGGGAAGTGCAGATGAGTCAGGCGTTGGTGAGGATGGCAGCAGGGTGGCTGCTTGGCCTCATGCTTGCCGTGGCCGCGGCCGTCGTTGGGGTCAACGTGGTGAACAATACGGTGGCCAGTCCACAGCAGCCTGTCCGGGAATATCTGGACGCCCTCCACGAGGGCGACGGCGGCAAGGCGCTGGGCCTGTTGCGGGCCACTGTGCCGCCCAGCAACGCCGCCATGCTCGATGGCACCGCCCTGCAGACGGCATCTTCCCGGCTGGCGAACGTCACCATCGGCGAGGCGGAAGAACGCACGGGCAACCAGGTTATGGTGCCTGTGCAGTACACGATCGATGGCAGCCGGCTTCGCACCGAATTCCTGCTGGAGAAGACCGGCACGGAATGGGTGTTCTTTAATACGTGGGCGTTTGTGCCGTCGCGGCTGCCCACGGTGGGCCTGACTGTGGTGAACTCCAGCGAAGCCAACCTCAACGGCGTCCCGGTGAATATGCCCCAAGGCAGGAATTCGTTCGCCGTGTTCTATCCGGGCGAATACGAGGCCTCCCTGAACGGTGAATACTTCGCTGCGCCCGCCACCCGCGCCACGGTGACATCCCGCGATGTCCCGGTGGCTCCGTTGAACCTGCTCACCGAGGCAACCGATCAGCTGCGGAAGGACGTGGGGGCGAAGGTACAGGAGTTCCTGGACACCTGCGCCGCGGAAGCCGTGAAGCAGCAAAAGCTGCAGCCGGACTGCCCCTTCTACTTCGCCAGCACCAACAACGTGGACGACGGCACCATCAAGTGGGCCATCACGGAGTACCCGGAGATCTCCATCGAGCCCTTTGACGGCCGCTGGGTGGTTGCTCCCCTCGACGGGAAGGCCAAGGTGGAGGCGGTCCAGCAGAGTTCCTTCACCGGCGCCTGGTTCCCGCTCAACGAAGAGGTGGACTTCAGCTTCACCACCCGCCTGGACGTCGCCGGCGACACCATCAGGGTCACCCCGCTCCTGAGCTACTAGCTCCAGCTGGCCCGGTTTTGCGCCCGGCAGTGACAGAACTGGCCCGGTTCCCAACCACCGGGAGTTGAAACCGGGCCAGTTCAGCTGCCGAAGTAAGGCACGGCGGCGGTGATCAGTCCATGCCGCGCAAGTCCAGGACCAACTCGGTGTCGCCGTCGGCCGTCAGGAGCACCGGGATGCCCCAGTCCTGCTGGTACAGGTGGCAGGCGGCGTGGTCCGGGATCTCGCCGTCCGCGTCCTCCGGGCCGTCGCAGGCCGCGGCGCGAGCGGTGATGTGCAGTATGCCTTCGGGGACATCGGAAGCCAGCTCCAGTGTCCGCAGCAGCCCCACGGAGGTGCCACCGCCGGCCACAAGCAGCTCCGGCGGGGTGGAGGAGATCTTCAGCTGCGTGGGATCGCCCCAGCGGTCGTCGAGTTTCTGCCCGGTGGGTGCGGTGAAGCGCACGGTCAGCTCGTGCAGCCCGGGGGCTACCGGGCTCTTGGGCCGGTGGGTCTGAGAGGCGCCCTCGTCCACCTGCTGGGCTTCCTTGGGGATGGGCACGTAGACCAGCTGGTGCTTGTTGGCCTCCACCACTACCAGCAGCGGTTCGGAGCCTGCTGCGTGCGTGTGGTCCACAATCACGTCGGAGGGCTCCGAGAGTCCTCGGGCCAGCGTGGATACGGTCCCTGCCGCGGGGTCGTAGCGCCGCACGGCACCGTTGTAGGTATCGGCGATGGCAATGGACCCGTCAGGCAGGACAGTGACGCCGAGGGGGTGTTGCAGGCGTGCCTCGGACGCGGGGCCGTCGCGGAAGCCGAAGTCGAACAGGCCCTTGCCCACTGCGGTCTCCACGGTGACAGTGCCGCCGTCGTCAATGATCAGCTTGCGGAGGGCGGAGGTTTCGGAGTCTGCCACCCAGATGTTGCCGTCGGCATCCTCGGCCAGTCCGGAGGGCTGCGCGAACCAGGCTTCGTGGGCGGGGCCGTCCAGCAGGCCCTCCAGTCCGTTGCCGGCAATAATTGCCACGGCGCCGGTGAGGGGCTCGAAGCTGAAGATCTGGTGCGTGCCGGCCATGGCAATCACCACGGCGTTGAGCTTGGTGGACCAGACGACGTCCCACGGCGAACTGAGGGACACTTCCAGCGGGTGCTCGCTGAGCTGGCCCGTGAACCCGGCAGCGTCCTCGTCCACCCGCGCGGGGCCTGTTTCCAGCAGGCGCTGCACGCCGTTGCCAACAATCGTTGTGGCCTTGCCGTCGTTGAGCGACAGTCCCCGGAGGCGGTGGTTGACGGAGTCTGCAATCACGACGTCGTAGCCAGCCTTCGCTGCCACCTCTTCCGGAAGCAGCACGAGGCCCTGCGGTTCGTTGAACCGTGCGGCCGGCTGGACGGAGTCGACGGCGGCGGCACCGCCGTCAGCGTGGCCCTTGGTCCCGGAGCCGTAGGTGCGCAGCACCGTCTGGAAGTCGTTGCCCAGCTCCACGAGACGGTGGTGGCCCGTGTCGGTTACCAACCAGGAACCCCCGGTGGCGGTATCCGCGGCAGCCGGAGTCCCGCCGTCGGGCGTTCCCTGCACGCCTGAACCCTGCGCGCCTGCACCGGGCCCGGCGGAACCGCGCCCGGTCGGCAGGAACAACGCCTTGCCGGGGAAGCGCAGCGTGCCCGAGGTGGCTTCCGGCGCCACGTACGGGCCGGAGCCTCGGTGCAGCGTGCCCTTGGCCTCGTGTTCGGCGATCAGTTCGGGAATGAGCACGGCGAGGCCGTCGGCGTGGCCTTCACCGGACAGGTGCGCCACGATGTAGCCCTCGGGGTCGATGACCACCAGGGTGGGCCACGCGCGCGCGGTGTACGCCTTCCAGGTCTCGAGCTCGGGATCGTCCAGGACGGGGTGGTGGATCTCGTAGCGTTCCACTGCGGCGGCCAGGGCCACGGGATCTGCTTCATGCTCAAACTTGGGCGAGTGCACGCCCACGGTGACCAGGACATCGGAGTACTGTTCCTCGAGCGGGCGCAGCTCATCGAGGACGTGCAGGCAGTTGATGCAGCAGAAAGTCCAGAAGTCGAGCAGCACGATTTTGCCGCGCAGGGCTTCGAGGTCCAGCGACTTGCCACCGGTGTTGAGCCAGTTGCGGCCCACCAGTTCGGAGGCGCGGACCCGGAGTTGGGTGCGTACGGTTTCGCTCATCAGCGTCCTTCCAGCTTTGAGTTGCGTTCAGCCAATCGGGCATCGCGTTCAGCCAATTTGGCAAACATATCGTTGTAAGCAGTGAGATCGGCGTCGTTATTCCTGTCCGCCGCCCGATCGGTTCGTTTGGACTCCCGATCGTCGGAGCGGGACCACATGATCGCGACACCGATGGCCACCAGGAGGGTGGGCACTTCGCCGATGCCCCAGGCCACGGCCCCGCCCATTTGCTGGTCGAGGAGCGCAGAGGGCCCCCAGGCCCGGCCCAGGTTGCCGAAGTAGTCGGCCGCCAGCAGGCTGGTGCCGCCCATGATCGCGACGCCGAAGAACGCGTGGAAGCCCATGGTCGCCAGCAGCAGGAGCAGGCGCATGGGATACGGTGCGCGGCGGGGCAGCGGGTCTGTGCCGATCATGGTCAGGATAAAGATGTAACCCGTGAGCGTGAAGTGCAGGATCATCAGCTCGTGTCCCACGTGATCCCGCATGGCATAGCCGAACGCGTCCGAGTAGTAGAACAGCACGATGGAACCCGCGAAGTTGGCCGCCGCGAAGAGGGGGTGCGTAACCAGTTGTGAGAACTTGGAGTGGATAAACACGAGCAGCCACTCACGCGTTCCACGGGAGCCGTCGCCGCGGGCAGGCAATGCCCGCAGGGCAAGCGTCACCGGCGCACCGAGCACCAGGAAGATGGGAGCCACCATGGTCAGCGCCATGTGGTCCACCATGTGCGCGGAGAAGAGGATCCTGCCATAGACCGACGGCGGCCCTGATGTGATGTAGGTCAGCACCAGGAGGCCAATCACCCAGTTAACGGCGCGGAACCACTGCCACTTGTCGCCGCGCCGGACCACCTTGGCGACGCCCAGGAAGTAGGCCACCAGCCCGATGAGCACCACCGCCACCCAGAGCCAGTCAAAGCGCCACTCCGTCAGCCAGCGCTCCGGAGTCAGTTCAGGCGGCAGCTCGTAGCCGGTGAGAATGAAGGCCGCCGACGCGTCCGGTGCAAACGTGGTGGGCTGCGGCGGAGCCGATCGGCTCAGGGCGACGGCGACGCCGGAGGTGGCGCCCATAACGAGGAGCTCCGCGAGCACCAACTGCCACAGCACCCGGCGTGAAGACATTGCCGAGCCTTTGCGGCCAAGCTGGGGGATGACCCATTGCCGGTGCATGAAGCCGATCCCGCCAAGGACCAGGGTGGCGGTCGACTTCGCAAGGATCAGTTGGCCGTAGGGAGAACCAAAGAGGTCACCCCAGTTGGTGATGCGGATGCTGGCATTGATGACGCCGGAGGCAAAGACGAGCACAAACGCAAAGCCGGCCAGGGCGGAGAACCGCCGCAGTGTCGGTTCTGTGATGTCAGCTGCGGCCCCGGGCTTCGAACCGGTCAGGATTCCTGAGAGCAACGCCAGGAGGATGATGCCGCCCACCCACGCGCTGACGCCCACGAGGTGCAGGCCCAGGGAGTTGATGGCGCCTTCGTGGTCCGATGAGCTTGAGGAGTGGCCGATCAGCGCGGCGGGAACCAGCCCGGCCAGCGCGAGGACCAGCGTGAGCGCAAGGCCGCCCAGGGATCTGACGCCGAACAGCGCGGTGGTCACCACGGCCGCGATGATGGTCACCGTCAACCACGCCCGGCCGGTCTCGATGTCAGTCATGAAGTACACCAGGGCGCGGGTGAACTCGGCGTCGCCGCCGACTGCCTGTCCCGCAACGTCTGAGTAGGTGAGGACAAGTACAGCCACCGCTGAGAGCGTCCACGCAGCACCCGCAGCGGCAGCAATGGCCAAAGCCCTGGCGAAGGCCGGATGTTCCGGAGCGTCGCCGTTGTGGCTCCGGGACCGGGGACCCGCAGATCTGGGGAGAATGCCAACGGCGAAGATCAGGCCGCCGATCACAGTCGCCAGTGCCACGTTGTGGATGGCCTTGCTGACGGGAAGTCCCCAGCGGACCAGGGCTCCCGGGTCAGAGACCTCCCGGGCCGCAGCGGCGCCGGAGAAAAGGAGTGCCACCGTGAGTCCCAGGAAGAGGGCTGCAAGGCCTGCGAGCTGCCACGGCCGGGAAATCCCCAAGACGCCGCCAGCCCTGGCCGAGGCGCCCCTGTCGGGGCCTGGCTGGGGTGCTGCGGGACGGGATTTTGCTGCGGAAGGCACCTATCCATTGTCCGCTACGGGTGGCTGCGCGGCGAATCGGCTTAAAGCAAAGGAGCGGCAACCCTGAGGTTGCCGCTCCTTTGCTGCTGTTGCTGAAGAAGACTACTTCTTCTTGGCGACTGCAGCCTTCAGCTTGGAGCCGGCGGTCAGCTTGACGCTGTGGCCTGCTGCGATCTGGATGGTCTCGCCGGTCTGCGGGTTGCGGCCGGTGCGGGCTGCACGGTCGGTGCGCTCAACTGCGAGCCAGCCCGGGATGGTGATCTTCTCGCCGGCGGCGACGGAAGTCTCGAAAACCTCGAACAGCGCATCGAGGACGGAGTTGACGGCTGCCTGGCTGGTGCCGGCCTTGCCTGCTACCTCTGAAACAAGTTCACTACGGTTCTTAGCCATTGATGTCCTCCTGGACGGTCACGATTTCTGGAGCCTGAACGCGGCATGCGTGCAAGCCACTCTTCGAAAACTTACCAGCTTGGGCCCGCGAGGTCCGCAAATTCCGCGTGTTTCCGCGACTTTTGACTAAAATCACCGGTTTTCCAGGGATTTCCGGGGGAATTGCGCCCACAGCGGACGCTCCAGCAGTTGTCGCGGGGGTCTATACGACGCTCTATCAGATCCTGGGCTCGTTTCCTGGACGCTCTATCACTTCGCCGGGTGGAGCCTGTGTGGAGTACGACGGCGGCGGGGTGGGGCGGATGCGCGCTTCTTCACTGGTGTGCGGGGCTGGGTGTTGGCATGGTTTTGGGGTTCCCGGGACGCCATTGTGGTCCTTGGGCAGCGGGTGCCGGGGGTGTTTTGGTGGTTTAAAAAGGGAGAGCCCCTCAACCTGGTGGTTGGGGGGCTCTCGACCTGTAATGATGTTCCGGCGGTGACCTACTCTCCCACACCCTCCCGG
>NZ_JBVAYS010000005.1:0-151572 GCF_055412785.1 Pseudarthrobacter lactosi
CGGCAACCCACCCGCAACCAGCACCACCATCACCGGACTCACCAACGGCACCGCCTACACCTTCACCGTTACCGCCACCAACACCGTCGGCACCTCCCCCGCCTCAGCAGCATCCGGCCCCGTCACCCCCGCCGCAACGCCACCGACCGGCGGCATGGTGAGTGTGGCGCTTGACGACGGGTGGGCCAGCCAGTTCAACAATGCGCTGCCCGTTCTGAACAAGTACGGAGTTCCGGCCACGATGTACATCTACACGGAGGCGATCAATGACGTTCCGCTCTACATGACGCAGGCCCAGATCCAGGCCTTCGCCAACCGCGGCGACGAGATCGCGTCCCACACCATCACCCACACGGACTTGACCACACTCACCGCCACGCAGCGCAACAACGAGCTTTCGCAGAGCAAGGCCACGCTGCAGCAGATGTTCGGCCCCACAGCCGCGATCGATTTCGCCTCCCCCTACGGGGCGTACAACGCGACCACCACAGCAGCGGTGAAGAACTACTACGCCACCCAGCGCAACACAGATGGCGGGTTCAACACCCGGACCGGCTTCGATCCGTATAACATCCGTGTGCAGAACGTCGTTTCCACCACGTCCAACGCAACGATCCAGGGTTGGATCAACTCCGCGAAGGCCAACAACACCTGGCTGGTACTGGTCTACCACGAGGTAGGAGCGAACATCGGCGGAGATATCTACAACACGCCCACTGCTTCACTCGACGCCCACATGGCGGCAGTGAAAAACAGCGGGCTGGCCATGGTCACCGTCCGCCAAGGCGCCCAGGCGTTTACCTCGGCGAGCACCACGGCACCCGCGGCACCGACCGGGGTCACTGCCACCGCAGGAAACACCACCGCAACCGTGACCTGGACCGCACCCACCAACGGCGGCTCTCCCATCACCTCCTACACCGTGACCCCACGCACCGGCACCACCAACCTCACCCCCGCCACCATCACCGGCAACCCACCCGCAACCAGCACCACCATCACCGGACTCACCAACGGCACCGCCTACACCTTCACCGTTACCGCCACCAACACTGTCGGCACCTCACCCGCCTCCGCCGCATCCAGCCCCGTCACCCCCTCCGCAACCACCACAGGCACAACGATCACCAATGGCGGATTCGAATCAGGCCTTAACGGCTGGGCCACCGGCGGCGTTCGAGCCCCAGTGGCCTCCACCACCGCCCACACCGGAACCGGATCCGCCCTCCTGGGCCTGACCTCGGGCGCAGAGCCCCTCGGGGACAGCAGTTTGTCCCAGACCATAACCGTCCCGGCCACCGGGACATCCACACTGTCCTTCTGGTACAAGCCCCACACCACCGATGAACCCTGTAGCGGCACCGCGTGCCGATACGACTGGACGGAAGCACAAATACGCTCTGCCACCGGCGCCGTCCTGCGCAGCCTCTTCAAGCGCGCCAGCAACTCCGGCACCTGGACCCGCGTCACCGCGGACCTCAGCGTCTACCGAGGCCAAACCGTCACCCTCTGGTTCAACGTCCACCTCGACGGAGCCGTCCCCGCAGACAACACCTGGATGTACGTCGACGACGCCACTTTCACCAATAATTAGCCTGCAGATGCACCGGTCCCGCCGACGGCAGGAGCCGGGTAAAACGGAGCCGGATAAACGGAGCTCCTGATTGTGCCGGGAAACCCACGTCACGCGTCATCTCCGAAGTGCCTTGGCCCCGTGCCAGGCGCCGCAATCCGCGTCCTTGACACTGCCTAGTGACAGATGCCATAGTTTCCATATGGACCTGTTGGACAGCTGGACAGCTAGACAAGATCGCGTCGTCCGCTTGGGCGCCGCTGAAGCCGTCTTCGCCTCACTCCGGGGGGCCATCGAAGGCGGCAAGATTCCCGTCGGTACGCGCCTGGACTCGGAGACATCGCTGGCTAAGCAGTACGGCGTGAGCCGCACCATGGTCCGCGAAGCCCTGCGTTCATGCACCGCACTCGGGCTCACCGCCACGCATTCCGGAAAGGGCACATTCGTCATCGCTGACCGGGTTGCCGCTGACCTTAAGCTCGGCAAATATTCCGCGCGTGCCCTGGTAGAGGCGCGGCCGCACATCGAAGTTCCGGCAGCGGGCCTTGCCGCCGAGCGCCGCAGCAACGAAGACGTGGAGGCACTTCGGGAAATTCTCCAGGAGATGTCCCGCGCGGATGACCTGCAGCAGTGGGTGCTCCTGAACACCGAGTTCCACGCCACGATCGCGCGGTGCAGCGGAAACGGCGTCTTTGAGCAGTTTCTTTCCGACATTGTCGATGCAATGGCGAACCAGTCGAACACGCTCAACCTCGTTGCGGACCGGCGTGCCGAGTCCGGCGAAGAACACGCCCGCATCTTCGAAGCCATCGAGAGGGGCTCGGTAGACGGCGCACGCGAGGCGATGACCCAACACCTCCATGGCGTGGAATGCGCCTTGAGCACCGTTGTCCCCGGAGGAACGACGCCAGCCGGCCTCATCCCGTAGCCCACCGGCCCTCTAAGTCCCCCGTCCCGCCCTACTCGGGAACACCTAGCCATCCCGCCCAGCTGTTCCCCGCCCGCATACTCTGCGGTGCAGCTACAAACATGCCTCCCACACACCCTGAACGTATTCCGTCCTAGCCCGTCAACGAAGCCCTGTGAGGACAAAAAAATGACCACCAGCATGACTGACATTGATGCCGTTCCGGAGACCCGGTCCGAGCATGACCTTTTGGGTGACCGCGTCGTCCCCGTGAACGCATACTGGGGTGTCCACACGCTCCGCGCCGTGGAAAACTTCCCCATCACCGGGCAACCCCTGTCCTCCAACATGCACCTGGTCCGGGGACTGGCCGCCGTGAAGCTAGCCGCCGCCCGCACTAACCGCGAACTGGGACTACTGGATGCCGAACGCGGCCAGGCAATCGAGCAGGCATGCACCGACATCATGAACGGCCAACTGGCCGACCAGTTCGTGGTGGACGTGATCCAGGGCGGCGCCGGCACGTCGTCGAACATGAACGCGAACGAGGTCATCGCCAACCGGGCGCTGGAAATCCTGGGCCACCCCAAAGGCGACTACGCCCGCCTGCACCCCAACGACCACGTGAACCTCAGCCAATCCACCAACGACGTCTACCCCACAGCCGTGAAACTGGGAACAATCTTCGCCGGCCGGGAACTGCTGGACGCACTGGCCGAACTCGAAGAAGCCTTCGCCGCCAAAGCACTGGAATTCCGCACCGTGGTGAAGATGGGCCGCACTCAGCTGCAGGACGCCGTCCCCATGACACTGGGCCAGGAGTTCGGCACCTACGCCATCACCATCGGCGAAGACCGGCTGCGCCTGGCCGAGGCGGAACTGCTCATCCACGAAATCAACCTCGGGGCCACAGCCATCGGCACCGGCCTGAACGCCCCCACCGGCTACACGGAGGCAGCCTGCCGGCATCTGGCCGAGGTCACCGGGCTCCCCCTGGTCACCGCCGTCGACCTCATCGAGGCAACCCAGGATGTGGGCGCCTTTGTGCACCTGTCCGGTGTGCTCAAGCGCGTGGCCGTGAAGCTCTCCAAGATCTGCAACGACCTCCGCCTGCTCTCCTCAGGCCCGCGCGCCGGCTTCGGCGAGATCAACCTGCCGGCCGTCCAGTCCGGCTCCTCCATCATGCCCGGCAAGATCAACCCGGTGATCCCGGAAGTGGTCAGCCAGGTGGCCTACGAGGTCATCGGCAACGACGTCACCATCACCATGGCCGCCGAAGCCGGCCAGCTCCAGCTCAACGCCTTCGAACCCATCATTGTCCACAGCCTCCACAAGAGCATCTCCCACCTCGAAGCTGCCTGCCGCACCCTGACGGCACGCTGCGTCCGGGGCATCACCGCCAACACCGAGCACCTCCGGCTCACCGTGGAACAGTCAATCGGCCTGGTGACCGCCCTGAATCCCCACCTTGGCTACGCCACGGCCACCGCCATCGCCCAGGAAGCTCTCGCCACGGGCAAGGGAGTGGCCGAACTCGTGCTCGAACACGGCCTTCTCACCGCCGCCCAGCTCCAGGAACTCCTCAGTCCCGAGCGCCTGGCGAACCTCAGCAAGTAGTCCCCAACCGCCCCCTAACCTCGCAAGCTCGGTCAGGGAACCCGGCGGTCGTGGGCCCACCAACCGCCCCCTAAAAGCAGACGCCGCTCCCCGTTCGTGTCACCCGAACCGGGGTACCCCGTCGTGCCCAAAATCCCCCGCCGGATTCCGAGAATCGGCCCTCAAAGACGAGGACCGCGCCCCAGACCAGGGCTGAATCGCGGCACTAACCGAAGGATTGACCTTGAAAAACAAATCAACAAAGTGGATTCTGGCGTCACTGCTGATGGGCATCATCAGCGGCCTGGTATTTCACTGGCTTCTTCCCGTTGATATGCGGGATTCCCTTGTAGCCGTCTTCGACACAGTGACGCACATGTTCCTGAACCTGATCAAGATGATCATTGCCCCGTTGATCTTCGCTACCTTGGTCTCGGGCATCGCCGGAGCCGCGAAATCAGCCGGGGTGGGAAAGCTATTCGGGCGCGCAATGATCTGGTTCCTCAGCGCCTCGGCACTGGTGGGTGCGTTCGGTTTCATCATGGCCCACCTGCTCAACGTGGGCTCTGGCCTTCACCTCGTACCAACCGGTGATGCGGTCCTGGAGTCGAAGCCCCTCGATTTCCAGGCGTTCATCACCAACATCATTCCCACCAGCGTTTTCTCAGCCCTGACCACGAACAACCCACTCCAGATCCTTGTATTCGGCGCTCTCTTCGGCATCGCCCTGCTGAATCTCCGCAAGAGTGGCCACTCCTCCATCGCTGATGCGATCGACGAGCTGATGAAGGTCATGTTGAAGGTCACCGGCTATGTGATGCTGGTAGCCCCGGTAGGCGTTTTCGCCGGAATCGCCTCGGCATTCACGGCGAAGGGCCTGGACGCGTTTGCCACTTATGCCTCATTCATCGGCGGATTCTATGTTTCCCTCTCGGCCCTGTGGGTCATCATGATCGCCGTCGCCACGGCGTTCCTCGGCCGGGCCGCCTTCCGCCTGGTGCGAATGGTCCGCGAACCCATGGTCATAGCGTTCGCCACGTCCAGCAGCGAAGCGGCCCTGCCCAAACTCATCGAAGGGCTGACCAAGTTCGGCATCGAAAAACGGACCACCGGGTTCGTGCTGCCGCTGGGATACTCGTTCAACGTTGACGGTTCCATGATGTACATGACCTTCTCTTCCGTCTTCCTCATCAACGCCTACGGCATCGACATGGACCTGGGCCAGCAGATCGCTATGACAGCCATGCTCCTGCTCAGCAGCAAAGGCATGGCCGGCGTTCCACGGGGTTCGCTGGTGGTTCTCGCCGCCGTCGTGCCCGCCTTCGGAGTCCCGGCTGCCGGCATCGCCGTCCTGTTGGTAGTCGACCAGTTGCTGGACATGGGCCGCACGGCCACTAATATCCTCGGAAATGCCATCGCCACCGCCGTCATCGGCAGGAAACACGACCAAGCCACACCCGAAGCGGACGGGATCCCGGCAGCAGCGGACGCGCACCAGAGCCTGGCTCTCGCTTCCGCTCCCGCAATGCGCTGATCGCCTCAGGCCCTGAAAGGAATTAGAAATGGTTTACTCATTCCCCCAGGATGCGGCCGGGCTCACCAACGTGAGGTCAAGGATCATCGGATATCTCGCCAGCAACGGGGCGAGCAAGGTGTCCGACATCAGCACCGCCGTCGGGTCCTCCAGGAACAATGTCCGGTACCACCTGGCCGTGCTCGAGGCTGATTCGCTGATCCGCTCCAACATTTCCCCCGGGACAAGGACCGGCTGCACGCCCTTTTACGCCCTTGCCCGTGTGACGGCCGAGTCCAGGGAACGGATCCACTGATCCGCGGCTGTACGGCGGCGGGTCTCGCCTGAGGAAAACGACGCGTTTTCCTCAGGCGAGAGCCCCCCGAATCACCCGCCAGTCGCCACCCGGGTTGACACGGCGTGTGACCAGTGCCATATTTTAGGTGTGAACCTGTCAGACAGCCGGACAGCAGGACAGCCTGCAGAGTCCACCCGCGAGCAGCCCGCCGGAGCGCAGCCCTTGGCCCGCCTCAGCGCTGCCGAGGCGGTGTTCAACGCCATCCGTTCAGACATCGAGTCCGGTCAGGTGCCGGTAGGTGGAAAGCTCAGCTCCGAGGCCACGCTCTCCCAGCAGTACGGGGTCAGCCGCTCGGTTATCCGCGAGGCACTCCGGTCCTGCACAGCATTGGGCCTGACCGTCACCAAAACCGGCAAAGGCACGTTTGTGGTTGCCGACAAGGTGGCGAATGACCTGACCCTGGGGCAGTACTCCGCGCGGGACCTCACCGAGGCCCGCCCGCACATCGAGGTTCCGGCAGCGGGACTGGCGGCCCGCCGCAGGACGGAGGAGGAACTCGAGACGCTGCGGCACATTGTGGCCGCCATGTCCACTGAGGCGGACCCCGAATCCTGGGTTGCCCTGGACTCCAGTTTCCACGCCGCCATCGCCCGCGCCAGCGGCAACAAAGTTTTCGCCAGCGTGGTGGCCGATATCCGGGGAGCCCTGGCCTTCCAGTCGGAAACCCTGAACATGGTGGCCGACCGCCAGCACGCGTCGGACATCGAGCACCAGCAGATCCTGGCCGCCATCGAGGCAGGCTCTGACGAGGCCGCAAGCCTGGCCATGGCCGACCACCTGCGCGCCGTGGGCATGGCCCTCGATTCCATCCTTAACAAGTAGCCCCAAGGAACCCATGCCAGCCCCTGCCCTTTCAGCTGCCCGGACTGATCCCGCCGGCACTCCAGCACCCGGCATCACCACCAACATCGCCGCCACCGAAGCCGGGACGCTCCCGCAGCACGCCCCCCTCGTCGTCGCCACCCGCGACGGCCTGGTGGAGAGCATCCACTACGGCTCGGCCATCGCCACAGCAGCGGACGGCACAATTCTGGCGACGGCTGGCGACCCCTTGGCCCCGTTCTACCCGCGCTCCTCCCTCAAGCCCTTGCAGGCTGTGGCCATGGTCCGCGCCGGCCTGAACCTCCCCGCGGATCTGCTGGCCCTGACCGCAGCCAGCCACTCCGGCGGAGCCAAGCACCGCGGCGGCACCCAACGCATCCTCGCCATGCACGGGCTTGCCGTGGGCGACCTCGAGAACAGCACCGACCTGCCCTACGGCACCAACGAGCGCGAGGACTGGCTCCGCACCGGATTCCTCGCTACGCACGTGACCCAGAACTGCTCGGGCAAGCACGCCGCCATGGCCTCCACGTGTGTTATCAACGGCTGGCCGGTCAAGGGCTATCTCGACCCGTCCCACCCCCTGCAGCAGCTGGTCGCGGCCACCGTCACCGAGCTGACAGGCGAGGATCCCTTCGCCCGCAGCACGGATGGCTGCGGCACCCCGCTCTTCGCCCTCACCCTCCGCGGCATGGCCCGCGCCTTCGGCATCATCGCGGCGGCCGCAGCGACAGCCAGCACCTCCGACGACGGCGGGACCGCCCCGCTGCCTGCGGAAGCCGCCGTCGGACTCGCCATGAGGCAACACGCGGACATGGTGGCCGGCGAGCTCCGGGACGTCACCGCCCTGATGCGGCTCCTCCCCGGGGCCGTGGCAAAGGACGGTTTCGAAGGCGTGCAGCTGGTGGGCCTGCCGGATGGCCGCGCAGTGGCCGTAAAGATTTCCGACGGCGGCGACCGCGCCCGGATGCCTGCCACCGTCCACGTGCTTGAGTCACTCGGCGTGGACACCGGTCCGCTCGCCGGCATCGCCACCGCCCCTGTCCTGGGCGGCGGCCACAAAGTGGGTCTTCTCCACGCCACCGATTTCCTGCCTGCACCAACCCTGTCCAAACCCGTCAACGAAGCCCTGTGAGGACCCCATCATGACGAATCCCCCCATCCCTGACCATCTCATCGACGGCGGCCACGCGCACGCCTCCGAGACCGCCCTGCATGCCGAGGACAAGGGGTATCACAAGAACCTCAAACCGCGGCAGATCCAGATGATCGCCATCGGCGGCGCGATCGGTACCGGCCTGTTCCTCGGCGCGGGCGGCCGCCTCAACGCCGCCGGCCCGTCGCTGGTCATCGCCTACGCCGTCTGCGGTTTCTTCGCGTTCCTCATCCTGCGGGCACTGGGCGAACTGGTCCTGCACCGCCCGTCGTCGGGCTCGTTTGTTTCCTACGCCCGTGAATTCTTCGGCGAGAAGGCCGCGTTCGTGTCCGGCTGGTTCTACTGGATCAACTGGGCCACCACCACCATCGTGGACATCACCGCCGCCGCGCTCTACATGAACTTCTTCGGCAACTACATCCCCTGGATGGCGGCCGTCCCGCAGTGGGCCTGGGCCCTGATCGCCCTCGTGGTTGTACTGTGCCTGAACCTCGTTTCCGTGAAGGTCTTCGGCGAGATGGAATTCTGGTTCGCCATCATCAAGGTCGCCGCCCTAGTTGTCTTCCTCGTGGTGGGCACCTACTTCGTCATCTTCGGCACCCCCGTGGACGGCCAGCAAGTAGGCCTGAGCCTGCTCTCGGACAACGGCGGCGTCTTCCCCAACGGCCTGCTCCCCATGATCATCCTCATGCAGGGCGTCCTGTTCGCCTACGCCTCCATTGAACTCGTAGGCACCGCCGCCGGCGAGACCGAAAACCCGGAAAAGATCATGCCCAAGGCCATCAACTCCGTGGTCTTCCGCATCGCCGTTTTCTACGTCGGCTCCGTCATCCTGCTCGCCCTCCTGCTCCCATACACCTCCTACGAAAAGGGTGTCAGCCCGTTCGTGACATTCTTCGGCTCCATCGGCATCCAGGGCGTCGACGTCATCATGAACCTGGTGGTCCTCACCGCCGCGCTCTCCTCGCTCAACGCCGGCTTATATTCCACCGGACGCATCCTTCGCTCCATGTCCGTAAACGGTTCCGCGCCGAAGTTCGCGGGCCGGATGAACAAGGCCGGCGTCCCCTACGGCGGCATCGCCATCACCGCCGGCGTCTCGCTCCTCGGCGTCCCGCTGAACTACCTCGTGCCCGCACAGGCCTTCGAAATCGTGCTGAACGTCGCCTCCGTGGGCATCATCATGACCTGGGCCACCATCGTGCTCTGCCAGATCCAGCTCAAGCGCTGGGCTGACAAGGGCTGGCTCCAACGCCCGTCCTTCCGGATGTTCGGCGCCCCCTACACCGGCTACCTTTCGCTGCTCTTCCTCGTAGGCGTGCTGGTGATGGTGTTCATCGAATCCCCGCTCACCATGCTGGTCACGGCCATCGCTTCCGTGCTGATGGTGTTCGGCTGGTACGCGTGCCGCCAGCGGATCCGTGAAATCGCCGAGTCCCGCGACGGCTTTACGGGCACAGCGCCCGTCGTCGCCAACCCTCCCGCGGAGGCCTTCAAAAAGTAGCGCCCTGCCGGCCAACCGGCCGTGACGCCCGACGGCGGCACCTGGGTTCTGTGGACACGGAACCCAGGTGCCGCCGTCGTAAATTAACGGCATTGACCACCCCACGCCGCGGGCGTACTTTACGAATAGCCGGGCCCGCAGAAGCGCCCGGTTTCGGGCTGCATTCCCGCGGCCCCGCAGTCATGAAGCACGCCACGGCAAAGCAGGCGGCCAGGCCGCAGAGCTGCCGCGGTGCATCGGTTTCGCAACATCACATCGGGCATGGCCAGCTGGCGGGGCGTTGTGCCTGAACACCTGAGCGCCAGACAGCTTCGGAGTTCACCATGAACAGCAGTTCCCTCCAGTCATTGCAGGAAAAAGTACGGGGTCACGTCATTACGGCGGACCACCCCGATTACGACACCGCCCGGGCCGTTTACAACGGCATGATCGACAAACGTCCGGCCGCCGTACTCCAGGTGTCGCAAGTGGCCGATGTGATCACCGCCGTGAACTTCGCCCGGGACGAGGGCCTGGATGTGGCCCTTCGCGGCGGCGGCCACAGCGCCCCCGGCTTCGGCACCTGCGACGGCGGCCTGGTGATTGATTTCGTCAACCGCCGCGGGGTGCGGGTGGACCCGGCCACCGCCACCGCGCGTGCCGAAACCGGCGCCACGTGGGCAGACTTCAACCACGCAACCAACGCATTCGGCCTCGCCACCACCGGAGGCATCATCGGGTCCACCGGCGTGGCAGGCCTGACGTTGGGCGGCGGCATCGGCTACCTCTCGCGGAAATACGGCCTGTCCTGCGACAACCTCAAATCCGCTGATGTGGTCACGGCGGACGGAAAATTCCGGATCGCCAGTGCCACGGAAAACGCGGACCTGTTCTGGGCACTCCGCGGCGGGACCGGAAACTTCGGGGTGGTGACCTCGCTGGAATTCAACCTTCATCCGGTGGACATCATCTACGGCGGGGTCATCATCTATCTGCTCGAACATGCGGAAGCCGTGGGGCAGCTGTACCGGGAAACCATCGCCACGGCCCCGGAGGACTTTGGCGTGTTCCTGGGCGTCCACCAGGGACCCGAGGTCCCGTTCCTCCCGGCGGAATACTACGGCCGGCCCGTGGTGGTAATCGTCGGCGGCTGGACGGGTCCTCTGGATGAAGGACAGCGGCAGTGGCAACCGTTCCTGGACGTGGCACCGGTGGCAGGCTCATTTGTGGGACCGCTTCCCTACCCTGTCCTCAATACCCTGTTCGACGAGTCGTTGCCCAAAGGACTCCAGGCCTACTGGAAGGCTGAGTTCCTGCCAACCCTGAGTGACGAGGTCATCCAGGTGGCCAAGCACTTCGGCGAAGGCGTCCCCAGCCAGCAGACGGCAAACCACTTCTACCCCATCAACGGCGCAGTCCAGCGGGTGCCAAAGGACGCCACAGCTTTCCCGTACCGGGACGCCGATTTCGCAGCCGTGATTGCGGGAATGTGGGAAGACCCGGCGGACAATGAGGCCAACGTCGGCTGGGTGCGGGAGTTCGGGGCCGGGCTCCACCCGCACAGCGCCGGCGGCGCGTACATCAATTTCATGGACGCCGATGACCAGTCCAGGATCCGTGACAACTACGCGGGCAACTACGACCGGCTGGCCGGCATCAAAGCGAAATACGATCCGGGCAACCTCTTCCACATCAACCAGAACATCAAACCGGCCGGCTGAGCCTTCCGGTCCTCCCCGTAATGCAACGCTCCCGCAACCCTTCGGCGCGGGCCGATCGCCTATGCTCAGCAGAGCGCCTCGCAGCGCCCTTTGCAGTTCGACGACGAAGCTCAACGACCCGTTCAATGACGAACCACCCGGGAGACACGGCATGACCAACTGGCGCATCAGGGATTTCCATTCAGCAGACCTGGACGGGATCCTGCACCTCTGGGAGTCACTCAAGGCCTCTGATGTTGAGCCCGTCTATGCCCTCTCCGAGGTCCTCGCATCCTGCGAGAAGGACCACGCGGTGGTGGCGGTGCAGGGCGACCAGGTGGTGGGCGCCGCCGTCGGACGTGCCGCCCACGACCAGGGCTGGATCGTCTTCCTGGCCACGCTGCCGGAATACCGCGGGCGCGGGATTGGCACATCACTGCTCGCCGCCGTCGAAAACCGCATGGCACCGCACGGCCTCAACAAACTCTCCGCGCTGATGCCGGAAGCGGAAACCCGCGTGGAGGCGTTCCTCAGCCGCGGCTTCGCGCTGAAGAAGAACCTGCGCTATTTCGAGCGGACCATCCCCGTCCAGCGGCAGGAGCTGGGCGCGCTGGGCCAGCTGGGCGGCCGCATTTTGGCCCGTGACCTGTGGGAAAACGTGGCCGGCATGCGCAAGGAAAAGGAACTCCTGGAGCGCCGGCTGGTGCTGCCCCTCGCAGAGGCAGATCTCGCCGATGAATACGGTGTTGTGCCGCCGCGCGCCGTGGTCCTCTTTGGTCCTCCCGGCACCGGCAAAACCACGTTTGCTAAGGCCATCGCATCCCGGCTCGAGTGGCCGTTCGTGGAGGTCTTCCCGTCCCGGCTAGCCTCCGATCCCAAGGGCCTCGCCGGCGCCCTGCGCGAAACGTTCCTTGAGATCGCGGAGCTGGAACACTGCGTGGTGTTCATCGACGAGGTGGAAGAGATCGCCTCACAGCGTTCGGGTGAACCGCCGTCGCCGCTGCAGGGCGTCACAAACGAGCTCCTGAAGATCATTCCGGCGTTCCGTGAACAGCCCGGCCGCCTGCTGGTGTGCGCCACCAACTTCATTCGCGCGCTGGACACTGCCTTCCTGCGCCACGGCCGGTTCGACTACGTCATCCCCATCGGCCTCCCGGACCGGCAGGCCCGCGAAGCCATGTGGCAGCGCTTCATCCCGGCCACCGTGGTGGACGACGTGGACGTGGAGCTCCTGGTGGAACGGACCGAGGGCTTCTCCCCCGCGGACATTGAGTACGCCGCCCGCAGCGCCTCCCAGCGGGCGCTGGAAAAGGCAGTGTACGACGACGGCGGCGCGGCTTCCGGCGGCAATGCTTCAGTCCGCGAGGCTGTCCGGAAGGGGCCCTCCACGCAGGACTACCTCGACGCGATCGGGGAAACGCGGACCACCGTCAGCCAGGAAGTCCACGAGCTGTTCCTTGAGGACATCGACGCGCTGGGGCGGGTCTAAGCCCCCAGGGCGCGAACGTACACTTGGCGCCCTCGCCGTTGGCCCGAACGTACACTTGGGGCCCTCGCCTGTGGCCCGAACGTACACTTGGCGCCCTCGCCGTTGGCCCGAACGTACACTTGGGGCCCTGGCCTACCGCGACGCCCATGGTGGCAGGCTCATTGCCGCCTTGATCGTGGTCGCAAAGATATGCACATAGCCATTTAGCCTCCCGCTCATTGTCAGACCCTCGCGGGATGATTTAGGTATGGATAGCAGAGCGGCTGTGGTGACGGCGGAGGCCCTTTCGGTGTCTTTCGCTGAGCTGGCTGCACGGCTCCGAGGGGGGTCCGATTCCCCCGGTCGCGGGGATGCTGATCCGCTGCGGCGGGCGGCGGATGGATTCCTGGACGGGCTGGCCGAGATCTCACGACTGGAGGCGAAAAGTGCGGCCCTGAAGGTCTGGCTGGCTGCCGGTTACAGCGCCGCTGCCGAGGCTCTGGCGGGCCCGGCTGAGTCCCCGCAGGACCATACCGGCCAGGAGATGGCCGTGGTCGCCGAGGTCGCCTGCGCCATGACCGTCAGCGAACGCTCCGCGGGTGCCCTGCTCGGCGAAGCCCACGTCCTGACGACAGCCCTGCCGCTGACGTTCTCGGCGTTGCAGGCCGGGACGATTTCGTGGCAGCACGCGAGGATCATGGTCGACGAAACCACTAACCTGGACCCCGCCGGCGCGCAGGCGCTGGAGGCACATTTCCTGGACCCCGACGCGGTGAACGCGGCGAGGGGTTGTTTGGCCGGTGAACTCATCCCCGGGAGGTTCCGGCACAAAGCCAGGACCTGGCGGGAACGGCACCACCCGGTCAGCATCGAAAAACGCCACGCACGCGGTGTCCAGGATCGGCGGGTGGAGTATGCCCCGGACCGGGACTGCATGACCTGGCTCTCCGCCTACCTCCCCGCCGACACCGCCGCCGGGATCTGGAACCGCACCACCGCCGCCGCCAGAGCCCTCCAAGGACCGGACGAGGACCGGACCCTCACCCAGCTCCGCGCCGACACCGTCGCCACCTGGCTGCTTGACCGGATCGGCGATGCGGCCGGGGACGTGGACGGGAATGGCGGTGTCCCCTCGCCGCGGGCGCAAGTTCTCGTGACCGTGCCGGTGTTCGCGCTGATGGGCCTCACCGATGAACCGGCCATGCTCGACGGGTACGGGCCGATTCCGCCGTCCATGGCCCGGCAGCTCATCGCCGACGGCGCCGAATCGTTCCACCGCGTCCTGATCGACCCGCGCGATGGTGAACCGCTGGAGATCGGGCGGAGCAGCTACCGGGTCACCAAAGCCCAACGCCAATGGCTCAGACTGCGCGACGGGAAATGCCCGTTCCCCGGCTGCAGCAACCANACTCGACAACGAAGCGGACCACCGCCTTGCCTGGGCCCACGGCGGCACCACCGGAATCAGCAACCTCGGCCAGCCCTGCCACAAACACCACAGACTCAGGCACACC
Organism: Pseudarthrobacter lactosi; assembly: GCF_055412785.1. Classification (NCBI taxonomy): domain Bacteria; kingdom Bacillati; phylum Actinomycetota; class Actinomycetes; order Micrococcales; family Micrococcaceae; genus Pseudarthrobacter; species Pseudarthrobacter lactosi. The sequence continues at coordinate 14,091 of NZ_JBVAYS010000005.1, forward strand.
ACAGCCTGGAAACCCACTGCAGCCACCAAGAACCAACCACCCGGCTGGACATCACCCACCGGACGGCAATACTCCAGCGAACACCCCGACTGGGAACCACCCACCTTGCCGCCCGGGATGTTCGAAGTGCCAGGTCAGCAAGAACCTGATTGTCCACCGTCAGAGGACACCCTGCCCAAAAGCATCCCGCCCTCAAACACGCTGCCTTCAAACACCTCGCCCTCAAACACGCTGTCCTCAGGCACTCTGCCCGGTTGTCTGCTCCCTGCAAATCCTTCGCCGGGGTTGGCCGAGCTGTGGTCAGTCCTCGAAGAACCGAAGCCTTCCTTGTCAGTAGCTGACTTTCTCTGGTTGACTTCGCAGCCTATCCCCAACCACGCCGCACGTTGACCCCGTCATGGAGCGTCGTTTAGGCCGCGCTTCTGTGCAACGTAGTTAGTCCCTCTCAGGCGGCACCGGCAACACCGTGTCACACAGCCGTCACTGCTCTGGAGCTGGCCACAGCCCTGGCGGTAATCTTTGTGCCATGTCCACAAACCCCCTCAGGCATGCCATGGCCCGCATGGGTGGCCGGGATCCGCATGAGAAGCACCGTGCCGCTACGCCGCTGGAGCTGTTCTTCGACCTGACGTTTGTCATCGCCTTCGGTGTGGCCGGGAGCCAGTTCGCACATGAAATCGCCGAAGCCCACTTCGGCGCCGGGCTGCTGGGGTTCTCCTTCGCGATGTTCGCCGTGATCTGGGCGTGGATCAATTTCACGTGGTTCGCCAGCGCCTACGACACCGACGACTGGGTGTTCCGCGTGGTCACCATGGTCCAGCTTCTCGGGGTCCTGATCCTGGCCATGGGCATTGAGCCGATGTTCCACTCGCTCGTGGAGGGCGACCACGTGGACAACGCCGTGATGGTGGGCGGCTATGTGATCATGCGCCTGGCCCTGGTCTTCCAGTGGCTGCGCGCGGCACGGCAGGATCCAGCACGGCGGCAGACCTGCCTGCGGTACGCCACGTACCTTGGCGTGGTTCAGCTCGGCTGGATCGCGGTGCTCGTCGTCGAGGCGGATATCCTAACGACGTTCCTCGTGGCTGCGCCCCTGTTCATCCTGGAAATGGCCACACCCTACGCCGCGGAGCGCCGCATGCGCACCCCCTGGCACGCCCACCACATCGCCGAGCGCTACGGGCTACTCGCCATCATTGCGCTTGGCGAATGCCTGATCGGGGCGATCGAAACCCTCCGCGCCATTGTGGCCCACCATGGCTGGAGCGTCGACGCGGCGCTGGTGGGATTCGGCGGAACGGCCCTCGCGTTCAGCATGTGGTGGATCTACTTCATCCTGCCCGCCGGCCCGGCCCTACATCTCCAGCGCCACCGCTCATTCTTCTTCGGCTACGGGCACATGCTCATCTTTGCTGCCATCGCCGCAACGGGCGCCGGGTTGCACGTGGCGGCCTACTATGTCGACCATGAGGCCCACATCAGCGCCGCCGTGGCCGTGGCCAGCATTGCGGTACCGGTAGCGCTGTTCAAAGTCTCGCTGACCTGGCTCTTCAGCGTCATGATCTGCGTGGACCGGATCGTCCTAGCCGTGGCGGCCGGCGTCGTTGTCGCGCTGGCGGGCAGCGTAGGACTTGCCGCCGCCGGGGTCTCGGTGCCGGTCTGCCTGCTGGTGGTTGTGCTGGCGCTGGGCGTCTCGATTGTCATTGATGAGAAGCGCGGCACCGAACGGATGAACGCAGCCCTGGAGCAGATGAAAGCAGGAGCCTAGGAAGCTCCGGCCGGCCGGCTGTCCGCCGATTCAGGAGTCTGGACCGGCTCGCCCGCCGGGGCCGGCTCCCCGGCTGGAGCATCGTCATACGTCAGGTTCTCGTAGTCCGTGTCGTCTTCGTCGTCGAGCCTGTCGTCCAGCTCCTTCAGGAGCCACGGATTAACCCGGGCAAGGATCTTGCGGACTTCCTCGACGTCGACGGCGGCATACAGCACCGGACGGGCATCCCGGTACTTGGTGACGGGCGGCTTGTCCGGCCACTTCGCGGCGAGAGCCCTCACGCGCTCGGGCAGCGAATTGTGGGCGTTGTCCGCGATCTTCACCAGGGCCGCGTCGTGGTCCTCGGCGATGAAGTGCATCCCGGCCTGATAGTCATCGGGGTTGTCGTGCAGCCGGTTGGTGACCCGCTCGATGATGTCCGCTGCCCGCTCGGAAACGCCCATGTCCAGCAGCGCCTGCCGCGTGATGGGAGTGTCCTCGGCGATGTCATGAAGGTAACCGGCAATCCGGATGTCGTCGTCGAAATCCGCCAGGGCATCACCTACGGCAATCACGTGGTCACGGTAAGGGCGTTTGAGCTTGTCCTTCTGCCGGTTGTGGGCCACCTCGGCCAGGACCTTCGCGGTCTCTACAGTGAATCCCGGTTGAGGGACGTGGGCTTCAGTGAATTCGGGTTCCGACATGGCTTAAGCCTACGCGCAGGGCCGCAAGTGGCCGTTCGCGGGACGCTAGGGGCCGCGCCAAACCCACGGTTCCCGCAGGAGGTTGGCAGGCCGGAACGCTGCGAGTGCATGTTCCAGCGTCCCGGCCGGCAACCCCAGGGACTGCAGTATGTGGTTCCGCACGCCAGCTGCGGAAACGCCCGCGCGGGAGAGGTCAGCCAGGGTCACGGCGCCGTCGCGCTTGGCCAGCCGGACGCCGTCGGAATTCACCACCAGCGGCACATGCGCATATTCCGGAATGGGAATATTCAACAGTGACGCAAGATACGCCTGCCTGGGCGTGGACGGCAGCAGGTCGTCGCCCCGCACTACCTGGTCGATACCCTGTGCGGCGTCATCCACCACGACGGCCAGGTTGTAGGCGGTGACTCCGTCGTTGCGGCGGAGGACAAAATCGTCCACTACTCCGGTGAAATCGCCGTGCAGCAGATCCCGCACGGTGTACTCCGTTGCCTGGGCGCGAAGCCGGATAGCGGCAGGCCGGGTGGAGCGTTTGAACTCCAGCTCAGCAGGATCGAGGTCCCGGCAGGTGCCCGGGTAGGCGCCCTGCGGCGCGTGCGGCGCTGACGGCGCCTCCTGGATTTCACGGCGCGTGCAGAAGCATTCGTAGGTGAGGCCTCCGGCCGCCAGCCGCCCGATCGCCTCGGTGTAGACGGCAGCCCGGTCCGTCTGACGCACGACGGCGCCGTCCCACGTCACGCCCATGGCCTCCAGATCGCGGAGCTGCTCCGCCTCTGCTCCCGCCCGCGCCCGGTCGAGGTCCTCGACGCGCAACAGGAAGTCGCGTCCCGTGGACCGGGCAAACAGCCAGGCGAGCATCGCGGTGCGGAGGTTTCCCACATGGAGTTCGCCGGAAGGGCTGGGGGCAAAGCGTCCGGCTGGGTTCATGGATCAACCCTAGTCCGGACAGCACAAGAGCCCCTCAGCTACCGATGACTTCGGGGATCCGACGTCGGTGGCTCAGGGGCTCTTGCCGTGTGTGCAGAATGACCGTGGTGTGAACAAGTGTCAATCAGCGGCGTCCTCCTTGCGGGAGGCGGTGTCCAGTTGCCGGGTGGTGTGCCGGTGTTCCTGTAGCCTGCGGGGATTCGGCGGTAGCCTTTGCCCTTGTTGCCACAATTTGAGCAGACACCATACAGTTGGCACAACTGGCATGTACTTCCTTGGTCAGTCTGACCAATAGCAGCCACACACTCCGACAGGAACTGATCAGATTGCAGCAATTGGACCCCACGGATAGACGCATCCTCAACGCCCTGGACGAGGACCCCCGCGTCCCCATAATGGTGTTGGCCCAGCGGCTGGGCCTGGCGCGCGGGACCGTCCAGTCGCGGCTGGAGCGGATGTCGGCGTCGGGCGCCCTTCGTCCCAACAGCAGCAGGGTGCTCCCCTCCGCCTTGGGCCGGGGTGTGGCGGCGGCCGTCAGCGCCGAACTGGACCAGAGCCACCTCAACGAAGCGATCGCGGCGCTCCGCATGATCCCCGAGGTCCTGGAATGCCACGCCCCTGCCGGCGACACCGACCTGCTGATCCGGGTGGTGGCCACCAGCCCGGACGACCTCTACCGCGTGTCCGAGGAGATCCGGCTCTGCCCTGGAATCGTCCGCACCTCCACCAGCATGTTCCTGCGCGAAGTCATCCCGTACCGCACCACCGGGCTGCTGCAGGACTGAGTTCGTCTCTCGGGGCCGCGCACTCAAACCCGGACGGGGAGCTCTCCCCATCGCCTGCCCGGGCGCATCGCAGCTAGGCTGGCACGGGAATCCATTCAGGGGGAAACATGGCGGGGAACTTTTACGGCGGCGACGTCGCCCAGTTGCGGCAGCTCGCCAAGGACCTGGCAGGCGGCGCCACCAGGCTGAACCTGCTCGGCCAGCAGCTCACCAGCGTCATCGGCACAGGCACCTGGAAGGGGCACGACGCCCAGCGCTTCCGCAGTGACTGGACGTCATCGCATCTGAAGCTGCTGAAGTCGGCAACAGCCGGGCTTGAGTCGGCCTCCAAGTCGCTGCTAGCCAATGCGGACGAGCAGGAAAAGACCAGCAATAGCGGCGGTGGCGGTTCTGGCGGCAGCGGCCCCGGGGGCAGCGGTTCGGATGAAGGCGCCGCCCAGGATCTGACTGACCGCTTGAACGGCATGACTCCTGAAGAACGCCAGGAATATCTCAGCAGCGACGAATTCAGGCAATGGGCCCTGGACAACCCTGAGGGTGCCAAAGCCGCCATGGACGCCGCCGCAGACTCCGGCCTGATCGAGAAGAACTCCGAAGAATACGCGGATTTCCTCAATTCCTATTGGAACAACCAGGCCATGCTGGACATGGGCATCGACCCTTCCAGCTGGGACACGTCCAAGGGCACGGAACACAACTGGGAGACCATAAAAAAGGTTTACGACTTTTACGGCCAGGCCTACTTGTCCAATCCGGACCTGCAGTGGGCCGGGATGGCCAACATGATCGGCCCATCCTTCGCGGGCGGGTTCAAGGACATGGCCATGCTGCGGGACCTTGCGCAGCAGATCGCGGACAATCCGGCCTCGGACGTCCCGCTTCCCATCCTTGACGAGATCGAACAGCTCGCCGGGATGACCGACGCGGAGATCCGTTACTACGAAACCAGCATGCTGGACATGAACAAGGAGATCTTCCTCGACCAGGCCCGCCAGCACGAGGCCTACATGAACGGCGGAATCGACGAGATCAACCGGCTGCAGGACTCCGGCGCCATTGATTCCAAAACTGCCGAGGCCTGGGCCAACATCGATTCCGGCGACCCCGAACGGGTCCAGGAGGGAAACACCTCCCTGCTCTACCGCGAACAGAACGAGATCATCGCGGACGACTACGACAACATGCGCAACCACCCTGGCGGGGAAGCCGTGACGTACCTGGTCACGCTGGCCGGCGAGCCGTCCATTCCCGGGGCGAAGAGCTACCCGGAGGTCTTCCCGTACAGCTTCAGCGTGGAGAGCCCCGGGCCGGAAAACGTGCCGTTCACCAACTGGGACAACCCCACCCAGTTCCGTACGGACTTCACCACCGGCTTCCCGGACGGGAACATCTCCAACGCCGACCAGCGCTGGGAACTCATCAGGCAGGACACCCTTCCGGCCTACCAGGACCTCCTTGCGACGGATCCCGCACGGGCTGAGCAGATCATCGCCTCCGACTTCAACGACCGCGTGGACCAGTACAGACCAATTAACAATATCCCCGGCATCATGGACCGCTTTGTGGATGGCTTCGGCGCGGAGGTGCACCAGTGACCCCCACCAGCGCAACCCCAGTTTCGCGCCTGAGGCGGCAGGCCGCCGTCGTACTTCTTGCACTGTCCGCTTGCCTCGCCCTGGCCGGCTGCCAGATCAGCGGCACCGCCACCGAACCGACCTCTCAAGGGAGCACCATGAGCACCTCGGAATTCTCCACCCTCGACGCCGCCGGAGTGGCCGCCATCCGGGAGTCCAAGACCGCACGACTGGACATGAGCTCGGGACGGCTGGAAAAGGCTGCTGTACGGGTCACCGAAGACAGCTACGGGCCCGAAATCAACACCCGGGACTCGGGAAAGATCAAATTCACCATCGTTGCCCCGAGCGGCGAGATCAGTGGGGAAACGGACCGGATCCGATTCAACACCACTGACAAACGGCCGGACTTCAGCGAGGTCACTTACTTCCTCACCGCCAACTCCCCAGACGAGTATTTTGAGCTCATCCGGGACGGCGTGGAGCGGTACGGGGTCGACGCCGACTCCGCCGAGCGCTGGATCGCCGGCGCCCAGCGGGACCCGGAACGAAAGAGCGACTTCTCCATCACCTCGGGGACGGACACGGGGCTGGAAGTGAACTACGACCTCCGCTACGACGGGACCAAGGAAACCCAGGTGATCATCGTCCATGTCAGCCCTGCGGCCTAGGCAGAAGGGCATGGGGACCGCCGGCGCGACGAGGACGCGCGCTACACCGGCGGCCCTGCATTGGACTTCAGGTTCTTCATCACCAGCGTGGACGTCAGCCGCTCAACCCCGGGCAGTGACGTGAGCTCGGCATCGTAGAAGCGCTGGTAGGCCGGCAGGTCCTCGGCGATGACTTTCAGCAGGTAGTCCGGAGAGCCGAAGAGCCGCTGCGCCTCCACGATGTTGGGGTTGTCCGCCACCCGGTTCTCGAAGATCTCCATGGTGGAGCGGTCCACCTGGCGCAAAGTGACAAACACAATGGCCTCGAAACCCAGCCCGACGGCGGCCGGATCGATGTCCGCCTTATAGCCGCGGATCACGCCCGATGTCTCCAGGTCCCGGAGCCTCCGGTGGCATGGCGCCACCGTGAGCCCGACCTTCGCGGCCAGCGCCGTGGCAGTCATCCGGCCATCCTCTTTGAGATGGCGCAAGATATTCCTATCAATATGGTCAATCACGCAAAAATCTTACCAAAACCAGGCCGCAGGCGGCGAAAATGGTAAGCACTTATGGCCGGATACTTCATAAGGTTTGTCCTGTACCTAATCGGACAGGAGCCCGCCATGAATCCCCAGTTGTTTGTCGCCTTTGTGCTGGTGGCCGTCGCCCTCGCCTGCACCCCCGGCGTGGACTGGGCGTATTCCATCACGGCCGGTCTGCGGCAGCGCAGCTTTGTCCCGGCCGTCGCCGGACTTTGCGGCGGCTATGTCCTGCATACGCTGCTGATGGTGGCAGGCCTGGCGGCCCTGCTGTCCGGCCTGCCGGGCGTCCTGGGCTGGCTTACGGTGGCCGGCGCGGGCTACCTGCTGTGGCTGGGCGTCAGCACCCTCCGCTCCTGGCGCGGCGCCTCCTTCAGCGCGGCAGGCGCCGTCGGGAAGCCCGCAAACCAGCTCCGCACCTTTCTGCAGGGCATAGGCACCAGCGGCATCAACCCCAAGGGGCTGCTGTTCTTTGTGGCGCTGGTGCCGCAGTTCGTCAGCCCGGAGGCCTCACTCCCTGTCCCCGTGCAGTCCGGCCTGCTGGGCCTGACATTTGTCCTGCTGGCCGGGACCGTCTATACGTGTGTGGCGCTGCTGGCGCGCAAGCTCCTGCAGTCCCGGCCCGGCGCTGCGCGGACGGTCACACTGGCCAGCGGCATCATCATGGTCGCCTTGGGCGTTGCCCTCCTCGCAGAGCAGCTGGTTCCGCTGGTTGCCGGGCTCACGCAGCAAGCCTAGGTTTTGCGCTCCATAAACCATTCCGTGAACTCCGCGGCCCGCCCGTCCGGCTCAAGGCGGATGACCCAGAGGTTGTCGTAGCTGGGGCCGTCACCGAGGTAGTCCGTGAAACCCTGCACGAAGGCCAGCTCGCCGTCGGTCCCCAGCCCGCTGTCCGCCCCCAGCAGCGTCCAGTCGAAGGTCCACTTCCCGGGGTCGTCCGCCGCCTCCAGCCAGCCTTCCACGATCTGCTCGCGCCCCCGCCACGCATCGGCATCGTGCGGCCGGGTGGCGTACACGGCTTCCTCGGTGAACAGGGCCCGGATGTCCTCCGGGTTGTTGGTGGTCCACGCCGCGATGTACTTTTCCATCCAGGACCGGAGTGCGTCGCTCATGCCTCCGTTGTACTCCGGGGCCGGGGGCACCACAAGCCTATTTCCCGTCCAGGTTTTCCCACTCCTGCTCCCAGAGCCGGCGCTCGTCAACGTCCTTGCGAATGACTTCGAATGTCTCCAGCTCCGCCGGCCGGCCGCGGAGCCAGTCCCGCGGGTTAAGGGACTTGCGGCCGTTGTCCAGCACCAGCAGGGCACGGTCGGTGAGGGCATCGTTGCGGAGCACCACGTCTGTCTTCCGACGGCGGAGGACCTCCTTCAGCGCGTCGTGCGCTTGTCCGTGGGCGCCGAGCCGCCGCAGCGCCCGCCCCCGGAACAGCAGCAACGCCGCCGAGAGGTCATCGGAGTTCAGCAGCCCCTCCGTCCAGATCACCACTTCCTTGTCGCGTCCCAGCGCGAACGCCAGCGCGCAGCGTGCCAGCGCTGAAGGCAACGACGGCGGCAGCCCGGCCGCCGTCTGCAGCGCGGCTTCCAGCTGGCCCGTCTCCCGCAATGAGTGCGACAGGGCCAGGAAGACCGACTCCTGGCTGAACAGCACAGGGACTTCGATGCGCTCGGCAACCTCCACCCGGGTGACCACCCGCGTGAGGTACGTGGCCGCATACTGGTTGGCGTCGTCGTCGTTCCTGATGAACAGGCCCCGCTGGAGGAGTTCGGACGCGCGTAGGTACCCGCCGTGCTGGTACGCCAGGAGGCCCGCCATAACGGAGCAGAGCCCGGCCCAACCCGGATAGGCCCGGCCCGCGGCGATGAGCCGCTCGGGTTCCCTGCTGGTGAAGATGGCCTCGTGCACGGCCTTTGCCGCTTTGCCGGGCATCCGCCTGAGCCTGGGGACCTCGCCGTCCACGGCGATCAGCGCCGCGTCCCGGCCGCCCAGCACACCATGAATCAGCCCGCCCACGCTGCCCGCGAGTTCCCGGACGGGCGTTTGGAACTGCACGTTCCCGAACGGCGTCAGGTCCCGGGCGTCCCGGTAAATCGGTCCTCTGGCATCCCCCGCGGTCATCCCTCCATGCTACGTGGCGGGCCTGCGCGAGCCCTACGTGGCGGCGGCGACCCAGAGCCCGATCACCCAGGTGCTGGCCGCCAGGCACGCCAGCCCGAACTCCACCAGCATGCCCAGACCGGTAGCCTTCAGGGCAGCCCAGCTGGTGGACGTTGCCGTGCCAAAGTTCCGGGTACGGAGGAATTCGCTGAGCAGCAGGCCCACGGCGAACCCCACAAAGAGGCCCACCACCGGGATGATGAACATGCCGGCCACACCCGCCGCCAGGCCGATCACCACGCTGCGGTTGGGGATGCTGTGCTGCCTGAGCTTCCGTCCGGTCAGGACCGCACTGGCAGCCATTCCGGCAAGCACAAACACCATTCCCACCGCGAAGACCACCCAGCCGGCGGTTCCGGCACCGCCCCAGATGGCCCACGCCAGCAGGCTGAGCCCGATCAGGAAGCTGCCGGGCAGGATGGGGATGATGGTGCCCGCCACCCCCACCAGGATGGCCAGGCCGCACAGGATGCTCACCACGGTTTCGGAGTTCATGAGCCCCAGTTTAGGGCGGCACGCCGGTCACCTTCGCCGTTTAACGCCCGACGGCGGCGCGTCCCCTGCGCGGGGAGGCACCGCCGTCGGGCGTTGGGTCAGGGTGTGGCTGCGGAGGCTACTCGGCTTCCACGGCGGCGGCGACCGCGGCCGTCACGGCCGGGGCGACACGCGGATCAAGCGGGCTGGGCACGATGTAGTCAACGGAAAGGTCAGCTTCCGCGAGTTCGGCGATGGCCCGTGCTGCAGCAAGCTTCATGGCAGGCGTGATCCGGCGGGCACCGGCGTCCAGCGCACCGCGGAAGATTCCGGGGAAGGCCAGGACGTTGTTGATCTGGTTGGGGAAATCGCTGCGGCCGGTGGCCACCACGGCGGCGTACTTGGCGGCCACCTCGGGCAGGACTTCGGGGTCCGGGTTGGAGAGAGCGAACACGATCGAGTCAGCGTTCATCAGCTTCAGGTGCGCCTCGTCCAGCTTCGAGGAGGAAACCCCGATGAACACGTCAGCGCCAAGCAGCGCTTCTCCCGGCCCGCCCGTGACGCCGCGCGGGTTGCTGCGCTGTGCCATCTGGGACTTTTTGCTCTGCGGGTCTGCGGCGATGTCGGCCCGCTCCCGGTTGATGACGCCCTTGGAGTCGAGCAGGACAACATCCGTGATGCCGGCGGCGAGCAGGATTTCGGCGACGGCGATGCCTGCGGCTCCGGCGCCGGAAACCACCACGCGGAGGTCTGCCAGTTCGCGGCCGGTGACCTTGGCGGCGTTCGTCAGGGCGGCGAGGGCCACCACGGCGGTGCCGTGCTGGTCATCGTGCATGACCGGGCAGTCCAGGGCTTCGATGAGCTTCTCTTCGAGTTCGAAGCAACGCGGGGCCGAGATGTCCTCGAGGTTGACCGCGCCGAAGCTGGGGCGGAGACGGACCAGGGTTTCCACGATCTCGTCAACGTCCGTGGTGTTCAGGACCAGGGGAATTGAATCCAGCTCGCCGAAGGTCTTGAACAGGGCGGACTTGCCCTCCATCACGGGCAGTGAGGCGGCGGCCCCGATGTTGCCCAGGCCCAGCACCGCGGTGCCGTCGCTGACCACTACCACCAGGCGCTGCGCCCAGGTGAGGGTCTTGGCGAGTTCCGGGTTGTTGTGGATGGCGCGGCTGACCTCGGCGACCCCGGGGGTGTAGGCGATGGACAGGTCGCGCTTATTGGACAGCGGGACCGTGCTGGTCACCGAAAGCTTCCCGCCCTGGTGGGCGTCGAAGATCTCGGCCTCGGTCAGGGCAGCAGCTGCTGAATTGTCTGTCGGTGCGATTACGTCAATGGACACGTCGTTGTCTCCTGGGGCTAGCCGTGGGCGCACGGCGCAGAAAGGCTCAAGCACAGGGAGGCTCAAGGTGGTCTAATTCGGCGCTTCGTGGGCCCAGAGGTGGCGGGCCCGGTGTGAAGCCCTGCAGATGCGGGTTGTCAGCCACTCCGGTCCTGCAATACTAAGCACCGCCGGCGGGCAAAAAAGTGCAGCCGCGGCGTAAACGTGCATGCTAAATCGTTTAATCGGGCATATTTGTGACCCACGTCACGGCATAAAGACGTCTTTATTGGCCTGCTGGTCTAGACCGGTTACGCCGATCGGTGGGCGGCCCGGGCACCGGCAGCCACCGGAGCGAGCAGCGTGCAGGCCTTTTTGAGGTCCTCTTCGGCCTCAAACAACGAAAGCCGGCGGTTGCGGACGGACTGGACCAGACCAGTGACGGTCAGCAGGAGCACCCGGGCCGCTACGGCGTCGTCGGAGGCGGTGGCCACCGCCGTTTCGCTCAGCGCGTCGATTTCATGCAGGAGTGCGGTGGTGTCCCTGTCCTTGAGGTAGACGCAGCGGCTCAGGCACTGCTCGACCGCCGGCTGCATCACCCGCATATGGAAGATCTCCATGACCACGCCGGTGAGGGCCTTGCCGCCGAAGCTGGCCGCTGACGTGCGGGCCCGGCCCTGAAGTTCGTCCAGCTGCTGGCGGTAGAGGGAGAGCATCAGGTGGTTGGCCGTGGGGAAATAGCGGTAGACGGTTCCCAGCGGCACGCCGGACTTTTCTGAAATTTCCGCGAGGTCCACGGACTCCAGCCCCTTGCGGGCAAACCCTGCGGCAGATTCAAGGACGCGCGTGTACCGCAGCCGCTGGCGCGGGGTGGAGGGCCGGGCGGCCATGGACGGATGGGCTGAAAGTGTCTCGGGCATCAGGATTCCGGGGTTGTGTTCTTATGGTGCAGCGGCAGGGAGAGTCCTCATCCCGTGGGCCTGCAGTCCGCCTCAACTATACGGCACGGTCAAATGCCGGAGTCAGTCGACCCCCTTGATTTTGACCACGAACACGGCACCCAGCAGGCCGATGACGGCCGCCGTGGTGAACAACGTGACGTACCCGCCGAGGTACGTCACGGCGAGGAATGCGAGGACGGGCGCGAACACCTGCGGCAAGGAGTTCGCCACGTTGATGATGCCCATGTCCTTGCCCCTGTCTGCGGCCAGTGGCAGGACCTGGGTCAGCAGCGCGAAGTCAACGGCAAGGTAAGCGCCGAACCCTACGCCCAGGATGCCGGCTCCAATGAGGGCGCCGGTCCACACCGGGAAGAAGGCCATTGTCAGTCCCGCCGCGGCAATGATGGCCGAGGACCCGATCACAAACGGCTTCCGCCGGCCCAGCCGGTCGCTCCACGGCCCCGCTATCACCGCAGTAATCATCACCATCACCGCGTAAATGCCGGTCAAGGTCAGAACCCCCAGGGCCGGGTCCTCGTGCTTGAGGACGTCCCGGAGGAAAAAGAGCAGGTAGACAATGGTCATCTGGTTGCAGACGTTGACCAGGAAGCGGGTGAGCCAGGCCCATGCAAAGTCCGGGTGGCGGGCCGGGCTGATCCAGAAGCCGCGCAGGAAGCTGCCCCACGAGAACGGCGGCCGGAGCTCCCTGGGCAGCGGCGGATCATTCCGGTGCAAGAGATACGGCACCACGGAGAACAGCAGGGCGGCCGCACACATGGTGTACCCCACCATGAAGTTTCCCGAGACCACCGCCCCGAAGACCGCGCCGAGGAAGACGCCCCCCGTCTGGCCCAGCGCGGCCAGGCCGCCCACGCCACCGCGCTGCAGCACCGGCACCCGGTCCGGGACGGCGGCGGTGATGGCGGCGTAGGCGGCGTTGGCGCCCAGCTGGACCAGGCACCAGAACAGGACCATCAGGGCAACAGCAGTAGCACCGGACATCGCCAGCAAGGCGGCGGTTGCCAGGACGGCGCCGGCCAGGACCCAGGGCGCACGCCGGCCGAAGCCTGAGACCGTCCGGTCTGACAGTGCACCGAACAGCGGATTGGCCACCAGGGACACGGCGGCGCCACACATTGTTACGAGGGTCAGGATGGCTTCCTTGTTGGCCTCGTCAATGCCGATGGCCTGCTGGCCGATAAAAATGTTGAGGGGACCGAAGAAGGCGGCGTTAATGCCGACGTTGACCAGCACCAGCCCGGTGACCCAGCGCGCGGTGACCTTTTGCGTCGGCTCCGCGAGCGCCGCCGTCGAGCTTTCCCGGCCCGCTCCGGGAACCGCCGCAGCGCTGGGATCCGGTGCTGCGGGTGTATCGGACAGGCTCATGCTGGTTCCCCCTGGAACGGTTGGTGATTCTGAAAATCAGACTATCGTGGGCTTCATCGCCCCGCTTGTCATACGGAGCATGGCTTGTGCGGCTATGGACAGCGCGCAGCCCACCCCAACACTGAATACCTGGAGATCCAATGACCGCATCTGCTGCAGGCAACACCACCAACCCCGTCAACACCGCCGATCTGTACGACGAGCGCGGCGAGGAACTGGCGTCCGTATCACTTCAGTTCCAGTCACTCGGCGGCCGTTCACACTTCAGCGGCCCGGTGCGGACCATCCGTTGCTTCCAGGACAACGCCCTGGTCAAGTCCACGCTGGCCACCCCCGGCAACGGCGCCGTGCTGGTGGTGGACGGCGGCGGTTCGCTGGGCACCGCCCTGATGGGGGACATGATCGCCGAGAGCGCCGTGGCGAACGGCTGGGCCGGCGTCGTAATCAACGGCGCCATCCGCGACCGTGAGGCGATTGCCCAACTTGATCTTGGCGTCAAGGCGCTCGGCAGCAACCCGCGCAAGAGCGCCAAAGCCGGCGCCGGTGAGGTTGATGTGGATGTAGTGCTCGACGGCGTGACCTTCCGTCCCGGCGTCACGGTCTGGTGCGATCCGGACGGCATCCTCGTGGAGCGCTGATCGAGGTCCCCGGCTGTGGGGGGTGGGGCGGCTGCGGCTGCGGAAGAAATATCTGGCAGCGGGAATGAAACGGGAACTAACATAGTTACTGAAAGCAACTATCGAGCGTGATCCCTAAAATCTTTCCTGGAGAAGCCATGTCCAAAACAACCGCTGTGCGTGCCGCCGGCGAAACCCTGACACAGCGTCAGATCGTCACCGTGATGGTGGGGCTGATGCTGGGCATGTTCCTGGCATCCCTGGACCAGACCATCGTGTCCACCTCCATCTACACCATCGCCAACGACCTCGACGGGCTGTCCCTCCAGGCGTGGGCCACCACCGCCTACCTCATCACCTCAACCGTCAGCACTCCGCTGTACGGCAAGCTGAGCGACATTTTCGGCCGCCGTCCGCTGTACCTGATCGCCATCGTCATTTTCCTGGTCGGCTCGCTCTACGCCGGCTCAGTGCACTCCATGACGGAACTGGCCATCGCCCGCGGCGTCCAGGGCCTGGGCGCCGGCGGCCTGCTGGCCCTCGCGCTGACCATCATCGGGGACATCGTGTCCCTCAAGGACCGGGCCAAGTACCAGGGCTACTTTATGTCGGTATTCGGCATCTCCTCCGTGCTCGGCCCGGTGGTGGGCGGCGCGTTCGCAGGGTCGGCCAACATCCTGGGTTTTGACGGCTGGCGCTGGGTCTTCTTCATCAACCTGCCCATCGGCCTGGCGGCCCTGGCCGTGGTGTTTATGTTCCTGCACCTGCCTGCCAAGCACGTAAAGCAGAAGATCGACTACTTCGGCGCGGCCGCCATCACGCTCGCCATCGTCCCGCTGCTGCTTGTGGCGGAACAGGGCCGCAGCTGGGGCTTCACATCGCTGAACTCGTTCCTTTGCTACGGCTTGGGCGCGGTGGGCATCATCTGGTTCCTGCTGGCTGAAAAGCGCGCCGGGGACTACGCCCTGATCCCGCTGCGGCTCTTCCGGAACGCTACTTTTGGCCTGTCCTCGCTGCTGAACTTCATCATCGGCATCGGCATGTTCGGCGCCATCGCCATGCTGCCCATGTACCTGCAGCTGGTCAAGGGACTCACACCCACCGAGGCCGGCCTGATGATGATCACCTTCACGCTGGGCATCCTGACCGGCTCCATCACCGCGGGCCGCACCATTTCGGCGTCGGGCACGTACCGGATCTTCCCCATCGTTGGTACGGGCATCCTCACCGCCGCCGCCGTGACCATGGGCCTGACCCTGGGAGTGGACACGGGGCTGTGGGTTCCCGGCGTAATCGCCGTGTTCTTTGGCATGGGCCTGGGTTTCTGCATGCAGCCGCTCACGCTGGCCATGCAGGTCTCCGTGCCTCCGAAGGACATGGGTGTGGGCACGTCCTCCGCCGCGTTCTTCCGCTCAATGGGCGGCGCCGTGGGCACGGCCGTGTTCATCTCCATGCTGTTCAGCCTGGCCGCGAGCAGGATCGCCGACACGATGAAGTCCGCCATGTCCAGTGCCGACTACCAGGCCGTGCTGCGCGACCCGGCCGTGGCCGCGGACCCCGCGAACGCCAAGCTCTACGAGTTCTTCCAGAACGGGGCGTCGAACGAATCGCTCAACGACACCAGCTGGCTCCACTCCGCCAACAGTGTGCTCACCCGGCCCATCACCGAGGGGTTCGCGTACGCGATCGACACTGTGATGATCACCGCGGCCGTCCTCACCGGGATCGCGTTCCTGATCAGCTTCGCACTGCCGAACAAGAAGCTGACGGACCCGAAAGTAGCCCCGCGGGGAGATGCAGCTGCGGTGCCGGCCCACTAAGCCGCCTCCCCTGAAACAGGTAGACGACGACGGCGGCGCACCCCGCCGTCGTCGTCTGCCTGTTTCGCAGGGCAAGAGTTCCTGAGTGGAACCGCGGGCGGTGACGTGCCACACTGTTTAGCGCGTGTGCACCGGCCTCTGAGCCGGTACCGCAGCCGACGACGTCCGCACCCGCATTTACCCACCCCCAAACCCAGGGAGCATCATGCCCACCGCCAAGGAGCAGACAACCGCCAAGATCCCGCAGCGGGTGATCTGGCTGGCGCTCGCAGGCGCGGTGGGCGGGTTCCTGTTCGGCTTCGACTCGTCCGTGGTGAACGGTGCAGTGGATGCCATCAAGGATGAGTTCGCGCTGTCCGAGGCCGTGACCGGCTTCGCCGTGGCCGTCGCCCTGTTGGGCTGCGCCGCCGGTGCGTTCCTCGCCGGAAAAGTCGCCGACCGCTACGGCCGCATCCCCGCCATGAAGCTGGGCGCGGTGCTGTTCCTGGTCAGCGCCGTCGGAACCGGGTTCGCCTTCGGCGTCTGGGACCTGATCTTCTGGCGCCTGGTGGGAGGCCTGGGCATCGGCCTGGCCTCAGTGATCGCCCCGGCCTACATTTCCGAAATTTCGCCGCGGCAGGTCCGTGGCCGGCTGGCCTCGCTGCAGCAACTTGCCATCACCACCGGTATTTTCGCCGCACTCCTGTCCGACGCGCTCTTCGCCACCACCGCCGGCGGCGCGGACCAGGCGTTCTGGCTGGGCCTGGAAGCCTGGCGCTGGATGTTCCTCGCCGCAGCGGTTCCCGCCGTGGTGTACGGCTGGATCGCCTACACGCTCCCGGAATCCCCGCGGTTCCTGGTGTTCCAGGGCAAGGAAGACGAAGCCCGGAAGGTCTTCGACTCCATCGCCCCGGCCGAGGACACGGACCGGCACATCCGCGAGATCCAGGACGCCATCGAAGAGGACAAGCTGTCCGGCCAGAAGGGCTCGCTCCGCGGCAAGACCTTCGGCCTGCAGGCAGTGGTCTGGGTGGGCATCGTCCTCTCCGTCCTGCAGCAGTTCGTTGGCATCAACGTGATCTTCTACTACTCCACCACGCTGTGGAAGGCCGTTGGTTTCCAGGAGAAGGACTCGCTCACCATCTCGGTGGCAACCTCCATCACCAACATCCTGGTCACGCTGGTGGCCATCGCGCTGGTGGACCGGATCGGCCGCCGGCCCATTCTCCTGGCCGGTTCCATCGGCATGGCGGTTTCACTGGGCACCATGGCGCTGGCGTTCTCCGCGGCCGTCGGATCCGGCGAAGAGATCTCCCTGCCGGGCGCCTGGGGTCCGGTGGCCCTCGTGGCGGCCAACGTGTTTGTGGTCAGCTTCGGCGCGTCCTGGGGCCCGCTGGTCTGGGTCCTCCTTGGCGAGATCTTCCCTTCCCGGATCCGTGCCCGCGCCCTGGGCCTGGCCGCGGCCGCGCAGTGGGTGGCCAACTTTGCCATCACGCTGAGCTTCCCCGTGATGGCCGCCGCTTCCCTGCCCCTGACCTATGCCATGTACGCGCTGTTCGCGGCGGCCTCGTTCTTCTTTGTGATGTTCAAGGTGCCCGAGACCAACGGCATGTCCCTGGAACAGGCCGAGACGCTGTTTGTGCCCAAGGGCTCCAAGAAGGCATAACGCCCCGGGGTCAGAGTGTGAGCTTCATGCCCTCATGGCTGGCGTCGAAGCCGAGCCGTTCGTAGAAGCGGTGGGCGGCCGTCCGGGTCTTGTGGGTGGTCAGCTGCATCAGCGTGCAGCCGCGGCGCCTGGATTCGTCGATGGCCCACCCCACCATCAGGTGTCCCAAGCCATTGCCGCGAAGGCTGTCCGCCACGCGGACCGCCTCAATCTGCGAGCGCCAGGCGCCCTGCCGCGAGATGCCGGGCAGGAAACTCAGCTGGAAAGTGGCCACGACGGGGCCGGAGTCTGCGCCGGGCGGCACCTGCTCCCCCACCACGAGCACATGGGACGGGTCGGCGTCGATCGCTTCGAAAGCCCTCTCGTACGGCGCCATGTCCTGGCCCAGTTCGCGGGCGGCGCCCAAGGCATCGTCGGCCAGCAGTGCCACGACGGCGGGCAGGTCCGCGGCCACGGCGTGCCTGAGGCGGAAGGTCCCGCCGTCTACGTCGGCAGTCAGCAAGGGGGTCAAGGCGCCCGGGTTCGTGGTCATCTCCCCAGCATTCCACAGCCGCCAGGCCCCACCGCGCGACGCCGAGACTTCCCGCCCCGGGTCAGGAGGCTACAACGCACGACGCCGGCACTCGGGTGAGTGCCGGCGTCGTGATTGCGAGAGGGTTCCGGAAATACCCGCAGGATCTGCGAGAGGGTTTCCGAAAAACCCGCTTTAAGTGAGAGAGCGTCAGGCCGGGGCCTTGGCCCCTTCCGCCTGGCGTTCTTCCACCAGCGTGGAGACGGCGTCGAACAACGGGTGCTCCGGAGCCAACCCCGTGATCCTGGCCGTGGCGTCGGCAGGCGACGACGAAGCCAGAATCTGCGCGAGCTCGGCGGCCTCGGCGTCGGCGGGGTCGGCGAAGCGCAGGGCCGCGGCGATGGCACCCAGGAGCGCCTCGGGCACGATCCCGCGTTCGGCCAGTTCAGCCGCGGGGCCGATGAACCGTTCGTGCCGGCTGAGCTTGCGCATCGGGGCGCGGCCCACCCGGTTCACGGTGTCCGGCAGGTGCGGGTTGGAGAACCGGACCAGGATCTTCTGGACGTAGGCTTCCTGCTCGTCGTTGTTGAAGCCGTGCTTGGCAACGAGGAGCTGCTTGGTCTCCTCCAGGACCGCGCGGACGTCTTCCGCGACGTCCTGGTCGGCCATGGCGTCAGAAAGTTTCTCCAGGCCTGCCACGAACCCGAAGTACGCTGCGGAGGCGTGCCCGGTGTTCACGGTGAAGAGCTTCCGCTCAATGTAGGGCGAGAGCTCGTCCACAAATGTTGCGCCCGGGATGACCGGCGCCGCATCGCCAAACGCCGACCGGTCAATGACCCATTCGTAGAACGTCTCCACAGTGACGTCCAGGCCCTGCCCGGGCGCCTGGTTGGGCACAATCCGGTCCACCGCGGTGTTCGCAAACAGCGCCAAGGCGTCCAGGGAGCCGGCGGCGTCGTCCCAGAGTCCGGCCACTTCGGCCCGCAGGATGTCCGTGGCGTTGATGGCGTTCTCGCAGGCCATGACCTGCAGCGGTGCCAGACCAGCAGCCCGCGCCGCGATGCCCTTGGTGATGGCGGGCGCCACGAACTTCAGGATGTGCGGGCCCACGGCGGTGGTGACGATATCCGCCGTCGCGATTTCCCGCACGAGTTCCGCTTCCTGCGTGCCGGAGTTGAACGCGCGGAAGTTGTCCACCGTCCGGACGGTGGGGTTCTCCCCCACCTCGTGGACGTCGTAGCTGTCTGCTGCCGCCAGCTGGTCGATGAGCGCGTCCGCGACATCCGCGAACACCACCTCATAACCGGCCTGGTGCAGCAGCAGCCCCACAAAGCCGCGGCCGATGTTCCCGGCTCCGAAATGTACCGCCTTCACTATGCGTTCACCTTTCCGAACAGCTCCAGGACTTCCTCAACGGACGTGGCCGCTTCCAGCTGCGCCACCTGGGCCTTGTTGGTGAAGACCTTCGCGATGGAGGACAGGATGTGGAGGTGCTCGTTGTTGATGCCGGCCACGCCCACCACGAACTTGACCTGCTTGCCGTTCCAGTCGATGCCGTCCGGGTAGCGGATCACGGACACCGCGGACTTCAGGATGTGGCCCTTGGCAGCGTTGGTGCCGTGCGGGATGGCCAGGAAACTGCCCATGTAGGTGGACACGGATTCCTCGCGCTCGTGCATGGCCGCGAGGTAGCCCTCGTCCACGGCGCCGCGGGCCAGGAGGAGCCGGCCGGCTTCGTCGATGGCGGCATCGCGGGTGGTGGCGGTGCCGTTGAGGATGACGCTGTCGGCCACGAGGATGTCCGACGGCGCGACTGCGGCGGGTGCCGCATCCACCGGATCACTGGCAACGTGCGCGCCGTGGCCGGCTACCGCAGCGCCGGCGGCGGCAGCACCGGCGTCGGGCGTTGCGCCTTCGGTGTTGTGCTCCCTGACCAGCTCCACGATCTCGTCGTACCGCGGGCTGTTCATGAAGTTATCCACGGAGTAATGCGCGGCGCTGGAGGTGACGGGCTTGGCTCGTTCGGTCAGGTCCTGGTGGGTGATCACCACGTCGTAGGTGTCACTGAGGTTGGCGATCGCGGCATTGGTGACCTTGACGTCCGGGAACCCAGCCGCCTTGATCTTGTTGCGCAGCACCGAGGCGCCCATGGCACTGGAGCCCATGCCGGCGTCGCACGCGAACACGATGTTCTTGATGGGGCCGGCGAGGACAGCGGTGCCCACGCCTGCACCGCCGCCGGTCAGCATGGAGGACACGGAGCTCTTTTTGCCCTTCATGGCTTCCATCTTGGACGTGGCATCACTCAGGTCCACCTCGTCGCTGTGCTTGGTGGTCTTCAGGATCACCGAGGCCACCAGGAACGAAACCGTGGTGGCGAGCACTACCGCGAGGATCACGCCGACGTAGCTGTCACGGGAGGTCTGGGCGAGCACGGCGATGATCGAACCAGGCGCCGCGGGAGCAACGAGTCCGGAGCCGGTGATGGCCATAGTTGCGATACCCGTCATGCCGCCGGCGATCGCGGCCAGGATCAGCAGCGGGCGCATCAGGACGTAAGGGAAGTAGATTTCGTGGATACCGCCGAGGAAGTGGATGATCGCTGCACCGGAGGCCGAACCCTTGGCGAGGCCTTTCCCGAAGAACATGTAGGCCAGCAGGATGCCCATGCCGGGACCGGGGTTGGCTTCAAGCAGGAACAGGATGGACTTGCCCTGCTCCAGCGACTGCTGGATGCCCAGCGGGGTGAGGACGCCGTGATTGATGGCGTTATTCAGGAAGAGAACCTTGGCGGGCTCGATGAAAATGCTGGTCAGCGGCAGCAGGCCGTTGTTGACCAGGAACTGGACCACGTTGCCGGCGCCGGTGCTGAAGGCCTGAACCAGCGGGGAGATACCGTAGAAGCCCAGCATTGCCAGCAGCGCGCCCCAGATACCGGCCGAGAAGTTGTTGACCAGCATCTCGAAGCCCGGGCGGATCTTGCCCTCCCACAGGAGGTCGATCTTCTTCATGGTCCAGCCGCCGAGGGGGCCCATGATCATGGCGCCGATGAACATCGGGATGCCGGCGCCCACAATGACGCCCATGGTGCCGATGGCTCCCACCACGCCGCCGCGGACGTCGTAGACCATCCGGCCGCCGGTGTAGGCGATCAGGAGCGGCAGCAGGTAGGTGATCATGGGGCCAACCAGGCCCACATTGGGGGCTCCTTCGGCGTTGGTGCCGAAGCCGCCCAAGGCCGGGACCGGGATCCAGCCCTTCTCAATGAAGAGTGCGGTGATGAGCCCCCACGCGATGAACGCGCCGATGTTGGGCATGATCATGCCGGACAGGAACGTCCCGAACTTCTGGACGCCGACCCGCACGCTGGTGCGGGGTTTCGCAACTGTCTCTGTTGCCATGTGCTTTCCTAACCGTCATTCCTGCTGCAGCGCAGGATGGGTCCGATACTTACGACGACGTGCTGGTGGAGATTCGGTGAAGCCATTCGAGGAACAGTTTGAGTTCCGAGCTTGAAAGCTGGTCTGAGTGCGAAGCCTGAAGTGCGGCGTTCAGGGCAATCGCTGCCACCACCACCGAGGACTTGCCGGAATCTTCCGGCGAGGCCCCTTCGGCTTGTGCCGCAGACACCGCAAAGATCATGGCGTCCCGGGTCATGATGGACAGTTCGAGGTTCCGTTCGGCGGCGGGTTCCGCAATCAGCATCAGGGTCACACCCACGTTCGCGGCCAGGATGGACCTGGCTGCTTCGCGCGGCTGGACGTTCAGCTGGCCCGCTGCCGCAGCCTTGTTCAGCATCTCCTCCATCAGCGCCTCGGCATCGGCGACGATGGCGGGGCGGCTTTCCGGGCGGATATTGCCGAACATCACCAGGTACAGTTCCGGCTGCTTGAGCCCGAACTGGACGTGGTTATCCCACATCCGCCGGACGTCTTCCAGCGGATTTCCGGACGGGGCGAAGTCCCTCTCGCCCGCAACATACTCTTCAAAACCTGCGGCGACGACGGCGTCGAAAAGACCTTCCTTGTCACCGAAGTGGTGGTACAACGTGGGCGCTGTAACCCCTGCCAGCTGCGTGATCTGGCGGGTGGAGACGGACGCTCCGGCGGATTTTGCCAGCAATTCGGCCGCTGCACGCAACAGGCGCATTTTGGGAGGAAGCTGGCCATCCAAACTCATAGCCGCTACCCTATCACCTATAGCATTGCTATATGAACTGAATCACATACAATTTTTTCAGGCACGTTTCCGCCCTCGCACATAGTGGTCGCGGCGGCCCCGGCATGGCGCCGGGATCAACCTAGGCGGGCCTGGCTACCGGCAGAGAATGAGGACCTTCAGTGCAGACCTTCCCAGGAGTTGGCGTCAGCCCCGGCCGCATCATCGGAACCATCCGGCAGATGCCCAAACCGATCAGCGAACCCCCCGCAGGCGAGCAGCTGGCGGCCGGTACGTCCGCCGAAGACGCCACGGCCGGGCTCAAGGCGGCTTCACAGTCCGTCCACGACGAACTGAAGGCCCGGGCCGCGCACGCCACCGGAGACGGCAAGGCGGTCCTGGAGGCCACCGCGCTGATGGCCAAGGACACCATGCTGATCAAGGGTGCGGCCAAGCTCATTGCCCGCGGCCTCTCGAGCGAGCGCGCCATCTGGGAATCCGGTTCCTCCGTCGCGGAGATGCTCCATAACCTGGGCGGCTACATGGCCGAACGCGCCACTGATGTCCTGGACGTCCGCGCCCGGATTGTGGCTGCGCTCCGCGGCGTGCCCGCGCCCGGCATCCCCTCCTCCGGCACGCCGTTCGTGCTGGTGGCGGAGGACCTGGCACCGGCCGACACCGCAACCTTGGACCCGAACAAAGTCCTGGCACTCGTTACCGCTGGCGGTGGCCCGCAGTCCCACACGGCCATCATTGCGCGTTCGCTTGGCCTCCCGGCCGTTGTGGCTGCCGTCGGGGTGGACGAACTTGCCGACGGCACGGAAGTCTACGTTGACGGCGCGGCAGGCAGCATCAGCGCCGATCCCGACGACTCGCTGCGTGCCGCAGCCGAAGCGTGGGCGGCCACGGCTTCCCTGCTGGCCGAGTTCAGTGGAACGGGCACGACGGCGGACGGGCACCTGGTGCCGCTGCTCGCCAATGTTGGCGGCGGCAAGGACGCCGAGGCGGCCGCCAAGCTGGGCGCCCAGGGCGTGGGCCTTTTCCGCACCGAATTCTGCTTCCTGGAACGGGACTCCGAGCCCAGCGTGGAGGAGCAGGCCGCGGCCTACAAGAGTGTTTTTGATGCGTTCCCGGGAAAGAAAGTGGTTCTCCGTACGCTGGACGCCGGCGCCGACAAGCCGCTGCCGTTCCTGACCGACTCCACGGAGCCCAACCCGGCCCTGGGCGTCCGCGGCTACCGTACGGACTTCACCACACCGGGCGTGCTGGACCGCCAGCTGGAAGCCATCGCCCTGGCCGAGAAGCAGTCCGAAGCGGATGTGTGGGTCATGGCCCCAATGATCTCGACGGCGGAAGAGGCGGCCCGCTTCGCCTCCATGTGCGCCGACGCCGGCATCAAGACACCTGGCGTGATGGTGGAAGTCCCCTCCGCCGCACTTACCGCCGAGGCCATCCTGCGCGAGGTGGGCTTCGCGAGCCTGGGCACCAACGACCTCACCCAGTACGCCATGGCCGCGGACCGCCAGCTCGGCCCGCTCGCCGGGCTGAACACCCCGTGGCAGCCTGCAGTGCTGCGCCTGGTGGGTCTGACCGTGGAAGGCTCCCGCGCGGAAGGCAACAACAAACCCGTGGGCGTCTGCGGTGAGGCGGCCGCTGACCCGGCCCTCGCCGTCGTACTTACCGGGCTGGGCGTCAACACACTGTCCATGACCGCGCGGTCCCTGGCCGCTGTGGCAGCGGTACTGAAGACCGTCACCCTGGCCGAAGCGCAGCAGCTGGCCAAGCTGGCACTGTCAGCGCCCAGCGCCACCGAAGCCAAGGCCTGGGTGCGGGAAAAACTGCCCGTCCTTGAAGAACTCGGCCTCTGACCGGCTTCCGCTGCCCGCCCGCCTTACCAAACCACCACGACGCATCCACCAGGAGGAACAATGCCCGAACGCATCGCCACCATCGCCAGCCGCTCCGGCCTGCACGCCCGCCCCGCCGCGCTGTTTGCCGAAGCCGCGGGGGACGTGGGAGTGGAGGTCACCATTGCCATGCAGGGCGAACCTGCCGATGAGGCACTGGACGCGTCAAGCATCCTGTCGCTGATGACCCTGGGTGCCGCCAAGGGCGATGTTGTGGTGCTCCGGGCGGAAGGTGACGGCGCCGACGCAGCGCTGGATTCGCTGGTCAAGCTCCTGGAAACGGACCTCGACGCCGAATAGGGGCCCAGCTGGTGATCGCGGCGGCCGCCGGTCCCGGGGCGGTGTGCTGGAAAACGTGGCCATGGCCCGGAATTTCCGACACGCTGCCCTTCGGGACCTGGGAAGCCAGCCGCCGGCACCAGTCGCGGCCGGCCACCGGGTCCTGGCCGCCCCGCAGCACCAACAGCGGCTGGCTGATTCCACGGATCCTGGCCTCAAGGGGATACTGCATCATCACCGGCAGCTCGGTGAGGTACCAGCGCGGGCCCGCCCGGAAATAGTCCGCGAAGACGATGGCATTCGCCGACGGGCTCTCGCTGAACATGGCGTCGCGGGTCAACGCCAGCGCCTGCCGCGCCACCGACCTGCGGCGGGGGTCCACCACCGGACCCATCAGCACAACGGCGTCCACAAGCTCCGGCTCCTGCAGGGCGAGTTCAACGGCATGCTGGGTACCCATGGAATGCCCGATCACCACGCAGGATGTCACACCGGCCGCATTCAGCGCTGCCCGGACGAACGCCGCATACTCCCCCACCGGAACCTGGCGCCGGGGCCTGGGCGCGTCGCCAAACCCCGGGAGGTCAAAGGAGTAGACGTCGGCTGTGAGGGCCAGCTCCCGGTGCAGCCGCACGAAGTAGCGGTGGGAAACGCCGATCCCGTGGAGCAGGACATAGGTGGGCCGCTGCACATCGCTAGCCGGCGCCACGGAGCGGTACAGCCTGCCGGCCAGCCCGCCGGACTCAATGTCCTCGCCGTCACTGAGTTTCATCCCGCGAGCTTACCGCCGCCGCCCGGAGGTACAGGGTTAGGCTGATGGCATGGCACTGATAGCTCCCCGGATGACTGGCGGCCTGCCGCCCGACGACGCAGGAAAACTGCAGCGGGCTCTTGAGGGCGGCAACGACATTACCGTTTTTGTGGACGGCACGGTCCACCGGCTGACGCCTGAGGCAAGGGACGCCGTCGTAGATCTCCTGAGCCGGTTCAGCCGCGGCGAAGCAGTGACCGTCAGCAGCGTGGAGGAGATGCTCACCACCTCCCAGGCGGCCGAACTCGCCGGGATTTCCCACACGTATCTGCGCAACATGACCGATCGCGGTGAGATCCCCGTGGAATATCGCGGCACGCACCGCCGGATCAGGCTGGCGGCCGTCATGGCGTGGCTGGACCGGCAGAAGAAGCTGGATCAGCAGGAGAAGCCAGCGCAGCCCTAGCTCGGGGGTGCGCTGGCTCCGGGGGTGGAGTGCTGCCGGGGTGGGGCGCCTCCGGGCGCGTTAGATCCGTGGGCGCGACGCCCAGCGCCGCATCTTCAGTGCCGCGTGGAGTTCCAGCCGGGGCATCCCCTTCAGTGGGTCCACGCCCAGGAGCTGCCGGATGCGGCCCAGCCGGTTGTAGATGCTGCTGCGGTGCAGATGGAGTTTGGTGGCCACGTCCTGGACCGAACCGTCGTTGTCATAGATGAGCTCCAGAACCGGGAGAAGCTCATCATTGCGGTCGTGGTCCTCCAGCATCCGCACATAAACCGACCCGGAGTCAGCCCAGGCGCCGGCTCCCCCACCTGCCGAAGCCAGCAGCTGGTACACCCCGGCGGCACGGCAGTCCACCAGCTCGCCCAGCTGGGGGTCCACAGCCGCCGCCTGCGCCGCCATCCGGGACTGCCGGTATGCCTCGGCAAGCTCGCGTGGCTTGGCGAAACCCTCGCTGATGCCCAGGATGATGCGGTGCACCGGGCGGCCCGAACGTTTGGCCAGCTCCAGCTGGTAGTGGACAAGCACCTGGGCATGGTTGGCCCGGCCCACCGACTCACGGAACAGCACCACAGAATGGGTTTCCGTGCCTGCGCTGAAGAGCGCCACGTCCACTCCCACCGTGGCCTGCAGGGCGGCTGACCGGTGGATCAGCATGGATGCAATGGGGTCCGGCCCGCCGGCCCAGCCATCGGCGTCGAGCACTGTGACCATCTGCCACGGCCCCTTGCCCTGGATTTCCTTCCAGCCTGCCACGGCGGCTACCGCGTTGGCCTCGCCGGTGCAGGCGGCCAGGAACTCGCGTTCGCGGCCCCGCCGGAACTCCGATTCGGCGGTGTTGGAGTCCAGCAGCAGGGCGGAAAGGAGCTCGATCTCCGGGGCCACGTCCGGCAACTGGGAGAGGATCGCGGCCGGATTTTCCTCTGCCGAGTCCTGCTGCACCCAGAGATAGCCGACCCGGAAACCTCGCACCATCAACGGAACACAAACCCGGCCCAGCATGCCCAGGTCCTGGTTCGCGGGAATCGCCACCGGCCGGACCGCCGTGGCGATGCCGTGCGAAAGCTGCCAGGCGCTGACATCGGCCGGGACCCGCTTGCTCAACAGGAAGTTCACCCGGACCCGGTCCGCATGGGACTGGTTGGAGCTGTAGGCGAGCAGCAGGCCGTCCAGGTCCTCCAGCGACAGTCCCCGCCCAAGCTTTTGCGCCACCTGTTCCACGAGTTGCTCCACGTCCTGCTGCATGGGGCAACACTACTGCCCCGGCGGTTATCCGGGCGAACGAACAGCAGGCGACACCTGACGCCCTCACGCTGAACATTTGTCGACCTGTGAAACCAAAAATTCCCGCAATGACGCGGATTGTGTATGCCCCGGACGCCACTTTCCTGTCAGTTGGGTCACAACCGGATTTATTCTGGAATCACAACTTCCCCCGCAATTTCGGGCCCACCCGGCCTGAGAATATGGAGCCACAAATGATCATCGGTGTCCCCAAAGAGATCAAGAACAACGAATTCCGCGTCGCCATCACCGCTGCTGGCGTCCACGAGTTCCGCACCCACGGCCACACGGTCCTGGTGGAGCGCGGCGCAGGCCTGGGTTCAGGGATCACGGACGAGGAATACGCGATCGCCGGCGCCGAAATCGTTGCCGAGGCCGATGACGTCTGGGGCCGGGCCGACATGGTCATGAAGGTCAAGGAACCCATCAAGGCCGAGTACCACCGCTTCCGCAAGGGCATGATCCTCTTCACCTACCTTCACCTCGCCGCCGAGCCCGAGCTCACGCAGGAACTCATCAACTCCGGCGTCACCGCGATCGCCTACGAGACCGTGCAGGAAGGCCGCACCCTGCCGCTGCTGGCCCCCATGTCCGAGGTCGCAGGCCGACTGTCCGTGCAGGTAGGCGCCACCTCCCTGATGGCACCCGCCGGCGGCAAAGGTGTCCTCCTGGGCGGCGTACCGGGTGTCCGCCCGGCAAAGGTGGTTGTCCTCGGCGCCGGCGTCGCCGGCACCAACGCCGCCGCGATGGCCCTGGGCCTGGGCGCCGACGTCACCATCCTCGACATCAACATCAACCGTCTCCGCGAACTCGACGCCCAGTACCAGGGCCGGCTCAAGACTGTCGCCTCCAACAAGTACGAGATCGAAAAGTCAGTGGTGGACGCCGACCTGGTCATCGGCTCCGTCCTGATCCCCGGCGCCAAGGCCCCCAAGCTGGTCACCAACGAACTCGTAGCCCGCATGAAGCCCGGCTCCGTGCTCGTGGACATCGCCGTGGACCAGGGCGGCTGCTTCGAGGACACGCACCCCACCACGCACCAGGAACCCACGTACAAGGTCCACAACACGATCTTCTACTGCGTGGCCAACATGCCCGGCGCCGTCCCCAACACGTCCACCTACGCGCTGACCAACGTCACCCTGCGCTACGCCGTGGCCCTGGCCAACCTGGGCGTCCGGGCCGCCTTTGACCGGGACCCGGCCCTCGCCGCCGGCCTCAACATCGCCGGCGGCCACGTGGCACACCACTCCGTCTCCGAGGCACACGACCTGCCCCTCGTAGCGGACTGGCACGAGCTGGTCTCTGCATAGTCCTCTTGGTTCCGTCCAAAAACGGAGACCATCCCCGCGTGCTGCTCCTTCGTCGCTCTGACGCACGCTTCCGGATGGCCTCCGTTTTTGGCCGTTAACGAACCTGTGCAGCGGCCAGTTCGCGTGCCTTTTCTATTATTTTTAGGACCTCGACGGCGTCTGCTGGGTCTACTGGGAGCGGTCTCGGGGAGGCGGTGCCGCCGTCGTCGATCTTGGCTGACAGGAGCCGGTAGAACTCGGGGTAGGCGCCTCGTTCCGTGGGCAGCGGATCGAGGTGGCCGTCGCGGCCCAGGGATCCTGCCCATTCCGGCGCCTCAACCCCGTATTCCGCGTCCAGCGGACCGCCGCCGGCAACAATGTACGGTTCCTGCGGGTCGATCCCGTGCTTGGTGAAGGCGCCTGTGGATCCGAGGATGCGGAACCGCGGGCCCTGCTGGGCGCAAAGCATGTTCATGCTCAGGTGGCTGGTCACCCCGGACTCGTGGTTGAGCACCAGGAAAACGTCATCGTCCACCTTCTCGTGCGGACGCCGCGCCTGCAGTTCCGCGTGGGCCACGGCGGCCGGTCCGAACAGCAAAAGCGCCTGGTCGATGAGGTGCGTTCCGAGGTCGAACAGCACGCCACCGCCATCCGCTGCCGTGGCGCTGGCTTTCCATGCCTTGGAGATGTCCGGGGACCAGCGTTCGAAACTGGATTCAAAGCGGGTCACGCTGCCCAGGGATTGGCCGGCCAGCAGCTTCCGGACCGTGAGGAAATCGCCGTCCCAGCGCCGGTTCTGAAAAACGGTGAGTACCCGGCCCAGCCGCTCCGCGAAGGCGATCAGCTCCTGCCCCTCGGCACTGCTGACGGCGAAAGGCTTGTCCACCACAACATCGAGCCCAGCCTCAAGGGCAGCCTTCGCCAGCGGAAAGTGGGTGGCCGGCGGGGTCCCCAGCACCACAAGGTCAAGGTCACCGGCCAGCGCAAGGACAGCGTCGCCGTCGGGCACTGTTTTGACCCCCGGGTACCGCTGCGTCGCGGCAGCCTGCCTGCCGGCGTCGGACGTGGCGATGACGCTCAGCGAGTAGCGGGGATCCGCTGCGATGAGCGGCGCGTGGAAAACACTCCCTGAGAGTCCATAGCCGACGACGGCGGTGCGGATAGTGCGTTCAGCTTCAGTCCCGGTCATAAGCAAAACCGTACCCCAACGCTCTCGCAGTTAATCTGAGTTAAAGCCAAACGCTCTCTCACTTCCCCGCGGATGACCTGCCGGAAGTGAGAGAGCGTTGGCGAAAACCCTGCGTTAAGTGAGAGAGCGTTGCAGGGAGGGTGTTACTTTTTGATCCAGCCCAGGGTGGACCAGTCCGGAACCTGGGAGAGGCTCTGGAAGAGGGACGGGCCGTAGTTGGCCAGGCCGGTGCGGACGAAGGAGATCTGCGGGCCGTTCATCACAACACCCATGGAGAAGTACTTGGCCATGTGCTCCTTTTCAACGTCCATGGCTGCCTTGTTGCGCTCGGCGTTGTCCTCGATGGACGCAAGATCGGCGATCTTCTTGTCCAGCTCGGCGTCGCCCAGGCCGTTTTCGTTCGTCTTGGAGTCGTAGTACTGCTTGACGGCGTCGGTGGCATCCGGGCCAACGGTGTAGCCGGAGACGCTCATGTCGAAGTCGCGGCCGCCAATGACCTTGCCGAAGTCGGCAGAGGCTCGCTGGTCAATGCCAACATCCATGCCGCCGGCCTGGAGCTGCTTTTGCAGCGTCTGGGTGAAGGCAAGGGTGGTGGGGTCGTCACCGAAGTTGCTGATCTTGAAGGCGGCGGGCTTGCCGTCCTTCTCCATGATTCCGGCTGCGTTGGGCGCGTAGCCGGCGTCCGTCAGGACCTTCTTGGCAACGTCCGCGCCGGTTTCCTTGACCGGGTAGTTGTCCTGGTAGTAGTCCGAGAACGGCAGGACCATCATGGAGCCGGAGCTGGGCTCTTCCCAGTTCAGGCCATTGAAGCGGACCTTGCGGAGGGCTTCGCGGTCAACGGCGGCGAAGATGGCCTCGCGGACGGCGACGTCGGTGATCTTCTGGGCGTTGATGTTCATGCCACCGGCGAAGAGGCGCTGGCCCCGGCGGACCTCGGAGTCCTTGGTGCCTTCAAGCTGCTTGTACAGCGCGATGGTGTTGGCGGACATGGCGTCGATCTCGCCGTTCTTGAAGGCAGCGATCTGTGCGCTGGTTTCAAGCTGGCGGAAGACGACGTTTGCCAGGACCGGCTTGGTGCCCCACCACTTGTCGTTGGGAACCAGCGTCACAGTCTTGGCTGCGGTGTCGTACTGGTCCAGCTTGAACGGTCCGGCCATCCACTCGGGGTGCATTTCGCCGTTGAAGCCTTCGTTGAAGATTTCCGGCGTGTTTACGGCGGGGTGGATCAGGCCGAAGAAGAGCGCATCCAGCGGGTAGACCGGCTGGGTGGTCTTGACTATGACTTCCTTGTCGCTGCTGCCGGCCTCAACCGACTCAACGAACTCGTAGGCTCCGGAGCTGACGATGTCGTAGCCGGCATCCGGGCTCTTGAGGATGTTCCAGGTGTTCTGGAAGGCCTTGACGTCGATCGGCGTGCCGTCGTTGTAGGTGGCTTTGGGGTTGATCTTGATGGTGACGGTCTGCTTGCCGTCCACCACCTTGCTCTCCACGGACTCGCAGAAGTCCTTGTTCGGTGTTGCCTTGCCGACGAAGTCGACCTTCCAGCAGCCGCCGATGCCACCGCTGTTCACGGCCACCGGGTTCATGGGGATCTGCAGGGCGGAGTTGTCCGCGCTGTTGCCGTTGTTGGAGAACCCGTTGAAGTCCGGCCCGATGTTGCCGAGCGGCAAGGTGACCTTGCCGCCGGGCTCAAGGTCAGCGGCCGGCTTCTCGTTGATGCTGATGAGCTTGGCGAGGTCGCTGCCTGTCCCCTGCCCCTGAGCGGTTTCCGGTCCGGTGGGTGTTCCTCCACCGCCGCAGGCCGTCAGCGTCAAGGCTGCGGCAATGGCCGCTGCGCCGCCGATCTTGGTCAGATTCCTCATGGTTTTCCCTTCATAGGTGCGGGTGATGCTTGTGATGGGTCGAAAAAATCTAGGGTGCATGGGGTTCCACCGTCTCGTGGACCACCAGCATGTGCTCGTCCAGTTCGCCGTCCGGGAAGAAGCAGGCAAACTGCTGGTCCGGTATAGGCACCGGGCCGGCTTCCAAAATCTCCACGGCAGCAGAAGACTGCACCGCTTCCAGCGGCGGCTCCAAGGTCAGGCACTTCTCCTGCTTCGCAGCCGGAAGCGCCGCGAAGACGGGGCAGCGCGTGGCGAAGTTGCAGCCCTTCGGGGCATCCAACGGGGACGGCAGGTCCCCTTGGAGGATGATCCGCTCCCGGGTCCGCTCGAACTGCGGGTCCGGGACGGGGATCGCGGACAGCAGTGCCCGCGTATACGGGTGTCGGGGGTTGTCGAACACCCGGTCAACCTCACCGATCTCCACGATCTTGCCCAGGTACATCACCGCCACCCGATTGGAGATGTGGCGGACCACGGAGAGATCATGGGCCACCATAAGGTAGCTGAGGCCCAACTCGGCGCGGAGCTTGTCCAGGAGGTTGATGACGCCGGCCTGCACCGAGACGTCCAGCGCGGACACCGGCTCGTCCAGGACCACCAGCTTGGGGTTCACGGCCAGGGCCCGGGCGATGCCGACGCGCTGCCGCTGGCCGCCGGAGAACTGGTTGGGGAACCGGTTGACGTGGTCCGGCTGCAGGCCCACCAGTTTCATCAGTTCCATGATGCGTTTTTTGATGTCCGGCTTGCTGAGTCCGGCGTTCTGCAGCGGCTCGGCGAGGACCTCGTAGACGGTGAAGCGTGGATCAAGGGCGCCGGTGGGATCCTGGAAAACCATCTGCATTTCCCTGCGCATGGCGCTTTTGGTCTTGGCGTCGGCAGCTTGCTTGTTGCTGATGCCGCCGATGATCACCTCGCCGTCCTGGTCCTTATGGAACTCCATGATTTCCAGCAGGGTGGTGGTTTTGCCCGACCCCGACTCGCCCACGATGGAGAAGCATTCTCCTTCGCGGATGTCGAAGCTCAGGCCGTCAACGGCCTTTACGGTGCCGATGCGCCGCTTAAGCAGGGCGCCCTTGGTCAGCGGAAAGTGCTTACGGACATCCTTGAGTTCCAGCACGGTTGAGCGCTCCCCACGGGGGATGAGGTCAAAGCTGGAGACCGGGACCGGCGGGGCGGAAAAGATCTCGTGGACATCCACGTCCGCGCCGAGGGAGCCGGATTTGATGCACGCCGCCTGGTGGTAGCCGCTGCCTGGAACAGGGTTCAAGGCAGGCTCGCCGTCCAGGCAGGCGTCGGTCACCAGCGGGCAGCGCGGTGCGAAGGAGCAGCCGGTGGGGGTGTGGAGGAGGTTCGGCGGGATGCCGTCGATGGGCACCAGCGAGGATTTCTCCGCGACGTCCACGCGGGGCACGGCCCCGAGCAGGCCCATCGTGTAGGGCATCCGGGGATCGTAGTAGATGTCATCCACGCTGCCGGTTTCCACCGGCTTCCCGGCGTACATCACCATGATGTCATCGGCGATGCCCGCCACCACGCCCAGATCGTGCGTGATCATCACGACGGCGGCACCCGTTTCCTCCTGCGCCGTATGCAGCACCTCGAGCACCTGGGCCTGGATGGTGACGTCCAGTGCCGTCGTCGGCTCATCCGCGATCAGTACGCGCGGGTTGTTGGCGATGGCGATGGCGATCATCACGCGTTGACGCATGCCGCCGGAGAACTCGTGCGGAAAGGCCCTGAGCCTGTTCCGGGGGCTGGGAATGCCCACCATCGCCAGGAGCTCGACGGCGCGGGTTTCCTTTGCCGCTTTGCTCATGCCCGGGTTGTGGATGGTGAGGGCCTCGGTGATCTGGGTTCCCACCGTGTACACCGGCGTGAGGGAGGACAGCGGGTCCTGGAACACCATGGCGATGTCGTTGCCGCGGTAGGCACACATGGCTTTGTCGCTCAGGCCCAGCAGTTCCTTGCCCTTGAGCCTGACCGAGCCGGAGATCTCCGCAGTGGCGGGCAGCAGGCCCATGATGGCCAGTGATGTCACCGACTTGCCGGACCCGGACTCCCCCACGATTCCCAGGGTTTTGCCGGGCATCAGGTCAAAGTTGACGCCCCGAACAGCATGCACAGCCCCGTTTTCGGAGTTGAAGCTGACGTTTAGGTCCCTGACAGACAGGACAGCGTCCGACGGCGAGTGGAGACCGGCGATGTGGAGCCGCTCGGCCGCTGCGGGGGCCGGGTCAGCCGGCTCAAGGAAAGTGCTCATTTGCCCTTCTTCTCTGCGCTGTTCTTTTTGGCCCGGCCAACAGAGCTGGAGCTCGGGTCAAAGGCGTCCCGGAGGCCATCGTTCATCATGGCCAGGGACCCCGTGAGCAGGAACATCACGGTGAGCGGGACCCAGAACATCCACGGGAACGTCTGGACCTGGGACGTGGCGCCGCCAATCAGCACGCCGAGGCTGACATCCGGCACCTTGATGCCGATGCCGATGAACGAGAAAGCCACTTCGGCCAGGATGGCCCCGGTGACGCCGCGGGTGATGTCCAGGACCAGCAGCGAGCCGATGTTGGGGACCAGGTGCCGCCACACAATACGCCGCGGCGGGACGCCCATGTACTGGGCCGCCTTGACGAAGTCCCGCTGCATCAGCGACATGGACATCGAGCGGATCAGCCGTGCGGTCCCCATCCAGCTGAAGACCAGGAGCACGATGATCAGCAGGAGCCAGCTGGGGAGGTTCTTCTTCAGGCCGTCCCCTCCGCCGCTCGTGGCAACCGCCACCACCAGCAGGGCGGGCATCATGATGAGCGCCTCCAGGACGAAGAGCATCACCTTGTCCACTTTTCCGCCGAAATAGGCCATGGTGCAGCCGTAGACCGCGGCGACCAGGACGGACACGAGGCCCACAATGAGGCCGATCAGGATGGAGATCCTGGTACCTTCGACAGTCATGGCGTAGAGGTCGATGCCGGCCTGCGACGTGCCCAGGAAGTGGTCAGCGGACGGCGGCATGCCGATGTTGAAGGGGTCGAGGGTCTCCTTGTCCCAAGGGGTAAAGAACCCGCCGACGAAGGAGAAGAGGGTCAGGCCCAGGAAGATCGCCAGCCCTGCGACGGCCGTCTTGTTCCGCATAAACCGGCGGAAAATGATGGTGGACTTGGCGATCACCACATCGGCGCTTTCGAGGTGCGCGTCCTGCGCGACCGCTGCCGGATCAATGGCGTTGAGGTTGGTCATGGCTACTGCACCCTCACTCTCGGGTCCACAAGCGTGGTGGCGAAGTCGGCGAGGATGGCGCCCAGGGCGAAGATGACCGAGCCGTAGGCGAGGGTGGCTGTGGCCGCATTGACGTCCTGCAGGGAGATGGCGTCAATGCTCCAGGAGCCCACTCCGGGCCAGGCGAAGATCTTCTCGGCGAAGAAGCCGCCGGCGAAGATGGCCGGGATGGTGAACGCAATGCTTTGGGCCACAGGGATGAACGAAACCCGGAGAGCGTGCCGGGTAATGGCCTGGTTCCGCGTTAGCCCCTTGGCGCGTGCCGTCCGGACGAAGTCCGCATTGACGTTGTCCAGCAGGTACTGGCGCTGCGCGATCTGGTACGAACCCCAGCCGACGAGGGTGATGGCGATCGTGGGAACTGCATAGTGGCCCACCATGTCCACAAACTGCGCCCACCCGGGCTGCATGCCCGGCGTGGAGATGCCCGTCACGAAGAAGATGCGCTCCCCGACGGTTTCGTTGATGTTAATGGCACCAAGCTGGACCAGGAAGTAGGCAATGGGGGCGGGCACGATGTACGCGAGGTAGCTATAGGACGTGATCACCCGGTCCTGGAACTTGTACTGCCGGGCCGCCGAGTACACCCCAAGGGCGACACCGATGACAAGGGTCAGGACGATGGATGCCAGGAAGAGCCGGGTGGAGATCCAGACGCGGTCCCCGAATTCGGCGTTGATGAACGCGCCGTTGGGGCTGCGTCCCCAGTCCCAGCGGGTCACGATCCCGGTGAGCCACTCAACGTAGCGCTCCCACGGGCTGAGGTCCGGGTCCAGGCCTTTCAGGCGCATGGAATTGGCCACCTGCTCGGGCGTGGGACGGGGAATCCGTTCCTGTTCGAGGAGCGCCGGCTTGAGCGAACTGACCGCCAGGAAATAGCCGGCAGACGTGGTCAGGAAAATCATGAAGACGTACGTGATGCCGCGCTTGGCGAGGTACCTGATCATATGGCAGCTACTTCAGGATCTTTGCCACCTGGACTATGGGCGAACACTCCAAGGGGTCGCCTTGGGCCGGCGGATTTCCTGCCTTCACTGCATCCACGTTCCAGATCCTTCCGATTTCCCCGGCCAGCAACGGGTCTCGCTGCCACCGGGTTTCCACCAGCGTGTAGCCGGTCTCCCGCGACCAGCTCAGATGAAGTCCGGGTGGACTATGTTGCGGGTCACATTCCAGAGGAAACTACCACAGAGTAGCGCCGGAAATACGGGCACCTGAGCGGAATCCGCGCCCGCCGTATCAGATTGTTATGAATAATTCTGTGGAATTGATTTGACTGGACGATTCGCCGGATTTAGGCGTACTCTACCGCCCGCGGACCACTCGGGTGACAAGGTCCCGCCAGGAATCGGTCAACCGCTCGGGCGCCAGGCCCTGGACGCGGACGGCGTGCAGGAGTCGGTCCGGATCCAGCGTTGCGGCCAGGGACATAGCCATCAGCAACGGGTCCGCGTCCATGCCCTCCTCCCGGAGGAGAAACTCGATGTGGCGTTGCCACAGCATGACTGCTGGGACCTCATAGCGGCTGTGGGCCGAAGACTCAGCAGCCCTCGCCAAGTCTCCATGCTCCATCACATACGCGATCCGCGCTGCGCCGAAAGCGATCAGCCGCTCCAGGCCCGGAGCGCCCGGCCCCAAGGGTGGCGGTCCGAACATAAAACAAGCCTGGAAGGCGGCCTCGGAATCGCTCAGCAATGTCATCATCAGTCCGGCGCGGCTGCCGAACCGGCGGAAGACGGTGCCCTTGCCCACGTCTGCCCGCTCAGCCAGCCTGTCCATGGTCAGGGCGTCCGGGCCACACTCGGCAATCAGCTCCCGCGCCGCGCCCAACAGCCGCTCACGGTTCCGCGCAGCGTCACTGCGCTCAGCGGGCGGGCCGGAGAGCGCACCGGGCAGCAACGGGATAAAGCTCACAGTCCATATCCTAGCCCCGGGAATAATAATCGGACTACGGTCCGTTTAGACAGTGAAGGCACCAAGCCTCCAACCTTCCACCGGCCGGCGGCCCCATCCGCAGCCCGACCCCAGGAGTCCATATGTCGAACAGCACCGTCCTTACCCTTGTTGGCAGCCTCCGCGCCGAATCCACCAACCAGAAGCTGGCCGAAGCTATCCAGCTGAACGCTCCCGACCAGGTTGACGTGGTCATCCACGAAAGCCTGGGCAACATCCCGTTCTACAACGAGGACATCGACGTCGAAGGCCAGGTTCCCGCCGCTGCCGCCGCCCTCCGCGCCGCCGCCAACGAAGCGGACACCATCCTTCTGGTGACCCCGGAACACAACGGCACCGTGCCCGCATCGCTGAAGAACGCCATCGACTGGCTGTCCCGCCCCTTTGGTGCCGGCGCCCTCTCCGGCAAGCCGACCGCCGTCGTCGGTACCGCATTTGGCCAGTTCGGTGGCGTGTGGGCCCAAGACGAAGCCCGCAAGGCAGTGGGCATTGCCGGCGCCCAGGTGCTTGAGGACGTCAAGCTCGCCGTCCCGGGCTCCATGGTCCGCTTTGCCGAGCTGCACCCGAAGGACGACGCCGAGGTAGTGGAACAGATCAAGGGCGTCTTCGACGCAATCGCCTCCGTCCAGCCCGCAGCGTAAGGCGGCCGCACGCAGCAGCGCCAGCAACACAATGCCCTGGGCACCGAAAGGTGTCCGGGGCATTTGTTACCGCACCGTGAGCATGTAGGTGGCTGAGCGCGCTCGCGTGACCAAGTCTTGTTCCAACCGGTACCGCGCGGGCATTTTCTGGGCCGAGGGACCGCCGTAACGTTAAGTGCACGGAAAGCATTCGGCACGGGAACGCGGTGCATAGATGGCAGGCAGGCGGAGCGCCGGAAAGCTGATGGCGACGGCGGCAGCACTCACTCTTCCACTGTGGCTGGGGTGTTGCGCCCCCAGCACGAACCCAGGTGCCGGCAGCAGCGTCCCGGCAGGTGCCACCACCCTCGAACGCCCCGACCTCGCCCAGCCGCCCCTTATTCCGGCTCCGCAACCGCAGCCGCCCCCACCGGCCACCGCTGCGCCCGCGGAGGCCACCAGCCCGTTCTTCGGCTCGCCGCCTGGGCCTTCAAACTACGCGTCCGGCGGGGTGCCCGTAACGGCAGGGCGGAGCCCGGGCACCGCTCCAGGGGCCGTACCGGCTTCGCCCGGGACCGCCATGCCCATCGGCGGTGCGGCACCCGGCACAAGTGCCGCCGCAAGCCCATCGCCGACTCCGGAGCCCTCGGCGCCACCCCCGGCCGTGCCGGCCCCTGGCCAGTCCGCCGGATTCCAGACGGTGACCGCCTACTACGTACTGCTTGACGACGGCGGGGCCGGGGGTGTGCGCTTTGGCTGTAACGACAGCCTGGCCGGCGTCCGCCGCACCGTGGCCGGATCCGCGGAACCTTTGGCCAACGCCATTCGCACCCTTCTGGACGGAGCCGCAGAACCGACGCCCGGACTGTACAACTCCCTGTCCGGCTCAACCCTGACGTTCCTCTCCGGCAGCTTCGACGGCACGTCGGTGACGGTGTACCTGTCCGGCTCGATCCGTCCAGCGGGGGTGTGCGACATCCCCCGTATCGAGGCCCAGCTCACGCAGACTGCCGTCGCTTCGGTGGGCGCCATCCGTGCCGAGGTCTACGTCAACGGTGTTGGGCTCGCCGAAGCATTGAGCCTCAAATAGCACGGCAGATCAACAACTGTTGCCTGATCGGCAACTGTTGGCTGTATCCTGAGGATGTGAGCCACGAAACACTTGATGCCGGCGCAGTGCAGCTGCCGGCCGAAGCCATTGATGCCATCGAGCGCGCGGCCACGTCCGCCCACCGCGCCGCTCATCCCCACGAGGCGCTGTTTTCGGAGCGCGCAGCCAACATTAAGCAATCAGCGGTCCGGGACGTTTTTGACATCTCGATGCGCCCCGGGCTGGTGTCCCTTGCCGGGGGCAGCCCTTACCTGCAATCCCTTCCGCTGGAGCGGCTGGCAGCAACGGCTGCCAGCATCATCGCCGATGAGGGGCTCACCGCCCTGCAGTACGGCGGCGGTCAGGGCACTGAGGAACTGCGCACCCAGATCTGCGATGTGATGGCGGCCGAAGGAATTCTGGACGCGCTCCCGCAGAACGTGGTGATCACTGCAGGCTCGCAGTCGGCCCAGGATGTGGCCACCAAGGTCTTCTGCAACCCGGGGGACGTGGTGCTGGTGGAGGATCCCACGTACGTGGGCGCCCTCAACACGTTTGAGGCCTACCAGGTGGAGGTGGCCACCGTAGAGATGGACGACGACGGTCTGGTGCCTGAACTGCTGGAGGCCAGGATCGCCGCGCTCCAGACGGCCGGGAAAAGCATTAAGTTCCTCTACACGATCCCCAACTTCAACAATCCATCGGGCATTACCCTGGCGGAGGAACGCCGTCAGCGGGTTGTTGATATATGCCGGAACGCGAATATTCTGGTACTGGAAGACAACCCCTATGGGCTTCTCCGGTACGCCGGAAAACCGCTGGAACCGCTCCGCGCGGCCAACCCCGCCGATGTCATCTACATGGGATCGTTCTCCAAGATCTTTGCTCCCGGCCTGCGCATCGGCTGGGCATTAGTCCCGGAGCACCTTCAGCGGCGCTACTACCTGGCATCCGAATCTGTGACGCTGTGCCCGCCCACCCTGAACCAGATGCTGGTGTCCGCCTACCTCAGGGACTATGACTGGAAGGGGCAGATCGAGACCTACCGGGAACTGTACGCCGAACGATGCACTGCCATGCTCGCGGCCCTGGACGAACACATGCCCGCCGGCACCAGCTGGACCAGCCCGGAAGGCGGCTTCTTCGTCTGGGTCACGCTGCCGGAGGGCGTGGACACCTATCCCCTGCTGCAGAAGGCCATCGACGCCGGCGTCGTTTTTATCCCCGGGGCTGCTTTCACCCCGTCTGATGCGCCGTCCAACAAGCTGCGGCTGGCGTTCAGCGCGGTTCCGCCCGACGCCATCAGGGAAGGTGTCCGCCGTTTGGCTCCGGTACTGCGCGAAGCCCTTGCAGCGCTGTAACGTTGGCCGGACTGAGTGTGGCCAAGAGTGAAACTGAAAGAGGAGTACAAAGCATGAGCGGAATTATTGTTGTTGGCGTTGACGGCAGCGGCACCGCCAAAAAGGCCGCCGAATCGGCCCGGGATCTCGCCGCCGCCGTAGGCGCCTCGCTGCACGTCGTCTCAGCCTTCGACAGCGACCGTACCGAGGTCTTCGGCTCTGGCAGCGACCAGTGGATCGTTTCCGACGCTGACGGTGCCGAGCATGTTGCCAAGACAGTGGCCGAGGCCCTGGCAGGTTCCATCAAGGTGACCTACTCGGCCGCCCGCGGTAAGCCGGCCGAAGCGCTCATCAAGGAAGCCGAGCGCCTGGACGCCACGATGATCGTGGTGGGCAACCGGCGGATGCGCGGCATCGGCCGGGTCCTGGGAAGCGTGGCCAACAGCGTGGCGCACAATGCCACGTGCGACGTCTACATCGCCAACACCTACGACGCCGACTAACTGACGGCGGGACACCATGCGCCGGCCGCACCGCGGCGGTGCATGGTGTCCGTTCTCACCCCTTAAAAGACCGGTTCGGCACCGGCCAGGCGATAAAATTGGGAGTGCCCTCAATGGAGCGGACAACCACACTCCACTCCAGCCTTAGGGGCCCCCTTGATTACTCTTCAGCGCCGCCAACTCGTAGGCCATGACATCCTTCTGGCCCGCCACGGCAACCACATCTGCTCCATGCGGGTGGACCGCGGCAACGGCCGCGTCATCGCCCTGCTGGATGACGGCTCTATGGACAGCGCACCCAACCTCATCGCGCCGGGACTGCGCTTGCCTGAGACCGTGGCGAGCGTCCTGCGCGGTGACTGGAAATTCTTCGCGGCCCTCTCAGGCGTTGCCCTGGTTCTGGGCGGCCTGACGTTTGCCACATCCGCTGCCTTGGCTGGCGCCATGGCGGGGAATCCCGAAATGGTCGAGATGATGACGACCTACTCGGCCTACGGTTACTGACCCTGTGGGCTTCCGCTAGAGGAGCCAGCCGCGCAGGAACCACCACAGGCCCGCCATCACCAAGCCGCCGAAAAGCGAACCGGCAACAACCTGAGCCAAGCTATGTGCGCGGAGCACCACCCGGGACCAGCCGACGGCGGGAACCAGCAGGAGCAACGGCAGCCAGGCCGGACCCAGCATCAGGACAGAAATAACCGCCGCCGACGACACCGCCGCTGCGTGTCCGCTGATCTTCCAAAAGGGGCTCACAGCGGCCAGGACAATGATGCCGGCGATGATGGCCAGCACCATGACCATCACGCTTCGCGGCGCATTGCCGGCCTGCAGCACCAGCAGACCGGCAACAACGGACCCTAGCGCCATCAGCAGCACGGGCGCGCGCTGTTTGCGGTTGCTGACGTGATGGTCCGTGACCTTGCCCCGCTTTACGAGCCCGAGGAGCACGAGCAGCGGCAGCACGCACACAAACAACGCAGCCAAGGCTCCATAGCCGATGGTGCCGGGGAATCCGGCCTCGACCACGGGGCTGATAAGCAGCTGAAGCGTCACCACCACGGGTGGTTGGAACACCTCGGTCAGCCACCTGGCTGCCCGGTTCCTGGACCGAAGGCCAGCCTGGTTCACGGAATCGATGCTCGCGGTCCCGGCAGCCCTAGTCCAGCAGGAGCGCCGGTTCCTCAAGGATCGCCGCGACGTCGGCCATAAACCGGGCGGACAAATCGCCGTCCACCACACGGTGGTCAAACGAGCCGCCGAGTGTGGTGATCCAGCGCGGAATGACTTCGCCGTCCAGGACCCAGGGCTTCTGCTTGATGGTCCCGAAAGCCACAATTGCCACTTCACCGGGGTTGATGATCGGGGTTCCCGTATCAATCCCCAGCGCGCCGATGTTGGTGATGGTGAGCGTTCCGCCCTGCATTTCGGCGGGCTGGGTCTTGCCGGCCCGGGCTGTAGTGGCCAGGTTGTTCAGGGCCAGTGCCAGTTCCTTGAGCGACAGGTCCTGGGCGTCCTTGATGTTGGGAACCATCAGGCCGCGCGGGGTGGCTGCGGCGATGCCAAGGTTCAGGTAGTGCTTGACCTGGATCTCGGCGGCGTCGGTCCCGTCCACGTTGTCCACCCAGGTGGCGTTGACGCTGGGGTTCCGCGCGGCGGCCCAGATGACGGCCTTGGCCAGGATCAGCAGCGGTGAGACTTTGATCCCTTCAAAGTCCCGTGAAGCCTTCAGCCGCTTGACGAATTCCATGGTACGGCTAGCATCCACATCAACAAAGATGCTCACGTGCGGGGCCGAGAACGCCGACTCCACCATCGCCTTGGCCGTCGCCTTGCGCACGCCCTTGACGGGAATTCTTTCAATCCGCTGGTCCTGCGGCTTGCCGGCCTTGCCCCAGAAGCCCTCGGCCTGGTCCAGCTCTGCATCGCGCTGGGACTGGTAGCTGACCAGGTCCTCGCGCGTGACTTCGCCGCGGGAGCCGGTGGCCACCACATCGGCCAGATCGATCCCCAGATCCCGGGCAATCTTGCGGACGGGCGGCTTGGCCAGGACGCGGTTCACGAGGCCGGTGATGGTTCCGCCGAGAGTGGGACGGTTATCGACGACGCCGGTCTGGCCCGGAGCCGGGTTGGCAG
Source organism: Pseudarthrobacter lactosi (assembly GCF_055412785.1). NCBI lineage: Bacteria > Bacillati > Actinomycetota > Actinomycetes > Micrococcales > Micrococcaceae > Pseudarthrobacter > Pseudarthrobacter lactosi. The sequence goes on from NZ_JBVAYS010000005.1 coordinate 56,034, forward strand.
TTCCTGCCACAGTCTGTTGCCGCTGCGCGGAGACTTCAGCCAGTGTGTGGGGCTGTACAGGCTCGACCTCCGCGGCGTTGCGCGACACGGCAGCGGCAGGTTGTGCTGCCTTCCGGGGACGGCGCTTGACGGCGTCGGCCTTGGGGCCCGATCCCACCAGCGGACCGCCGGCCAGGGCACTGTCTGAAGTGCCGCCGTCGTCCGCGGGAAGCTTGCCGTACAACGGCTGGACCGGAGTGGCGGGGGCCGGGGCATCTGCCGGCGTCGGGTCACCGGAGACGGCGTCCGAGACGCTGATGATGGCTGTTCCGACGTCGATGGTGACGCCTTCGGGAACCAGCAGCTCGGTGACGGTGCCGGCGAAGGGGGACGGCAGCTCAACGAGCGACTTGGCAGTCTCGATCTCGCACAGGACGTCGTTGATCGCAACGGTGTCCCCCGGCTTGACCTTCCAGGAGACGATTTCCGCCTCGGTGAGGCCTTCGCCCACGTCGGGCAGGTTGAACTTGTTCAGAGTCATGGTGTCCTCTTTCGCGGCAAGCGTGAGCGGGGAAGCGTGAGCGGGGGAAGGTGCCTGCGCCTAGTAGGCCAGGACGCGGTCCAGCGCCTCGAGGATGCGGTCGATGTCGGGGAGGTAGTCTTCCTCGACCTTGGCCACCGGGTACGGCATGTGGAAGCCGCCCACACGGATCACGGGCGCCTCCAGGGAGAGGAACGCGCGTTCGCTGATCCGGGCTGCGATCTCGCCCCCGATGCCGCCGAAGGTCGGTGCCTCGTGTGCCACAACAAGCCGGCCGGTCTTCTTGGCGGACGCCGTGACGGTGTCGAAGTCGATCGGCGAAATCGAACGCAGGTCGATGACCTCGATGCTGTGGCCGTCCTCGGCAGCGGCGTCGGCAGCGGCAAGGGCCACCGGCACGAGCGGGCCGTAGGCCACCACCGTGGCATCCGTGCCCTCGCGGAGCACATGCGCTTTGAAAGGATCGGCAGACGCGCCTGGAGATTCCGTGTCCACCTCGCCTTTGAGCCAGTAGCGGCGCTTGGGTTCGAAGACGATTACGGGGTCCTGGCATTCCACTGCCTGCCGGGTCATCCAGTAGGCGTCGTGGGCGTTGGACGGTGTGATGATCCGCAAGCCGGCAGTGTGGGCGAACAGCGCCTCCGGTGATTCCGAATGGTGCTCAATGGAACCGATGCCGCCGCCGTAAGGAATCCGCACAACGACGGGAACGGTGAGGTTGCCGTTGCTGCGGGCGTGCATCTTGGCCAGCTGGGTGGTGATCTGGTTGAAACCGGGGAACACAAACCCGTCGAACTGGATCTCGCAGACGGGCAGGTAGCCGCGCAGGGCAAGGCCGATCGCGGTGCCGATAATGCCGGACTCCGCGAGCGGTGTGTCCACCACGCGGTCCGCGCCGAACTCCGCGAGGAGGCCGTCGGTGACGCGGTAGACGCCGCCCAGTGCTCCGATGTCCTCGCCCATGAGCAGGGTCCGCGGATTGTTGTCCAGGGTGGCTCGCAGGCCTTCGTTAATGGCCTTGGCTATGGTCATGGTGGTCATCAGCGGGCCACTCCTGTCGCTGCATCATCCGGGGCCGGGCTGCCAGGTTTGGCGCTGTGGTGCTCCGGCGTTTCAGCGAACCCCGCGCTGTATTCCTCAAACCAGGCGAGTTCCTCAGCCACCAGGGGGTGGGCCTCAACGTAGGTGTTGGCGAATGCGGTCCTGATGTCCGGGGTTTCGAGGTCGTAGGTGGTCTTGCGGACGTAGGCGGCGAGTTCGTCGCCGTCCGCCTTGACTTTGTCAAAGAAGGCGTCATCTGCCAGCCCTTGGGCCCGCAGGTACTTTTCAAGGCGGTCAAGCGGATCCTTGGCCCGCCACAGGGTTTCCTCGGCGGATTCCCGGTACTTTGTGGGGTCATCAGCAGTGGTGTGCGCCCCGACGCGGTAGGTGAAGGCCTCGATCAGCACTGGCCCCTTGCCCTCGCGGGCATGTTCGAGCGCCCACTCGGTCACTGCGTGGACGGCGATCGCATCGTTGCCGTCCACCCGGATGCCAGGGAAACCGTAACCCTTGGCCCGGTTGGACAGCGGAATGCGGGTCTGCACCGAGCTGGGAACGGAGATGGCCCAGTGGTTGTTCTGGCAGAAGAACACCACCGGAGCGTTGTAGGAGGCGGCGAACACCATGGATTCGTGGACGTCGCCCTCGGAACTGGCACCGTCACCGAAGTAGACCATCACCGCCGCCTTAGGCTCGGTCGGCCGGTCCGCAGCTGCATCCGCGGCGACTGCCGCTGCCGCGAGCTTCTGGTCCCGCTGGATCCCCATGGCGTAGCCGACGGCGTGCGGCGTCTGCGCGGCCAGGACCAGGGTGTAGAGATGGAAATTGGTGTCCTTCGGGTTCCAACCGCCGTTCGAGACGCCGCGGAACTGGCGCAGGAGCTCAGCAAGGTCCACATTGCGGGTCAGGGCCACGCCGTGCTCGCGGTAGGTGGGGAAGATGTAGTCCTGGGGCTGGCTGGCCCGGCCGGAGCCGATCTGCGCGGCCTCCTGGCCGGTCAGCGGGACCCACAGGGCCAGCTGGCCTTGGCGCTGCAGTGCGGTTGCCTCCACGTCAAAGCGGCGGATCTTGGCCATGTCAGCGTAGAAGCCACGCAGCTTTTCACCGTCCAGCCGGTCCGCATACGCGGAGAAGACCGGGTCTGTCCCCAGGGTCCCGTCAGGCGCCAGCAGCTGCACCATAGGCTCGGTCGGGCTGCCCAGTTGGGCCTCGGCCTCAGCCTCGAGCTGGTCGTCTGCCGCTGTCTGATCGAACTCGGTGGAGGGCAGATGTGTGGCGCCCATACCGTCTCCTTGCTTGCCGCATGCGGATGCATTGCAATGTCGCTGGGATATATGCCGCTGGAGGAATGCATTCCGTTGTTGGCATATATATTGGCTTACTGGTCCTTACTTTATCTTCAGTAGGTGCCGCTCCTGACGCATGTTAAGCGCTAGGAACGTCGCGGCGCCTTTGTATAGTCTGCACAGAGTTCGAGGAACCGGCTATTGGCCTCCGCCTCCCCGATGCTGACCCGCACGCCTTCACTGCCGAACGCACGCACCGAAAGCGCCTGTGTCCCCGCCAGATCGGCAAACTCCGAGCTGTTTTCGCCCAGGTTCAACCAGATGAAGTTGCCCTCCGCCTTGGGCACAAACCAGCCGAGCTCACGCAACCCGCGGGTTACCCGGGTTCGTTCGTCCACGATGCTTTGTACCCTTTCTACAACCAGCGGGTAATTCTGCAACGAGACGATGGCTGCTTTCTCAGCGATCTGTGACACAGCGAATGGAGTGGCCGCCACACGCAGGTACTGCGTCAGCCCGGGGTTCGAGATGCTGTAGCCCACGCGCAGACCCGCCAGTCCGTGTGCCTTGGAGAACGTCCGGAGCACCACAACATTCGGGTATTTCCGGTACATCGAGATGCCGTCCACGGCGTACTTGTCGCGGACGAACTCCTGGTAGGCCTCATCAATAACCACCACAACGTCGGCCGGGACTGTCTGGATGAACCGCTCCGTTTCGGCGGTGGTCAGAATGGGGCCGGTGGGGTTGTTCGGGGTGCAGAGCAGGATGACCCTGGTGCGTACCGTGACGGCGGCAGCCATGGCCTCAAGGTCGTGGCGCCCCTCTGCCGTCAGCGGGATGCGGACGCTTTCCGCGCCCACCAGGCCCACGCTGATGGGGTAGGCCTCGAAGGACCGCCACGCGTAGATTACTTCGTCCGCTTTGCCGTCGTCATTCTGGCCCGCAAACGTGGACAGCAACTGGTTCAGGGCACCGAGGCTTCCGGCTCCGGTGACGATATCCTCGGCCGGCACCGCCAGGAACTCGGCGAGCGCAGCACGAAGCTTGCTGCTGAGGGGGTCGGGGTAGCGGTTGAAATCCGTCTGGTTGGAAATCGCCTCCAGCACCGCAGGAAGAGGGGGCAGGGGGTTCTCATTGGAGGACAGCTTGTAGCTGGCCAGCCCGTCAACGGCGACGGGAGGCTTTCCTGCGGCGTAGCGGGGAAGCCGGCCAACCACGGGCCGCGGCCGGATTTCGCCAGGCAGGATCTCTGATGAAGTCATGCAAACTAGCCTACTTCGCCTGAACGGCACGGGTTGGGCGGGCGCACAGGCGGGGCTCAGGGCAGTGTGACAGCATGGGCGTATGCGCTCTTTTATTGTTCGAGTCCTCATCAACGGGCTGGCCCTCTGGATTGCCAGCTGGATACTGCCGGGCCTTGATATCGCTACTTCGGCCACGACCGCGGCGGTGGCCGATACGGGCGTAACGCAGGGTACGGAGACCGTCGGCATCATTCTCGCGTACCTGTTCATCGGGTTGATCTTCGGTGTGGTGAACGCGTTTGTCCGCCCCCTGGTCAGCTTCCTGTCCTTGCCCATCACCATCCTCACGCTTGGGCTGTTCACCATCGTTATTAACGCCGCCATGCTGTACCTGACGTCCTGGCTCAGCAGCTACACGCCGGTGCATTTCACCATCGACTCGTTCTTCTGGACGGCGGTCCTCGCGGCCATCATTATCACGCTCATTTCTCTGGTTGCCGGGCGGCTGACAGGGGCCGGCAAGCGCTGACCGGCGATCCGTTCGGCCGGATTGCCTCGCAGAGTCACTGAGCGCTGTGTCGGCTGCGGCGACTAGCGCTGTGTCGGCTGCGGCGACTAGCGCTGTGTCGGCTGCGGCGACGGCCCCGGACTGTTGTCTCGCACCGGCTGGGGCGAGGACTGTTGCGCTGTGGATTGCGGCGGCTGCGGTGGCACCTGCGCCATGGGCGTCGGCACCGGCCCACGGCCTATCGCGGTCTCGGGAGGCTTCGAACGGGTCAGCGCGAAGCGGGTGGCCGTTGCCGTGCCGCCTGCCCCCAGGACGCCGCTCAGGACGGCGGTTGAGGCCATCAGGGAGGGATCGTCGCTTGCCGCGACCAGCCGGGCGCCTTCCTGATAGTTACTGAGCTTGTGACCGGGGCCCAATCCAGGGTCCTCGCCCGCTGGCGTCCACACTGGTTTGTTCAGCGTGACCGTAACCCTGTTCCGGGCGTCGGGACCTGGTGTGCCGTCACTTCCCGGAACCCAGTCTTCGCGGTGCTCCAGGTGAAGGCTGCTGACACCCTCATCCGGGATGATCCCGCCAACCGGGGAACCAGCGGTCAGAACATATTTCATGTCGTATTTGGACTGAAAGAGCTCGTCAGCAGCGAGATTCATGGCGTGCACGCCACCCTGGCTATAGCCAACGGCAACGACAGGAGAGCCTTCTGGTGCTCCTGCAGCCTGAAGGCTCTGCAGGACGCCGGCGCTGACTTCTGCCGAACCATAGCCGAGTCCCTCGGCGATCCCTGCAATATCGAAGGGGTTGTCGCCTCCAGTTTCAGCGCCCGCCTGTGTCCCGGGGATCACCACCACGTACGCCTTCTGACCGGCACTATCCACTTCGATTACTTCCACGTAGCCGTCCCCTCTTTCGTCGACGATCCGCGCACGGTCCAGTAGGCCGGCGAGGGAAGCATCCAGCTGGATGGGCACACTCTCACGCTGTTCAACAGTGAGGGAACGCGGTTTCAGCTCCGGCCTGGATCCGTCGGCGAGACTTCGAATCAGGGGACCAACCGCCGATATGTTCCTGCCGGCCGCCATGTCAGCCGCTAATGCGACCGCCAGGTGGGCCGGCGAGAGACCCAAGAGCGCACTGAGGGAGAGCGCCACGTTGCCGGTCAACAATTCCATCGCGTTCCTGTTAGGCAGGCCGGTTATTTGTTGGTCCGTGCATGAGTACAAGAAGTCTTTAACGCTGGGGATGCCTAGTCCGCGCGCAACGCCAGCCGCCAGCTCAGCGAGTTCGTAGTCGTTTTTGCTGGCCCGAACCTGGCCACTAATCCCTTGCAGGTCTGCGCGGACCGCCTGCACGCTTCGCTGGGCCTCCCCCAAGGAGATTTCGGCGTCCGTCCCGAAGGCCTGGGCCTGAGATAGGGCCTGGGACAGGCGCAAACAGCCCTGGATCCGGCTCACTTCGGCCTCTACCGCTGCCAGCTCGCTGGCTAGGTCATCGAGCTTTTCCGCCCCGCCAATGAGTTCCTCGAACTGGAAGGTGATGCCGCCAATTCCGCCCCTAATTTCCAGGGCACCATCGACAGCAGGTCCGCTGACCTGGATGGGGCCACCGCTGCCAGATGACGTCACCTCGGCCAACGGTACTGCCCAGCCTGGCTGGCGCCGGAGGACGGCCCCACTTCCTGCGCATGGCGGTTCACTGCCAGCCGTGCGTCTTCGAGCCGTGCGAGCGCTCTTCCGAGCGCAACCTCCTGCAGACCCACCGAGACCCGGTACGCCCGGCCGGCCGGTGACTGCCAGTCCAGCATCTGGATCTCCCTGAACCTGGCAAGAACGGTATCCACGCGTCCTTCACACACGGCAACCCGCCCCGCCAGGTGCTCAACCTCGTTGCCCCTCGCTACGAGCGCCGCCAAGTCAGGTGCTATCAAGTCGCTGCTCATTCCCTCTCCCCCTGCCACCACATGTGAAGCCCACCTCCTGAACCCCGACGCTACGTAAGGCCACCCACCCAACGGAAGCACCGGTGTCGGCTATGTGGACAAGTCACGACGATGTCCACATAGGACGGACCGCTTAAGCGGCAGTCAAGAGTTCATGAAACAATCAGCACATGCCTGAAACTGCCACCACAGCTGATACCCGCACGCCCTCTGGACGCCTGGCCCTGGCCGCGTCACCGGACCAGATCGCCCTGGGCCCGCTGGACGGCCGTTACCAGTCCGCCGTCGCACCCCTCGTTGACTACCTGTCCGAGGCAGCCCTGAACCGTGACCGTGTGGCCGTGGAAGTCGAGTGGCTCATCCACCTGACCAGCAACAACGTCCTCCCCGGCGCAGCCCGGCTCACCGCGGAACAGCAGGAAAAGCTCCGCGCGATCGTCACCGAATTCAACTCCGCCTCGGTGTCCGAGCTCGCCGAAATCGAAGCAGTCACCGTCCATGACGTCAAGGCCGTGGAGTACTACATTGGCCGCCGCCTGCCCGCCGTCGGCATCGAGAACCTGACCGCCATGGTGCACTTCGGCTGCACGTCCGAGGACATCAACAACCTCTCGTACGCCCTGGGCGTCAAGGGTGCTGTGGAGGACGTGTGGCTGCCCGCCGCACGCGCCCTCGTGGCCCAGATCAGCAAGATGGCCGAGGACAACCGCGCCGTCCCCATGCTGTCCCGCACGCACGGCCAGCCCGCCACGCCCACCACGCTGGGCAAGGAACTGGCCGTCATCGCGCACCGCCTGAGCCGCCAGCTGGACCGGATCGCGAAGACCGAATACCTGGGCAAGATCAACGGCGCCACCGGAACCTACGCCGCCCACGTCGCGTCCGTTCCGGGCGCCGACTGGCAGCAGGTGGCCAAGTCCTTCGTCGAGGGCCTCGGCCTGACCTGGAACCCGCTGACCACCCAGATCGAAAGCCACGACTGGCAGGCCGAGCTTTACGCCGACGTCGCCCGGTTCAACCGGATCCTGCACAACGTCTGCACGGACATGTGGAGCTATATCTCCATCGGCTACTTCGCCCAGATCCCCGTGGCCGGCGCCACCGGCTCCTCCACCATGCCGCACAAGGTCAACCCGATCCGGTTCGAGAACGCCGAGGCCAACCTGGAAATCTCCTCCGGCCTCCTGGACGTGCTGGGCTCCACGCTGGTGACCTCCCGCTGGCAGCGCGACCTCACCGACTCCTCCAGCCAGCGCAACATCGGTGTGGCATTCGGCCACTCCCTTCTGGCGATCTCCAACGTGGCCAAGGGCCTGGACCGCCTCGACGTTGCCGAAGACGTCCTCGCCGGCGACCTGGACACCAACTGGGAAGTCTTGGGCGAGGCCATCCAGATGGTCATGCGCGCCGAGGCGATCGCCGGCGTCGAGGGCATGGAAAACCCCTACGAGCGGCTCAAGGACCTCACCCGCGGCCAGCGTGTGGATGCGGCCCGCATGCAGGAATTCGTGCAGAGCCTGGGACTGTCCCCCGAGGCCGAGGCACGGCTCCTCGCCCTCACACCGGGCAAATACACCGGCATCGCGGACCAGTTGGTGGACCACCTCAAGTAAGCCGGCACCCCGGCATTAACGTACGACGGCGGCGTCGGGTCCTTTGAGGGCCCGGCGGCTTCCGGTGGTGGAGCCTCCCGCTGCCGGATGCGAAACTGGAGTCATGAAGCTGCTCCTCATCCGCCACGGACAGACCCCCGGAAACGTCCTCGGCCAACTGGACACCGCCCACCCCGGGCCCGGGCTAACCGAACTGGGCGAACGCCAGGCAGAGGCCATGGCACGGTCCCTGGCCAACGAGCAGATAGGCGCACTGTACGCGTCCACCCTTCTGCGCACCCAGATCACGGCCGCCCCGCTGTCACGGCTCCACGGGCTTGAGGTTGAAGTCCTGGATGGCGCGCACGAAATCGAGGCAGGGGCACTGGAGAAACTGACCGACCATGAATCGCACATGCGGTACATGGGCACGGTGTTTGCGTGGGCAGCCGGTGACCTGGACCGCAGGATGCCTGCCGGCCCGAACGGCCACGACTTTTTCGAACGGTTCGACGCGGCCATCAACCACATTGCCGAGCGCGCGGCCAGCAACGGGGGCCCCGCCGTCGCGGCCTTAGTGAGCCATGGCGCGGCCATTCGCACGTGGACAGGGCTCCGCGCCGCCGGAGCCGACCATAGGTTCGCGGCCCGCCACGTCCTGTCCAACACCGGCATCGTGGCCCTCGAAGGGGACCCCGGCGCCGGCTGGAAGCTGATCCATTGGGACGGGAGCCCGGTGGGCGGCCTCGCCCTTACGGATCCGACCGCCGAGGACCCCACCGGCACCCAGAGGTAGCGGGCAAGTTCTCCATCCCCTTACGCGCAGGAAACATGGCGTTAATGGTGGGCTCGTAGGCTTGTTCTGCATCACCCTTCGGCGAAACGAGGCAGTCATGCAGACCAATCCGCGGCTCAACATCCGTTCGGTCACCTGGTCCAACCCCGTGGGCGCCGATCTGCGCAGGGCCCAGCAGGCAGAACTGGACGCCCGCTTCGGTACGCCTGACCACGAACCGGGGACCCCGCCGTCGGGCGCCGACTGTGCAGTGTTCCTGGTGGCGTACGACAAAGGCTCGGGACAGCCCGTAGGCTGCGGCGGACTGAGGCTCCTGGACAGCGCCACGGCCGAAATCAAGCGGCTTTACGTACTCCCGTATACGCGGGGATCTGGTGTGGCCAGCTCCATTCTGGCGGCCCTCGAAGCAGAGGCGCACCAGCAGGGCATCACGCGCATCAAGGCCGAAGCCGGCTCGGCGCAGCCGGACGGCCGGAACTTCTACGAGAACTCCGGCTTCGAATCCGTCCCCAACTTTGGCGCTTACGTGGGCGTGGAGCATTCGTACTGCTACGCCAAGTCGATTGACTCGCACAGCGCCGCCCACACCGCCATGGCCTGAGCCAAATCCGGGCGGCGGCCCGTTACACAACAACCGACACGACGTAACGTGCGCCGCGGCACGCTACCCTCGCCATATGGAATCCACTGACATCACCTTCCGCACCCGCAAATGGATCCGGCCGGAGGACCTGAACGCCAACGGAACCCTTTTCGGCGGAAGCCTGCTGAAATGGATCGATGAGGAAGCCGCGATCTACGCCATCCTCCAGCTTGGCAACGGCCGCGCCGTCACGAAGTACATCTCGGAGATCAACTTCGTAAGCTCCGCAGTGCAGGGCGACCTGGTGGAAATGGGCCTGACGGCAACGCGCTTCGGCCGCACGTCGCTGACCATGCGCGCCGAAGTCCGCAACATGATCACGCGGCAGAGCATCCTCACCATCGAAGAGATCGTCTTTGTGAACCTCAGCCCGGCCGGTATGCCCGAGCCCCACGGCTACACAGAAATCACCTATGAGCGGGACCGGATTCCCACACATCACCTGACTGAAACGCTTATTCAGGACTGAGCCCCAGGACGTGTCAGTCATCCGTCGCTGACACGTCAGGAGCAGGTCCCTCAACGTTCACGGCAAGTTAATGAGCCATGCGCTGGATGTTCCCTTGACAGGACAAGACTAGTCAGCCGGGCTGTTTATCAAATCGATAGCAGATATAGCCTTCATCTGACCGGTCCGGCTATAGAGTTGCCGGAATATGCTCCGGTTCGCTCCTGTGAAGAAATGAGTCCTGATCGTGCGTAAAGTCCAAACCCTGGCCGCCGCCGTCCTCGCCGTCACCCTGCTTGCCGGTTGCGGCGGAGGAACACCCACGCCTGCAGCCTCCGGTGATGCCTCGTCCGTACCGGCCGGGGGTTCCGGCGAAACCCTCGTGATCTACACAAATTCCAATGGGGAGGGCCGGGGTGAGTGGCTGACCGCGGAGGCCGCCAAAGCAGGCTACAAAGTCGAAGTTGTTGGCGCCGGCGGAGCAGACGCCACCAACAAGCTGATCGCCGAAAAGAACAACCCGATTGCTGATGTGGCATATGGACTGAACAACATGTACTTCGCACAGATCAAGGCCGCGGACGCACTTGAGGCCTACAAACCAGCCTGGGCGGGCGAAGTTGACCCGGCGCTCGGTGACGGCGAAGCCTACTGGCCGCTGGTAAAGCAGGCCATCCTCCTGGGCTACAACTCGGACAAGATCGCCGCCGACGCCGCTCCCAAAGACTGGACGGACCTCTGGACCAAGAACGAGTTCAAGGACCGCTACGAACGGGTCACAGGCATGGGTACGGCCACGGCACAGCTCGTGTTCGCCGGTATCCTTACCCGCTACAAGGACGACTCCGGCGACCTCGGCATCTCCGACGAAGGCTGGAAGCAGGCGGAGCAGTACTTCCAGCACGGCAGCCCAGCGGTGCCCAAGACCGATCTGTTTGCCCGCATTGCCAGCGGCGAAGCGGACATGGGCCAGATGCCGTCCTCGATCGTCGCCGAACGTGAGAAGACCTTCAAGGTCAACGTGGAAACCGTCAAGCCGTCGGTCGGCGTTCCCCTCGCCGTCGAGCAGGTGGCCCTAGTCAAGGGGACAGACAAGAAGGAAGAAGCGCAGAAGTTCATCGACTGGTTCGGCAGCACGGACGTTCAGGGCGCCTGGGCCAAGAAGTTCAATTCGATGCCTGTGAACAAGCGTGCCGCCGCGCAGGCCAACCCTGACGTGGTGGACTTCTTCGCCGACCTCAAGCAGCAGGACATTGACTGGGAATTCGTCCAGAAAAACATGGGCTCGTGGGTGGAGAAAATCGAGCTGGAGTACATGCAGTAATCGTCCCCACCTTCCCAGCCCCACTCAGACAGGTGTCACCATGATCCGCTTGGACAACATCGAAGTCACGTTCGGCGATTTCACTGCCATCCCCAACCTTGACCTCCATGTCAGGCCGGGAGAATTCTTCACCCTGCTGGGTCCATCCGGCTGCGGCAAAACGACGGCGCTGCGTACGCTGGCGGGGTTCATTGAGCCCTCCAAGGGAACCGTGAATGTGGACGGAAAGAATGTCACGAAGCTGCCCAGCGACAAGCGACAGGTGGGCATGGTGTTCCAGAACTATGCCCTGTTCCCCAGCATGAGTGTGTGGGAAAACATCGCGTTCGGCCTCCGGGTCCGAAAGGAGGAATCGGCTGAAAGCGACCGCCTTGTGCGCGACATCGCGCACCGTGTGGAGCTCAGCGAAGAACAGCTGCACAAGAACGTGGCGGAGCTTTCGGGCGGCCAGCAGCAACGCGTGGCAGTTGCCCGCGCACTGGTGCTCAAGCCCAAGATCCTGCTCCTGGACGAACCGCTGTCCAACCTGGACGCGAAGCTCAGGCACCAGCTGCGCCAGCAGCTAAAGGACCTTCAAAGCGAGTTCGGGATCACCACGGTCTACGTCACGCACGACCAGGATGAGGCCCTGGCTATGAGCGACCGGGTGGCCGTCTTCAACAAGGGAGTGGTGGAGCAGGTGGGCACGCCCCAGAGCATCTACGACCAGGCAGCCACGGAGTTTGTCTGCAACTTCATCGGTGACAGCTCCGCCCTCACTCACGAGTTCATTGCCGAAGTGAACCGGATCTCCGGCGCCGGACTCAGCCTCGCGGCGAACTCCTACCTCCGTGTGGAAAAGGCGTCCCTGACCCCGCCAGCGGACGGAGGCACCGCCGTCGGCCTGTCCGGGAAAGTAGTGTCACGCACTTACCACGGCCTCCACAGCCGCTATGTTGTCCGCAGCCACGGCGCTGAGGTCCGGCTTCTGGTCAAGGAGGACGGCGGTGTGCACCCGGCTGCCGGCGCCCCGACCACCCTTTACGTCCAGCCCGGACACATTCTGCAGTACCACCCTGACAGCGGCAAGGCACTCGACAGGCAGGACCAGGCAGTGTCCCTGCCATGAGCGCACCGTCCACCAAGAGTATGGTTCGCTCCCCGTTCGTCCTGATCGTGGGGGTGATCCTCACCTGGTTCATCGCGGCGTTCCTGGTCTGGCCCAACCTCAACGTCCTCATCGCCACGTTCTTTCCGGACGGCAGCTTCTCCGGCCGCGCGGCCGAAAAGCTGTTCTCCTCGCAGCGGGCCATGAAGTCCCTGGGCAACAGCTTCCTGCTGGCGGTGGCACTGTCCGTCACGGTCAACGTGGTGGGGATTTTCATTGTGCTGGTCACGCAATATTTCAGGATCCGCGGATCACGAATCCTGTTCCTGGGCTACGCGTCCACGTTCATCTACGGCGGGATCGTGCTGGCGGCGGGCTACAAGTTCATTTACGGGGACAAGGGCATCGTCACGTCCCTGCTGGTGCAAGTGTTTCCCAGCATGGATCCGGCATGGTTCTCCGGATTCTTTGCAGTCCTGGTGGTCATGACGTTCGCCACCACCACCAATCACATGCTGTTCGTGGCCAACGCACTCAAAGGTGTGGATTACCAGACCATCGAGGCGGCCAAGAACCTCGGCGCGTCCGACTGGACCATTCTGCGCCGCGTTGTCCTTCCCATGCTCAAGCCCACGCTGTTTGCCGTCACCATCCTGTCTTTCCTCACCGGCCTGGGTGCCCTCAGCGCCCCCCAGGTACTGGGTGGCAGGGATTTCCAGACCATCACCCCCATGATCCTGACCTTCACCAACAGCCCCACATCCCGAGACCTGGCAGCCCTCCTTGCCGTCATTCTTGGCGTGGCCACCATCCTGATGCTCGCGGTGATGTCACGGCTGGAAAAGGGCGGCACGTACTTCTCGGTCTCCAAGGTCTCGTCAGCCCTGCAGAAACAGCAGATCTCTAACCCCGTGACCAATGCAGTCGTCCACATCATCGCCTATCTGCTGTTCGCGGTGTACACGCTTCCGGTGGTGCTGATTGTTGTGTACTCGTTCGCCGATGGCGCCGCCATCCAAACCGGGCAGATCTCGCCCGGCAGCCTCACCCTGGACAATTATGCGCGGGTCTTGACCCAACCGTCGGGGCTCCGGCCGTTCATCATCAGCGTCGTATACAGTGCCCTGGCCGCCATCATCGCGGTGGGCGGGCTGCTGTTTGTGGCCCGCCTGCTGCAGAAGTACAAGAACTGGGTCACCACGGTTTTCGAGTACCTGCTCCACATCCCTTGGATCCTGCCGTCGGCGCTCCTCGCCCTGGGACTGATCATCAGCTACGACCACCCCAATCCGCTGGTGGGCGGGGCGGTGCTCACGGGCACCACCGTGATCCTGCTGATCGCCTTCGTGACCGTCAAGATCCCGTTCACTCTCCGCATGCTCAAGGCATCATTCGCTTCGGTGAACTCGTCACTGGAGGAAGCGGCGGCCATCATGGGCGCCAAGACCCTGTACGTGTTCCGCCGCATCCTGCTGCCCTTGGTGCTTCCGGCCGCTGCCGCCATTACAGCGCTGAATTTCAACAGCATGCTGGACGACTACGACACCGCCATATTCCTGGCCCACCCGCTGGTCCAGCCCCTTGGCCTTGTCATCAAGGCAAACACCGATGGCGCTGAAGGCGTGGCCGGCGTTGCCAACACGTTCGTATACACCGTGCTGCTGATGGTCATCACCGGATTGACGATGTACTTGGTCTACGGCCGGACCAGCAGACGCCGCACCCCGCAAAAGCCCCGTGGGACCCCGGCCGCTGCGCCTTCTAGCCCGGGTCCGGGTCCGGATCCGGATCCGGATTCCACAGTGACCGATGCCTCGGGCGGCGCTTCGGGCAACGTTTCGGGCGACAAGGAGCCTGCGGCTCCCGTGCGCTGACCCGCCGGGCGGAACGGCGTCCGACGGCGGCGGGGCAGCGTCCGCGGAACGGGCGGCAGCCGCGTGCCCTGGGGCGTACGGCATAGGATCGATAGCCGGACCCCTTGAAAGGACTCTCTTGGCCAAGCTCTACTTCCGCTACGGCGCCATGAACTCCGGAAAGTCCACCGGACTCCTGCAGGCCGCCTTCAACTACGAGGAGCGCGGACAGCGCGTCCTGCTGGCCAAGCCCGGTGTGGACACCAAAGGCGATACGGACATTGTGTCCCGGCTGGGTATGACCCGGTCCGTGGACTTCCTGCTGGCCGCCACCACCCCCGTGCGCGAACTCTTCGCCGCCCATGCGGCCGGCGATGACCCGAATGCACTGCTGGAGCACATGGACCAGAAGCCGGTGGCCTGCTTTCTGGTGGACGAGGCACAGTTCCTGAAGCCGGACCAGGTGGATGACCTGTTCCGCATCGCCGTCCTGGACAACGTCCCGGTGCTGGCCTACGGCATCAGGACCGACTTCCTGACCCATGCGTTCCCGGGATCACGCCGGCTTCTGGAGGTGGCCCACACGCTGGAAGAGCTCAAAACCATCTGCCGGTGCGGGCGCAAGGCTATCTTCAACACGCGGCGCGTTGGCAACAAGGTGGTGTTCGACGGCGACCAGGTCGCCATCGACGGCCAGGACGTCTGGTACGAATCCCTCTGCGGTTCCTGCTACCTCGAGGAATCCGGCGGCCGCCTGGGCTCCTGAAGCCTGGCCCCACGCCTGAGCCCGTGCCCGGCACCCGCCTCGCGTCGGATTTACATCCGGCTCAGCTCACACCCGGCGAACCCGGCACACGCCGCTCCCGCCGCTCCCGCCGCTCCCGCCGCCAAAGGACCGGTGCCAGCACCACGGCAATCCCGACGGCGGCACCGATCACCGTCTCGACGATCCGGTCCCGGAGCAGGCTGGTGGGCGAGGCCGGCGCCACCAGAAGCGTGGAGATCAGGGCCAGCGGCGTCACGAAGACCTGCGCCAGCAAGTACTGGCGGGCAATGAACAACTCGGCGCCGAACTGACACAGGGCCATCACCAGGACGGTCTGCCAGGGTGCCAGGCCCAGCAACAGGATCCCCGCCAGCACCACGAGCCCAAGGACGGTGCCGATGATCCTCTGCACGCCGCGGCGGACGCGGTGCACAGTGGAGTGGCCTACCAGCGGCACCACCGCCGCCACCATGGCCCAGTAGTTGTGGCCAAAACCCAGGCGTTGCCCCACCAGAGTCGCCAACGAACCGGCCAGCCCGGCTGCCACGAAATAGCCCAGGCCCTCCAGCCAGGCCGCCCGCCGCTCATCCGGAGTCCGGCGAAGCGGGCGCGGCCACGCCCAGGGCGTGCGGTGGCTGGGCAGCACGCGCGAAGAGAAGCCGATCAGCAGGCAGAAAGCGGTGGTGAGGACGGCCACCAGCATCCCTTCCCAGAGCGGCGGCTGGTTGGGGATCGAGGCAATGGCCGCGAACGCGAAGATGTGGAACAGGGACCCGGCAGGCCGCAGCCGAAGCCAGGAGATGGCCACGGAACAGCCTCCGGCCACCACGGTGGTCGCTAGGACGAGCAGCCACGTGGTGCTGGCCCCGTCCAGGCCCCAGGCCCCGCCGACGCGTGCCGCGAGAGAGGCCAGGAGAATGACCAGCAGCATCAGCAGGCCGCCGCGGAGCTGAAGGAAGAAGCGTGAACCGTGCGGCTCGCCGCGGCCGTAGATCCCGGTGAACGCACCGAACGAGGCGAAGATCGCAAGGTCCAGCCGGCCCGTCACTACCAGGGTGAGGAGCGGAACAAACACTCCCACAGCGCAACGGAGGGCCGGGTGATGGTCCTTGTTTGCGGGAGCGATACTGAACATCTCAACGAAGATCTTCACGTGCTGAGGGCGCCTTCCTGCAGTCCAACCGGTACATCACTGGCGGGCGGCCGCGCTGACGTCCACATCGATCCTACGCCGCAGCATGTTCCCACGAACGGAACGGCAGGGCAACGCCACCGAAACACCACCCTGTGATCCTTGACGCATGAAGCCCACTGCAAGGAACCATGCCGCGGCTGATTTGAGCTGTGAAGTCTGCGGCCTCATGCCGGAACCCACGAAGGCCCGCCTGACCTTGGCCAACGTGGCCGTTATGCTCCCGATCGAACTGCTGGTCCATGCCCTCGTGGTGGAAACGCACCTGCCATATTTTGCCAAGGTCCTGGTCCTCACTCTCACCGCCACCGTGCTGGTGATCTGGGTGGCGGAGCCCTCCGCCGCCCGCATGCTCCGCGGCTGGCTGCACGCGCCGGCGCTCCGGCACCGCAGGAAGCTGGGCAGCGCACCGGCGCTGTGGCGGGCGCGCACGGTACTCCAGGACCACCCGGGTTCGCTGCAGAAAATCACCCGGGCGCTGGCCCGCCTGGATACCAACATCCTCAGCATCCACGTTCACCCCGTTGCCGGCGGCGTGCTGGACGAGTTTGTGCTCTCGGCGCCGGGGAGCCTCAGTGAACGGCATCTGCTGGAGGCACTGGACGACGGCGGCGGCTCACGTTCGCGGGTCTGGCCCACCACCGCGCTGGCCATGGCGGACGGCCAGACGAAGGCCCTGAGCCTGGCGGCCAGGATCGCCGATGCCCCGGACGAACTGCCGCTGGCAGTGGCCGAACTGCTTCATGCCCGCATCCTCACGCCTGCGGAGGCGATCCTGGAAAAGCACGACGCCGGCACGCGCCTGAAGATCCCCACCGCCTGGCACGGACCCATCACGTTCTCCCGTCCCGGCGAACCTTTCACACCCGCCGAGTCAGCCCGCGCGCACCGGCTTGCCGAGCTTGCCGAAATCCTGGCCCACCGGCCGGCCGCCAGCGGCCAGTAGCAGCACACGGCACTGGGCCGTCGTCGACCTGAACCCGGCAAGCGGAGGGCCGAACCAAACGTTTCCATGCCGTGGCGCGGCCAGTCACAATCCGTATTTAGGGCCCGCGCCGGTGGAATTCCAGAAAACCCTTGACAGTGGCGCGGGTCACTTCTACCTTTAATTTTGGGATCCCAAAACGGGATCCCAAAAATGCAGAATACTTTCCGGCGCTCCCCAACGCGCCATCCGAAGCCTCGCTCTTCAATCCCCGCCCACCCCGCGGGCCTTATTTCCAATACCGGATCTCTCCATTCCCCCATCCGTAACTTCCCCGTGAAGGAGAAGCTGTGTCCATTCCGAACACCGAAACAGCACCCGCTGACGGCACCTTGAATCCCGCGACCAGCGACGAGCAGCAGAAGGACGGCGTGCAACGGCGCACCAACGTCCGGTGGAAGCTGTTCCTGCTGTTGCTGGTCCTCGTGGCCGTCAATTACATCGACCGGGGGTCCATCTCGGTGGCCCTCCCGATCATCCAGAAAGAATTCAATCTCGCCCCGGAGCTCGTGGGGCTCCTGCTCTCCGCCTTCTTCTGGACCTACGCGCTGATGCAGGTCCCGGTAGGCCTGCTGATCGACAAGTTCGGTCCCCGCAAGGTCATGACGGCATCCTGCGTCGGATGGGGGGCGGCCACGGCCGCCTCCGGCTTCGCCGGCGGCTTCCTCAGCATGTTCATTGCCCGGATGGGTATCGGCGTTACGGAAGCCGGCGTTATGCCGGCCGGCGGCAAGCTGAACGCCATCTGGATGCACAAATCCGAACGTGGCCGCGGTGCCACCATCCTCGACGCCGGGGCCCCCCTCGGTGCCGGCCTGGGCGGCATCCTCATTGCCGGCCTGATCGCCTCCACCGGCAGTTGGCGCCTCGCGTTCATCATCGCCGGCGCCGCCACCGTCCTGATGGGCCTTGCCGTGTGGTGGTACGTCCGGGACAACCCGCGGCAGCACCCCGGGGTCAACGAAGCAGAGGCGGAATACCTTGAGGCCTCTCACGCCGCGGAGGATTCGGAAGCTGAGCTGGGCGGCAGCAAAGGAAAGCGCGCGCTTCTGCCCTACCTGCGATTCCGGTCTTTCTGGGCAATGTGCTTCGGCTGGCTGGGTTTCAACGGCGTTTTCTATGGCCTGCTGACGTGGGGCCCGCTGTACTTGGCCCAGGCCAAGGGTTTTGACCTCAAGACCATCGGCTGGTCCACCTTCGTGATCTTCGGGGCCGGATTCGTCGGGGAAATCCTGGGCGGCACCATCGCCGACAAATGGCGCAACTCCGGAGCTTCGGCCAACCTCGTTATGCGGACCCTCCTCGGTATCTCCAGCATCGTGGTAATCGGCGGCCTCATCGGAGTTACCATCGTTGCCGATTCGACGACCGCTGTTGTCCTCCTGTCCGTGGTCATGTTCTTCCTCCGCTGGGTGGGCCTGTTCTGGAGCATCCCCTCCATCCTGGGCGGCCGGACGAACGCCGGCGTCCTGGGCGGCGCCATGAACTTCAGCGGCAACATCGCCGGTTTCGTCACTCCGATAGCCGTGGGCCTGATCGTCGGGGCGACCGGCTCCTACACGTGGGCTCTGCTGTACTTCGTGGGATCCGCAATCATCATGGGCGCCTCTGTCCTGACGTTGAACTACAACAAGCGGCTTCCCGTCTAGGCCACCTGTTAGGACAACCGTCCACGCCGGCCCGCCCTAAGCTAGGCCACAGCACCATCTCCCGGCCGCCGGGAGCGCAACGTCACCAAAGAATCCGAATGGAGCACCATGCTTACCGCCGAAGAGACCCAGGACAAGGAACGCCCTCTCCGCGAGACTGTCCGGGACACCCTCCGCACCAGGATCTTTGAAGGGCATTACGCTCCCGGCACACGGCTGGTGGAGCGCGACCTGGCAGCCGAGTTCAATGTCTCCCGGCTGCCGGTCCGCGAGGCGCTCCGGATGCTGCGCCAGGAGGGCCTCCTCAGCGACCGGGGAGCCCGCGGAGCCGAGGTCAGCTCACTCAGCCCCAAGGACGTGGAGGATCTCTTCGACGTCCGGCAGTCACTCGAGGTGCTGGCCTGCCGGCTTGCCGCCGTCCGCGCAACACCGGAGGACCTGGGCTACCTCGACGGCCTGCTGGAGGAGGCCGAACGCTGCCTCGCCAAGGGCGCCGTCATGGAAGCCCACCGGGCCAACAGCGAATTCCACGACGCCATCACCCGGATCGCGGACAACGGCTTCCTCAAATCCGCACTGGAACCACTGCAGGGCCGCATGCACTGGCTGTTCCGGCACGTCAGCGACCTGCCCGAACTGATCCAGGAACACCGGGAATTGTACGGCGCCATCGCCAGCGGCGATCCGGACCGTGCCGCGGCCCAGTCTGCGTCGCACATCGGCAAGTACCGCGAGCAGTTCCCCGACGACTTCCAGAAAACAGAACCCGCTCTTCACCGGAAGAAAAAATGAAACTCCTTGTCATCAACCCCAACATCAGCCACGACGTTACGGCCCTGATTGAATCCGAAGCCCTCCGCTCGGCCGCGCCGGACACCGAACTCGTGGTCCGCACGGCAGGGCACGGCGTCGAATACATCGAAACCCGCTTTGAGTCCCTGATCGCCGCCGGCGCGGTGGCAGAGGTCATTGCCGAATTCACCGCAGAAGCTGCCAGCGGCACCATCTCTGACGGCGCCTCACACGGGGACCGCATCGACGGTGTCGTCGTGGCGGCCTTCGGCGATCCGGGCATGCCTGCCCTGAAGGAACTCACAGACGTGCCCGTCATCGGCATCACGGAAGCCGCCCTGTGCGCCGCCGCCCTGCAGGGCCACCGTTTCTCCATCATCGCCATCTCGGACCGGATCAAACCCTGGTACCTGGACTGCGTGGAACGCTTCGGCCTCGGCGGCCGGCTGGCCTCCATCCGCTCCATCAACGAAAGCCTCAACGGCATCGGTTCCGTGCAGCAGGACTTCAAGGAAACCCTTCTGGCACTTAGCCGGCAGGCCGTCACCGAGGACGGCGCCGACGTCGTGATCCTCGCCGGGGCACCCCTCGCCGGGCTGGCGCGCGAACTCCGGGGCCAGATCCCTGTTCCGGTGGTGGACGGAATCTCAGCCGGCATCCGCATGGCGGAGGCCGTCGTCGGGCTTCAGTCCGGCCCGCACCGGGCCGGCGCCTTCGCGCCGCCGCCGGTCAAGGCCCGCAGCGGCCTCTCCGAAAACCTCGACGCCGCACTGGCCGCCGCCCAGTCCGCACCCGCCGCTTCAAAGAACTAGGAGGACAATGATGTCCCGCCAGCCCGACCTTGTCATCGCCAACGCCACCGTAGTTAACAGCTTTGGCCGCCAGAACGCCCACATCGTGATCCAGGATGGCCTGATCACCCAACTCGTGGAGGCCGCGGAACCTGTACCCGCAGCTGAACGCACCATCGACGCCGCCGGCCTCCTTGCGGTCCCCGGCGGGGTGGACGGACACTGCCACGTGGCCCAGGTGACCGGACGCTTCCGCACCCTCGACGACTACCGCACCACGTCGACCGCGGCGCTGTGGGGCGGCACCACCACGATCATCGACTTTGGCATCCCCCGGGACGCCCAGGAAACCCCGCTGGCCGCCGTCCGGCATAAGAAGGAACTCGCCGTTGAGTCCCGCTGTGACGTTGCCCTGCACGGTGCGGTGGTGAGCTGGGACGAAACAGTGCCGTGGCAGCTGGAGCAGCTCGCCGCCGAAGGTGTGCGCTCCGTGAAGATGTACACCACCAACCGCGGCTCCACCATGGCGGACGGGGACACCATCCTGAAGGTCATGCGCGAGATGGTCCGGCTGGACGGCCTCACCTACATCCACGCCGAACACGACCCCATCATCAGCGACTGCACACAGCAGCACGCCGACGACGGCAGGATCGGCATCGAACACCTGCACCGCACACGCCCGGAGCTCGCCGAGGAAATCTCGGTTAGGGAAACGCTGGCCATGGCCGAGTACACCCGGGCCCCCGTCTACTTCGTGCACCAGTCCACGCCGGGTGCCGTGGATCTGGTCACCGAGGCACGTGCCCGCGGCCAGGAAGCGTATTCCGAGACGTGCCCGCACTACCTCACGCTCGACGACACGGTGTACGGGTCAGCTTTCCCGGAGTGGTACGCCTGCTGCCCGCCCATGCGCAGCCCCGAAACTGTGGCCGCGCTCAAGGAACGGCTGGCTGGCGGCGCCATCCACACCGTCTCCTCGGACCACTCCTGCTACGACCTGTCCCAGAAACGCGAGCGCACGGACGACGTCCGCGCCATGCCGCACGGCCTGCCCGGCGTGGAAACCCGGATGCCCGTCACCTTCACGGCCATGGCTTCCGCCGGCAGCTCGGTGGAAGAATTCGTGGAGGTCTTCGCCGCAGGCCCGGCGCGCATCAACGCGGTGCCCGGCAAAGGCCGAATCGCCGAAGGCTTCGACGCCGACCTGGTGCTCTTTGACCCCGCCGAGGAACGGACGGTCGACGGCAGTGCATTGCACATGGGCACTGATTTCTCGCCGTTCGACGGCCGGACGCTCACGGGGTGGCCTGCCGTCGTTGTGTCCGCCGGACGTGTGGTGCTCGACGGCGGCGGCTTCCACGATCCCGGCGCCGTGGGGCGTTTCGTGGCCCGCAACGGCTTCCGCGAACACCTCTCGTCCGCCGCGGCGCCCGTCACCACCCCCGCAACCCTTTCTGCAGCAAAGTAGGAGCAGCCATGCCATCCGCAGCACGCAAGACCCGCATCGGCATGATCGTGCCGTCCTCGAATACCTGCCTGGAGCCGCAGAGCTACCGCATCCTGGGCGACCGGGACGACGTCACCATCCACTTCACCCGGATACCCGTCACCCGGATCGCCCTGGATGACTCCTCGGACAGGCAGTTTGATCCCGCGGTCATGCGCACCGCCGCCGAGCTGCTGGCAACGGCCGATGTGGATGTCATCGCCTGGAATGGCACGTCGGGCTCGTGGCTCGGCGCGGACCACGACCGGGAGCTGGTCGGCGAGATCACGGACGCGACGGACATCCCGGCCACCACCTCCACGCTGGCCTATCTGGCGGCTTTCGAGTCCTTCGGCACGGAGCGGATAGGGCTTTTCACGCCGTACACGGAAGACGTCAACCGCGCGATCATGGAGTCCTACCAGCGGGACGGCATCAAAACCATCGGCCACCGCGCCCTGGGGCTGAGCGACAACGAGTCGTTCGCCCGGGTCACGGAGGACGAGATGCGGCCGGGGTCGCTGGAGCTGGCGGCAGCCCGTCCGGATGCCCTCGTCTACCTCTGCACCAACCTGTACGGCGCCAACATCGCGGCGGAAGTGGAGGCAGAAACCGGCGTTCCGGTGCTGGACTCCGTGGCCGTGACGCTGTGGCACTGCCTCAAACTTGCCGGGTCCCCCTTGCTCGCACCGAGGTGGGGCAGGCTGCTGGCCGGCTAACGGCCAGGCAGCAGGTCAGTGGCCTGCTGTTCCAGCAGCCCAGGCAAGAAAACGACGGCGGCCCGCCCACTGGGAGCGGGCCGCCGTCGACCCCTAACGTCTGTGCCCGGGCTGCCCGAGTTCCTGCGTCCCGGGCTACATGCGCACGGTCAGCGCGCCGGGTTCAATGGTCATCAGGAACTGCTTGCCGTCGCCTTCGTGATCGCCGTCGAGCTGGTAGTCATCGTCGTGTTCGAGCGTGATCTCCACGGATTTGCCCTGGTAGTACTCCACGGACGTGTCCTTGCCCTTTCCCTTTCCGATCATGCCGGCGATCACGGAGAACCAGCCCAGCTTCCCCCTTGGGGCAAGCACCGCCACGTCCAGCAGGCCGTCGTCCATCTTGGCGTCCGGGAAGATCTCGAGCCCGCCCTGGACCTTGCCGCAGTTGCCCACCATCACGCTGCGGACACCGCGGTGCACCACGTCCTTGCCGTCCACCACAATGGTGGCCTTCACCGGCTTGCCCGGCAGGTTGCGGATGCCGGCGTCCACGTAGGCCAGCCAGCCCACCTTGTCCTTGAGGTCCTCATTGGTGTCGGCCATGATGGTGGCGTCGTAGCCCACGCCCGCCATGACCAGGAAGACCTGCTCCTTGTCCGGGTCATTGCGGACGGCCCGGACCACGTCGATCTTCCGCTCCGTGCCCGCCAGCGCCCCGGCCATGGCGCCGTCAAAGTCGGTGACGTCCATGCCCAGGTTCCGGGCCAGCAGGTTTCCCGTGCCGAACGGAAGCAGCCCCATGGGCACGTCCCCGCCGGCGAGGACCTCGGCCACGCACCGCACGGTACCGTCGCCGCCGGCGGCAATAACGACGTCGGCCCCTTGCTTGAGTGCCTCCTTCGCCTGGCCGACGCCGGGGTCCTCCTTGGTGGTTTCCAGCCAGATTGGCTCGCCCCAGCCATTCTCCGAGCAGTGCTTGGCCGCCAGGGCGCGCACGTCAATCTCCACCGGCTTGGCAGGATTGATGATGATGGCCGGGCGCTTGAGGGAAGTGGGGCTGTTGGCTGTCATGGTGTCCTTTGACGTGACGTGGAATGTGGCTGTTGGAAAGCGTTAGGGGCGGTTCCGGGTTTCCTGGTTCAGGATTTCCTGGGCTCGGGCGTCCTGGTTCAGGGCGTTGTTCCGGGCCGTTCGGATGATGGTGAAGACGCCGAGGGCATCAACCAAGGCAATGACGGCGATCATCCAGTACAGGCCCTGCCCCGCCACCAGGACCATGCCGATCACGCCGGTGGCAATGGTCATGATGACCGGCAGAAGCCAGACCGGACGTGCCGACCGGGGAGCTGCGGATACGTCAGGCGGCGTCTGCGGGTTGCTCAAGGGTCTCCTCGTGAATCTTTTCAGGGCGTGAAGTGTCTGGGTTGATCCTACGGCCCGCACGTTAGAGCGCCTTCACCGCGCCCAGCACCTTGGCCAGGGAATCCTTGGCGTCGCCGAACAGCAGGGAGGTCTGCGGTTCGTATAGGAGCTCGTTCTCGATTCCGGCGAATCCGGGCCGCATGGAGCGTTTCAGGAAGATCACCTGCCGGGCGTCGGCCACTTCCAGGATGGGCATGCCGTAGATCGGCGAGCCGGAGGACGTCTTCGCGGCGGGGTTCACGACGTCGTTGGCGCCCACTACCAAAGCGACGTCGGCCATGCGGAACTCGGAGTTGATCTCGCCCATCTCCTTGAGTGATTCGTACGGCACGTTGGCCTCGGCCAGGAGCACGTTCATGTGCCCCGGCATCCGGCCGGCCACGGGATGGATGGCGAAGTCCACCTCGATCCCGCGGGCTTCGAGGGCCAGGGCCAGCTCTGCGGCTGTGTGCTGGCCCTGCGCCACCGCCAGGCCGTAGCCGGGGACAATGATCACCCGCTGCGCGTAGCCCAGGAGCACAGCGACGTCCTCCGGGCTGGAGGACCTGACGGGACGTTCGCTCACGGCGGTGGATCCCGCCGTCGACCCTCCCTTGAACGCGCCGAACAGGATGCCGGCCACGCTGCGGCCCATCGCGGCCGCCATGGCCCGGGTGAGGATGGTACCGGAGGCGCCCACCAGCGTGCCGGCCACCACCAGCAGCACGTTGCCGAGCACCACGCCCGACGCCGCCACGGCCAGGCCGGTGAACGCGTTCAGGAGCGAGATGACGATGGGCACGTCCGCGCCGCCCACTGGCAGCACCAGCAGCGCGCCGGCCGCCAGGCTCAGCACCATCAGCAGCACCGCGAGCGCCAGGGAACCCGTCAGGACAACGGCGACGGCGGTGCCCACCG
Organism: Pseudarthrobacter lactosi; assembly: GCF_055412785.1. Classification (NCBI taxonomy): domain Bacteria; kingdom Bacillati; phylum Actinomycetota; class Actinomycetes; order Micrococcales; family Micrococcaceae; genus Pseudarthrobacter; species Pseudarthrobacter lactosi. The sequence goes on from NZ_JBVAYS010000005.1 coordinate 80,999, forward strand.
CTGCGAGCAGCACCGCGGCCATCACCACGGGGAGGCCCGGAAAAACGACAGGCCGGGTGGTCATAAGTTCCTGCAGTTTGGCGAAGGTGACCCCGGAGCCCGCGAAGGACACGGCCCCCACGAGGAGGGTAAAGACGATGGCCAGCCGGACCCAGGGGTCTGCGGTGTGGCTGAGTTCCAGCAGCGCCACCAGGGCTGCGGCGCCGCCGCCAACCCCGTTGAACAGCGCGACGAGCTGGGGCATCTGGGTCATCTGCACGCGCCGGGCCACCGGCGCCGCCACCGCGGTCCCCACAGCGATGGCACCGATGATCCAGGGGATGTTGTCCAGCCGGGCGGAAAGGAAGACCGTGACCACGGCGAGCAGCGCACCGAAGGCGCCGATCAGGTTGCCGCGGCGGGCAGTCCGGGGCGAGCTGAGGCCGCGTAGCGCCAGGATGAAGAACACCGCGGCGGCGAGGTAGAGGAGCGAGGTCCAGACCGGAGCGAGGAGGCTCATTTTGCGTCCTCCTTGCCGGTGGCGCCTTGGCGGACGGCGTCCTTCCGGGCACGGAACATATGCAGCATCCGGTCCGTCACCACAAAGCCGCCCACCAGGTTGGCGGTGGCCAGCACCACGGCGAGCAGCGCCACGGCCAGGATCCACGGGTCCGCGGCCTGGCCGGCCACGATGATGGCGCCCACCAGGATGATGCCGTGGATGGCGTTGGCGCCGGACATCAGCGGTGTGTGCAGGGTGCTGGAGACCTTGGAAACCACTTCGAAGCCCACAAACACCGCCAGGACGGTGACCGTCAGCAGGCTCATGCCGTCCATCAGATTCCCCCCTCGTTCTGGAACCTATCGCTACGGATCCCCTCGGTCTGGACCCGATCGTTCTGGACCCCTTCGTTCTGGAGCTGGGGCGCATGGTCGGGCAGGGCAGGCACGAGTGCCGCCAGAGCCTCGGCCGTGGGCGGGTGCCGCACCGCGCCGTCGTGCGTGAGGCACGCGCCCGCGATCACCTCGTCGGCGAAATCGGGGGCAACGGCGCCGTCCCGGACCATCAGGGCAAGCAGGTTGGCCACGTTCTTGGCATACAGCCGGGACGCGTCCTGCGCCATCGCGGACGGCGCGTCCTTCAGCCCCACCAGCGTGACGTGGCCTTGGCCGTCGGCGGTGGGCACCAGGATGTCCTCGCCGGGAACGGCGCCCTCCACGTTGCCGCCGGACTCTGCGGCGAGGTCGACGACGACAGAACCGGGGCGCATGCCCTGCACCATCTGGCGGCTGACGAGGAGCGGTGCGCGCCTGCCCGGGACGGCCGCCGTCGTAATCAGGACATCCGCGGCGGCGACGTGCGGGGCGAGGAGTTCACGCTGCAGGGCGCCGCGGTCGGCACTGAGTTCGCGGGCGTAACCGCCGGAAGCCTCGGCCGTTTCCAAATCCAGTTTGATGAAGGTGCCGCCCATCGACGCGACCTCGTCAGCGGAGGCGGGCCGGATGTCGTTGGCAGACACTCGGGCACCGAGCCGTTTCGCGGTGCCGATGGCCTGCAGCCCGGCAACCCCTGCGCCGAGCACCAGCACCCTGGCAGGCGGGACGGTGCCGGCCGCGGTCATGTACAGCGGGAAGAAGCGCGGCAGCCGGATGGCGGCTTCCAGCACGCAGCGGTAGCCGGCCACCAAGGCCTGGGAGCTGAGCGCATCCATGGACTGGGCCCTGGAGATGCGGGGCACCAGTTCCAGGGCGAAGGCGGTCACGCCGGCCTCCACGAGCGCCTGCACGGTGGCGAGTTCGGACGACGGCGACGCCAGGCCAACGGTGACGGCGCCCCTTTTCAGGGCTGCCGCCGTCGGGGGTTCCAGCGGGCGGACGTGGACCAGAACGTCCAGGTCGCCGGGGTCCAGGTCCTGGACAATGCGGGCGCCCGCGTCATCGTAATCGTGGTCAGAATGGCCGGCGGCGGTCCCTGCTCCTGCCTCGATCAGGACGTCCAGGCCCAGCCCGGCCAACTGCTTGACCGTTTCCGGCGTGGCGGCCACACGCTGCTCACCCTCATGACGTTCCCGCGGTATGCCCAGTTTCAAACCGCCAACTCCCTTACGGACGTAGTTGGCTCGAGTCTATGGCGCCTTGCGCGAACTGGCAGCTAATTCCCCCAGATTCGCGTTTTGGGGGCATTTGCTGCGTGATCGTGGCGGTGCTGCCGTGGTCAGCGCCGCGCGGTCAAGTCCGCTGAAATAAGGTTCGCTGTCGCCACGATTTCGCGGGCCACGGCGGCCAGGTACGCTTCCGGGTCCGGCTGGGCCGCCACCGACTGGGCCTGGAGGGACACATTCACCGCGGCCACCACCTTGGTTGGCCCGTCGTACACGGGAGCGGCAACGGACATCAGCCCGAGCTCAAGCTCCTGGTCCAACAGGCACCAGCCCTGGCCGCGGACCGTGTCCAGCTCGGCCAGCAGCTCGGGGACAGTATCCAGCCCGCGCGGCGTCAGCGGTTTGATATCCGCCGCCGCCAGGTAGTCCTTGAGCCCGGCGGGCGGCAGTGCGGCGAGCAGCACCCTGCCCATGGACGTGGCGTAAGCCGGGAAGCGGGTGCCCACCGTGATGCCCACATTCATGATGCGGCGGGTGGTCACCCGGGCGATGTAGGCGATGTCCGTGCCGTCCAGCACCGCCGCGGACGTGGACTCGCCCAGCTTGAGGGACAGTTCCTCCAGGTGCGGCTGGGCAAGCTGCGGCAAAGACAGCCCGCTGAGGTAGGCGTAGCCGAGCTGCAGCACCTTGGCCGTGAGCGCAAACGTCTTGCCGTCGGTCCGGACGTAGTCCAGCTCAACGAGGGTGTGGAGGAAGCGCCGGGCCGTGGCGCGGGTCAGGTCCGTCCGGGCCGCGACCTCGGTGAGGGTCATGACCGGGTGGTCGGTATCAAAGGCGCGGATCACGGCCAGCCCGCGCGCCAGCGACTGCACGTACTGGTCGCTCGCCTGCGGGGCGGCCCGTGAGTCTGCTGCTGCGTTGGTCATGGTTACCAATCCTATTCGGCGCGAACGTACACTTGCGGCCCTGGAAACGCCGGTTTTTGGGGCCCCAAGTGTACGTTCGCGCAGAAGGTGGGTTGAGGGGCGACAGGCTCAACCAACGACGGCGGGGGCTGCCTTGAGCGGGACGGGCACGAGGTCCTGGAGTTCCGCGAGGGTGCAGCCGAACGTTTCGCGGACGGTCACGCCGCCGGGCCCGGTGAGGAAGACGGCTTTGTCGGTGTACACGCGGGTCACGCAGCCGACGCCGGTGAGCGGGTAGGTGCACGCTTCCACGATCTTGGAGGCCCCCTCGCGGGTCAGGAGCGTCATCATCACAAACACGTCCTTGGCGCCGGTGGCCAGGTCCATCGCGCCGCCTACGGCCGGGATGGCGTCAGGGGCACCGGTGTGCCAGTTGGCGAGGTCGCCCGTGGCCGAGACCTGGAACGCGCCGAGCACGCAGATGTCCAGGTGTCCCCCACGCATGATCGCGAAGGAGTCCGCGTGGTGGAAGTAGGACGCCCCGGGCAGCTCCGTGACCGGGATCTTGCCGGCATTGATCAGGTCGCCGTCGATGTCGTCCCCTTCAGCCGCGGGGCCCATGCCCAGCATGCCGTTCTCCGTGTGCAGCGTGATGTTCTGCTCCGGCTTGAGGTAGTTGGAGACCAGTGTGGGCTGGCCGATGCCGAGGTTCACGAACGAGCCCGGCGCGATGTCGCGGGCCACAAGTTCGGCGAGGTCGTCGCGGCCCAGGGGCGTATCGGACGTCTGAATGCTGGCCTGGCTGTTGGTCCGTGCGCTCATTCTCAGGCCACCTTCACGATGCTGTTGACGTAGATTCCAGGGGTGACCACGTTCTCCGGGTCGAGTCCGCCGGTGGGGACGATTTCGGACACCTGGACCACCGTGTGCTTGGCCGCGGCGGCCATGATGGGGCCGAAGTTCCGGGCGGTCTTGCGGTACACAAGGTTACCCACGCCGTCGGCTTTCAGGGCCTTGATCAGCGCCACGTCGGCGTGGATGGGGGTTTCGAACACCTGGCCGCGGCCGTCGATGATGCGGGTTTCCTTGCCCTCGGCCAGCATCGTGCCGTAGCCGGTGGGGGTGAAGAACCCGCCGATGCCGGCTCCGGCCGCGCGGATCCGCTCGGCCAGGTTGCCCTGCGGCACCAGTTCCAGCTCGATCTCGCCCGCGTGGAACTTGGCGTCGAAGTGCCATGAATCGGACTGCCGCGGGAAGGAGCAGATCATCTTCTTCACCCGGCCCTCCTTGATCAGCAGCGCCAGGCCCTGGTCTCCCTGGCCGGCGTTGTTGTTCACCACGGTCAGGTCCTTGGCGCCGCAGTCCATCAGCGCGTCGATCAGTTCGAATGGCTGCCCGGCGTTGCCGAACCCGCCGATCATCACGGTGGAGCCGTCCTTGATGCCGGACACGGCGTCGGCAACGGTATCTACAAAAGTCAGCATCTCTTAGCCCTTCACTGGGTGTGCCGACGGGGCGGCGGTGACGTTTTCGAGCACCACGGCCAGGCCCTGGCCCACGCCGATGCAGATCGCCGCGACACCCCACCGCTGCCCGGAGGCCTGCAGGGACCGGGCGAGGGTGCCCAGGATCCGGGTGCCGGACGCGCCCAACGGGTGGCCCATGGCGAGCGCGCCGCCGTGCCGGTTCACGATGGTTGGGTCGATGCCCCAGGCGTTGATGCACGCCAGGGACTGTGCGGCGAACGCTTCGTTAAGTTCGACGGCGCCCACCTGGTCCCAGCCGATGCCCGCCTTCGCGAGGGCCTTGTTCGCGGCCTCCACCGGGGCGTAGCCGAAGAACTGAGGGTCGTTGCCGTGCGCGCCGCGCCCGGCAATGCGGGCCAGCGGTTCCAGGCCCAGCAGCCCGGCGGCGGCTTCGGATCCGATCCAGGCCGCGGAGGCGCCGTCGGACAGCGGGGACGAGTTCCCGGCGGTGACGGTGCCGCTCTCGGCACGGAATACAGTTTTCAGCCCGGCGAGCTTCTCGGCCGAAGAACCGGCGCGGATCCCCTCGTCACGGACCAGGTCAGTGCCCGGCACCGGGGCCACGAGGTTGTCGTAGAAGCCCTCGTCCCAGGCGGCGGCGGAGAGGTTGTGGGAGTCCGCGGCGAACTCGTCCTGCTGCTCACGGGTCACGCCGTACTTCTCGCGAAGCCGCTCGGTGGCCTCGCCCAGGGAGATGGTCCACTCCTTCGGCATGGCCTTGTTCACCAGGCGCCAGCCCAGCGTGGTGGATGCCAGGGTCATGTCCCCGGCCTGGTACGGCTTCTCCGTCTTGGGCAGCACCCAGGGGGCGCGGGACATCGACTCGGCTCCGCCCACGAGCATCAGCTCGGCGTCGCCGGCGTTGATCTGGCGCGAGGCGATGATCGCCGCGTCCAGCGAGGAGCCACAGAGCCTGTTCACCGTGGTGCCCGGAATCGACACCGGCAGGCCGGCCAGCAGGGTTCCCATCCTGGCGATGTTGCGGTTCTCCTCACCGGCACCGTTGGCGTTCCCGAAGACGACCTCATCAATCCGCTCAGGGTCCAGCCCGGGGGCGCGCTTCACCGCTTCGGTGATCACGTGCGCCGCCAAGTCATCCGGGCGGACTCCCGCGAGGCCGGAGCCGAACTTACCGAACGGGGTGCGCACGGCGTCGTACACAAAAGCCTGATTCATGAATTGCTGTCCATTTCTGCGTTGTCCATGGAATGGAATACCTGCTGTGCTGTCTTGAAAGCTGTATTGGCGGAGGGAACTCCGCAGTAGATCGCGGTCTGGAGCAGGATTTCCTTGATCTCGTCCCGGCTCAGGCCGTTGGTGATGGCCGCACGGATGTGCATGGCCAGCTCCTCCCAGTGCCCGTGCGCCACCATGGCGGTGATGGTCACGGCAGAGCGCATCTGCCGGGTGAGGCCCGGGCGGGTCCAGATGCCACCCCACGCGATCCGCGTGATCATGTCCTGGAAATCCTCGGTGAACCCGTCCTTGTTGGCATTGGCCCGGTCCACATGCGCGGCCCCCAGCACCTCGCGGCGGACCACCATGCCGCCGTCGTAAATCTCCTGGCTGGTGGCGTTCGGCCGGACCACACCGCCCCGGTCTGCGTTTGGAACGTCTGCCCCGCTCATTTGGATGCTCCCTGGGATTCGGCCCACGAGATGAGGTTCCGGAGCAGGTCGGCCACGTGCCCGGGCGCCTCAAACGGGGCCAGATGGGCCACTCCGCCCAGCGTCACGGCGTTGGCGGTGCCCCCGCCGGCGGTGATGCCCGCCGCCACTTCCTCCGCGAACGACGGCGGCGCAACAGTGTCCTCCGCACCGGCCAGCGCCTGCGTGGGGACGCTGATGCTGCCGAGGTCCGCGCGGACGTCAAAGGATGCCAGGGCCTCGCAGCAGAAAGCGTAGCTGAAGCGGTCGGCGTCGCGCAGGGCGTGCAGGAGGCGGCTGCTCCGCGCGGGTTCGCGGTCCATAAAGCCAGGCGCGAACCAGCGCTGTGCGGAGCCCTGGATCATCACTGGGGTGCCCTGGTTGCGGACGGTTTCGGCGCGTTCCAGCCAACCTTCCGGGGTGCCGAGCTTGGCACCGCTGCACTGGACCGAGAGGCTCTTGAGCCGTTCGCCGTGCTTGATCCCCAGCTGCAGGCCGGTGGCGCCGCCAAGGGAAACGCCCGCGTAGTGGAAGCCGGCGCCGGGCGCGATGGTGTCCACGAGGTCCACTACGGCGTCCGCGAGGTCGGCCACGTCAAAGCTTTCGGTGGCTGCCGGTGAGACGCCGTGGCCGGGCAGGTCCCAGGCCACCACGTCGTAATCGGTGCCGAGCAGTGTTGCCGCCTCGGTCCACAGAAGGGTTGACGTGCCGAGGGACGGTCCGGCTACGAGCAGGGGCCGGTCCCCCAGCGGGCGCTGGGGCGACAGCAGCACTGCCTTCAGGGTCGGTTTAGCCACGGTTGGCTCCGTTCGCGTCGTTGGGTGCTGAATTGTTGACTGCCGAAGAATCCGATGCGGCGATCGCAAGGTCCGGAAACGCGGCGAGGATGCGCCGGGAGATCTCGGCGGCCTGACCCAGGTAACTGGCCGGGTCAAGGAGTTCCGCCAGTTGTCCATCGGAAAGCGTCTGCATCGGGACGGCTTGCCGGAGCAGCCGGCGGTAGGTGGCACCCTGCTCGGCGGCGGGCGCCTCGAGGGTCCGGTCCACCACGGACTGGAGCTGCTGCTTGCCCGTGGCACCGTCCTTTTCCTCCAAAAGCGGGGCCACTGCGGCGCCCACCCCCTCGGCCAGGAGCAGCGGTCCGGCAAGGTCCAGGTTGCGGCGCATGGCGTCGGGGAAAACCTGGAGGCCTTCGGCGAGCTCCCGGAGGTGCCCGGCTGCCCCGAGTGCCAGGCGGAGTAGCTGGCGCAGGGCCGGCCATTCCGTGTGCCAGGCGGCGTCGGGGCGTTCGTCGTTGAAGTTGGCTGCGGCCAGGTGCAACTGGGCCACCAATTGCGGCGCCTGGAGCGCGGCGCTGCGGATGAGTACCGACAACACCGGGTTCTGCTTCTGCGGCATGGCGGAGGAGACGCCGCGGCCGGCGGCGCGCGGTTCGGCGAGTTCGGCCACCTCGGGCCGGCTCAGGAACAGGACGTCCGTGGCGATCTTGCCAGCCGCATCAAGCACCGAGGCAAGCGCGCTGCCCACGGCTGTGACGGCCAGCCGGTTCGTGTGCCACGGTGCGGGCGCCGCGGCCAGGCCCAGTTGCCGGGCCAGCGAATCCGCCAGGTCAAAGGGGTTGGTCGCCGAGGTGGCGGTGAGCACGGTCCCGGCGGCCAGCGTTCCGGCCGCCCCGCCGAACTGCACCGGGAACTGCATATTGTCCAGCTGCCGGCCTGCAGCGGCGAGCCCGTGGAACCACTGCGCGGCCCGCAGCCCGAACGTATACGGAAGCGAGTGCTGGGTCAGGCTCCTGCCCACGCCCAGCGTGTCCGCATGCTGCTCCGCCAGCGAGGCGAGCGCCGCCGTCGTGCATTTCAGGTCCGCCAGCAGCGCCTCGACGGTGTTGCGCGCGAGCAGCATCAGGGCCGTGTCCAGCACGTCCTGGCTGGTCAGCGAGGTGTGGACCGCCTGCACGGCGCCGGTGCGGGCGCCATCCAGCGCCGTGACGTGCCTCCGCAGGTCTGCCAGCAGCGGGATGACGGGGTTGCCGCCGCCCTGGGCCCGGAGCGCGATGTCTGCTGCGTCGTAGCGTCCCGCCTCGGCGGCGGAGGCCACGACGGCGGCGGCACCGGCAGGCGCCAGGCCCGCCTTTTCCAGCACCGCGGCCCAACCGGACTCGACGGCGAGGATCGCCGCCAGCACGGCACGGTCACCGGTCAGCGCCGTCACCAGGGGCGACGCCGAGACCGGGCTCAGCAGGCCGACGTCGCCGTCGGCTGCGCTTCCGAAGCGGACGGTACCTCCCGTGCCGGGGGTCTCGTTCACTGGAAATCCAGGAAGACTGTTTCGCCGTCGCCCTGCAGGCGGATGTCCCAGGTGAGTCCGCCGTCGGGATCGCGGCGGGCAATGAGCGTCTTGCGGCGCTCCGGGTCCAGCGAGCTGAGCAGCGGGTCCGTGGCGAGGGCTTCCTCGTTCTCCGGCAGGTACAGGCGGGTGAACAGGCGGTTCATGAGGCCACGGGCAAACACAGCCACGGAGATGAAGGGTGCCGCTCCGGACTCGGTGGGGCCCGGGTTTACGGTGGTGAACGTGTACACGCCGGAGTGGCCCACGGAGGCGCGGCCCCAGCCGGTAAAGGTGTAGCCGTCGCGGACCAGGGAACCGGTCTGCTGCACGATCCTGCCGTCGGCGTCGGGCTGCCAGATCTCCAGGATGGCGTCCGGGATGGTTTCCCCGGCGCCGTCGTACACGGTGCCCTGGAGGCGGATGGAGCCGGGCGAGCCGGGCGCCAGGAGTTCGTTGTCCTTCTCGAACGGCAGCGCGTACCCGTAGAACGGGCCCACGGTCTGCCCGGGGGTGGGAACAAGCTTGGTGGTTGGGCTCACGTTATTCCTCATCTCCTGCTGCGCCGAGCGCTTCGTTTTCGGTCCAGGTCCGCTTGGAGCCGGTGAGGACGATGTCCCAGTTGTAGCCCAGCGCCCACTCGGGTTCGGTCAGGTTGTGGTCATAGCTGGCCACCAGCCGGTCGCGGGCATCCTGGTCCACGATGGACTGGTAGATGGGGTCCAGAGGGAACAGCTGATCTCCGGGGAAGTACATCTGGGTGACGATGCGCTGGGTGAACTCCGTGCCGAACATCGAGAAGTGGATGTGGGCCGGGCGCCAGGCGTTGACATGGTTCTTCCAGGGGTAGGCGCCGGGCTTGATGGTGGTGAACCGGTACGAGCCGTCCGGGCCCGTGATGCAGCGGCCCACACCGGTGAAGTTGGGGTCCAGCGGGGCCGGGTGCTGGTCACGCTTGTGGATGTAGCGGCCGGACGCATTGGCCTGCCAGATCTCCACGAGCTGCCCGGCCACGGGGCGGCCGTCACCGTCCAGGACCTTGCCGGCCACAATGATGCGCTCACCCTGGGGTTCGCCGTTGTGCTGGATGGTCAGGTCCGACTCCAGGGCGTGCACGTCCTGGTGGCCGAACGCCGGCGAGTACAGCTCGATGGTTTCCGGGTCTGCGTGGTGGAGGCTTTTGGTGGGGTGCCGCAGGATGCTGCTGCGGTAGGGCGCATAGTCCAGCCGGGGCTGGGTTTCGGCCGGCGCGCCATCCTTGAGTGCCCGCGCGTAGGCGTCGCCCATGGCGTTGATCTCTGCACTGAGATCCTGCTGTGTCTCCACTGCGGCCTCCTTTTCTCTGGTTGTTGCTGCTGAGTGTTGATGGTTTTTGCGGGTGGGTGGTGCTGTCCTAGCGGTGCTGCAGGTGGTCGTACTGGACTGCGTGGCGCACCGGGGCGTTGGGGGCGCCGTAGCCGTCGTAGGCGCCGCGGCGTTCCACCATTTCGAAGAACACACTGCCCACGGTGGCCGTATAGAAGTGGAGGAACTCGCCGTCGGCGTCCCGGTCATACAGAAGATTCAGGTCCTGCAGCGTGGCCAGAAAGTCCGGTGCCAGGCCGAACCGTGCGTCCAGGTCCTCGTAGTAGTTCGCCGGGATCTGCAGGAACTCCAGGCCGCGGGACCTGCAGTCCCTCGCGGTGGCCACCAGGTCATCCACCGCGAAGGCGATGTGTTCCTGGTAGGTCTTGCGCTGCTGGTTCAGCGGCGCCAGGTTCAGCACCAGCCGCACGGTGCGGTCCCCGGTGGCCATGACCTGCGAGCGGACCAGGCCGGTGGGGCTGGGAACCTCCGCGAACGGCTGGGGCTCCAGGGCGAGGGCGCTGGTGTAGAAGAGGACGGCCTCGTCAAAATGCTGCCACGGCTGTGCCAGGTTGACGTGGTCAATCATGGCGGTGGCTCCGGCGGACGGCTTCTCCAGCCCCTCCCCGAATTCACTGGTCCAGGCCGCGGTGCCGTCCGAGGTGCCCTGGCACAGGAAGATCTCGGTGGAGTCCGGGGCGGCGAAGCCCTGGAACACCTCCTCGTTGGCCTGGCTCTTGCGCGGGACCGCGGGGGCCTTGAGCTGCTGGGCCCGGGCGGAGGCAATGACCGGGGAGGCGACGTCAAACCCCAAAGCGGCGATGGCGGGCGACGCATCCCCCGCTGACGCGTCTCCCTCGACGTGTGCGGCCTCGTTGATGATCACCCGGGCGTGGCCCATGCTCCAGAGCTGCACGTCCTTGGTGCGGTGCCGGCCGTTGAATTCGAAGCCGAGCTGGCCCAGGACCGTTTCCAGCCCCTTGGTGTCCGCGGCCCTGACCTCGGCGAAGTTGTATCCTGCCGGTTCGGCTACCTGCGGGAGCGTGGCCAGTTCCATGGGATAACGACGGCGGCCGTGGGCCGTAGGACCACCAGCAACAGTGCCACCGGCACCGCCACTGTCACCGTCAGAAGCAGCATCCAGCCACTTGGCGCTCTGTTCCTCCAGCCAGATGAGCGAGCGCATGGCGTCGACGGCGGTGCGCTCCACGTCCGACTGGCGGAAGACGTCGTTGAAGATTTCCAGCGACACCGGGCCGCTGTACCCCGCCCGGACCACGTGGCCCATGAACTTGGCGAGCTCGAACTGGCCCTCGCCCGGGAAGACCCGGTAGTGCCGGCTCCAGGAGAGGACGTCCAGGGAGAGCTTGGGGGCGTCGGCCACCTGGACGAAGAAGATCTTTTCCGGGTTGAAGGCCTCGATGGGGGCGGTGTCCCAGTTGCGGGACAGGATGTGGAAGGAGTCCAGGCAGGTGCCCAGGTTGGGGTGGTCCACGGCTTCCACCAGCTTGTGGGCGTGCTCGTAGTCGCTGACGTACTTGCCCCAGGCCAGGGCCTCGTAGGCAACCTTGACGCCGTGGTCCCCCGCCAGCGCAGCCAGTTTGCCGAGCTGTTCCACCCGGAGATCGTCGCTGTCGATGCTGGCGGTGGCAACGTTGGAGCAGACCAGGATGGTGTCCATGCCCAGCCGCGCCATGAGTTTGAATTTTCCGTCGGCGCGCCGGAGGTTGGCGGCCAGGAGGTCTTCGGAGACGCTGTCGAAGTCGCGGAACGGCTGGTAAAGATCCAGCGTGAGGCCAAGGTCGGCCGCCATTTTGCGGACGTCCTCGGGCATGAGAGGCGACGTAACCAGGTCCTGCTCGAAGATTTCGATCCCGTCAAAGCCGGCGATGGCGCAGGCCTGCATCTTTTCCTTCAGGGTGCCGGAGAAGCAGACCGTGGCGATTCCGGTGCGCATCAGGCAGCCACCTCTTCCTTAGCCACAAGTTCCAGGAAATGGCTGCGCATGCGTTCCGCATCGGCTTCCAGCCCGGTAAAGATCCGGAAGGAATCCGCCGCCTGCCCTACGGCCATGCGGCCACCGTCCAGGACCTCGCAGCCTTTGGCACGGGCGCCGCGGACCAGTTCGGTATCGATCGGGCGGTAGACGATGTCCGCCACCCAGTGCCGCGTTTCCAGCAGGTCCAGGTCCAGCGGGACTCCCGGGTGGGCGGCCATACCTACGGGCGTGCAGTGCACCAGACCGTCGCCCAGCGGCAGCAGCTGCGGCAGCTCCGCCGTCGTACGCGCCGTGACGGTGCTGTCCGGGAAAAAGCCGGCCAGCTCTGCGGCGCGTGCCGCGCAGCGGACGGGGTCCACGTCCACCAGGTCCAGCGCCTTCACGCCGGCGGTGAGCAGGGCGTAGGCGACGGCGGAACCCGCCCCTCCCGCGCCCAGCTGGACAACGCGGTCCAGCCGCGCGCCCGGAAGGCCGGAGGCGAGCGCGGCGGCGAAGCCGGAGAAGTCGGTGTTGTGGCCGATGAAGCGTCCGTCCTCGATGACCACGGTGTTGACGGCGCCGAGCCTGAGGGCATCCGGTGAGACCTCGTCCAGGTGCGCCAGCACAAGCTGCTTGCACGGATGGGTGATGTTCAGGCCGTTGAAGCCCAGGCTGCGGGCACTCTTGAGCAGGTCCCCCACGGCATCGCCGGAAAGCCCGAGCTCCAGCAGGTCAATGGGGCGGTAGAGGTAGCGCAGGCCCAGCACATCGCCTTCGCGTTCGTGCATGGGGGGAGTGAGTGACGGCATAACACCGTCGCCGACCAGTCCCACGAGGTAGGACTCAGTTCGATTGCTCATCCGGGCAGCTCCTTTGATACGGCACCCGGCGGGCGACGGCGCTCGGGGCGTCCGCGGCGGGTCGGGTGATTGGGATTACAGTACAACACTTGTTCACTTCTCGCACGCTTGTTCTACATATGAACATTTGCGGAGTAAATTACCGCTGTGGCAACCGCGCTGCCAGCTCTGCTGCGGCATCCTGCAGCAGGGGCACATGGGCCTGCAGGGCTTCGATGCTGAGGCGGAAGACGGGAACCGCGGTGGCCAGGGAGGCGAACGCATGGCCCTGGGAATTGAGCAGCGGCACAGCCACGGCGCGCATGCCGTTCTCGTTCTCCTCGTCCATCACGGCATATCCCTGCCGGCGCACCTTCTCGATTTCCGCACGGAAGGCGGCCCGATCCGTGATGGTGCGCTCGGTGAGGGAATCCAGCTCGAGCTCCTCGAGCAGCGCCTTACGCTCCGCATCCTCGGCAAAAGCCACCAGCGCTTTACCCACGGCCGTCGCGTGCAGGGCGCCCAGATGCCCGGGATCACTCGTGACGCGGAAGGTCTGCGGGCCGTCCACCTTGTTGACCGTCAGGTGGTGGTGGCCGTCGCGGACGCTGAGGATGGTGGCCTCTCCAGTCTGCTCGGTCACGCGGCGAAGGACCGGCAGCGCCGTGCCGGCAAATCCGTGATGGTTGGAGACCCGCTGCCCCAGCTGGAAGATCCGCAGGCCCAGGTGGTAGCGGCGGCCGTCCGGCTCGTAGTCCACAAATCCGTCCCGCGTTAGGGATCCCAGTAGGCGGTAGGTGGTACTGAAGGGGAGATCGGCGCGGCGCGAGATCTCCGCGGCACTGGCCCCACGCGGTTCGTCACCCAGGAGGACCAGCAGGCCCAGGGCCTTGCCCACCATGTCCGTACGGTCACCCTTGGGCGTCTTTGGATCAGCGGCGACGTCATCGGGCGCTGTGGTTTGATTCACACTCATACGTCGATGTTGCCACATCGTGGGAACTATTTCTAGATGGTGATTATTTTCTTGACAAGTGACTGCGCTCACAGCCATCATTGCTGTATCGCACAAGTAGCTCCCACCATGTGGCTACTGGTCCGGGTCTTTCCACGGACTCCAGCCGCACCGCACCAGCTCCACTCAGGCCGCTGCGGCTGCGACCCTCCAGATCCATCCGCGACAACGTCGTCACATCTAAGGAACTCCATGAGCCAGACACTTCCGTCCGCCGGGCCGGGCACTGTTGCCCCTGCCGGGACGCCAAAGAAGGCAGCCCTCGCCAGCTTCCTGGGCAGCGCCGTCGAATACTACGACTTCTTCATCTTCGGTTCCGCAGCAGCCCTGATCTTCCCCACCGTGTTCTTCCCGGACGCCGGAGCAAACGCTGCAATCATGTCCTTCGCCACCTTCGGCTTCGCCTACGTGGCACGGCCGGTGGGCGCCGTCATCCTGGGTCACTTTGGTGACCGCGTAGGCCGGCGGAAGGTCCTGATGTTCACGCTGCTGCTGATGGGAGCCTCGACGTTCCTGATCGGCTGCCTGCCCGATTTCAACACCGTGGGCTGGTGGGCTCCCGCCCTGCTGGTGCTGGCTCGGCTTTGCCAGGGCCTCTCCGCCGCCGGCGAGCAGGCCGGCGCATCATCCATGACGCTGGAACACGCACCGGACAACCGCCGCTCCTTCTTCACCTCCTGGACCCTCACCGGCACCCAGGGCGGCCAGATCCTCGCCGCCCTCGTCTTCATCCCAGTCCTTGCCCTCCCGGACGAGATCAAGTACGGCATCGGCTGGCGCGTCCCGTTCTGGCTCAGCGCCGTCGTCGTTCTTGTTGCTTTCTTTATCCGCCGCACCCTGCACGAGCCGCCGGCGTTCGAGGAAGCCCAGAAGACCGCGCAGATCTCCAAGCTGCCGGTCGCCGACCTCCTCAAGGACCACTGGCGCGACGTGCTCCGCGTGGTCTGCTGTGCCTTCATCGCTGCCGTCTCCACCGTGTTCGGCACACTCGCCATCAGCTACGCCAAAACCGTTGCCGGCGTTGACGGCACCACCACGCTGTGGCTGGTGGTCGGCGCCAACCTGGTCGCTTTGGGCACCCAGCCGCTGTTCGGCAAACTCGCGGACCGGATCGGCCGTAAGCCGGTCTTCATCTACGGCGCCGTGGCCAGCGCCATCCTGACGCCGGTGTTCCTGCTCAGCCTGGAATCCGGCAGCATCCCGCTGATGTTCCTCGCGGCCATCGGCTTCTTCTCCTTCGGCTACGCGGCCTCCAACGCGGTCTGGCCCTCGTTCTACGCCGAGATGTTCAGCACCAAAGTCCGCTTCTCCGGCCTGGCGATCGGCACCCAGCTGGGTTTCCTGATGGCAGGTTTCGCCCCGGCGATCGTGGCAGCGATGGGCGGCATCAAGCCCGGCGGCTGGGTCCAGATCAGCATCTTCACCGCCGTCATCTGCGGCATCGCGGCCATCTCCGCCCTGACGGCCAAGGAAACCTTCAAGGTCCCCACGAAGCAGCTCGGCTTGAAGTAACGCACCAGCCCAGTTTTGAGACCGGAGAGCCCGCCATTCCACGGAATGGCGGGCTTTCCCCGTTGAAAAATGGGCCATTCAGGGAGCGAGTACGACGGCGGCAGGCGGCCTGGGTGCCTACGGGGCACCGGACGCCTACGGCCGGCCGGCGTCCAGGACCGAGGCAAGATCGAAGCTGACCGGTTCCTCCAGCTGTTCGTACGTGCAGGATTCGGGGTCCCGGTCGGGCCGCCAGCGGTTGAACTGCGCGGTATGCCGGAAACGATCACCTTCCATGTGGTCGTACCTGACCTCCACCACCAGCTCGGGCCGCAGCGGTACAAAGGACAGGTCCTTGCCGGCGCTCCACCGGCTGCCTTCCGCGTTGCGCGGGGTCCGTTCGCCTTCCCCCTGCTTGGCCCAGGCCCAGGGGTGTCCGTCGAAGTCGGTGACCAGCGCCTGGAGTTCCGCGAACAATTCCTGGCGGCGCTTCATCGGGAAGGCGCCGATCACGCCCACGCTGGCTAGGCCGCCGTCGTCCTTGTACAGTCCCAGCAGGAGGGAGCCGATCGCGTCCGGGCCGCTTTTGTGCACGCGGTAGCCGGCCACCACGCAGTCGGCGGTGCGTTCGTGTTTGACCTTGAACATCACGCGCTTGTCCGGCTGGTAGGAGCCGTCCAGCGGCTTGGCCACGATCCCGTCCAGGCCAGCGCCCTCAAACTGCCGGAACCACTGTTCAGCGACGGTTTTGTCCTGGGTCGCAGCGGTGACGTGGACGGGAGCCTTGCTGCCTTTGAGAGCCTTTTCCAGCGCTGCCCGACGCTCGGCGAAAGGCCGGCCGGTGTAGTCGTCGTCGCCCAGGGCAAGCAGGTCAAAGGCCACGAACTTGGCCGGCGTCTGTTCCGCGAGAAGCTTCACGCGGCTGGCGGCGGGATGGATGCGCTGCTGCAGGGCATCGAAGTCCAGCCGGTCACCGGCTGACCCCACCAGGACAATCTCACCGTCCAGCACACAGCGGGGCGGCAGGTTCTCCTTCAGGGCCTCCACCAGCTCAGGAAAATACCTGGTCATGGGCTTTTCGTTGCGGCTGCCGATCTCCACCTCGTCGCCGTCGCGGAAGATAATGGACCGGAACCCGTCCCATTTGGGCTCGTAGCTGAGGGCACCCCTTTCCGGGATACCACCAATTCGGCTGACGGCCTTGGCGAGCATCGGCGAAACGGGAGGCATCACGGGAAGTTGCATAGTGCCCATTCTTGCCCGGCAGCAGCGCGGGCGGTAGGCCTGAACGCGTAAAGCCCCAGCTAGGAGCCGTCTTCACACTGGACCATCCGTGCGGTGAACCATACTGCTGTGAAATGATCAACCATGCGCGCCATGCAACACTCCAGCAAACTCCAGAACGTCCGGTATGAGCTCCGCGGGCCCATCCTCCAGGCCGCCAAGAACATGGAGGCCGAGGGGCACCGCATCCTCAAGATGAACCTGGGGGACACCGCCCCCTTCGGACTGGAGACGCCGGAGTCCGTGGTGGTGGACATGATCCACCACCTGAGAGGTGCCCAGGGCTACAGCGATTCCAAGGGGATCTTCTCCGCCCGGACGGCCATTTCGCAGTACTACCAGACCCGCGGCCTGATGCAGATCGGTGTGGAGGATATCTTCATCGGCAACGGCGTCAGCGAGCTCATCTCCATGTGCCTGCAGGCCTTTATGGAAAACGGCGACGAAATCCTCGTCCCGGCGCCTGACTATCCCCTGTGGACGGCGGCCGTCACCCTGACCGGCGGCAAACCGGTGCACTACCTCTGCGACGAAGCCGAGGAATGGTGGCCCGATATGGCCGACGTCGAAGCCAAGATCACCCGCCGCACCAAAGGCATCGTGATCATCAACCCGAACAACCCCACAGGTGCCGTGTACCCCCGGCACATCCTGGAGCAGTTCGCGGCCCTGGCCAGGAAACACAACCTGGTCCTGTTCTCCGACGATCTACGAAAAAGTGCTCTACGAGGAAGCCCAGCACATCCACACGGCCTCCGTGGCAGAAGACGTGTGCTGCCTGACTTTCAGCGGCCTGTCCAAGGCCTACCGCATGCCCGGGTACCGGTCTGGCTGGGTGGCCATCACCGGGCCGCTGGCCGCCACCGCCGGCTACCGGGAGGGGCTGGAACTGCTGGCCTCCCTGCGCCTGTGCCCCAACGTGCCCGCCCAACACGCGATCCAGACCTGCCTGGGCGGCTATCAGAGTATCGATGCCCTGGTGAAGCCCGGTGGCAGGCTGCGCGAACAGCGCGACCTCGCATACAGGCTCCTGACGGCAATTCCCGGCGTAACGTGCGTGCCCGCCGCCGGGGCCATGTACCTGTTCCCCCGCCTGGACCCGGAACTTTACCCGATCACCAGCGACGAACAGTTTGTCCTGGACCTCCTTCAGGACCAGAAGATCCTGGTCTCCCACGGCACCGCCTTCAACTGGCCGGCACCGGACCATTTCCGTTTTGTGATCCTTCCATCGGTCCTGGACATCGAAGAAGCCGTGCGCAGGATCGCGGCGTTCCTGGCCACGTACCGCAGCAGTGTCGCGGCCTGACTTTCCGGCAGGGTATCGCCGGCACCGGAAACGAATCGATCGCCGAGAACTAACCGGCTCCTAACGTTGAGGAAACGCGGGCGCAACATTGCCCCGCCACACTGGAAGTGCCGGCATTCGCAGGCACCAGCTCCAGCCAGGAGGCCCCCATGTTGAAGGAAGCCAAAGCCCATGTAACAAGAATCCGCGCCCTGGACCAGCTCCACCGCGGCGATGAAATCGAAGCCCGCCTCTCCGTAGGCCCCAGCTATGACGACGTGGTCATCCGCCGAGGCCTTGTCCAGGAGACAGCACCGGGAATCGGCGTTGTCTGGATCATGGACCATCACACCGGCTCGCGGAAAGCGATCAATACGGACGAATGCAGCGTCTGGCGGATTGCCTGACCCGGACCCGGGCCTCTGCGGGAGTACCTCCTTGCGGAACCGGCCCCAGGAAACTTGCAGGGCAGAGCTTGCACCGCGGAATCTTGCACCGCGACGGCGGGCGCAGTCAGTCAGGACTGCCCGCCGCACGGCTCAGCCGGACCGGATCGCCCACGAGACGCTTCGGCCTTAACCTCCAGCCACCGACTGGATGATCAGCACCTCCTGCCCGGGCGACACCTCGGTTTGCAGGCCCTGGAGCCGGCGCACTTCGTCGCCGGCAACGTATATATTCACGTACCGGCGAAGCGCTCCCGCTTCGTCCCGCAGCCTTCTGGCCAGCACCGGGTAACCCCCAGTCACCGTATCCAGCAGGCTTCCCACGGTCACCGTCGCGTCGGCGGGCGCAGTCAGGATGGACTGCCCGCCGGCCAGCGGCTGGAGAATGCTGGGCAGTACCACGCTGATGTCAGGCACCGCGGGCCGCCACCGTGTCCGGAACCGCCAGTCCAGCCCCGGCGACCACAGCGGCGCGGACGCACAGGACATCGGGGAGATGGCTGACAACTTCAGCAAACGTCTCCCCTTCATCCGCACTGGCGTACACCGTGCCGCCGCGGGTTCCAAAGTAAACACCGGCCGGCTCGGCTGAATCCACGCCCGCGGCGTCACGGAGCACACTGTTGTACTCGCCCTCGGGCAGCCCTGTATCCAGGCGCTTCCAGCTGGCCCCGGCATCGTCCGTTCGGTGCACGGCAAGCTTGCCATCCGGCGGGATCCGCTCGCCGTCGGCTTTGAGCGGCACAACCCAGGCTGTGCCCTCGCGCCGGGGGTGCGTCAGCATCACAAACCCGAAGTCGGCCGGAAGGCCGTCGGCGATGGAGTCCCAGTTTTCGCCGTTGTCATCCGTGCGGTAGACGCCGTGATGGTTCTGCGCGTACAGCCGTCCTTCCACAGCAGCATCCGCCGCGATCTTGTGGACGCACTGGCCGAATTCAGGATTGGGGTCCGGCATGAAGTAGGCCGAGATACCCTTGTTGCGGGGCTCCCACGACGCACCGCCGTCGAGCGAGCGGTACACACCACCGGTGCTCATGGCGACGTGGACGTTGTCCCCCGCCGGATTCACCACGATGGAGTGCGCGGCGGCCCCGCCGTAACCCGCACCCCAGTCGCTGCGGTGAGGATGGTCCCAGAGCCCGCGGTTGAGCTCGAAATGCTCGCCGCCATCAGTGGATTTCCAGACCGAAATCGGTTCGGCACCTGCCCACACCACCCCTGGCCGCGACTCTGCGTCCGGGTAGATCTGCCAGATGCGCTCCACCGCCGCGCCAGTGTCCTCGGGAAACGTGATGGCGCCCTGTTCAGGTTCGGTCCAGGTGGCGCCAAGGTCATCGGAGTGGGCCACGGTGGGTCCCCAGTGCTCGGACCTGACACCCACCATGATCCGGGTCCGGCCGTCCCGCGTGTCGATCCCGATACTGGGGATTTCGCTCATCAGGAAATGCGGGCCGGAGAAGGACCATTGCTTACGGTCCTGGCTGGTGGCCAGCCAGAGGCCTTTTTTGGTCCCGATCGCTAAGACAAAGTTCTCTGCGGTTGCCATGCACCCATGCAACCACCCCGGCCGGAGGGCCGCAACGCTTTTCTTCGCTATGTGGACTGGCTCGGGTGTATTGGTCCTGCATGGACTGGACGCTTGGGCCGTGCCGGCGGCGCCCTGTCAGTCCACGAATTCGGACTGCGTTTCGATGAAATCCCAGTCGGCTTCGGTGAGGACAGCCACCGGGGTACCCGGGTGCGGGCCGCCGGCTTCGGCGATGCCCTGCAGCACCGGTAACGGCAGTTCCAGCGCACGGAGGTTTTCCCGCAGCCATTCCTTGGTTTGCAGGTTCAGATCCAGCCACCACATGTAGATTTCCATGCCGGTCACGCACCTTTCGTATGCTTCAACGTTAGGCGCCGCCCTGTCCACGTTCAAGGGTGGCAACATTCCAGTGGCGGGCTCCCGTTTTCGCGTACAGGCAGGTATCGCCGCAGGTCAACGTGGCACAAAGACGAGTACCCGATACCCGCGACCGCACCTGTCCGCCGCCCCTAGCCTGAACAGACAAGCAAGCTGACCGTGCTGCTGGGGCACTCAGAGCCACCGCTACTCCCCCTCATCATGGTCCGTTTCAGACAATCTGGGGAGAAAACAATGAAACGCACCTTAGCAACACTGGGGGTCATGGGGCTGGCATTGCTCACCGTCTCGGCCCCGGCCAGCGCGGCAGACAACTTCACTCTCTGCCACAACGGACATGACATCAGTATCGACCTCAACGGGGTGAACGGCCTGGGTGCCCATAGTGGACACTCCGACGACATCATCCCGCCCAATGCACTGCTGCCTGCCGGCTTGAACTGGGACGCCCAAGGGATGGCGGACTTTGCCAATGGCTGTGAAAGCGTGACGCTACCGCCCGTTGTGGTGGTCCCACCGGTAGTAGTGCCGCCCGTTGTGGTGGTCCCGCCAGTCGTGGTGCCGCCCGCCGTCGTCCCGCCCGCCGAAGAGCCCGTAGTGGTCCCCCCGGCCGTGGTGGAGACGCCGGTGCTGGAGTCGGCAGCCGTTGTCCAGACGCCAGTCACCACAGTCACCCCCACCGTACAGACCCCTGCCGGCGCCGGGGCAGCGGCGGTTAGCCAGGGCACCAACCAGGGCTATAACGCGCAGACCTCAGTTGGCGGAGCCGAGAGCGCTCCTACCTGGCTCGCGGGCTTGGGCCTGATGCTCGGCGCCGGCGCACTGGTGGCCGTACGCCGCAGGTCCCTGGAACCAAAGGCAGACTAGGCCGCAGCTCGGACTGGGCCGAGCTGACACGCAGGGCGCCCCGCCAACTCAAGGCGGGGCGCCCTTCCTGTAAGCACACTTTCCAACGGCGTGAGGAGCATCGTGGCAAAGCAAACCGGACGGCACGAAGTGCCGAAACGGCCCCGCGGCCTGAACCGCGGAGACATCGCCATCCTGGCCTGCGGTGTCCTGGCCTTCCTGTCCTTCACGTTCGGTGGGCCGCTGCTGGACCAGCACGGCGCCGCAACACCGGGAACGAGCACTGCAGGCTACTCTTCCGGTACCTCATCGATCCAGCTGCCGTTACCCCTTGCCGTTTCGGGCCACCCAACCGCGCAGTCTCCAACCGCACCGCCTGTTTCCGCGCCGGTTGCGGCGGCACCCGTGGCCACCGGCCCGGTCCTCCCTGAGGCCTCGGCCCCGCAGCGGATCGTCTATCCGAAAGCAGCGATGGACACGGCCGTGCATCCGCTGGCGCCGGACAGCAGCGCCGTCGAAAGCCAGACGATCGTGCCGCCCACCACTATGGACGGGTATTGGCTGACACCGTTCGGGACTCCCGGCAACGGGTCGGGCAACACGACGTACATCATCGGGCATAGCTGGGAGGGCCGGGATGCCCCGTTCAACCACCTCAGCTCCGCAGCCGCCGTCGGCGACACGTTCGACGTCGTCATGGAAACCGGCACCATCCCCTACCGCGTGGACAGCGTCACCACCTACCTCAAGGACAGTCTCAAAGACAGCCCCATCTGGGACATGGTGCCCAGCCGCGTGGTCCTGATCAGCTGCTACACGGAAGACCCGTGGGGCAAGAACGTGGTGGTCTCGGCGTCGCCCGTTTGAGGCGTCCGTTTCCGTCGGCCCCCGCGGCCCTGTTCAAGCGGTCCGTGCAGGCACAGAATGGCCTTATGAGTCCAGAACGTTTCAGTGGCCCGCCTCCACTCCTGGTGGGCGTGTTGCCCGATCAGCATCCCGAGGTGCTGAAGACCGCCACGGCCCTTGCGGCCCGACTGTCAGCGCCGTTGCTGTTCGCCTATATTGACGAGGCCAGCTACCTGGTCGAATGGGATCCAACCAGATCCGCGCACCGGCTTTCGCTGCACCCGGACAAGGACGACGACGATATCCGCTCGGTCACGACGGAACTCAGGGCGGTGATCACCGTAGCCGTGGCTGATGCCGCGGGGTTGGGCACCCCCGTGGACTGGACGCTGCGGACCCTCGCCGGCGATCCGGGCCGCGCCCTTGCCCGGCTCGCCGCTGAAAGCAACTCCCCCATGATCATTGTTGGAACATCGGAGCGCGGCCTGACCCACCGGATCTCCGAACTGCTCAACGGATCGGTGGGACTCTGGTTGACGCATCATCAAAGCCGTCCCGTGCTGGTGGTTCCCTACCGGAGGCCGGCCCATCAGGACGATGCCTGAGCCGGGAGCCTGACCCGGCACCTGTTGCCTGCCCCATTCGGGGAGGTTTCCGGGTGACCGAATAATAAAGCGAAAGTAGTTATTCGAGGTGGTAGCGGACGGCAGTACTGGCAAGTAAGCTAGTTCAAGCAGAGGGATCCGGCCGCAACGGCTGGCGATTCTGCCCAAATGCTGCTCCGGAGTGCGTATCCCCCAATAACGCACTCCGGAGCTTTTTTGTGCCCTTCCACGGCTACGCCAGCCCCGGACGCGCGTCGCGCGCTTAGGAATAAAATACCCCTAGGGGGTACTTGCGCTATACCCCCACCGGGTATAAGTTGTCAGCATGGAACCTTCGCAGGAAACCCTGACACCCCACTCCGGCATTGCCCCGGCGCCGCCGCATGGCTACACCGCAAACAAAGACGCCTACCTGCGCCGGCTCAAGCGAATCGAGGGCCAGGTCCGCGGCATCGCCCGGATGGTGGATGAGGACAAGTACTGCATCGACATCCTGACCCAGGTCTCCGCGGTTACCAAGGCCCTGCACGCCGTCAGCCTGGGACTCGTTGAAGAGCACATCGGCCACTGCGTGGTGGGCGCCGCGGGCGAACCCGATCCGGCCCTTCGCGCTGAGGCCATAGACGTCAAAGTCAAGGAAGCCACGGAGGCCATCGGGCGCCTCCTGCGCTGACCACCCGCTACCGACCACCCATTCACGGCCGGCCACCGCCGGTCCCGTTTCAAGGAGCCAGCCATGAGCACCACCTCCACCACCGTCAACGTGTCCGGTATGACCTGCGGCCACTGCGTTTCGTCCGTCAGCGAGGAACTTGAATCGCTCGCAGGGGTTGAAACGGTCGACGTCGAACTCAACGCCGGCGGCATTTCCACCGTCACCATCACCTCAAGCCAGCAGCTGTCGCCGTCCGAGATCGGCGAAGCGGTAGCCGAAGCCGGCTACCTGGTTGTTGCCAACAACGCGTAACGCTGTCCTAACAGGGGATCCACTATGAGCACAGACCATCTCCATCATCAACCCCAAAACCGGGTGCTTGAACTGGACATTGAGGGCATGACCTGCGCCTCCTGCGTGAACCGCGTGGAAAAGAAGCTGGGCAAACTCGACGGCGTCGAAGCTTCCGTCAACCTGCCGCTGGAATCCGCCCACGTCACCGTCCCGGCCGGCATCACGGACCAGCAAATTGTGGACACGGTCAACGCCACGGGCTACAAGGCAAAAGTCCGCCTCCCCCGCTATCCGAGCCAAAGTGCCAGCCACGAGCACCACGACGCCGATGACGAAACGGAACGCGACCACAGCGGCGACATGAGAGACATGCGGCAGCGTGCGTCTAAGCGAGGCACGAGCGAGCACGCCGAGCATGTGTCCCATGGCGCCGCGTCAGGCGATCACACAGACCACATGCAACACGGCGGAACCGCGGCCCAACTACGCCCGCGCCTGATCGTGGCCGCGATCCTGACACTCCCTGTCCTGGCAATTTCGATGGTCCCGGCACTTCAGTTTCCCAACTGGGGCTGGGTAGCCGGGGCCCTGGCACTTCCGGTGGTCAGCTGGGCGGCCTGGCCCTTCCACCGCGCTGCGGCCGTGAATGCGCGCCATCTGGCGTCCACCATGGACACGCTTGTCTCGATTGGCGTCGCCGCGGCGTACCTGTTCAGTGTGTGGCAGCTCGCCACGGATCCCGGCTTGACCGCCCAGCCGGCCATGGATGGGATGGAGTCCGCGGGCCTCTACTTCGAAGTGGCCGCCGTGGTCACCACCTTTCTGCTCCTTGGCAGGTTCCTCGAAGCCAACGCCAAGCAGAAGGCCGGCGACGCCCTCAAGGCGTTGCTGAATCTCGGCGCCAAGGATGCCACCATCCTTCACGAGGGCTCCGAACATAAAGTCCCCGCCGACCAGCTCCGCGTGGGAGACGTTGTGGTGGTGCGCCCCGGCGAAAAGATCGCCACGGACGGAGAGGTGATCGACGGTATTTCAGCTGTTGACGCGTCCCTGCTGACCGGCGAATCCGTCCCGGTGGAGGTAGCGCCAGGGAGCAAAGTCACCGGCGCCACCATCAACACGTCCGGGCGGCTCCTGGTCCGTGCCACCCGGGTGGGCTCCGAAACCACGCTGGCCCAGATGGCCCGGTTGGTCTCGCAGGCGCAAACCGGGAAGACCCCCATCGCGCGCCTCGCCGACCGGATCAGCGCCGTGTTCGTCCCCATAGTTCTTGCCCTCGCCGTGCTCACGTTTGGGCTGTGGCTCGCGTTCAACGGACCGGTGATTGAGTCCGCCGAGCTCAGGGCAGCTTTTACCGCCGCAGTTACCGTGTTGGTCATCGCTTGCCCGTGCGCCCTGGGGCTGGCCACTCCCGTGGGGCTGCTCACCGGAACCGGCCGCGGCGCCCAGCTGGGCATCCTGATCAAGGGCCCACAGGTCCTGGAAGACACCCGCACGGTGGACACCATCCTGCTCGACAAGACCGGCACCGTTACCACCGGAAAACTCGCCGTGGGCAATACCCTCGCGTTTGACGGCTACCAGGGCAGGGAGGTGCTGCGGCTCGCCGGCGCCGTCGAAGCGGCATCGGAGCACCCGATCGCACACGCCATCGCGGCCGCGGCCGTGGAGGCACAAACCCGGCACGACGACGGCGCGCGGCTTCCCGCCGTCGAACACTTCCGTTCGGCACCCGGCGGCGGAGTGGTAGGAACCACCGAGGGGCACGTCATCCTGGCAGGCCGCACCGGCTGGCTCACGGAGAACGGCGTCAGCCCCTCCGGCGCGCAGCTGGAGGCACTGGCCGACGCGGAAGCCACGGGTGCCACGGCCATCTGGGTGGCGGTGGACGGCGCCCCGGCCGGAATCATCAGTCTCCGGGACACCGTAAAGCCGGGCTCCGCCGAAGCCGTAGCAAAGCTGAAGAAGCTCGGGCTGCGCCCCATTCTGCTGACCGGGGACAACGCCGCGGTGGCCGCACAGGTCGCTGCCGCCGTCGGGATTTCCCCTGGCGATGTCCATGCCGGCGTCCTGCCTGCCGGGAAGGTGGACGCTGTCCGACGGCTCCAGGCGGGCGGGGCCATTGTGGCGATGGCCGGCGACGGCGTGAATGATGCTGCCGCGCTGGCGCAGGCTGACCTCGGCATTGCCATGGGATCCGGTACGGATGTGGCCATCGAGGCGGCGGACCTCACCGTCATGGGCAACGATCTGGGTCAGGTGGCACAGGCGATCGAATTGTCGCGGCGGACGCTGGCCACCATCAAGACCAACCTGTTCTGGGCGTTCTTCTATAACGCCATCGGCATTCCCGTGGCCGCCCTGGGCCTGTTGAACCCGATGATTGCCGGTGCCGCGATGGCGGCGAGTTCCGTCCTGGTGGTGGCTAACTCGCTCCGGCTGCGCAGCTTCGGCAAGTAGGTCCCCAGGCGGCTAGGTCCTCAGGCGGTGCCGAAGCGGACGGCCGCGCGGGCCCTTGCTTTAGCGGCCTCTTCGTCCCGGTGCTTGGCCGGAGCGTGGGTGACCAGCGCATCGAGCAGGTGTTGGGTGATGTGGGCGATCTCGTGCACCGCCGCTTCGAAGGCGTCCTCGTTGGCCTTGGATGGCTTGGTGCTGCCGCTGACCTTGCGTACATACTGCAGCGCGGCGGCATGCACTTCCTCAGAGGTGGCGTGCGGTTCAAAGTTGTGGAGGGTTCGTATATTCCGGCACATATGCCCATGCTAGGCTCTGGAACGCCTCGGATCGACCCCCAGCCCTGCGGTGCTCGAGCCTGGGGCCACGACCGCAGGGTTCCCTGCCTGAGCTTGCGAGGGTGAGGGGGCGGTTGGGGAGCGAGATTGGACGGGCTCAACCACCGATATGTTGTCGAGCATGGGCAGCGGTGCCCATCGACAGTATTTTGGGGCCGGGATAGGTTCTAGGTAATGGATCTTCCGGATCAACCGGAGGCCACTGGGGATGCCGATCTGGATCGGATCCAAGACAACGAGGAGAAAACTGATGGCTATTTGGGGCGCAGATGTAGAGCAGCTCAGGACCCTTGGCAGCAAGCTGCAGGCCGGTGCCGGCGAGATTGAGCAGCAGCGATCCAACCTCTCCCGCGTGCTGGACAGCACCAACTGGGAAGGCCCGGACGCCACCCACTTCCGTGGCGAATGGTCAGGCACGCACACCGCGGCGCTGAACCAGGTCATCCAGGCGCTGAAGGATGCCGGCCAGAAGGCCACCAAGAACGCCAACGAGCAGGACCAGGCTTCACGCTAACCGCAGAAGCTCTGCCGCGGGGGCCCGGACACATCACAGTGTCCGGGCCCCCGCGGCATTTAACTGGATCGTAAGGGTCTGGGCAACCGGCACTCAGGGCACAGGTTCGACGTCGTTCGCGTGCTCGAGCGGGGCGCGCGTCCCGACTACAGCTGCGGCCGTTCCGGAGCGTAGCTCGTCCAGCCGGACCAGAACCACCCCGCCCACTATGAGGGCTCCGCCCAGGAGCTGGATGGCACCGGGAAGCTCACCCAGGAGCAGCCAGGCCCAGACCACAGCGAACAGCACCTCGGTCAGGGAAACGAAGGAGGCGACCTTGGAGCCAAGGGCGCGGGCAGCGACGATGCCGGAAACGTACGCCAGGACTGTTGCCATGATGATCAGGCCGCCCAGCGAGACCCACCAGGGCGCTGTCCAAGGGCCCAGCCTGGTATCCGCGGTGCTGAAGGCCATGGGAAGCAGTCCCGTGGCGGCCGCCAGCCACATAACGGACGCCCCCACCAGCAGCCCGACGGACGCCAGGACGATGGGAGGCAGGGAATCATTTTCCTTGGCCGTGATGAAGAAGTAAATGGCAAGGCAAACGGCAGCGGCCATCCCCCACAGGACCCCGATGATGTCGATCTTGACCGTTCCGGTGAGGTCCAGCACCAGGATCAGGCCGCCGAGCGAGAGCACTGTCCCGCCGAAGGTCAACGCCCGTGGGCGCTTCTTGCTCGCTCCCCACAGCCAAAGCACGATGAGCACAGGAGCCAGGTATTCCAGCAACAGCGCTACGCCCACGGAGAGTCGGGCTACGGCATTGAAGTAGAACAGCTGGCACGCGGCCACGCCGATCAGGCCGAAAAGACCGATGGTGACCCAGTTGTCGCGCAGCTGGTACCACCGTCCGCGTAAGGCCAGAATCGCAGGAATTGCGAGGATCAGCGCGGCACCGGTCAGGCGGGCCGTCACGGCAGCGCCCGGGGACCAGCCGGTTTCCAGGAGCGCCTTGGCGAAGGAGCCGGAAAGCCCGAAGACGGCAGAAGAGAACAACGCGATTCCAAGCCCGGAGCCAAGGAATCCGCCCGCGGCTGCGGGGTTAGGGGCGGCAGTCACCGACGCCTCCTGTCAGGAGTAAAGTGGGGTAATGGTCCTGACATTACGCCCGCTCCCAGTAAGGAGTCAAGATGGTCTTTGCCCCTGACACCGAAATAGCCCTGCGCACCGTGGTCAACCTGATCAACACGGCAGCCAACGGACGCGAATTACTCGCCACGGTGGCAGAGCTGGATGGCTTCCTCCATTCCGAAGGGTTCAGTGGATCCCGCGCCGGCGATGCGGCGGAGCTGTCGAGTGTCTACGAACTGCGTGAGCGGCTTGGTGCTCTCTGGACTGCAGATGAAGACACTGCTGTGGCGGGCGTCAACCGCCTTTTGCGCGATGCCAACGCGCTCCCCCAGCTGATGAAGCACGATGAGTGGGACTGGCATCTGCACGCCACTGCCAGGGACGCACCGTTGGCTGAGCGAATGGGCACCGAAGCCGCCATGGCCCTGGCGGACGTGATCCGCAGCAAGGAAATGGACCGCATGCTGGTGTGCGAGGCCGAGGACTGCGACGCCGTGGTCCTGGACCTCAGCCGCAACCGGTCGAAACGGTATTGCGACACCGGGAACTGTGCCAACCGAGCGCACGTGGCAGCGTACCGGGCGCGGCAGGCGACGGTCCGCTGAGCCAGCGCCGGGGACCTTGGGCAGGACCGGCGCGCGAGAAGCCGGTGCGCGGGAATTCCGCGTACGGGAAGGCGGTTGGCGGGTATCCCGTCTGTGCGGGAAGGCGGTTGGCGGGTATCCCGTCTGTGCGGGAAGGCGGTGCGCTAGGAGTGGCTGGAGCCGGGGCTGTCAGAGTCCGGAGTCTCAGGGGCGCTGCCGGCTTGGCTTGAGCTGTGTCCCCCGAATCCATGCGACGGCTTCCGCGCTGAACTCAGGTTGACGCCCGATCCCTTGCCCAGGCCTTCGGGGTTCTCCTTGTGGCTCATCGCCAGCATGGCCGCGATCACCAGCGTGACGATGAACGCGATGCCTGCGCCCGTGAAGGCGAGATCGAACCGGGGGGTCTTCGAACTGCCGCCGGAAGCGAAGATCAGCACCGCGACGAAGGCGAGGACGGCCCAGAACGCAGAGAACATCAGCGGCCCCTTCACCGAGGTCCGCAGATTGCGCGGTTTTCCTGGTTTCTGGTCTGCCAAGGTAGTTCCTCTCCTACAGCCATGCCGAAGGGCGTGCTGGTTCGAATGTATGCGGGGTTGTTCCGGGCGTGTTTTCTACGCCGGGTAGAACCTTTCGCTTCTAGTTTACGGCTTCGCGGAGGCGGGCCGGGAATCGTGCCTTAGCGACAGCCCGGACAGGACCCAGAGCACACCGGAGATGATGGCTCCGCCGCCGGCTACGCCAAGCAGGGCATGCGCTCCGAGACTGATGAAGAAAGGCAGGAACGCAGCGGTACCAAGCCCGATAATGCCCGAGGCCACCCAGTCACGGGCCAGCACGCTCCGGCCGCGATACCGGAGTCCGCAGTACAGCTCCACCGCTCCGGCCAAGCCAAGTCCCACAGTCGCAACTACGCCAAAGACGCGGTCTCCGTGAAGCAGCGCCACGGCAACGCCGGCGCCTGCCAGGGCCGCCCCGGCGGCGGAGAGGATTTTGCCGGGCATGCCGTCACGCGCGTAGCCGGTCTTCGGGATGGCCCAGAGAACCAGCAGGCCCGTGACCAGCAGATACAGCCCACCTGACCAGCCCATGACCTGGACCGACGGTCCGGCCCAGAAAATGGTCACGGCACCGAAGGCCAGTGCGGCCAAGGCCCGGAGCAATACCGGCTTCCACAGGTCTGCCTGCTGGGCGGTGCCGGCGGGAGCATCTGTGGGTGTCAGTGGTTGGTTCACCGGTCCAGTTTAGTGGCCGCCGGCCCTATGGCGAACCCAGCACCATCCAGCGGTCCGACCGGGCACGCAGTCCCAGCGTCAGCGCCCGGGCGGCCATATAGCCCAGCGCAAAGGCGGCCCACAGCCACACAAGGCCCGAAACTGCGGACATGCCGGTGACCGCAACGGCTACAAGCATGGGGATGTAGACGGCGAGGTTGACCACGCCCGCAAGTGCCAGGTACTTGGCGTCCCCGGCGCCGATCAGCACTCCGTCCAGGACAAAAACATAGCCGGCAATGGGCTGGCCGGCGGCCAGGATCCACAGGGCGTAGGTCAGCACGGACTGCACGCCGGCGTCGGAAGTGAACAGCGCCCCGGCCCAGGGCGCAGCGACGGCCAGCAGGGCCCCCGTGACCATGCCGAATCCGACACCCCAGCGGATCATGGTCCGGGTCAGTTGCCGCGCCCTGACAGGGTTGGCGGCGCCCAGTTCCTTGCCGATCAGGGCCTGGGCGGCGATGGCAAGGGCATCGAGGGCAAAGGCGAGGAACGAGAAGATGGTCATGGCCAGCTGGTGCGCCGCCAGGTTGACGGCACCTTGCCCCGTGACCACAACAACCGTGGCCAGGATGGCAATGCGCAGGCTCAGGGTGCGGAGCATAAGCCAGGAACCGACGCGGGTCATCGCGCGGATACCGCTCCAGTCGGGCCACAGGCTGATGCCATGCCGGGAAGCATTTCGCTGGACCATCAGCAGATAGATAGCCGCCATGGCCCATTGCGCCACGCTGGTGCCTGCCGCCGAGCCGGCAACGGACCAGCCCAGCCCGTAGACCAGCCACAGGTTAAGGACAATATTCAGGGCAAAGCCTGCGGTAGCGACGAGCAGCGGCGTCCTGGTGTCCTGCAATCCGCGGAGGACACCAGTGCCGGCAAAGATGAGCAGCATGGCCACCAGGCCGGGCATGGACCAACGCAGATAGTCAACGGCGAATGAACGAACCTCGCCCGCCGCGCCCATCAGGGACACCAGCGGTTCAGCGGTCCAGAAGCCGGCCACCGCCAGGACGGTGCCCAGCAGAAGAGCCAGCCAGACGCCGTCGCGCCCTGCCGCAAGCGCCTTGCCCAACTGGCCGTGTCCCATCGCGCGGGCCACCGCCGGCGTGGTGGAGTACGCGAGGAAAACCATCAGGCCGACGGCGGTGTGCAGCACCGCCGAGGCAAGCCCGACGCCGGCCAGCTGGGCCACGCCGAGGTGGCCCACAATGGCCGAATCCGCGAGCAGGAACAGCGGTTCGGCGATCAGTGCGCCGAATGCCGGCACGGCGAGCCGCAGGATTTCCCGGGTATGGCTGGCGGGACGCTGCACGGCGGCGGGGGCGGATTGATTGGGCACAGTTTCAGACTAACGGCCGGCACCTACCACCCGGCGGCCCTGCTTCCGTGACGCCGGAAGTCATGACAAAGGACACAATTCCGGACTATTAGTTGACACTTCAACCAATGGACGGGGAGACTCGACTTATGAATCAGCCACGACTTGTCACCACCGCCATCACCATCCTGCGCGTCATCCTCGGCTTCCTCTTTGCCGCCCACGGCTGGCAGAAGTTCAATGAATGGACCATCGCCGGCACCCAGGCCGCGTTCACCCAGATGGGCGTGCCCGTAGCCAACGTGTCAGCACCGCTGGTCGCAGGCCTCGAGCTCGCCGGCGGCATTGCCCTCATCCTCGGCATACTCACCCGCGTGGTGGCTGGCCTGCTGGCCGTGAACATGATCGGCGCCCTATTCCTGGTGCACGCCTCGGCAGGAGTCTTCGCCGACAAGGGCGGGTACGAACTGGTACTGCTCCTGGGCGCCGCCGCGTTGGCACTCGCACTCACCGGAGCCGGCCGCGTATCCGTGGACCGCGTCCTGTTCGGCCGCAAGGGCTCCAAACTGGCAGTCCTCGCCTAAGCGGACTCCACTAAACGAGCAACGCCCGACGGCGGCCCGGCACCCAGGTGCCGGGCCGCCGTCGGGAGTTAACCTCCCTAGCCGCAGAAGGTCAGCCGGTGACCCCGGTGAGTTCATTGGCGGCGCGTTCCAGCACGGCGCTCTTGATCACCTTTCCTGAATTCAGGTCAACGGCGTGGATGCTGGAAGTGGCCGGCTCCGTGATGT
This sequence comes from Pseudarthrobacter lactosi, assembly GCF_055412785.1. Classification (NCBI taxonomy): domain Bacteria; kingdom Bacillati; phylum Actinomycetota; class Actinomycetes; order Micrococcales; family Micrococcaceae; genus Pseudarthrobacter; species Pseudarthrobacter lactosi. Next base: position 112,699 of record NZ_JBVAYS010000005.1, read on the forward strand.
AGGCCGTTGAGCCCTGGACAAACAGTGTGGGACGGGGATCCTGCCAGGCATCCGGTTCCGTCCAGGCGCCAACCACCGAAATGGCAGCAGTGACCTGGCCCGTCGCGGGATCGATGACATGGAGCGACCCGTCCGTGCCCAGCACCAGGGCCTCGCCGGCCGGACCCCGGCCCAGGGAGCGGAACGAATAACTGGTGCCCAGGTCCACGAGCTGCAGCGTGCCGGCGTCAGTGTTGACCAGCGAGACTCGGGTGGGCCTCTCCAGCTCCGCATCCCTGTGCACCTTGTAGTCGCCGAGGATCACCGGGGAGGCGGCGCTTCCGGCCTGGTTGCCCATGCGGCCATAGGGGTCTGGGATTGCAACCTTAGTGAAGGCACCGTCCCGGTAGACCAGCATGCCGTCCTCACAGCCCACCACCACGGTTTCACTTCCCGCCACGGCCTCACCATGCACCCCGGGGCACTCCTCGTTGCGGAGCAGTTCACTGCGCCCCTGCCCGCCATCGCCGGCTGGCGCACTCAGCAGCGCCAGGCCGTTGCGGCCCTCTTCGTTCCCAAGGGTTACCAGCAGCTTCCCATCCTCCAGTGTGATGGCGACGCCATGGTGAGCTTCGGCTGCGGTGTAGGTGCTGGTCGCAGGCAGGCCGGTCTTGAGTGCATCAGTCAGCGCAGCCGGATCAAAGACTTCCACCTTCCCTGAACCGTCATTGAACAGAGCTGTCATCCCGGCATGGTTGACCACGTGGCCGGCCTTGGTGGCGCTGAAGGCCCGTTCCGTCAGCCGGGGTGCGGCGACATAGGAGTGCCCATGGTCGCCGTGCGCTTCGGTCCACACGCCGGCGTCGAAGATACGGAAAGCATCTCCGGTGGAGACCAGGACGTGCCGGCCGTCGCCCGCCGGGCTGAGGCGGTTGAAGCCTTCCAGGGGCGCATCCCCCACCGGCTTTAGGGTCTTCGCGTCGAGAACGGTAATACCTGCGTCGTTCGTCAGGACCAGTCGCGGGGACGGCGCCTGGCTTTCCTTCGCCTGCCCGGCCCCGCCAGAGGCGGAGGTGCCGGCTGAGCCAGCACCTTCACTCTGCGACCGTCCGGAGCCGTCGCCAGGGGCAGCCCCGCACGCCGTGAGGAGAAGTGCCGAAACCGCGAGAACTGCCGGGAGTGCCCGTTGGCAAGGGCGCATAAGCGCGGGATGTGAATGAGTTGTTGTCATATCGCTAACGATAGTCATTATCAATAGCGATACAAAGCTGATGGCTTTGGCTGCGTCATGCCGGAACGCTCAAGGCAGGGAATTTTCGCCCAAAACAACACACGTGACATCAGAAACTCCCAGAAAAGCACCAGGAATCCTTGACCTCTATAACGTTGTACTGATAAACCTGTGAGCGGTCACATGGGCGGTCCGCATCACCACCCCAGATCGCAACACCCGAGGCGTCAACCTTCCGTTCCGGCTCCTGCCGCCAGTCCGCTGGCCGGCTCCAACCCCAGGCAAAGCAGTACGCACAAGATTTCCGTTCGTATTGAAACGATCCAAGTCCGACACAGTGGTTGGGCTCCCCGCCACCGCTCATCAAAGGAGATGTTCGTGAACCATCCCCCTCAAGACCGTCCGTTCGGCAAGGAAGACCCTCCGCGCAGCCGCAGGAGTCGCCTTTCCATGGGCACCAAAGCAGTCACAGCAGCCGTCGCCTCGGCGGCCATTGCCTTCACCGGGCTGCCGGCCGTCCAGGCAGAGACGTCACTGCCAGCTGTCGGCAGCGGATTCCGCTTCGACTTCGGCCCCGGCAGCACCGAAGCCGGCTACACCCACGTTGACGCCGGCACAGCGTACTCCGCCGCCGGCAGGTTCGGCTTTACGGACACCGCCGTCACCTCCGGCGTGGACCGCGGCACAGGCGACGCCCTCCGCTCTGACTTCGTCCAGGCGCAGGGCAGCAGCTTCCTGGTGGACCTGCCCAACGGCGACTACACCGTCAAGCTCATCGCCGGCGATGCCGCCGATGCAACCAATATCGCCATCACGGCGGAGAAGATGGCCAAGGTCCAGCACACGGACAAGGCGGCCGGCCAGTTCCTGGAGATGGAGTTCCCCATTTCGCTGGTGGACGGCCAGCTGAACCTGGATTTCAGCGGCTCGGCGGCCAAGATCAACTCGCTCGTGATTGCGGCCCGCGCTCCGCGGGCTGCCACCACGGACCCCGGCGTCTACCTTGCCGGGGACTCCACGGTCCAGACCTACGACGCCGGGTATGTCCCGCAGGCTGGCTGGGGCCAGATGATTGACCGCTTCTTCGATGACAAGGTGGCCTTCAGGAACCACGCCATCGGTGGCCGAAGCTCCAAGAACTTCATCAGCCAGGGACGGCTGGATGACATCCTGCGGGTCATCAACCCCGGCGACTACCTCATGGTGCAGTTCGGCCACAACGATGCCACCATCGGCGTGGATGACCGCTACGCCTCCCCGGCGGACTACAAGGAATACCTGCGCACCTACGTCGACGGTGCCCGGCAGCGCGGCGCCACCCCCGTGCTCGTCACCCCGGTGGGGCGCCGCGACTTTGACGTCGCCACCGGCAAATTCAATGTCAGCTTCCCCGAGTACGTCGCCAAGATGCAGGAACTGGCCACCGAGGAGAACGTGGCCCTGGTTGATCTGTCCGCCCTGAGCCGCGCCTACTACGACGCCATCGGCCCCGAGGACACCAAATCGGTCTTCCTGCACGTCGACGCAGGCGTGTATCCGAACCGGCCCACCGGCACCGTGGACAACACCCACTTCCAGGAGTACGGCGCCATTCAGATAGCCCGCCTGATCGCCGGCAGCGTGAAGCAGCTCAGCCTGCCGTTGGCCGCGCACGCGCTGGAGGTCACTCCGCCGTCGGCCGTTCCCGCCAAGCCGCAGGGTCTGGTGGCCGGAAGTGTCTCCAATGCCGGCGCGCTGCTCAAGTGGCAGCCCGTTGACGGTGCGGACATCTACAAGGTCTACCGGAAACTCGCATCCGAACCGGACAGCTCCTGGACACTGGCCACTACGGCCACCGTCCCCACGGCCAACTTCACCGGGCTCGACGAAGGCACGGCGTATAACGTGCGCGTCGCCGCCATGAACGGCAAGGGGCTGTCCGAGCCCAGCGACACCCTGACCGTGACCACCAAGGAAGCCAAGTACCGCTTCGACTTCGGACCGGTCGGAGCTCCCCTGGAGGCCGGCTACACCGAGGTCAACCGGACCATGGCCTACACGGCCGAGCGGGGCTTCGGGTTCAAGGACATCAGCGTCCTCAGCGACCGCGACCGCGGCGCCGTGACCACCAACCTGCTGCGCGACTTTGTGCTCAGCGGCGCCAGCTTCGAATTCCAGCTCGACGTCCCGAACGGCACCTACGCCCTGAAGACTTACCACAGCGACTGGATCGGCTCCACCCGGACCGACGTCGCCGCGGAAGGCACGGCTTTTGGCACCGTCACTTCCAGCAAGGCCTCGTCCGCGACCAAGATCATCAACCAGGTCCTGGTGTCCGATGGCCAGCTGAACCTCACCATCAGCGGCTCGGGCCAGCGGCTTAACGGCCTCGAGATCACACCACTGCTCGTGGGCCCCACCAACCTGCACACCACAGCCGTGGATGCCGGCGCTGAACCGCCGGCTGTTGACCTCGCCTGGGATGCGGTGGGAGACGCCGCCAGCTACAAAGTGTTCCGGAAGACCTCTTTCGAGAGCGAGCCCCAGCTGATCGCTGCGAACGTCGCCTCCGCTTCGTTCCGCGACACCACCGCCTTTGCAGGCCTAAAATACCAGTACTTCGTCACGGCCGTGGACAACACCGGCCTGGAGTCGGTTGCGTCGAACACCGTAGAAGTAGCCCTCGTGGACCCGAACACTCCGGTGCCGGCGGCAACCGCCAAGCTGGACGTCAAGGCTGTTGAAAAGACCAGTGTGAGCCTTAAATGGCAGAAGGTCTCTGGCGCCGCCGCGTACCAGGTCTACCGCTCAACGTCCCCGGACGGGCCGTTCGGCTATGTTGGCCGGGCCGCCGAGGTGAACTACACCGACACCACGGTGCTGACCACTATCCGGTACTACTACCGCGTAACCACCGTAAACAAAGGCGGCGAATCCGCGCCGTCCGCCGTCATCGGGACCGAGAAAGTCACTGTGGTGAACCGGCAGATGGAGAAACTGGACCGGGCCCCCGTCGCGCTCCTGACCGGCGAAGGGGTCCGTGTTGGCTGGCGCATGTTAGGCCTTGATCCGGAGCAGATCGGCTTCCATGTCATCCGCGACGGCGTCCAGCTCACGGACAGCCCCATCAGGAACAGCACCACGTTCCTGGATGCCTCAGGAACCGCCTCCTCCAAGTACGTGATCAAGGCCGTGGGCAACGGCGGGGACCAGCTCACCGCCGAGTTCACGCCGCTCGCCCAGGACTACCTAGCTGTGAAGCTGGACAAGCCGGCCGACGATTACACCAAGGACGGCCAGCCCTACAGCTACTCCGCGGGCGATTCCACCGTTGCCGACGTCGACGGTGACGGTACCTACGAGATCATCCAGATGTGGTCCCCGTCCAACTCCAAGGACAACTCGCAGGCGGGCTACACCGGCACCGTCTACGTGGACGCCTACACGATGGACGGCACCAAGCTCTGGCGCATTAACATGGGACCGAACATCCGTGCCGGCGCCCACTACACGCAGCTCCTGGCCTACGACTTCGACAGCGACGGCAAGGCCGAAATTGCGATGAAGACGGCGGACGGCACCCGCGACGCCGCCGGCACCGTGATCGGAAACCCCACCGCGGATTACCGCAACAGCAGCGGCTACGTGCTGACCGGGCCGGAGTACCTGACGGTCTTCCACGGTGCCACCGGCACCGTCATGGACACCGTGGCCTACGATCCGCCCCGCGGTGATGTGGCGGCCTGGGGCGATGGCTACGGCAACCGCGTGGACCGTTTCCTCGGCGCTGTCGCCTACCTGGACGGGGAACACCCCTCCATGATGTTCAGCCGCGGCTACTACACCCGTACGGTGCTGGCCACCTACGATCTGGTGGGCGGCAAGATCATCAAGCGCTGGATTTTCGATTCGGACGTCGCTGGCGCCCAGTACCGCAGCCAAGGAAACCACAACCTCTCCGTGGCGGATGTGGACGCCGACGGCAAGGACGAGTTCATCTTCGGTTCCCTGACCATCGATGACAACGGCAAGCCGCTCTACAACACGGGGCTTGGCCATGGCGACGCGATCCACACAAGCGACCTTGACCCCACCAGGCCAGGACTCGAGACGTTCGCCGCCCATGAGGACATGGGTTCAAGCGGCAACAAGGGCGCGACGTTCCGCGACTCCCGGACCGGCGAAGTCCTCTGGAGCATCCCGGCCGTCAAGGACACCGGGCGTGCAGCGGCCGGCGACATCGACCCCCGTTACACCGGGGCCGAAGGTTGGGCCATCGGCGGCGACGCAGCCTGGAACTCCCCTGTGGGTGAGCTCCGGTCGGCCAAGGGCGAACTGATCGCCAACAACATCCCTGCCGCCAACTTCCTGGCGTGGTGGGACGGCGACCTGCTCCGCGAGATCGTAGACCACGACTGGGACGCCACCACCAGCAAGGGGACGCCCAGTATCTCCAAGTGGAACTGGGAGACCGGGTCCAGCGACCGGATCCTGACGGCCGCCGGATCGAAGTCAAACAACGGCACCAAGGGAACCCCTGCCATCCAGGCGGATCTCCTCGGTGACTGGCGTGAGGAAATTGCGTGGCCGTCGTCGGACAGCACCGAACTGCGGATCTACACCACCACCGCCGGTACTGATGTGCGGCTCCGTGCCCTGATGCATGATCCCGTGTACCGGCAGTCGGTTGCGCGCGAGAACATCGCATACAACCAGCCGCCGCACCCCAGCTTCTTCATCGGGGTGGGCATGGAACTGCCGGCGCAGCCGGATATCACCTACACCGGCGCAAAGTAGGCAACAGCAGCCGGCAATCCACAGACGGAACTGCCCTGTCCGCCCACAAAGGGCGGGTGGGGCAGTTCCTGTTGCGGATATGTGTCAGCCCCGACCCTCCGGTAACACTGCGTCTCAGTAAGATCGCAGCATGACTGAGACCGCAGCCAACTCCGTAACCCTCCGCTTCCTGGCCGCCCCGATGGATGTGGGCCACAGCGGTTCGGTGGACGCCGGAACCGTCCTGGAATGGGTGGACAAGGCTGCCTACGCTGCTGCCGTGGGCTGGGCCAAGGCCTACTGCGTCACCGCCTACGTGGGCAACATCCACTTCGCGGACCCGGTGAACAGCGGCGACATGGTGGAGGTGGAAGCCACCATCGTCTACACAGGACGGTCCTCCATGCACATCCGGACCGTCGTCTCGTCAAGCGATCCCAAGGGCGGACCGGCCACAATGCGCAGCCAGTGCATGGTGATCTTTGTGGCGGTGGGCGACGACGGCAAGCCGATACCGGTCAAACAGTTCGAACCGGCCACTGCAGCGGAAATCGAACAACGGGACCACGCGCTGGCGCGGATCAAGGTCCGTGAACGCATTGTCGAAGCCATGAACGCCCAGGAATATACCGACGCCGGGACCGCCGAACGCGTGACACTGCGGTTCGTGGCCGCCCCCACGGACGTGAACTGGGGCGGGAAAGTGCACGGCGGAATCGTGATGAAATGGATCGACGAAGCCGCCTACGTCTGCGCATCCCGCTACTCCGGCATGGACACCGTGGCGGTCTTTTCCGGCGGCGTGCGCTTCTACCGGCCCCTGCTGATCGGCCATGTAGTGGAGGTCGAGGCCAGGCTGGTTTACACCGGGACCAAAGGCATGCACATCGCCGTACACGTGCGCTCCGGAGATCCGAAGGGCAAGGAACTGAACCTCACCACATATTGCCTCACGGTGATGGTGGCCCGCGACGCCGACGGTAACTCAGTGCCCATCCCCAGTTGGGTACCGGTCTCGGCAGAAGACATGCGGCTGCATGCCCACGCCCGCGAACTGCTCGAAATCCGTGGCACCGCCCCGGGAAACCGGCTGCCCAACCACCTGCTGGGGCCGATCTAAGCGACCAGGAAGCCTTGCTCAGGCAGGTTAAGCCTCCCAGCCCCTGGCAGGAACCGGCCTAGAAGCCGCTGCCGCCGGCGTCGGCCGCCATGTTGGCGAAGCGCGAGTAGTGACCCTGGAAAGCCACCACGATGTCCTTGGTGGGGCCGTTACGGTGCTTGGCGATCAGGATGTCCGCCTCGCCCGCACGCGGGGATTCCTTGTCATAGACGTCCTCACGGTGCAGCAGGATAACCATGTCCGCGTCCTGCTCGATGGAGCCTGATTCACGGAGGTCAGAGACCATGGGCCGCTTGTCCTGGCGCTGCTCGGAGCCACGGTTGAGCTGGGACAGGGCGATGACGGGGACCTGGAGTTCCTTCGCCAGCAGCTTGAGCGCACGGGAGAACTCGGAGACTTCCTGCTGGCGTGACTCCACTTTCTTGCCGGAGCTCATGAGCTGCAGGTAGTCCAGGATTACAAGCTTCAGGTCATGCTGCTGCTTGAGGCGGCGGCACTTGGCCCTGATCTCCATCAGCGACATGTTCGGGCTGTCATCGATGAACAGCGGGGCATCATTCATCCGGCCCATGGTGGTGGCGATCTTGGACCACTGTTCATCCTTGATGGTGCCCTTGCGCAGGTCCTGCAGGCCGATGGTTGCCTCGGCGGACAACAGGCGCATGGCAATTTCGTTCCGGCCCATTTCGAGCGAGAACATAACCGTGGCCAGGTTGTTCTTGATGGCCGCCGAGCGGGCGAAGTCCAGGGCGAACGTGGACTTACCAACTGCCGGGCGGGCGGCGATGACGATCATCTGTCCCGGGTGCAGCCCGTGGGTGAGTTCGTCGAGTTCGTAGAACCCGGTGGGCACACCGGTCATGCCTTCCCCGCGGTGTCCGGACGCTTCGATCTCGTCCACCGTGGCTTCCATGACGTCCTTGAGAACTACGTAGTCCTCTGCCGTGCGCCGCTCCGCCACAGCGTAAACCTCGGCCTGCGCCTGGTTGACCAGGTCCTCCACCTCGCCGTCCGAACCGTAACCGAGCTGGACGATCTTGGTGCCCGCGTTGACCAGCCGCCGCAGAATGGCACGCTCGGCCACGATCTCGGCGTAGTAGCCGGCATTGGCGGCCGTGGGGACGGTCTGGATGAGCTCGTGCAGGTAGGCGGGCCCGCCGATCCTGTTGATCTCCGCGCGTTTGGTCAGTTCGTCCGAGACGGTGACGGCATCTGCCGGCTCACCGCGGCCGTAGAGGTCGATGATCGCCTCGTAGATGGTCTCGTGCGCCGGCCGGTAGAAGTCCTGGCCCCTAAGGATTTCCACAACGTCCGCGATGGCATCCTTGGACAGCATCATGCCGCCGAGGACCGACTGCTCGGCGGGAATGTCCTGTGGTGGTTTACGGCTGCCTTCTGATCCGCGGGTACCCTCGATCGAGTCCAGGTGCGTTACTGACAAAGCTGCCGTCCTCCATAGTGTGCCGCGTCATAGTGCGACGAGTAAGTCATTTACCTGCCGGGTGCCATCCTGCGGGACCTCCACGGGACGGCATACGTTCAGGTCTATCAGCAGCCCCCGACAATGAAGCCCGGCGGCCCGACTGACGCCTGCGCAACCTGGAGTCTGCGCAGCGCGCGTGGGAGTTATCCCCATGTTCCGCAAGTTATCCACAGAATGCGCCGCAACGGCCGGGCCGAAGGCCTCCACTGCGACGACGGCACACGTACGCGACGGCGTTACATCGCCCCAAAAGCAGGTATCCCGCAACGGTAGCCCCCACCGTCCCAACGTCCAAGCCCGCCGACCCGGAGGCCTGTGGATAACCTGTGCACTAACCGGCATAGCTTGTGCACAGCCTGTGGGTGAACCTGTGGAAACTAAAAAACTTTTGCTACATATATCCATCTGACCTGCGAAAACGTTCGTTGAGCATGTGGACGAAATTCTTTTTTCCCCAACCTTCATCCACAGCTTGCGGCGCGGCGCTGTTGAAAGTTCCGCCCTTCCGGATGCCTCAGCCACCGATTCATGCCCTATTGGTGATGCGGCACACGCCGTCCGGCATATTTTGACGCCGCAGCGAATCGGCTGTATGCAACGGCAGGAATGTGCTGTGGATAACGGTCATCTGGCATAAGCTCTGACTATGGGCGACGTACTGATGGTTTTTCTGCCGGCCGGCGTGTTGGCGGCAATAATCTGGGCATTTACGACGGCCCTCAGACCGCGTGATGCCGGTACCTCCGACGCCGAGAAGTACCAGCAGGACCTGGCGAGGCGTTCCGCGGAGCACTATGCCGAGCAGGTGCGCGTGGCCACAGCCGTCCGCGCCCGGCTCGAAGCCAACACCCGGCCCAGCCAGAACGAACAGCAGCAATCGCAGCAGCAAGACCATGCCCGGGCGGCCCGGAGCGGGCAGTCTGGAGCGGGCGCCGGCCAGTATGGCTATGCGGCGCTGCCCGGCGGGATTCTGGACCCCCAGCTGGCAATGCAGTTGCAGACGATGGCGCACGACGGGCACAAGATCCAGGCCATCAAACTCCTCCGCCAGGCAACCCGCACCGACCTGGCCACAGCCAAAAAGTACGTAGATCGGCTTTAGAAATGGAATCGCTCGTGATCCCCGTTATTATCCTTGCGGTCGTGGCCGCCGGAGTCGCACTGGCAGCCCGGGCTGTCAGCAGGCGGCAGGCGTCTGTCAGTCAGGGAGGGACCGCCCCAGCGCAGGATCCGGCGGAGGTGGCACGCCTGGCCGCCGCCAAGCTCTCTGAGGACCAGCACCGCCGGCTATACGCGCTGATTGCCCAGGGACAGGCCATGGCGGCCATCAAGCTGTATTACGAGGCCACAGGAGACGGCCTGCGGGCTTCCCGGGACGCGGTGGGGGCCTTGGCCGCCCATCCGCAGGCCTACCGCAGCCCCGCCGCGGAAGAGTCAGAGGCGGAGCCCGACGACGACGACACTCCCCAGCGGTTCCCCTACCGCTACCGCGCCATTGCCAGTAAGGGCGACGTGACGCGTGAGGTCAGCAGCAACATGCTCAACGACGAGATCTACGGCCGCATCCGCACACTGGCGCGCAGTGGAGACACCGAAGGCGCCGCCACTGCCCTGACCAGGCACTCGGACATCTCCCTGAAGCAGGCACGCGAGTTCATCGCCCTCCTGGACGACTAAGCCACCCAGCCGCGGCACAGCGCGCCGCCCGGCTGTCAGAAGTCGAAAAGGTCTCCCAGCCAGCCTTCCTTCTTTTTGGGCCGACGGCGGTCGTAGTCTCGGTCATACCCGGGCTTGCTGTACTTCCGGTCGCCATCGCGCGTCTGCTCGTAGCGCGACTGGTCGAACCGGGGCTGTTCGCGGCGGGGTTCAAAGTTCGGATATAGCGGGGGCGGAACCGGAGCGGGCGCTGCTGCTGCACGCCGCGGCGTCGGAGCGCTGCCACCCATGGCATCGTTGGCGCGGTCAATGATCTTGTCCAGCTCTCCACGGTCCAGCCAGACGCCCCGGCACTGCGGGCAGTAGTCGATCTCAACGCCGCTGCGTTCGCTCATGATCAGGTCAATTGAATCCACAGGACACTTCATGTTCCGGTCAACGACCGGGGAAACCGAATAGTTCGGCAGCCTTGCCCCCCGGGGCGGACCGGGGCGGACCGGGGCGGACCGGCGCGGCTATAACGGACGGCCGGTTACGAGCGTCCGCCGGAAATGCCCGCCAGGAGCTGCTCGAACGTGAGGGACTCCAGGGCCGCCGGCTTGCGGCCGGGCTGATCCCCGGCCAGGAGGGCGGCAAACTCAGCCGCCGCACGGTCAATCCGCGACGATAGGGGCGAGCCGCCGTCGTCCGTGTTTCCCCAGTCCTGAGGGCCGGCGAAGACGGCCGTTGCCGCCATCCGGGTGCGCAGGTAGCTGAACAGCGGACGCATCGCGTACTCGAGGACCATCTGGTGGCGGTCTGTACCGCCGGTTGCGCCCAGCAGGACAGCCTTCCCGTCCAGGGACTTCGGGTCCAGGACGTCTATGAAGGACTTGAACAGGCCGCTGTAGGAGGCGCTGAACACCGGGCTGACGGCAATGATGCCGTCGCTTGCCTCCACTCCGGCAATGACTTCCGCCAGGCGCGGGGCCGCATAGCCGGTGACGAAATTGTTGGCGATGTCCACCGCGAGGTCGCGGAGCTCAATGACCTCAACCGTCACCTCGAAACCGGCATCGGCAAGCCGGTGCTCTGCGGCTGCAGCGAGCTGGTCGGCGAGCAGCCTGCTCGAGGATGGCACTCCCAGGCCGGCGGACAGAACGGTGATGCGGCGGGTTTCCACTTGGACTCCTGAGGTTCGATACAGCCAATGTTACATGTATTTGCATGTACCTGAGTGAACCGGCTTCTGCCCGCGTTTATTCCACTGCCGCTAGAGCAGCACTGTGCCGCTGATGCACGTAGTGGAATTGCCGCCAACCCAGATGTCTTCGCCGACAGCGTCTATATGGACGCGCCCCGCGCGGCCCAGCACGGTGCCCTGCGCGGCCGTATATGTGGACGGCGCCCGGCCGCTGCCGATCAGCCATTGCGCAGCGCCCGCGTTGAAGCTCCCCGTGACGGGGTCCTCGTCCGCAGCATCCCCCGGGATGAAAGTCTGGACCTCAAGATCGGTTCCGGCGTCCGCAGCATGCGGCCCGATCACACCCACTTTCAGGCCGGCCAAAGCGGCGAAGTCCGGCCTGATGCCCAGCACCTGCCCGGCGGACTCCAGGAGCACGCCGATCCATTCTGGGCCGTTGACCAGCCAGGAGGCGTCCAGCAACGCCGGGCGGGGCAGGCGAAGGCCTGCGGCGATCCGAGCAATGTCCGCCTCCGCCACGGGTCCGGAGCGCGTCAGCGGCGGCGCATTCCTGGACCAGGACCCCGCCCTGCTTCGGGACGCCACTGGCCTCGAGCCACGCATGCGCCGACCCCAGCGTGGGGTGCCCGGCAAAGGGGAACTCCTCGTGGGCGGTGAAGATGCGGACGCGGTAGTCGGCATCGGGATGTGTCGGAGGCAGCAGGAAGGTGGTCTCCGAAAGGTTCGTCCAGTTCGCGAACCGCTGCATTTGTTCCGTGCTGAGGCCCCCGGCGTCAAGAACCACTGCGAGCGGATTGCCCCGGTAGGGTTCGTCCGTGAATACGTCCACTTGGGTGAACGGACGACGGCGGCGCGCGGGGGATGAATTCTGGCTCACCGCCGCAGGCTATCACCCCGGGCGGCCTGGCTGACAAGTGGGCCGTGCTCTGCGAGACTTCCGGCATGACGGAAAACAAGACCCAGGCAACGGGCGCGTCAGTGGAAGAATTCCTGGCCGGCGTGGAGCACCCCGTACGGCGCGCTGATGGCTTGGCACTCCTGGACCTCATGCGGGACATCACCGGCCAGGAAGCCGTCATGTGGGGTCCGACGATGGTGGGATTCGGCAGCTACCACTACAAATACGAAAGCGGGCGGGAGGGCGATGCGCCCGCCGTCGCATTCTCACCTCGCAAGGCGAACCTGGTGCTGTACGGCCTCACGTATGGACCCGACGCCGACCGGCTGCTTCCCGAACTCGGCAACCACAAAACGAGCGTAGCCTGCCTCTACATCACCAAGCTCGACGACGTGGACCGTGCCGTCCTCGCGGAGATGATCCGGGCCGGATACCACCACGTCATGACGGAGCTCCACCAGCATTGACAGAGCAACGCGGGGTCACTCTTGGCCCGATAAACCTGCCCCGGGGGGCCGTAACTGACCCCGCGTTGGGTAAAAGCAAAAACCCCCGCTGCCGGTGACGGCAACGGGGGTTTTCGTGCAGTTTTAGGCTGCGTGGCCGGAAAGGCTACTTGCCTGCTACTACGTTGAGTTCGATCACAGCGGCAACGTCAGCGTGGAGGCGGACGTTGGCCTGGTAGGAACCAACCGATTTGATGTGTGCCGGCAGTTCAACCTTGCGCTTGTCGATTTTGCCAAGGCCAGCGGCCTCAACAGCGTCGGCGACGTCGGCCTGCTTGACGGTGCCGAACAGGCGTCCGGTCTCGCCAGCCTTGACGACGAGCTTGACCGGCTTGGCGGAGAGTGCAGCGGCCTGCTTCTGAGCATCTTCCAGGGAAGCGTGCTCGCGGGCGGCGCGGGCAGTCTTGATGGACTCAACCTGCTTCTCGCCACCCTTCGACCAGGTCAGGGCGAAGTTGCGGGGCAGCAGGTAGTTACGTGCGTAACCGTCCTTGACCTCGACAACGTCGCCAGCGGCACCGAGACCGGTTACTTCGTGGGTCAGAATGAGCTTTGCCATGTTAGTCAGTCCCTTCCTTAGCCGCGGCCAGCGCCGGAGTAGGGCAGCAGTGCAACTTCGCGGGCGTTCTTGATTGCCTGGGCGATTTTGCGCTGTTCCTGCACCGTGACGCCAGTGACGCGACGGGCGCGGATCTTTCCGCGGTCGGAGATGAACTTGCGCAGCAATGCTACGTCCTTGTAGTCGATGACAGTGATGTCAGCGGCCTTCAAGGGGTTGGACTTTGGTTTGGGCTTACGGAGTTCAGCCTTAGCCATCGTGGAGCTCCTATTCTATGGAGCCCGTGGATGTTGATCCACGGGATGGTGGTGGTCCGACGGCGGCAGTCACGTCAGGTGCCTTGCGGCACCTTCGGCGGTCCCGGCGTCGGGCCTAAATGATTGGTTTAGAAGGGAGGTTCGGAATCGGGGCCGTTGCCCCAGCCGCCGCCCGCGTTGGAGACACCGGGCGTTGCCCAGGGATCCTCCTGCGCTGCAGCCTGCTGGTTGCCGCCACCGAAGCTTCCACCGGAGTTGCCGCCCTGGTTTCCACCAGAGTTGCCGCCTCCGAAGCCACCGCCGCTGTTGCCGCCGCCGAAGCCACCTTGTCCACCCTGTCCGCCGGAGCGCTGGGTGCGGTTGACCTTGGCATTGGCGTAACGCAGGCTCGGGCCGATTTCATCGACTTCGAGCTCGATAACGGTGCGCTTTTCGCCTTCTTTTGTTTCGTAGGAACGGCTCTTCAAACGGCCGGAAACGATCACGCGCATGCCCTTGGTCAGGGACTCGGCGACGTTCTCGGCTGCTTCACGCCATACCGCTGCGCGGAGGAACAGGGTTTCCCCGTCCTTCCACTCATTGGACTGGCGGTCAAAGGTGCGCGGGGTGGAAGCGATGGTGAAGTTCGCTACTGCCGAACCTGACGGTGTGAACCGCAATTCCGGGTCATTGGTGAGATTACCGATGACCGTAATGGTGGTTTCGCCTGCCATCTACTGCCTCCTTGTTCGATCCTGGGTGAAGAATTCGATCCTGCGGGTAAAGAATGAAAATCGGAGCTGAATTACTCAGCAACAACCTTCTGCTCTTCGGGGCGGGTGATCTTGGTGCGCATGATGGTCTCGTTAAGAGACAGCTGGCGGTCAAGTTCCTTGGCGGTGTCCGGCTTGGCGGTGAAGTTCACCACGGCGTAGATACCTTCGGACTTCTTCTTGATTTCGTAAGCCAGTCGACGACGGCCCCAGATGTCAACCTTTTCGATGGTTCCACCATCGTTGGTGATGACGTTCAGGAACTTCTGAAGCGACGGCTCAACGGTACGCTCTTCGACCTCGGGGTCGATGATTACCATCAATTCGTAAGGACGCATATGTGAACCCACCTCCTTTGGGCTAAGCGGTTACGGCATTTCCGTAACAGGAGGTTCATTTGCGATGCTGTGCGATGCCCGGCCAACAGAACGGAGGCAGGGCGCAGCACAGACTTCAATATCTTAGTGCATTTGGACCGGATAGGCGATTCGCGCTTGACTCAAGGCTAGGCGACGTCGCCCGGGGCCGGAAGCCGGGATGCGCGTATGTGGATAACTTTTCCAAGTGGAGGATGGCCCGAAAATGAGTACTCAGGCGCCGGGACTTCGCTGGTGCAGGAACATGGCGGGAGCTATATTGCTATCCAACGGCTGGGTACCGTACTGGACGCAATGATGCGGCCAGCAAATCCGGCCCGCACGGTCACCACTCTGACCGGACGGGCCACGTCAATGATGAAATGCAAGCAGCGGTGGTCTCCTTCGATGATCGGATGGGGACCCCATGTCGTTAATAGGCAGAACCAAGGAGTTGGACCGGATCCTCTCAGTGATCCGCAAGCCCAAGGAGTCCGCCCTGGCGATTGTGGGGCGGCACGGCATGGGCAAGTCCGCGCTTCTGTCCGAAATCCCGCGTTTGTCGGACTACCGGACCGTTGTCCTGCGGGCCTGCGCATCTGAATCGGACTGGCCACTGTCCGGCCTGACCGCACTGTTGAACGGCATCGACGATCCCGTTCTCAGCCGGTTCGCGGACGAACTGCTGCGGGACTCTACCGGCGCCATGGACGTCCCCACGGTGTCCACCATGCTGCTGAACGGACTTCACCAGCGCTCATCCTCACGGACCATCATTGTCATTGACGACGCAGACCAGCTGGATCCCAGCAGCCAGGCTGTGATCGGTTTTCTGGCCCGCAGGCTGTCCGGTACTGACATTGCCCTGTTCATCAGCGTGCGCGAAGAGTCTGCGGACAGCCCGTTCGACAGCCTCCCCACCCTTCACCTGACGGCCCTGGACTACAACGACACCGTCCGGATGCTGGAATCGATACCGGCGCGGCAGTCCGCCGCGATGGCCGTACACGCAGTTGCCGCAGCAACCCAAGGCAACCCGCTGGCCGCCGTCGAACTTTACACCTGCCTCCTGGAGCGCCACGCCGAAGGGAAATACGCCCTCCCCATTCCGCTGCCCTGCAAGGGAAGCTTTGAATCGGAATTCGCCGCGACGGTGGGTGCGCTCACCCCGCCCGCCCGGCATGTACTCGATCTGATGTCGCTGTCCTGCCGAAGCGACATCGCAGTACTCGAGAAGGTGTACGACGAACTGTGGACAGGCGTGGATGAGCTGCTGGCCAGCGGCATGGTCAGCCGGTCAGGACCGCACCTGCGGATCCGGGACCAGCTGCTGCGAGGCTACGTCTTTGCCGCGATGACACCGGCCGTCCGGACGGCCAACCACCGCGCCCTTGCGGAGGCAGCGGGCGATACGGACCCGCATTCGCGCCGGTGGCATCTGAGCTTTACGGCGCTGGAACGCCAGACGCCGTTCGGCCTCCTCCGGTATGCCGTTGACCTGATCCGGGACGGCGAGGTGTCCTTCGCTGTGGAGTTTGTCGAGCGGGCGCTCACCATCAATCCCTGGGAAGCAGAAACTGCGGCCCGGCTGACTACGGTTGCGGAACTGCTGTTCAACCGGGGTGAATTCGTCTTTTCCAAGAGGTACCTGGACTGGGCGCAGCGGGTCACCCGCAATCCGGCCCTGATACTCCGGCTGACCGGCCTCGCCTTCGAAATCCAGTTCATGCAAGGTGCCGCTGTGCGGCCCAGCATGGTGCTGCGGCTCGTCAAGGAATTCGGCCAGCACGACCCTGCCTACGCAGCCACCCTTTTGTCCGTCGGTTCCCTCTACTACGCAGAGCGGTGGGAGCTGGAAGACGCCCTTGGCCTGCTTCGACATGCCGAAAACTTCAAGGACGCCGCCTCGAAGGACTGCCTCGCGGTGGCAGAGCGTGCCAGGCTCCTGATCGATGCCATCAGCGGAAACACCGAACGCCTGACGCGCAAACATGATGCAAGCGACGGAACTGTGGCCGCACTGCTTGTGCAGGGGCGCGCCCTGAGCTACGCCGAGCACCATGAACCCGCCCAGGAGGCTTTCGCGATAGTGCGGAACGCCGTTGACGCCAGCAATATCAACTGGCGGGAAACCGCAGACTACCTCGCCGTGGACAATGAGATCCGCGCGGGAAATGTCCGGAAGGCCATCCGACTCATCGACGACCTGGAAGTCAACGAACGCGAAACCAAATACCATCGCGGCATGCGGCATATCTTCCGCGTGTGGCGGGCACACTCCCTCGGTGATGAGGCGCTGGCGCAGCACTGTGTTGCCGAGGCCCAGCATTTCGCCGGAGCGGACAGCCACCGGGCCATCACCGCCCAACTGGCGGCCTGCCAGGGCCACTTCGCGTTGATGCGGGGCAACTTGGCGGAGGCGTTCGCCCAGTTGTCACGCGCCGCGGAGATCGGCATGGCGTTCGCCAATCCCGCACTGCTCCGCAGCGAGGCTGACCTGGTGGAAGTTCTGGTCCGGATGGGCCGTCACCGCGAAGCAACCCAGGCCCTGTACCGCCTCGAGAGCCGCTCCGTGGGGCTGAGGTCTCCCTGGCTGCTCACCGTGGTGGCCCGCAGCCGGGCCATGCTCGCCGACGGGGAGCAGTCGCTTCAGCTGTTCAGCCAAGCACTTGAGAGCAGGGGTTCCCGCGATTCAGTGTTTGAACGCGCCAGGACTCTGCTGTGCTATGCGGAGCGGTTGGGCGCCTTCGGCCGGCGGCGTGATGCCAGGGACGGCCTCATGCGCGCAAAAGTGATGTTTGACGAGGCCGGCGCCGATGCCTGGACCCAGCATATTGATTCCCTCCTGCTCGACGAACGCGTGGAACCGTCGCGAACAGTGGGTAACCCCGCCATGCTGGTGCTCGCCGACCACGAACGCGCCCTCGCCAAGATGGTGGCCCGCGGCATGCGCAACAAGGAGATCGCCGGGACGCTTTACGTGTCCGTGCGGACCGTTGAAGTGCGCCTCACGGCGATCTATCGCAAGCTGGGCGTGGAGTCCCGCGCGCAGCTGACAGCCCTGGCCGCGGGCAAGGACGCCCCTGCCCGCGAGGCGTACGTCCTGCCTGTTCCGTAAGGCAACCCTGCAATTTGCAGATACCCGCAGTATCCACACTGTTCCCTTACCGCACCCACAAACGCCCTCCGTTTCCCCGTTACAGGGGTCAGTTCCCGGCTAATTTTGCATCACGGCCAGAGCCAGAGCGGACATGCCGGGAAGGGGACATCATGGCGGAAATTCCAGTAACCCGGACCCGGCGTGCAGGCTTCGACTGGCCAGTTGCTTCCGTTGCTGCACAGCGGACCGCAACTTCGCCGTTAGCGGGAGCAGAGGCCGCAGGAACCCGGTTCCTGCTCCCGCGAGCGGTTTCCCCCGCAACACCGGGCCGCAAGGCCGGGACAGCGTGGATCGCAACGCACGTCAATCTTCTGCGTTTCACCGACTCGCTCATGGTGTCGGGAGCGGTCCTCGTTGGCTACCTCCTCTCCAGCATCGGATTCGCCCCCGGCGTCGAAAATGACAAGGGAGGCGTCCTCACCGCCGCCCTGGTGACGCTGCTGTGGGCCACGGCCCTGGAAATCTACCGGACACGCGACTCCAAGGTACTCGGCGTCGGTGCGGACGAATACAAGCGGGTCGCCTCGGCCACGCTGCGCGTCTTTGGCCTGATGGCCATCAGCGCAGTGGTGCTCTCCGTTCATGGGGGAACCGCCTTCGTCACCGTCTCGCTGCCGTTGGGACTGCTGGCCCTGACAGGAAACCGTTGGGTATTCCGCCGCCGGCTGACCAGGGAAAAGGCGTACGGCCGCCACCTCTCAAAGGCCATTGTGGTGGGGGAACCGGAGGACGTCCGCTACGTTGTGCAGCAGGTGGCCAAGAAATCCGGCCCGGTGTACAAGATCCTGGGCGTCTGCCTTCCCGGGGCCAGGCGCGGGGGAAGCCTGCGCGCGGACGGCCTGCAATTCCCCGTTCTTTCCTCCACCGATGACATCGCCCGGACGGCGTGGCTGGTCGACGCGGACACGGTCATCGTTGCGGGGCCCCTGCCCGGCGGAAACAAGTTCATCCGTGAACTTGGCTGGAAGCTTGAAGAATGCGCCGCGGAAATGGTCTTGGCGGCAACCCTCACCAACGTTGCGGGTCCCCGCATCCACTGGCGGCCGGTTGAAGGCCTGCCCCTGATGCATGTGGATATTCCGCAGTACTCGGGCGCGAAGCATGTGCTGAAGAGGGTCATGGATGTGGCGATAGCGCTCGGCGCCCTCCTGGCGCTGTCGCCACTGCTGTTGGTGCTGGCCGTGATCGTGCGGCTGGACAGCCCGGGGCCGGTCCTTTTCCGCCAGGAGCGGGTGGGAAAGGACGGCAACACGTTCGGGATGTTCAAGTTCCGCTCCATGGTGGTGGACGCCGAAGCCCACCTGGCGGCACTGAATCAGCAGAACGAAGGCGCCGGCGTGCTGTTCAAGCTGCGGGACGATCCGCGGGTCACGCGCTGCGGGCGCTGGATGCGGAAGTACTCGCTCGATGAACTGCCGCAGCTCTGGAACGTGGTGCTCGCTGACATGAGCCTGGTGGGGCCTCGCCCGCCGCTGGCCCGGGAAGTCAATGGTTACGAACGCCATACCCACCGGCGCCTGCTCATCAAGCCGGGGATTACGGGCCTCTGGCAGATCAACGGCCGCTCGGACCTTTCCTGGGACGAGGCAGTGCGGCTGGACCTCTATTACGTCGAGAACTGGTCCATCGCGGGAGATCTTCTGATCCTGTGGCGGACCTTCCGCGCCGTCATCAGGCCCTCGGGTGCCTACTAACCACCTCACCAGGGAGAGAAACAAACATGAGAACGCCTAATCCTTTCCACATCCCCACCCACCGTCGGCCCACTCCGAAGCTGAAGATCGCCGTCGTCGGAGCCGGCTACTGGGGCCCTAACCTCGCCCGCAACCTGCAGGCAGGTCCCGACTGGGACCTGGTGGCCATCTGCGACCTGGACATTGAACGGGCCACCAGGCTGGCGGCGACGCTGGGTGACATTCCCGTCGTCGAGTCCCTGGACGAATTGCTGGACACCTTTGATGTGGATGCCGTGGCGATTGCGACGCCGGCCCGCACCCACCACGGGACTGTGATGACGGCGCTGCGCGCCGGCAAGCACGTCCTGGTGGAGAAGCCGCTGGCGGACAGCACGGCCCACGGACTGGAAATGGTGGCGGAGGCCGAGTCGAACGGCCTGGTGCTTATGGCGGACCACACGTACTGCTACACCCCGGCCGTACTCAAGATGCAGGAGCTGGTGCAGGCCGGCTCGCTGGGCGAAATCCTTTTTGTGGACTCCACCAGGATCAACCTGGGGCTGGTGCAGCCGGACGTGGATGTGTTCTGGGACCTGGCCCCGCACGACCTCGCGATCCTCGATTTTGTCCTTCCCGGCGGGCTGAACCCGGCCGAAGTCTCTGCGTTCGGCGCGGACCCGCTGGGGACCGGCAGGGCCTGCGTGGGGCACCTGAACTTCAGGCTTCCCAACGACGCCACCGCACACGTCCACGTGAACTGGCTGAGCCCCACCAAGATCCGGCAGATGGTGATCGGCGGCTCGCTGCGCACGCTTGTGTGGGATGACCTGAATCCGCAGCAGCGGCTGAGCGTGTACGACCGCGGCGTGAGCCTGGACCGGCAAGCCAAATCGGCGGGTGAGAGGAAGACCTCGGCCGTGTCCTACCGGCTGGGAGATACCTGGTCCCCGGCCCTTCCCGAACGGGAGGCACTAGGGCAGGTGGTGGAGGAACTGGCCTACTGCATCCACAACAAACGAGAGTCCCGCACGGGCGGCGCATCCGGACTGCGCGTCCTCTCAGTATTGGAAGCTGTCACCCGCAGCCTGAGCACGGACGGCCAGTCCTCTCCGGTGGAAGGCCACGGGCTTGCCGGTGCCGGCGTTGCGGGGACCAGGCTTGACGGTGCCGGCATCAAGCTTAAGGGCGTCCAGCTTGAAGGTGCACTGTGAGCGAGCTCCAGGGCGCCAACGTCCTGGTCACCGGCGGGGCAGGAACCATCGGCTCAACCCTGGTGGATGCACTCCTGGCCGCCGGCGTGAACCGGATTGATGTGCTGGACAACATGGTCCGCGGCCGCTTGGGAAACCTTGACGGGGCCCTGGAAAGCGGACAGGTTGAGTTGGTCATGGGGAGCATCTGCAACCGTGACCTGGTGCATGACCTCACCAAGGGCAAGGACCTGGTGTTCCATCAGGCAGCAATCCGGATAACCCAGTGCGCAGAGGACCCTCGGCTGGCCCTGGAAGTCCTGGTGGACGGGACGTTCAACGTTCTGGAGGCCGCCGCGGAGCACGACGTGGACAAGCTGATCGCCGCGTCCAGCGCTTCGGTCTACGGCATGGCGGAGGAATTTCCCACCACCGAACGCCACCACCATGCCAACAACGACACTTTCTACGGAGCCGCAAAATCCTTCAATGAAGGAATGGCCCGCAGTTTCCATGCCATGACCGGGCTGGACTACGTGTTGCTGCGCTATTTCAACGTCTACGGGCCGCGGATGGATGTCCATGGCCTGTACACAGAGGTCCTGGTCCGGTGGATGGAAAGGATCATGGACGGCCAACCACCGCTGATCTTCGGCGATGGACTGCAGACCATGGACTTCGTCTACACCTCCGACGTTGCCCGGGCCAATGTGCTGGCCGCCGCCAGCGATGTTGGCCGTGGTATTTATAACGTCGCCAGCGGCACCGAGACGAGCCTGCTGGAAATGGCGCAGGCGCTGCTCCGGGTCATGGACTCGGACCTGGCGGTGGAACACGGGCCGGCCCGCCTTGTTAACAGCGTGGTCCGCCGGCTGGCTGACACGTCGGCGGCAGCGCAGGATCTGGGATTCAAAGCAGAAGTGGAACTGGAAGAAGGACTCCGCGAACTCGTCAGTTGGTGGAAGCCGCTGCGCGCGGAGATTTCCGCGACAAGGAAAGTTGATGCCCGATGACTGCCGAAACAGCCCTTGCCCGGATCAATGTCATGAAGCCTTGGCTCGGCGATGAGGAAGCCCAGGCACTGGCCGAGGTGGTCGCCTCAGGCTGGGTAGCGCAAGGGCCCAAAGTCAAGGAATTCGAGCGTGACTTCAGCACCGCGCAGGAGGTGCGTCACGCCGTCGCGACCTCCAGCTGCACCACGGCACTTCACCTGGCGCTGATAGTGGCGGGCATCGGTCCCGGGGACGACGTGGTGGTGCCGTCACTGTCGTTCATCGCCACGGCCAACGCGGTGACCTACGTGGGGGCGCGGCCGGTGTTCTGCGACGTCGATCCGACCACCGGCAACGTGACCGCCGAGACCATCCACGCGGCCCTGACCCTCGACACCCGGGCCGTGATTGTGGTTGACCAGGGCGGGGTTCCGGTTGACCTGGACCCCATCCGCGAAGTCTGCGACCGGAACGAAATCACCGTGATCGAGGATGCTGCCTGCGCCGTCGGCTCCCAATACAAAGGCCGGCCGGTAGGCACCGGAGCTGACGTGGCGGTGTGGTCATTCCACCCCCGGAAGGTCCTCACCACCGGCGAAGGCGGCATGCTCACCACCAACAGGGCGGACTGGGCAGCGCGGGCGCGGACCTTGCGGGAACACTCCATGAGCGTCTCGGCGACGGAGCGGCACGGATCATTGCTGGCCCCACCGGAGGTCTATGTTGAAGCCGGCTTCAACTACCGGATGACTGACCTGCAGGGCGCCGTGGGGATAGTGCAACTGAAGCGGCTCGCCGCAGTGGTGGAGCGGCGTCGGGAAATCGCGGCGGCGTATGTCGCCGGGCTGGGGGGCCTGAACGGCCTGCGGTTCGTCGCAGATCCACCCTACGGCACCACCAACTTCCAGTCCTTCTGGGTTGAGGTCCTGCCGGGCTTTGGGACCAGCCGTGAGGGGCTGCTGTCGAGGCTGGCTGACGCAGGCATTTCGGCCAGGCGTGGCATCATGGCAGCGCACCGGCAGCCGGCATACCGCTGGCGGGATTCCGGCAACGCGAGGCTGCAGTACACGGAGCGTTTGACCGACAGGACACTCATCCTCCCGGTCTTCCACGAACTGGACACCGCCGGCATGAACCGTGTGATGAACACAATCCATTCCGCGGCGGTCGCCGGGGTGGGAACGTGAGCGAGCTGATCCTGATAGCGGCGAGCGGGCTGGCCCGCGAAGTGCTCGCCATGGTGCGCAGCAGCGGCCAGTACGACGTGGTGGGACTGCTCGATGACGATAAGGAAATGGCCGGCGTCACTGTCGACGGGGCGCCCGTCCTGGGGACCATCGACGACGCGCCCAAGTTCACCCACGCGTTTGTGCTCGTGTGCATGGGCTCCGGAAAGTCGCGGGAAGCGGTGGTGGACCGGCTCACCGCCATGGGGTTGCATGCGGCGCGGTACGCCACCGCCATCGACCCGTCGGTCCAGTGCCCGGAGGGGTGCCGGATCGGCCGGGGCAGCATCCTGCTGCGCAACGTCACGCTGACAGCGTCCGTTACCCTGGGCTCGCATGTGGTGGCCATGCCCTCGGTGACTTTCACGCACGACGACGACGTGGCGGACTTCGCCACGTTCGCGGCCGGCGTGTCGCTGGGCGGCGGAGTCCGGATTGGCCGGGCAGCATACTTGGGGATGAATTCCAGCGTCCGGGAACGGACGTCGGTGGGTGCGTACGCCACGGTAGGCATGGGCGCCGCCGTGCTCAGCAATGTTCCCGACGGCGAGACGTGGGTGGGCGTTCCGGCCCGCGAAATCGACGGAGAGGCGTTCCGCCACGGGAGCGGACGATGAGCGCGGGGGTGCCGGTTCGGGCGGACGCTTCGGTCCCGTTGGTGGATTTGGCGGCGCAGCAGAGGGACGTCCACAACGAAGTGATGGCGGGGCTGGCCGAGGTC
This sequence comes from Pseudarthrobacter lactosi, assembly GCF_055412785.1. Lineage (NCBI taxonomy): Bacteria > Bacillati > Actinomycetota > Actinomycetes > Micrococcales > Micrococcaceae > Pseudarthrobacter > Pseudarthrobacter lactosi. The sequence goes on from NZ_JBVAYS010000005.1 coordinate 136,399, forward strand.
TTCGCGGAGGCTTCCTTCATCGGCGGACCCGCCGTCGCCGGGTTCGAGGCGGCATACGCCCGTTTCCTGGGAGCCGGTCACTGCGTTGGGGTTGCTAACGGGACCGATGCGCTGGAACTCGCGCTCCGGGCCTCCGGTATTGGGGTCGGCGACGAAGTCATTCTCCCGGCCAACACGTTTATTGCAACGGCGGAGGCGGTGAGTCGGATCGGGGCCTTCCCGGTTCCTGTCGACATCGATCCTGAGTATCTTTTGATTGACCCGGACGCAGTGGCCGCCGCTGTTACATCCCGCACGCGGGCGATCGTCCCGGTGCACCTGTTTGGACAGACGGCCTTTATGGAGCGGCTGCTTCCGATTGCCTCCGCGTGCGGAGCTGTGATCGTCGAGGACGCCGCGCAGTCCCAGGGCGCCACCCGATTTGCCCGTTCCGCAGGGACTTTCGGCCTGGCGGCGGGGACCAGCTTTTATCCGGGCAAGAATCTTGGGGCAGCCGGCGATGCCGGTGCCGTGGTGACGGACGACGGCGACGTGGCGGCGCGGGTGCGGATGCTCAGCTCCCATGGCAGTTCGCAGAAGTACGTCCACGACGCCGTCGGATTCAACTCCCGCCTGGACGCGATCCAGGCAGTAGTACTGCGGGCAAAACTCGCAAAGCTTCCGGCATGGAATTCCCTGCGACGGGCCGCGGCAGATCGCTATGCGCGTCTGCTCGCTGACGTTCCCGGCGTAAAGATTCCGAGTGAAGCTCCCGGCAACGTGGACGTCTGGCATCTGTACGTGGTGCGCGTGGCTGAGCGGGACGCGGTGCTTGAGGCCCTGCACCGCTCCGGAATCCAAGCCGGAGTCCACTATCCGATTCCTTTGCATCTCAGTGGTGCCTACGCAGCCAATGGATTGGGAAAGGGCTCCTTCCCCGTAGCCGAAGCGGCTGCCGAGCGCATTCTTTCGCTGCCGCTGTTCCCGCACATCACGGCGGGGCAGCAGGAGCGGGTGGCGGAGGCGCTGGGAACGGCGCTCGTGGGCGGGAAATCATGACGGGCGACTCAACCACTCCTCAGGTGACCGAGGCGCTGGACCGGCACATTCTCAGGGGCGCGATGTGGAGCGGAATCAACACGCTGCTCATGAAAATGGCCAACATCGCCGTAATGGTCGTCGTTGTCAGGATTGTCACGCCCGAGGACTTCGGAATCTTCGCCATCGCGCTTGTTGTCCATGCGGTTGTTTCCAGCATTGGCGAATTGGGTTTGTCTTCATGCATTGCTCGACGGGATCTTGAACCCGACAGGGTGGCCCCAACCGTTGCCCTCCTATCCCTGATCAGCAGTTTTGTCCTTGCCCTGACGATGGCCATCGCCGCTGAGCCGCTGGCGGCGGCTCTGGGATCCTCGGACGCGGCAGAGCCAATCCGGGTGCTGTCGTTGTGTGTTTTTCTTGGCGGAGTGTTCACTGTGCCCGGGGCGCTCCTCGTTCGGGACTTTCGCCAGGATAAAGTCCTTCTCGCCGGTGGAGTGGCGTTCCTGCCCATGAACGCCCTGCTCTTGCTCTTGGCGATGGCAGGGGATGGAGCTATGGCGTTCGCGTGGTCCCGGGTGGCCGGCCAACTCATAAGCGGCATTGTGATGGCCGTCAGTGCAAAGCGCGGCTACTGGCCAAGGTTTGATTCCCTTGAGGTGTTGCCGATCCTCCGCTTTGGCCTGCCGCTGGCTGGTGCAAATCTACTCTCGTACATTCTGTTGAATGCGGATTACGCAATCATCGCTCGTTCACTGGGCCCCGGCGAACTGGGGATCTACATGCTTGCATTTACTGTGGCTTCCTGGTCCACCTCCGTGCTAAGTACAACCATCAACAGCGTCGCAATGCCGGCATTCTCAGCGAGAGGATCGGATAGCGAAGGACTCCAACTCATGCTGAAGAGGGCGTTCGCCCTTGTGGGATCGATTGCCTTTCCCATTGGAGCGATGACCGTCGCCCTCGCCTATCCACTTATTTCGGTTCTCTATGGTGATGTGTGGCTGCCTGCTGCACCGGTGCTCTCGGTCTTGGCGGTCTACGGAGCCGTGTTTTCGGTTTCCCTGTTGATGTCAAATTTCTTGGTGGGGACTGGCAGGTCCAACTCCGTCATCGCCGTGCAAGCACTGTGGATTGCCTCCCTCGTTCCGGCCGTGACCGTCGCAGTTACCTTCTCGGGACTCATCGGCGCAGCATTCGCCCACGTTGCCGTCATCATCTTTATTGTCATTCCCGCCTACATCTTTTTTGTCCGGCGTCTCTTGCCGTCCGCGATTCTGCTCCTGGTCGCCTCCGTCCGCTGGCCACTCGCAGCGTCGGCGGTTGCGGGCGCCGGCGCCGCGTGGGTATCCGGTGCCAGTGGCCACGGGCTGATCGGTCTGCTCGCAGGTAGCCTCACAGGGGCCATCATCTACGCGGTCCTGATGCTGCCCATGGCCCGGAAGCTCCTCCCTGAGGTGCCCGGCGGGAAGATGAAGCGTTTCGGGGAAAGCTACGACAGGGCTCAGGCAATGGCGCGAAGCAAGGTCGCGGACGTAAGGAACCGACATGGAAAATGACTATGCGGCCGGAGCGCCGAAGTTGCTTTTCTTCCGCTGGACTAAACCCGGGCTGGCTCCCTTTATTACGCAACATCTGGATGCCCAGACGAGGACCCTTAGCCATTTCTTTGACGTCAAGGTGATCGATTACGACTGCGACTACGGCAAGGTCTGTGATGATTTCGAACCTGCGCTCACGGTCTTCGAATCCGGGGTTTACTCTGGCGCCCGTCGTATCACCAACACATCCTCCCGCCCTGACATCCCAAGGCTGGGTTTTCTTCATTCTGATGCCTACGACATAGCCCGGTCTGTGTTCCTCTCCGATATGGACCGCTGGGGGGTTGACCAGTTCTTCACCACGTCTGTGGTCATGGCGGAGTACACACCTGAAATCGCGGACAGGCTTTTTGTTTGGCCAAACGCCATTGATCCGCTGGTGTTCCATGACTACGGGCTCAAGAAGAACGTTCCCGTACTGTTCACGGGCAGCCAAGAGCGCCATTACCCGTGGCGGAATGCGATGAGCCGAATCCTCACTGAGCGGTACACAACCATGACCATGCCGCACTTCGGTTGGGGCGGCGGCACTCAGCGAATGGTTATGGGCGAAGACTATGCAAAATTGCTGAATGCGAGCACATTTGTGCCCGCCTGCGGCAGCATGGCAGGGGAGGTTGTGCGTAAGCAACTGGAGATTCCAGCGTCGATGGCCTGTCTGGTAACGGAGCGCACACATAGCATTGAGGCCTTTGGATTTCAGGACATGGTCAATTGCGTTTTCGCAGATTCTGGCGATGTCGTAGGGAAATTGGATTACCTGAACCAAAATTCTGACCTGCTTCTCGCGATCACCAAGGCCGGCTTTGACCTCGTTCATTCTCAGCACACGGAGGCGCATAGAAGCCAGGTCTTGGACTGGCTCACGATTCACTCCGCCGGTATGTCGGGACGGAAGTTCAGCCAAAAGACTCCTTCGAGCCCACTCAAAGTGAATTCGAATCCTGCCGGACTCGTCCCTGTTCCCCTCCGTACCCTCCGTCCCAGGGCAAGTGACAGAACACTCCTCGAGAGTGGATGGCAGCAGCTCCGATCCGGCCGGGTCGAGCGGGCTGAACAGGAATTTCTAAGATGCCTCAATTACTACTTCATCCCCGAAGCATTAACCGGACTCACCTTTGCCTCGCTGGCCAAGGGCAATGCGGAGGCAGCCCTTGAACTGGTTAACGAAGCCTTGATCGAAGTCTTGGAGGAGCGCAAGGCGGAAGACCCCGATCCTGTGCTCTGGGCGTGCTTACTGAGATCGCTCGTGTGCGCCGGAGACAATGCCAGGGCGGCCAGTGAAGCGGATCGGTTTCCGAACCTCAGGCACCCGGAGTTGGACCGCGTACGCCTGGTACTATCGGCACTTCTTCCTCACAGCCGAGACGATGTTCGTCCGGGTGGCCCATCTCGGCCATCGGTGATGCCGGCGCCGCCGTTGGCGTTCGACGCGTGGCTCCAAGAATTCGCGGCCATGCTTGACCGTTGCGGCAACCCGTGGGCTGCCAGTGCGATCCGCGAAGCATTTGGGTTCCTTGCCTCGTCGGCCGATCCGCCGAAGCATCCTCGCAAGCATGCGACTGCGCGAGGACATGTCAGGACCGTGAAGAGAGAGATCCGCATTCGGCTCCGGACCGGTCCGATGCAGCGGTTGCGTGTTGCATTGTCTCCCTACAAGCGTCGTGTTCTGTCGGACGATTGGTCAGGCCTAGTGACCTTCACTATTCGTCGTCACGAGCTGGACCGTGCACTGCTGATCGGAAGGGCTAGCCGCCGGCAGGCATCGGCCGTCGAGCTTGGTGTCCGCATGAATACGTCGCTTCCTGCACTGCAGCGAGTCGATTCCTGGGACCAGGCGTCAGAGTCCGGAATGCTGCCGCCCGCCGGATCCCGAGCGCTGGTTGTACTCAACTTTGAGCGGACTAAAGATCACGCCGCCGCCATGTCCGGGATCGGGAGATGGTTTAGGGAGACCAGTTTTGCCGGTGCGCTCATCGTCATCTACGGAACCGCGACCCTGGGAGGCTTTCGGCTGCTTTCACTCTTGGTTGAGTCCGGAAATTACGCAATGCTCGCGCACGACAACAGCGGCATGCCGGGACGGGCCATACTTCGCTCAACCGCCCTGCCACAGGGCCACCTGCCTTCCGGGAGAAACCCATGAGTCCATCCACGATCGTCTGGATCGCCGGGACGGGTTGGGATGCGGTCCCGGGAACGGACAAGAGACTGGTGGAAGCACTCCCGCCGAGCCAGCAGGTGCTGTGGATTGATCCACCCGTACGCTTCACCTTGGACGCACTCAAGTACAACCTTCAGAGACGTGGAGACGGCGGTCTGGAATCCGTCTCAGAGAATGTGCGCCGCGTGCGTGTGCGCGTTTTGCCAGGCATCACGCGTCCCGGCATCAGGCAGATCACTGGGCGGCTGCTGGACCGGGCCATACATCGGGCCTTGAAGGCCAGCGGAACGGAAGCCACGGCTGTGGTGGTCGCGTTCCCGCTGGCCAGGTTCCCACGGCACATAGCTGGCAGCAAGGTCCTCTACGTAACTGACGACTGGATTGGTGGTTCCAGGCTCATGGGCTTCTCCCGGGCCGCAGTCCGACGCACGTTGGTGTCCAACCTTGGAACGGCTGACAATGTGGCCGTTATCTCCGACGAGCTCATCCCGGGACTTTCACACCTGCACGCGGCATCAAGCACTCACCCCATGCGCCCGCCTGCGGTCTTCAGCGTGATCCCCAACGGATGCCCCGAACCGGGAACCGACCAACCGGTGAATCGGGAATTCGTGGCCGGCCTGGTGGGGCAACTGAACGAACGACTGGACCTCGACGCGCTGGAGGCTGTTCAAGCTACTGGGGTCAGGATCAAGGTCATAGGTCCGAGGACCGACCGGGATCCGGCCTTTCGTGCCAGGCTCGACTGCTTCTTGGCGGCCGAAAACGTTACATGGCTCGGACGTCTACCGGCCGCCGACGCCGCCAAAGAAGTGATTCAGTTCGGCGTGGGCCTCACCCCCTACGCGGACACAGCATTCAATCGTGCGAGCTTCCCACTAAAAACCCTGGAATACCTTGCGGCAGGCTTGGCCGTGGTCTCCACCGATATGCCTGCGGCGCGATGGTTAGACACCTATCACATAGACATTTCCCACACTCCTGAGGACTTTGCCCGGAATGTCCTGAAGGCGCTGTCGCAGCGTGATGACACACACCAGGCAAGCCTTCGGCGCAAGTTTGCTATGGCCCACACCTGGCGGGCAAGGGCCGGGAAATTCCTGCAACTTCTGATTTCCGCCCGTTGACGGCGGGCCACTACGAGGGGAGATCCAGAATGTCACAGAGCCAGCGGCCGCAGTCCCTTGCCTTGGTGACGCCGAGCTACGCCAGGGACCTCGATCTGTGCGAAGATCTTGTGGCTTCCGTACTCCGGCATACTCAGCCTGACGTCACCCACCACATCATCGTCCCTGCGTCCGACCTTGCCGCCTTTGAACGCCTGGCAGGTGACCGGACCTTTATATCCGACGTCCGGGCATATCTGCCCCGACCAATGGTAAAGATCCCCGGCGTCAACGGATGGCTGAATCTGCGTCACCCCTTCCCCCCGGTGAGGGGGTGGATGGCACAGCAGATCGTCAAACTGGCCGCTGCGGCTTCGGCAGAAGCGGACGTTGTTCTGCTCATCGATTCCGATGTGCTGCTGATCCGCGCCGTTGATGCCTCGTCGTTTTGCCCGTCAGGGAGAGTTCAACTCTTCGAAATCCCCGAGGGCGTCGACGATTCGTTGCCCCGCCACCACCTCTGGCACGCAGCCGCCCGGCGCTTGCTGGGACTTCAGCCTCACCGTGCAAGCGTCCTTCCGGATTACATTTGCTGGCCATGCGCCTGGGAACCCGAATCAGTGAGGATGATGTTGAAGAGGGTGGAATCGGTAACCGGATTGCCATGGGCTACGGCTGTGGGCAGGGAGCTTCACTTCTCGGAAATGATCCTTTACGGTGTCTTTATCAGAGAGGTGGTGGGCGCTTCTGAAGATCTGCACCTGACAAGTGAGATGCGGTGCCTCAATCATTCTGACGAAGTTGCGCTCGACGAAGCGGCGCTGCGTGGCCTCCTGGCCGGCGCGGGCCCCGATGATGTGGCCATCATGATCTCGGCAAAATCCGGAACACCTCTCGCCGTCCGGCGCGGACTATTGGCCAACTTCCTGAACGGCTGAACCGGGGCATCAACTGTCAGGAGGCGGATACCATCCGCCCTTGGCCTCATGTGTGATCCGGAGAGCCAGCGGCGTCGAGTGCCCGAAGTTACCGGTGCACCGATTCGCCGCTCCGCGCAACTACCTCCACGGGAGCATTTTGGGTGGTGCGGTCCGCCCTCCTGGGCCCAGCAGTAATGGGCGTATGGCGCCCTGCATACACGGTGACGGGGTGTGTAACGCTCGACGACGGGATCTCTGAGGCATCATGAACGCCGGCTTTTGTCCGGTCGGACATAGTGTTTTCGGCTTTCGCTTGAAGGCGCCGGTCCGAAGGCCCCGTTGGCGCACGTCTGCTCCGCATGGTCTCCAAGGAACGGGCCAACGATACTGCGCCGAACATAAGGACTGCTCCTCCGAGCAGAACCATAATGACGGAACGCAGGCGGCTGGAGAACTGCTCAGTCGCCTTGTCTGAAGGATTGACTATAAAGCTCGTAAAGAGAAAACGATCCTCCGCGCCGTTGACCTTTTGGACTGTTCGAAGGTTCTCTTCAAAAACTTTGCCCAATGCCTTGGTCGTTTCATATGCCAGCGATGCCGAGTCGCCCGTCCCGGCAATGGAAACCACGAACCCATTGCCATTGAGGCCCCTTGCTACGGAATAATCTGAGCTCAATCCTGCATCTTCCAATGTCGTGGCCATTTCATTGCTGTTCAGGCGGGCGATGAGCACCTCTGTGATAAGAGCCGGATCAGAAGACCTGAGGAATGGGTTGTCACCGTTCAGTGCACCCAATTCTGGGTGGGCATCAATCTGTTTTTCAGTGGGCAGCTTGGGATTTACCAAGGCGTAGCTCAAAGTCGACTGGTAATACCGTGGCCCAAACTGGAAGACGTAAGCGGCCGCGAGCAAGGTTACTATCAGCACCGGAATGACCACTATTTTGTGATGCCAGACGGTCCGGATGACAGTCAATGGATCCATCAGGATTCCCCTTTTCCTATTAGTAAGTTCTCATTTCGCGTCATGATCCACGCAGCGCCACTGAGTCCAACAATCAGCGGATAAGCCAATGCGAAGACAGGGAAGGACAGCGAGTCAAAGGTCAGTGAGCAAACTGTCCCCACCAACCCGCCGGCGGCGACCGCAGCAGCGAAACTTTTCAGCGCCGGAGCCTGAGCCACCCGGGCCGCCCGCAAAGCGGCGATCCCGGGAAGAGTCAAATAGGCGACCGTACCCAGCAAGCCCACTACTCCCATGGTGACTGTGGCGTTGAGATATTGGTTGTCCAGAATATGCAATGCGTTGGTTGGCGCGTAGTTGCCAGGTCCCAGTCCAAGAATCGGCCTTTCCTGAAACATCGCCTCGACCCGAGGGTAATTGTTTGTCCTGGTTGTGATCGAGGGATCTCCCTGTTCCGGCGTAAGAGCCGAAAAGATTGTGCCGATCAATCCTGGGATACTCAAGAACAGGGCGGAAACTACAATTGGAAGTATGACGAATGACCAAGCGCGGGCAACCGCTGGCATAAAGGGAATTAGCACTGCCATCGCCACCGTCATTCCCAGGACTCCCGAGCGGGAAACGGTTATTGCTATGGCAAAAACCAAGAGTGAGGTACCGGCCCAGTGGATCCATTTGCGCCCGGCTGTGTCGTAGAGTCCTCGCCAGATCGAAAGCGGCAGCAGCATCGAACACACAACTGCCAACTCGATGGGAGTAAAGGTGGTCCCTGCGACGCGTAGCAGCGGACCGCGATTCTGGAACGCGGTGTCACCGCCGTTGTTGGTGAAGCCAGGCATGACGTTCCCGATCCATTCCGTCGGGTTGACCTTCAGGAAGAACTGCACCGCTGCCACGAGGCAGCAGATCATTCCACCGGCCAGCAGGGCACGCACCAGGACCATCGCGTCGTTGATCGTGCGTAGCGTTTCTGTTGCGACGAAGATCACCGCAGTGCTGGCCAGCAGCAGGATCACCCAGCGGTCAGCGGAAGCTCGGGCCGTTTCCGTAGCGGGGCCAGTCCAGCCCGAGAACAACCCGACGTAGGATGCGGAGGTCGCCACAAGCAGCAGCGCGATGCCGACACGCCCCGGATGGCGGGCCCCCACGGGGTCATGGAGCCCAAGCAATGATGATGCGACCCATAGGACAAACAGACCCGTTGCCAACATCAGCGGAACAGTGCCGGCGGCCCCTACCGGAGCGATCACCATGTTCGACGGAACCGCGAAAATACAAAAGGCGATCATGCGCAGGAGAAGTGGCCTCCGGCCGGGCCCAGCGCTCTTCGGATCGAGGTCCGTGAGCCGCATGGACGGACCGTCGGTACCTCCAGGCCGCATTGCGGCCCATGCTGCGGCTCTACGCCCGGCGGGTTTTCTCCTCCGCCAACCAACCTGCGCTGAACCCTGATCCGGTGGCTTCACTCTGAACGGGCTTCCATGATGTCCGTGGCGGAGTTCTTCCGGCTGGAGTCCAGGATCCGGGCGGACAACTCCCTGGCTCCTCGTTCGCTGCTGAATGACGTCTCGACATGCTTACGGCATGCTCCGCTGAGCCTCACGGCCAAGCGCGGGTCAGTAAGGACATCTTGGAGCGACGCTGCCAGTTCAGCAGGGTCCCCTGGACGAACGAGGATGCCGGTGACGCCATCTTCGACCAGTTCTTTCACACCGCCCCCCGCGGTTACCACCACGGGAACTTCCATGGACATTGCCTCCATGATGGCGACTCCGAGAGGTTCAGCATGGCTTGCCAGTGCAAAGACGTGCGCGTTTGACAGTTGATCACGCACTTCCTCTTCCGGGACGGCGCCCAAAAAGGTCACTCGCCCGGACAGGCCTGCGGTTGAGACCAGCCGTTCAAGTTCATGCCTGTATCCACGCCCGCCGTCCTCGTCTTCACCGGCTATGACCAACTGGATGTCGATGCCGCCTGCCACGAGCTGTTGCACCGCACGAACAAGAACGTCATGCCCCTTGCCGATGTTCAGCCGGCCGCAACTAAAGACTCGTGCCGCGCCCTCTCCACTCCATGCCCGGTACGGCTCCGGACGTGAAAACTGCAGAAAATCCACACCCATCGGAGCCACGCCGGTGCGTGCTGCTACGTCGGGCCCCAGGGAACGACCAATTTCATTTCGGAGTACCTCTGTAATGACCGTTGCGAATTCGGCCTGCCGCCACTTTTCCGGTTGATTTGACCCATAGTCTCCGAGCGGGCCGTGGAGGGTCAGGCTGTAGCTCAGGCCGGTGACGTGATGGGCGAATAACGCTACCTGCGCGGAATCGGCGCAAGAGTGAACATGAACGTGAGTCCAGCCCCGTCGTCTGGCCAGCCCGGCCAGTTCAGCACCCATAACCAGTAGACCAAGCAGTCGCAGGAACCTCTTGACTGCGGCGGCCGGTCCCTCCGTTCTGGCGAGGTGGCGAACTTCGGTGCTGAGCTCACCCATGATGCGGCGGCCCCTTCCCTTTGCAAATGCCTGAATCAGGGTCATAACTGCCCTTGCCGCGGCCCCAGGTAACAGGGGCGACAGGTATTGCGTAGCGGATTCTGCCTCTGCTGCCCACAGCTGGGGCATCGTGTGGCTCCTGGGCCGCCGCGTAGACACAAGCTCCGGCCGCAGCCCCAACGCGCGCAGCGACATGACTTCACGCCAGAAGAACGTATGCGTCTGTCCCGGAAACTCAGGGACCAGGTAGCCGAACTTCATGGCCGCTGGCCCCTGGAGAAAACTTCATCGGGGGTCAGAATGCGGCTGCTTTCATCACGTTCCCAGCGGGTTCCAGATCCTGCCCTCGAGTGCCATCGACCGCCCACCGCGAATGCTGCATATATCACTGCATCAACTGCAGAGACCGGGCCGCGTACGGAGTAAAGCAGTTCGCGAAGGGTTTGCATTGCGGACGATCCACTTCCGGGGTGCTGTTCCGCACTTCCCCTGTACACCCTTTTCAGGGTGTGGAACAGGGCCGACGCCGAACGCGGTGTCCTTACGCGCACCGGGCCACACTCCAGAACACACTTTTCATCATTCGAGTACAGGCCGTCGATGTAGAGGTCGTCTCCGATCACACCAGGGAACTCGGAGAACCGGTCATGGCCGCGTTGGCTGATCCCATAAACGCCCGCACCCCACAGGGCCGCCGACACTCCGGGCATACGGCTTCTGGCCCGGAAATACGCACGCACAGACCACGATGCGCCGTTTGTGTCATACCGGAGGGCAGGCCGGGCAGCGAGGGGCCCGGCCTCGGAGGCGAGTTCCGCAAGCGTGTGCCGGAGCGCACCTGCCGGAAGGTCGATGTCCGCATCCAAGTAGATCCGTGGCCATCGTGTTGCGGTGCGGTCACCGGCGTTAAGGGCCGCAACCTTTGAGGCCTCCGGAACCCTGATCACGCGCACTCCGGGAAAGGATGCCGCTACTTCCTCTGTGCCGTCATTGCAGGCATTGCAGGCGACGATGACTTCAACCGTGCCGGCCCGCAAGGACGGTTCCAGGGTCGCCAGGGTACGTCCTATGACCGCCGCTTCATTATGGGCCGGGATGATGATGGCACCCGGCGGGAAATCTGTGTTCTCCGCTCGGGTGGAATACCAGGAAGCGCGAGGCAGCTCATCCCATGTCCGTGAATTCAGCACAGTCCGAAAGGCCTGCCAGTGCCCGGGCAGCCCCGCACGTGCCAGCTCTCCTGCCGCCACGATGCAACGTACCAAAGCCGCGTTTGCGGCGCCTTCATACTTTCGTGCATAGCGAATTCGGTTGACGGCCATCAGTGCGTTTAGTTCAGGCGAGTTCCCGGACCCACCACGCCGGTGGATCATTCGTGATTCCGGTTCAAACCACGCAGCCGCGCCCAGTTCGCGGGCCCGCCGGAAGAAATCCACCTCTTCGGAGTACAGGAAGAACTGCTCGTCCCACGGTCCGATCTCGGCTGCAAGGTCCGCCCTGACCATGAGGGCCGCACCGGTTGCCCAATCCACTCTATGCGGATGACGGTAACTGTTCTTATCAAAATCCATCTCGGCTAAACGTCCGGATCGGTGTCGGACCCGGCCTCCCAGCACCGCATCTCCTACAGCTCGGGACACACTGGGCTCCCGTCGGAGTGAGGGATAAGTTTCTCCGTCTTCATCCAGCAGCACGGGGACAACCACACCTGCCTCGGAGGCCTCCATCCGCTCCCGGAGGGCCTTGATGGACCCTGCTTCCACGCGAAGGTCCGGGTTGAGTACCAAGTACGAGTCAGCCGTCCCCGCCCGCGCCATCGCGGCATTGATGCCGCCGGCGTAACCCCTGTTGCCGCCGGTTGGGAAGGACACAACGTCGGTCTCCTCAGCCAACACGTCGAGCGTTTTCATGGTTGGAGAGTTATCGGCCACAACAACCTTTATCGTTTGGTCTGCCGTCTCTTGCCGCAGGCTCTGGAGCAAATCCCGCATATCCAGTTCGTTGTTGTAGGTGACGACCAGGACGGCCACGTCCGTATGGACCGAGGGGGGCGCGAACTGGCCGGGAGTTAAATGGGAGGCTGACCTCTCCTGGGCAGAATCTGTGCCGCCAACCGTCCTTATGGCCCGCACCCCGCTGTGGAGTTGCAACTGGCGGTACGCACCCGCGCCATGAAGCAGGTATCTTTTCGCGAGCCGACGTGGTTCCAAGGCAAGTCGCCAAGCCCACTCGAGTCCGCGATCCTGCACCGCGAGGGGGGCCCGCCGTACTCTCCCAGCCAGGAAATCTATCACTGCGCCGAATGCCAGGAATACCTTGGCGTCAGTCATCCCCGCATAGCGGGCGATCCACAGCTCCTGGCGCGGCTTTCCCAAGCAGACCACCAGAATGTCGATGTTGGCTTCGGCAATCTCCATGCACAAAGCGCGGCCGGCCTCGGGGTCATCAAGTGCCTCACGTTCGGGCGACCACCAGCCTGCCACCTGCAGATCAGGGCGTTCCAGCGCAAATTTCTGCTGGACCAATGTGTGGGCGTCGCTGCTTCCGCCCAGGAAACCGACCGTCAGGCCGTTGTCCGCCGCACGGTCCAGGATCGGGCCAATTAGGTCGCTTCCGGCCAGGCGCGGCCACGGTCCCCGGGTCACTTTGTTGGCGGCGCTCACAAGGGGGGCACCATCAAGAAGTGTCAACCAGTCAATGGAAGGTTGGCCTTCGAAAGTTCCGGCCCATTTGCCGCCCGCTCCGAAATGGGTGATGTGGTCAAGGTTGGCGGACAGAACGCACAGAGGTGCGGCATTGCCTATGGTCGCACGCGAAATGATCGCCCCGACGGCGTTCTCGAAGCTCATCAGATCGACAGGCGAGCCGCCCAGGGTGACAGGAACAGCCAAGCGCATAGCGTCGCTTGGTGGCAACGCGTTCCTATTGACTCCAATGTAGCTCGGCGCTGCAGGAGCTCTGCGAGCTCCTGACGGGATGAGAGTGGGAACTCCCAGTCCGAGGATCCGGCGGGGAAACACTCCTCCATGTGCAGACTTCATTTGGGCTCCATCGTCGCGGCACAACCACGCAGCGGCAGTGTTGGGGTCTGCACTCCCCTGTACTGCCTGCGGCACCGGGGTTGCCGGCACCTGACTGTCGCGTTCTCTTAGTTGCTACCGAAGTCCTGCAGCTGGCGAGACTGACAGGTCTCTCCGCAATACGGCCCGGAACCATGGACCGCATACCCACAGGGCATCCGTACTCTTCAACCGTAAGCGCGGCCCAACTGGTCCACTAGGCAATTGGAGCAGCCCTGTGGGTATCCGCAGGAGCTGTGTGGTGCGAAGAGGGAGCGGCTGGCCACGACCTAGGGTGAGCAGAGCCGCGACGTGCGAGAACCTGGTCAAGTGCTCCGGAAGCCTTACAGGGCGATCCGGTAGATGTGGTGGCTGTGTTCGAAGGCGAAGATGTCCGTGAAATTACTGTCTTTGACTTTCAGGGTCCGGCCTTCGCCCACTACCTCCACGGTGGTTCCAACAATTGAAGGTGGGAGCCGGAAAGCCCTGGCGCCCGGCTCGGTGGCCAGCGCAATCTCGGCGAACACGTATGCCGATCCATCGAGTGCCTTCAGCATCGTGTCAACCCCCGGGCCGAAGTCCCAGATGTATGACTGAGTGTTGATCACGGGAGCCAGTGAGGTGATCTTGGCATTGGACGCCCTGATCAGCTCCTTCCGCGCTTCACTGCATTCCACCAAGGAGTAGCCGCCGTTGACCCCGTCGTTGTTGTGCTGGAAAAACATGATGCCGCGGGCCTCGTGGATGATTGCCGACCAGCAGGCGCCTTCGATCTCTTCCGGACTGATGGTGCGGGCGCCGGCGTCGTCAAGGAACGGCATTCCGGTCTCCACAAACATCCAGTTCGGTTTTATCCCCGGCGGCGCCTGGTATGCGCGCATTCTGTCCACGAGCCAGCCGTAGGTAGCGGAGCGCATCGCGGGTGCGCCGGATTTCCAATGGGGAGACTGGGTGACGGCGAGGCCTACATGGGGGGAGGTATAGGCGTAGTTGTCCACACTGGCCACATCCACCACGTCCATGAAATCGTCCATGTTTCCTTGGGCCCAAAAAGAGTCGAGCACGCCCTTGGAATAATTGGCATTGATGAACCTTCCATCGTTCCGGGAGCGGAGCGCCGAGACCTGCCGTTGCATGTCGGCAAGGTTTTCGTTCGTGTCCGTACCCGCGCATCCCAAGCCAATGTCGCATTCGTCGTTGGCAAACAGGCCAACCACGTTCGGGTCATCTCCGATCTCGGCAGTGGAAAACTCGTTCTGGACGATGCAGAAGATTCCCTTTGATGTGGCATCCCGTAGCGGGGCATTGTGTTCTATCCCTTGGAAGGTGTTGATGCCGACTGACTTCAGCTGCTCGGCGTGGGCCGCTCGTCCGAAGAACACTGCCAGGGGGAAGAATGCCGGATCAGTCCACCCGGCATTCGCTGCCAGGCGGAAGTTCCGCCAGTAGTCGGGGCCGCCTTCCCACTGGATGCGCGGAAGGTCCAACAACGCTGGCTGCTCAGCCTGCGGCACAACTGCGGTCCGGGGGGTGGCCTGGTCTCCTTGGCCGTATCGGTTGGCCATCACGCCGACGGTTCCAGCGGCAACGGCCGCAGCGCCGATGCCTACGAAGAAACTCCGCCGCCGCACGGAACTTTCCGGGAAATTGTCTCGGTTCATGATGCAGTCCCTTGCTCGTTCAGTTCGCTAACGCGTCGAATAGAGTCATCCCACGCCTCTCGCGGCTAGCTCGTGGTGAAGACGACGTCGACCCAGTAGTTGGTGTTGTTCCAACTGTCGGTCGGGAATGACTGGGATCCGTACCGGTACACGCCGTTTGTCCCTTCAGTGCCGCTGGCCAGCCCGTG
>NZ_JBVAYS010000006.1:0-146371 GCF_055412785.1 Pseudarthrobacter lactosi
CGTCATCCTGGCCAAAACGGTCAAGGGCTACGGACTCGGACCCCACTTCGAGGGCCGCAACGCGACCCACCAGATGAAAAAGCTCACCCTCGATGACCTGAAGAAGTTCCGCGACTACCTCCGCATCCCCATCACGGACGAACAACTCGACGAGGACCTCTACCGTCCCCCGTACTACCACCCCGGCATGGACTCCCCCGAAATCCAGTACCTCATGGAACGCCGCCGCGCCCTGGGCGGTTTCGTCCCCGAACGCCGGCCCGACCACATTCCGGTAGAGCTGCCGGAACCCAAGACCTATGAGGTAGCCAAGCGCGGTTCCGGGAAGCAGCAGGCCGCCACCACCATGACCTTCGTGCGCCTGCTGAAGGACCTGCTCAGGGATAAGAAGTTCGGACACCGTATTGTCCCGATCGTTCCGGATGAGTCCCGGACCTTCGGCATGGATGCGTTCTTCCCCACGGCCAAGATCTACAACCCGGACGGCCAGGCCTACCTGTCCGTGGACCGGGACCTGGTCCTGGCCTACAAGGAATCGGCGCAGGGCCAGCTGATCCACCCCGGCATCAACGAAGCAGGCGCCGTCGCAGCCTTCACTGCCGCCGGCACCGCCTACGCCACCCACGGCGTACCGCTGATCCCGGTATACGTGTTCTACTCCATGTTCGGCTTCCAGCGCACCGGCGACGCCTTCTGGGCCGCGGCGGACCAGATGACCCGCGGCTTCATCATCGGCGCCACCGCCGGCCGCACCACCCTGACCGGCGAAGGCCTCCAGCACGCCGACGGCCACTCCCCGATCCTCGCCTCAACCAACCCGGCCGTGCTCACGTACGACCCCGCCTACGGGTACGAGATGGGCCACATCATCCGGGACGGCATCGAGCGCATGTACGGGCCGGCCGCAAGCGGCGATGGAACCGGACCTGCATCGGACAAGAACCTGATGTACTACATCACGGTCTACAACGAGCCCATCTCCCAGCCGGCCGAACCTGAGAACCTCGACGTCAACGGTGTGCTGAAAGGCATCTACCGGGTGTCGGCGTCGGGTCTTGAAGGGCCCAGAAGCCAGATCCTGGCCTCCGGGGTCTCCGTCCCCTGGGCTCTCGATGCCCAGCGGATCCTCGCCGAGGACTGGGGCGTCTCCGCCGACGTCTGGTCCGTCACGTCCTGGAACGAACTGCGCCGCGACGGGCTCGCAGCGGAGGAAGAGGCGTTCCTGAACCCGGGCGTGCCCGCCCGTGTTCCGTTTGTCGCGCAGCAGCTCGCGGATGCGCAGGGGCCGGTAGTGGCGGTGACCGACTACATGAAGGCTGTCCCGGACCAGATCCGCCAGTTCCTCCCTCACCAGTTCGCTTCGCTCGGTGCCGATGGTTTCGGCTTCTCCGACACCCGTGCAGCTGCCCGACGCTTCTTCAAGAACGACACCCACTCGATTGTGGTGAAGACCTTGCAGCTGCTGGCTTCGCGCGGCGAGGTGGACGGCGGCGTGCCCGCCTACGCGATGGACCGCTACAAGCTCCTGGACGTCAACGCCGGGACCACCGGGGGCGCCGGAGGCGACGCCTGACCTCCTTCGTCGAGACAACAGATGACGGCAGTGTTCTCCAGGAACACTGCCGTCATCTGTTGTCTGGCTGGATAGGCTGGGGCGATGGCTGACCTTGACACCCAACGCACGACGGCGGTGCTGCTTGCCGCCGGCTCCGGGACGCGGCTGGGGCTCGGGCCCAAGGCGTTGCTCGGGTTCCGCGGCCGGACGCTCGTTGAAGTGCTGGCAGACGTGCTGCTCGCGGGCGGCTGCCGGGAAGTGGTGGCTGTGCTCGGGGCGGACGCGGAAAAGGTCCGCGCCGCCACCGATCTGAGCCGGCACCGGGTCATCGACAACCCGGACTGGGCCGGCGGAATGGGAAGTTCGTTCCGGGCGGGAGTTGCCGCAGCAGCACCGGGGGACCATGTGCTGATCGCGCTGGTGGACCAGCCCGGCCTGACCGCAGAAACTGTCGCCAGGTTGCTGGTATCCCACCGGCCTGGCGGGGTGACGGCGGCCGCCTACCGTGGCCCCGACGGAAGACTTCGGCGGGGACATCCGCTGCTCCTGGATTCCAGCCTCCGCGCTGAGGCCGCGGACACGGCAACGGGCGACGCCGGGGCCCGCCATTTCCTCCAGGGCCACTTGGAACTGATAGACCTCGTGGACTGCAGCGACCTCTCCGGCGGCGAAGACCTCGACACCCCCGAACAGCTGCACCTCCTCAATTAGCGGTGCGGCCTCGTTGGCACCGCCCGCCCGGCCTGCGACTCGAGGGGTTATGACAGTGTCTGCCTAGATGATAGGGACCCGCCTTGGCTTGAAATCTCGGCCCGGACTGGTGCGTACTGCACCCTGACCTCACTGCATGCCAGTTCCGGCACACGCTCCGCTTCGACGGTAAGCGCGCGGACGACCCTGAGCGCTGGTGGAACGGCCTGCTCTACAGCCGATGGCAGATGTTAGTCGTGCCAAAGCGGGGCCGCAGCCTCGAGTTCCTCCAGTGCAGGTATGACCCTGGCGAATTTAGAGTACTGCCTACGCATGCAGGTTCTGGGTGGTGCTCCTAAGGTCGTTGAATAGGGTGACACTCCGTGGATCGGCTGGGCCCGGGGCCACAAGGTGGGAGCAGATCAGACTCCGATCTGCTCCTCCGAGCGGCTGTCACCTTCCTGCCCTGTAAAGACACCTGCAGGCCCGGTTCACTCGCGAGGAAAAAATGACGAACCTAGCCCCTCCTCAGACACTCGGCCGAGCACCGGTCTTCTTCGACGCCACCGGAAAACGCTGGCAGAGGATCCTGAACCTCCTGCTTGCCGCGATGCTGATGGTCCCCCTGGGAGGCAGCTATGCCGCGTAGTACAGCCCACGCTGCCACGACGCCGGAAACCAAGGCGTTCCGCGTCGGGATCCGCAACAGCATGAAGCCCTCATCCGAAAAAAGCTTCTTTAATTACGCTACCGTCGCGCCCATGAGCCGGACCGCCTATGAAGCCGCCCGCACCTTCATGGATGATTTTTATCAGTACGGGCCGCCGGAAGTGCTTCATCGTTACGACTTGCTGGCAGACAACATGGCCGCCGAAGCTGCCCGACTAATCAATTGCGCGTCTGAGGAAATCACTTATCTGAAAAATACGACCGAGGGCATTATTATAGCGAGCGAAGCGCTGCCGCTGCGGTGCGGCGATGAGGTGCTGGTACTCGGCAATGAATATCCGGCCAACCTGCTGCCCTGGTTGCGTAAGCGCCATGACGGCGTGACGGTCAAGGTAATAACGGGCAGTGACAATGAAGCCGCGTTCCGACGTTTGCTCGAGAGCATCGGCCCCCAGACCAAGGCTATAAGTATGTCCTCAGCACAACGCTACGACGGATTTATGCCGAACCTAGCCTTACTCTCGGGACGGTGCCGTGACCTGGGCATCTTCCTGGTGATCGACGCCGTCCAGCACATCGGGGCACGTACGATCGATTTAGCCAAGACACCGGTAGACATACTCGTGTGCGGTGGCCAGAAGTATCTACGTGCCGGCATGGGCATCGGCTTCATGTACGTCAGCCGGAGCGTCATGCCCGCCCTGCGTGACAGCAGGGTCGGCATCCGCAGCATGGAGCATTTCGACGAGGACTCCTACGTCCTTAAAAATACGGCCGCCCGCTTCCAAGATGGTACCCAGAACATTACGGGACTGGCGGCGCTGCACGCGGCGCTCCGGGAAATCAATACCATCGGCATGGACGCCATCGAACAAAAAAACCTTGCGATCCTGGAGGGGATCAAGGCTATTCTGCGAGAATACAAGATTGATTTCATCGATTACGGCGCATGTCAGAGCAACATCGTCTCTATGCGTACCGCTGATCCGTCCGCACTAGTCAACTTTTTGATGGAACGGGGCGTCTATATCAAGGCTGTCCAGGACGTTACCCGGGTTTCATTCATCCATGAATCCAAACTGGAAGATATCGAAGTCCTGGCCCGGCATATGCGTGAATTCCTAAACGGTGGCAGAAACTGCGTTCGCGGAGCCGCTCGGGGAAAGCCAGAGCCGGCAGAGGGCCGGGTTGGGGCGAACGGGCTTAGGCTTTCTTCTCCCCTACCGACCATTTGACCTCGGGCAAGATGATGGACGGATCGATGTCGTCTTTGTAGCGGCTAACAAACTCCAGCATGTTGGCCATTTCTGCCTGAAGCCGGGCTTCCATGTTGGTGTTGGTGGCCTTGATGGCCTCATGTATTTCCATCTGAGGCTCCAGCTTGCCGGTCGGCTCCTGGCGGGGGTTCTTGAGGTAATTGATGTTGGCCGACGGATTGATCTCTGCGAGCCTTTGGGCGATTTCGCCAATGCTCAAGCGGTGGGTGTAATTATGCACGATCATATGCTCACCGGGCTTAACGTCGAGGTCGGCTAACTTGAGGAAGTTTTCGGCCGTATCAGTCAGGCTGATCAAGCCGGTCTTCTGGGTGCCGTCACCATAGACTGTCAGAGGGTGGCCGATGACCATCTGGCAGATGAAGCGGTTGATGACCGTGCCGAAGACAGCGTCGTAATTAAACCGGGCCGCTAGGCCACTGCACTCCGTCGAATGGTTTTCCGGAATCGTTGCGCCAAAGATGGTGGCCTGCTGGACCGTAATGACCTTGAGGCCCCACATTTTGGAGCAGAGGTCATCGATGAGGAAGTCGGTAATCTTTGACTGATGGTAGAAGTCGGTTGCCTGCATGGGAATGAAGCTCTGCAGGATCCTGTGCTGCTCGCCGCGATGCTCAAAAGTAAAGTCGTTCTTACCAAGCGGGACATAGTCGGTGTCGGTAGCCATGTAGCAGCCGCCGGAGCCAACCTTGATGTATGTCGTCGCTTTGCTCAGGTGGGCGATGGCCCACAGCACGTTGAGGTGGCCGGCAATATTATTTGAGAACGTCGCGGCGGCGTTCTTGGCGCTGCTCATGGAGAACGGCGCGGAGGGCTGCTGGGCCGCGTTAATTACGACGGTCGGACGATACTTGGCAACAACCTGCTCAACAGCCTTGGAATCCAGGAGTTCGACTTTCTCAAACGACAGGTTCCGTTTACCGAAGATCCGCTCGTATTCGGCTACGCGGCGCTTGGGACTCTGCAGAGGCACCAGGACTTTTGCCCCTGCCTCCTTTTCCCAACGTCGCTTGACGAGGTTATCCACCAAGACGACCCGCCGGCCCGTGCGGTTGGCCATAGCCAGTCCCAGCGTCCAGCCCAGGTATCCGTCGCCGCCGAGAATCATGACGGTATTGCCGTTCAACTCATTCATAGTTTCAGCGCCCATGTAAGAATTTTTGGATTACGAAATGCCTGGCAGGTTTTGTGAATCTAGAACAAGCACTCGTAAAAGTCAATGAAATGGCAAGGCGTAAGGAAATCACGAAGAAAGTACGCAGCCGCTTATGCGAAGTCATCGAAGAATGGCAAGGGATTGGTTCTGGACGAGCTGGTCGCCGTCACGGGGTAGTCCTGGGCTAACGCCCGTCGGGGACTGTCAACAGCTACGGCGCCAACGAGCTGCTCCCGGCAGCTCGCCGCCGCTAGGATTTTCGTCCCCCGCGCACGGAACCCCACCCCTATCAGGGGCGGGGTTCCTCGCGTTGCGGACTGCGGTGGTCCGGGGACCGGAAATTACTTCCCGCCACCAGTGTCAGACGACCCGTCAGGTATGGCAGCGGCGTGGGTGGGCCGCCTCATGTGGAATTCGGGGATCTCCTCCGGGTTCGGGCCGCCACGGAATTTGGGCGACGGCGACTGGCCGCCGCTGATCCGCTCAAGCTCCTGGTCCTCGAAGTCGTCTTCGACACCGAGCATGATGGCGGAATCGTGGTTGGTGATTTCGCCGCGGAAGGCCCGGACCATAACGCTGCGGTCGAACTGGCCCTCCCATTTGGAGACTACAAAAGTGGCGACGCAGTTGCCGAGCAGGTTGACCACCACCCGCATGGAGTCCATCAGGCGGTCGGCACCGAGCAGCAGGGCCACGCCGGCAACCGGGAAGATTCCCAGGGCGGCAGCGGTGGCGGACAGCGCCAGGAACGAGGACCCGGGCACACCGGCCATGCCCTTGGAGGTCAGGAGCAGGACGCCGAGCGCCGCAAGCTGCTGGCCGAGGTCAAGGTTGTGGCCGAAGGCCTGCGCCAGGAAAAGCAGGGAGATGGACAGGTAGATCGCGGCGCCGTCGAGGTTGAACGAGTAGCCGGTGGGAACCACCAGGCCGGTGGTGGCACGCGAGCAGCCGGCGTTGGTTAGCTTGGTCATGATGCGCGGCATCACAGCCTCGGTGGAGGCGGTGCCGAGGGCCAGCAGGAACTCCTCGCGGGTGTACTTCAGGAACTGCCAGAGCGGAACGCGGGCGAAGCTCCAGGCCACCAGGAACAGCAGGGCGATGAAGACGATTGCAGCGCCGTAGCAGGCGGCAATCAGCTTGGCGTACGTGCCGAGCGTTGCGAGTCCGTACTGGCCGATGATGAACGCCATGGCACCGAAAGCACCGATCGGCGCCACCTTCATGATCCAGGACATGATCTTGAAAATGAGCTCCAGGACGGTTTCCATAAGGCTGATGACCGGCATGCAGCGCTCGCGTCCGATGACCACGATGGCCGCGCCGAAGAACACCGAGAAGAACAGGACCTGCAGGAGGCTGTTGCTCGCGAAGGCACCGATGACGCTGGTGGGGATGATGTCCAGGATGAAGGCAGCCGCGTCCTTTGGGGGCGTGGTGCCGGTCTTCGCCGTCAGTGCGTCCTGGGAAAGAGTGCTGGGATCGATGTTCAGACCGGCACCGGGCTGGACGATGTTGCCTACGATCAGGCCGAAGACCAGCGCGAAGAGCGTGGCCCCGGTGAAGTAGAGAAGGGCTTTGACTCCGACCCTTCCGACCGCCTTGACGTCGCCGACGGCAGAAATGCCGGTGACGATCACCAGGAAAATCAGCGGCGCGATGATCATTTTGATGAGCTGGATGAAACCATCACCGAGCGGCCTCAGCTGCGAGCCAAGGTTCGGCCAGAAATGTCCGATGAGAACACCTGCCACGACGGCGATCAGAATTTGGAAGAAGAGCGACCTATACAGGGGCTTCTTCTTCTGCGGTGCCGAACTCGCCTTCAGCGCCGCGGAATCTGGGATCTTCATTGATCTGTACCTATCAATAGGGAACAGCCCCGGAGATCGGGGTCTGTTTCAAACGTAACCCCGGTCACAGAATTCCGCAAGAGGAAATTGCATTTTCACAATGCGGAAATAGCTTGAAGTTTCCGGACGTGCAAAAACCGCCACGGAAACGGACGCCCGCCACGGAAAACACAGGTGCGGACGTCCACTTCCGTAGCGGAAAGGTGTGGATTATTCTTTGTTAGCCGCGGCCGATGAACGGCATGCCGGCGGCCGTGATCACCACCGAGCCCACGCTGGCCGACGGCGGCATGCCGGCCATCAGGAGCACGGCACGCGCGGCGTCCTGCACCGGGAAGGTGGGCTCCACCCTGCGGCTGCCGTCAGCCTGCAGGGCTCCGGAGTCCACGCCGATGGTGGCCATGATGTCCGTGGCCGTGTTGCCGATGTCGATCTGGCCGCAGGTGATGCCGAAGCCCCTGCCGTCCAGCTCGATGCTTTTGGTCAGGCCCGTCATGGCGTGCTTGGTGACCGTGTAGGCCACCGTTCGCGGCCGCGGCGAATGCGCCGAAATGGACCCGTTGTTGATGATCCGGCCGCCCTGCGGATCCTGGGATTTCATGGCGCGGACGGCCGCGGCGGCGCACAGCATCGAGCCGGTCAGGTTCACCGCCAGCACCGCGTCCCAGTCGGCCACGCTGATTTCATCCACCGACGCGGCCGGGCCGAACACGCCGGCGTTGTTGAACAGGAGGTCAACCCTCCCCCACTTTCCGAGTGCCGCGGCGAAAAGGCGCTCGACGTCGTCGGGCGCTGTTACGTCGCAGGGCACCGTCAGCGCCTGGCGGTGGCCGGCCGCGGACTCCAGCAGCGGAGACTCACGGCGGCCGGCTAACACCACTCGGTACCCGTCGGCCAGCAGGAGCCGCGCCACCGCCCTGCCAATCCCGGAACCGGCACCGGTGACGACGGCGACCGGCGCCGGCCGATGGGGCTGTGCGGGCCGGTGGGTTGCAGTCATGGGGTCTTGCTCCTTGTGTTGATCGCCGGGCTGTTGATCGCCGGGCTAAAGTGCGGCGGGAACTTCCGCCGCTGTTATGGGCCAGCCTATGACCGTCTTGGGCCGCGGGGTGGCGTAGGTCCGGACCTTTGAGGTGCTCAGCCGCAGCCGGACCAGCGATTCGGCAATGGTGACAGCAGCCGCCACCCCGTCCACCACGGGGACGCCCGCACGCTTGCGGATTTCGTCATCCAGGCCGGCCATGCCGCCGCAGCCGAGGACAATGACCTCGGCCTTGTCCTCGCGGACGGCCAGCAGCGCTTGCTCGATAATGGCTTCCACAGCGCGCTCCGGCTCCTCCTCCAGTTCCAGGACGGCCATGCCGCTGGCCCGGACCGAGGCGCACCGGGCGTCGAGGCCGGCCAGCTTCAGCCGGTCCTCGATCAGCGGAACGGCACGGTCCAGGGTGGTGACCACGGAGTACTTGTGGCCCAGGAACATCGCCGTGCTCGCGGCCGCCTCGGTGATGTCCACTACCGGAACGTCGAGGAGCTCCTGGAGCCCTTCCCTGCCGTGCTCGCCGTAGCCGGCCTGGATGACAGCGTCGAAGGGTTCCGGATAGCTGACCACGGCGTCCATCACGGCGATGGCCGCGAGGTAACTCTCAAAGTTTCCCTCGCAGGAGTCCGCGCCGAAGCGGGGAGTGATTCCCACGATCTCCGTATCCGGAAGCGCGGCCTGCCGCGCTTGCGCCGCGATCGAATCGGTCATGGACTGTGTGGTGTTGACGTTGGCCACAAGGATGCGCATGGTGCTTTCCTCTTTCGGGACGGGTATTTCGGAACAAAAACGTCAGTGGGTCGTACGTCAGCTGGCGGGTGGGTCAGTGGGTGCTGGCGACGGCGATTGACTCACCGTCGACGTCGTCGAGC
Source organism: Pseudarthrobacter lactosi (assembly GCF_055412785.1). Lineage (NCBI taxonomy): Bacteria > Bacillati > Actinomycetota > Actinomycetes > Micrococcales > Micrococcaceae > Pseudarthrobacter > Pseudarthrobacter lactosi. The sequence continues at coordinate 9,109 of NZ_JBVAYS010000006.1, forward strand.
CGCTGGGCGCGATCCGAGATGACGTAGTAGACCACGGCGGCGATGCCGGCCGCGACGAACCACGCGAACGGGGCGGCGGCTTCCAGCGCCGGAACGAAGGCGATCAGGAGTGCGATGGCCGCGGCAGGCACCATGGCGATGATGGCCCGGGGGTTGAAGCCCTTCTTGTAGTAATAGGCACCCGCCGGGTCCTCGGAGTAGAGCTCAAGCACGTTGACCTTGCCGCGGCGCAGCAGCCAGTAATCGGCCATTACCACGCCGAACAGCGGGCCGAGCAGCGCACCGAGTCCGCCCAGGAAGTACACGATCACCAGCGGGTTGTTGTAGAGGTTCCACGGCAGGATGATGAGGCCGATGGTGCCGCTGACCCAGGCCGCCTTGCGGAAGTTCAGGTGCTTCGGGAAGAGGTTGGTCAGGGCGTAGACGGGGGCCACAAAGTTGGCCATCAGGTTCACGGCAATGGTGAGGATCAGCAGCGCGAGGCAGGCCAGGACAAGGAACAGTGTGTTCGGGATGGTCTGGACGATGTCCGACGGGCTCTGGATGACCGTGCCGTTGATCTTGAACTGTCCACCGGCCATGACCACCACGATCGCACCGAACAGGAGCATGTTGATGGGGATGCCCCAGAAGTTACCGCGCACCACGGCCTTCTTGGAGACGGCGGAACGGGTGAAGTCGCAGAAGTTCAGGACGAACGTTCCGTAAATGGCAACCCACAGGGCACCGCCGGCGAAGATGGTGCGCCACATGTCGGCGCCTTCGAGCGCGTTGTCCGAGGCCCATGCGATGGAGCCCCCTGCTTCGACGAAGATCCAGACGGCGATGGCTGCCATCGTCACCAGGATGATGGGCCCGGCGAACGCCTCATACTTGCGGATCATCTCCATGCCGAAGCTGACGATGACCAACTGGACAATCCAGAGGAACACAAACGATGCCCAGCCCAGGGTGGACAGTCCGAGGATGGAGTTGGTGTCCAGTTCCCGCAGGGAAGGAACCATGGCCACCAGCATGACGCGGAGTACCACGGATGCGAGGTAGGTCTGGATGCCGAACCAGGCCACGGCCACCGCCCCGCGCAGGAGGCTGGCGATCTGGGCGCCCCTGATGCCGAAGCTGATCCGGCTCATGACAGGGAAGGGGACTCCGGTCTTGACGCCCATAAAGCCGGAGAGGCTAAGCAGCGCAAACAGAAGGACGGCTCCGACGCCGAGGGCGAGGAGGATCTGCCAGCCGCCCAGCCCGAGGGCGAAGAGTCCGATGGCGAACGCGTAGTTTCCAAGGCTGTGGACGTCGTTGGCCCAGAGCGTGAAGATGCTGTAGCTGGTCCAGCGGCGGCCTTCGCGTTTGGTCGGGGCCAGGTCGATGTTGTACAGGGTGGGGCTGATGGTCCGGCCGGAGGCGGCGCTGGCAGCATCGCAAAGCGCGTCGACACCCATGGAGGGGTGGACGGCTTTGCCTAGGTCAACGTCCACGGCTGGCCCGGGTGTCGGATCGACGCCGGTCGACGGGGTTGTCTGCATCGTGGTCTCACTTCTTGAAGATGTCTTCCATCTGTTCCGCAGTGGGATTAATGCCGGAAACTACCGGCAGGAGCGTCATTGCAATTTCCACAATGCGGAAGATGGGTATCGAGTGGTGAAATAACGGTATGACCTGGGTCACGCATCAGTCAAGGGGTCGCCGGAACAAAGTCGGTCACAAACGGTTGCTTCGGAGGCAACGCGGGGTCAGATACGGCCCAATAGACCCCGTTCCATGGGCCATATCTGACCCCGCGTTGCACTTAGTGGGAGGGAACCAGCCCGCCTTCCTTCAGGCCCAGGTAGATCTTGTCCCGGCCGATCGGCAGCTCCGCGAACCGGACTCCCGTGGCGTTCCGGATGGCGTTGGCCAGGGCCGGCGCCACGGGATTGAACGGGCTCTCGCTCATGGATTTCGCGCCGAGCGGGCCCACCTGGTCGTTGGTGGAAGCGAAGTAGACCTCGCTGCGCGGCACGTCCGCGAAGGACGGGATGTGGTACTGCCGCAGGATGTCCGTGGTGACCCGGCCGGCGTCGTCCACCCGGACCTCCTCGTACAGTGCAGCGCCCAGCGCCTGCGCGATGCCGCCTTCGATCTGGCCGCGGCACTGCCGCGGGTTGACCACCACACCGGCGTCGGCGGCCTGCACGCTCTGCAGGATCCGCAGCTCGCCCGTGCCAGTGTTGACCGCTACCCGGAAGCCGTGGACGTTGAACGCCACCGATCGCGGGGTCCCGTCCCAGTTGCCGTCGACGGCGAGCTGCACGCCCTGGTGCCGCGCAGCGGTGTGGATGTCCGTGAGCGGAACCCGCCGCCCGGCACAGTCCACCCCGCCGTCGTCGAGCACGCATTCGTTCTCCGGAACCCCGGTCAGCGCCGCCGCAACGGTGAGGATCCGGGACGCGAGTCCGGTGGCCGCCAGGAGTGTGGCCTTGCCTGCCACCACTGTCCCGGCCGAGCCGAACGCGCCGGTATCGTGCTCCACCAGGTCGGTATCGGACTGCCGCACAGCCACTTTGGCCGCCATCGTGGACAGCGCCGTCGCAGCCAGCTGCGCGTGCACGGTAGTGGTGCCGTTGCCGAATTCGGCGGTCCCGACGTCGGCCGCGAAGGTGCCGTCCGGGAGCAGGCTCACGCGGGTATGGGCGAAGTGGCCGCGGGGCGGGACGGTGTCGATCATGGACAGCGCGGAGCCCTCGCCAGTGACCCATTCCGGGCCGAGGTCATCGAGCCCGGCATCGCGGTAGCGCTGCTTGCCTCGGTCCAGCGCGTCGCGCACCAGGGAGATGCACTGGTCCAGGCCGTAGCTGCCGTAGTGGACGTCCTCCTCGGGCTCAGGGTTGGTGGAGAGCATGTCATCGCCCTCGCGCACCATGTTCCGGCGCCGGAATTCCAGGGGATCCATCCCGATGCCGACAGCCAGCTCATCGATGGCCGACTCGATCGCGAAGATCATCTGGCTCAGCCCGTAGCCCCGGAATGCCCCGGCCGGCACGGTGTTGGTGTAGACGGCGTGCGCGTCCACTTTCTTGCTGGCGCACTTGTACACGGCCAGCGATTCGCCGCAGCCGTGGAACATGACGCCGGGCGCGTGGTTGCCGTAGGCGCCGGTGTTGGTGACGACATCCAGCTGGAGGGCGGTCAGGTAGCCGCCCTTGTTGGCGCCGGCCTTGAGCTTGATGGTGAAGGGGTGCCGGGTGGTGGCGGCGGTGAATTGCTCCGTGCGGGAGAACTCCACCTGCACCGGCCGGCGCAGGGTGAGTGCGGCGAGGGCCACGAGGTCCTCGGTGAGCACTTCCTGCTTACCGCCGAAGCCGCCGCCCACGCGACCGGCTACCACGCGGATACGTTCCTCCGGCAGGTCGAACACCCGGCCCAGAGTGCGCCGGACCAGGAACGGGACCTGGCTGGAGGTCCGGACCACGAGGCGGTCTTCGGCGTCGAGCCAGGCGATCGAGGAGTGCGTTTCCAGGGCGACGTGCTGCACGCGCTGGGTCCGGTACGTGTGCTCATGGATGAAATCGGCCGCGGCGAACCCGTCTGCCACGCTGCCCAGTTCCGAGTGCAGCTCGGCCACCACGTTCTGCCGCGGGCGCGAGATCCTGGCCTTCACGGCGTCCTTATCCCCGTGCAGGGCTGGTGCGCCGGGAAGCATGGCGTCCTGCGGGCTGAAGACGGTGTCCTGCAGTTCGTATTCCACGTGCAGGGCGCGGGCGCCGGCCTCGGCGGCACCCACCGATTCGGCCACGACGGCGGCAACCCGCTGGCCGATGAACCGCACCACGTCATCGAGGACGCGCGTGTCGTCCGGGTCGTCGGTGTAGAGCTCGTGCTGGGCCGTGGAGAAGTGCTGAGCCGGGGCGTCCTCGTGGGTGAAGACCGCGACGACGCCGGGCACCTGGAGTGCGGCCGTCCTGTCGATGGAGACGATCCGTGCGTGGGCGTGGGGTGAGCGCAGCAGCTTCAGGTGCAGCAGGCCTTCCAGCTCCTCGGCCGGGACGTCCAGCGCGTAGCGGGCGGTGCCGGTAACGACGGCGGCGCCAGCCGGGGCGGGCACATTGTCACCGAGCTGCCCGGCTTGGGTTGTTGAGGTTCGGGCCTGATCGTGCGTGTGCTTCCCCGCGGAACCGGTCCCGCACACGGCGTCCGCGATGGAACGGTAGCCGGTGCAGCGGCAGAGGTTGCCCTTGAGGCTGCGGGGCAGGTTGGCCTTCTGTTCGTCGTCGAAGGTGGCTGCTGTCATCATCATGCCGGCGGTGCAGAAGCCACACTGGAAGCCCTGTTCGGCCAGGAACTGCTCCTGCACGGGATGCAGCGCACCTCCCGCTGCACCGGACGTCCCGGCGAGGCCTTCGATGGTGGTGACGGACCTGCCCTCCGCTCGGACGGCCGGGTAAATGCAGCTGTGCACGGGGGTGCCGTCCACGTGGACGGTGCAGGCACCGCAGTCGCCGCCGTCGCAGCCCTTTTTGACGCCGAAGTTGCCCTGTTCGCGCAGGAACGTGCGCAGGCACTGGCCGGGTCGAGGTGTGGCCGGGGTGGCGGTGCCGTTGATTTCAATTGCCATGCTCAGGCCTCCTTCAGCTGTTGGTTCTGTGGTGTTCCGGGTTGCGTTGTTTCGGGTTGTGGGCTCGCCTGTGCGCTCGGTTGCGGCGATGTTGCGTGCGGCTGGCCGGTCGGTCCGGTCCAGAAATCGCCCGACACAGTGAGCCGTTCTTCCAGCAGTTCCGCACGGATCTCCTCCGCGAGCCGAAGGGTCATGTCCCGGCGCCACTCGGGCAGTCCGTGGATGTCATCGTGGTACAGCTCCGCCGGGATGGCCTTCCCGACGGCGGCGGCCAGGGCCGCGGGGCCGGCCATCTTGGCGGCGGCGAACCGCAGCTGCACGGGCCGTTTGGTGGCGGCGGTGACGGTGATGACCAGACCCCCGTCGGCGTCCCGCCGCCCGATCAGCAGCACCCCGGAACGGCCGAGGTTGCTGAGCGAGAGCCGCCGGAAGGCCACTTTGGCGGACAACGACGACGCCGGCAGCTGGATGCTGCGCAGGAGTTCCCCGGGTGCCAATCCGTTTTGCCCGTCCCCGGTGATGAACGTGGCCACCGGGACCGTGCGGCTGCTGCCGCCGGGGCCGAGGATGGTGGCAATGGCGTCCAGCCCGGCGCAGAGCGAGATCATGGGACCGGCCGGCAGCGAGGTGCACAGGTTGCCGCCCACGGTGGACATGTTCCAGATCTTGAAGGAAGCCACGAAGGAGTCGCAGCAGGGACGGAACAAGGCCAGGCCGGGCCAGTTCCGGCCGGCTACTGCGGCGGAATCCGGCAGGGCATAAAGGTCCGCGATGGTGCATGTGGCGGCCAGTTCGATCCCGGCGTCGCTTACGGTCACCGCCGGCCAGCCTGCGTTGCCCAAGTCCAGCAGCCGCTTCAGGACAGTACTGCCGTAGGAGAACAGCACCGTTCCGCCGGCGAGCCAGGCGTCGCCGTCGCGCCAGTCGGCGGGGTCCGTCGTTGGGACGACGGCCTCGATGGTGTTCATGTCCATGGGTCCTCCTGGCGGGGTTCGTGCGTGCTGGGTTCGTGTGTGCGGGGTTCGTAAATGCGGGGATTGTGCGTGCGGGGTTCCGGGTGGTGGATTGGGCCGCTGCCGTCCTTGAGGGAGGTCGCCTTGACCGGCCCCGCTGAGGTGCTGCCTGGTCCGACCCGGCCGCGGGAGGCGAGGATCTCGGCGGTGATGGAAACAGCCACTTCGGCCGGGGTGACCGCGCCCAGGTCCAGGCCGATGGGCGAATGGAGCCGCTCCAGCGCTTCGGCCGGCGTGCCGTCCGCGAGCAGCGCATCGATGCGCTGGCGGTGGCTGCGCCGCGACCCCATTGCGCCCACATAGGCGAGGCCCAGGCCGAGCGCGGTTTCCAGCAGCGGGATGTCGAACTTGGGGTCGTGGGTCAGTACGCACACCACGGTCCGGCGGTCCACGCGCCCTGCGGCTGCTTCTGCGGCAAGGTAGCGGTGCGGCCAGTCCGTGACCACGTGGTCGGCGGCGAGGAAACGGCCCTGGCTGGAAAAGGCCGGCCGGGCATCGCACACGGTGACGTTATAGCCCAGCAGTTTCCCGGCCGGAACGAGTGCGGCGCCGAAGTCGTTGGCCCCGAAGATCAGCATCCGGGCGGCCGGCAGCCGGCTTTCCACGAACAGCGTGATGGGCTCGGGGTGCGTTTGGCCAGGGCTGTCGTAGCAGCCATCGGGTGGTGCCAAGCGGACCAGCCCGCTGCGTCCGCCTTGGAGCAGTGGTTCGAGCTGGGCCGCTGCCGCGTAAACCGTGGCGGGGTGGTCACCCACCAGGCGGGCAAGGTCCGGGGACTCCATGGCGCGGAAGCGCACAGGATCCTGTACGACGACGGCTCCCCCGCCGGCGTCCAGCCTGCGGATCAGTGCCAGGGCAGCGGTGGACTGGTGGCCCGCCATACTGTTCAGCATGGGGTAGTCCATCGCCTCCGGCGAGAATCCGAGCGGCTGGATGTGGACTTCCAGCTGCCCTCCACAGCTCAGCCCCACGGCGAACGCGTCCTCGGCACTGTAGCCGAACGACTCAAGGCGGCTGCCGCCGTCGCGCATTGCCGCAAGCGCAGCTTCCACCACGGCGCCCTCCACGCATCCGCCGGAGAGACTGCCCAGGACGTCGCCGTGTTCGGAAACCAGCATGGAGGTACCGAGCGGCCGGGGCACGGAGCCGCCGGCGGCCACGATGGTGGCGACGGCGCAGCGCTGGCCGGAGACCGCGGGCTGCCACCTTCCCAGTGAGGGGATTAGGTCCAACATGGCAACACGTCCTTTACCACTGGGGTTCCGGACGGGAAGCCTGTCCGGAACAGAGCGCGGTCTTGCCTCATAATCTCATTCCTTGCTGGTGTAGAGGGAAAGTCAGGGCAGTTGTTTGCGGGGACCGGGGCGGGGCCTCTAATCCCGCCCCGGTCCGTGGCGGAATAACGGCACTCCACCGCCGCCCGCCGTCGTGGGTTCCGGGTTGCTACGCTCCGAGCAGGGCGTTGATCGGCCCCCGGGCGAAGTAGATGATGAAGCCCGCGGTGACCACCCACATCAGCGGATGAACCTTCTTTGCCCTCCCCGATGCTGCGCTGATGACAGCGAAGGAGATGAATCCGACGCCGATCCCGTTGGCGATCGAGTAGGTCAGCGGCATGGTGACGATGGTCAGGAAGGCCGGCAGTGCGATCGAGAACTTGCTGAACTTGATCTCACGGATCTGTGCCATCATCATGGCGCCCACCACCACCAGGGCGGAGGCTGCCACCTCGAGCGGTACTACCGAGGTCAGCGGCGTAAAGAACATCGAGCCCAGGAACAGCACGCCGGTGACCACGGACGCCAGGCCGGTGCGGGCGCCTTCGCCGATGCCGGCCGCGGAATCGATGTAGACGGTATTGGAGGAGCCGGACGTTCCGCCGCCCACCACTGCGCCCATGCCTTCGACGATGAAGGCGGACTTCAGCCGGGGGAACGTGCCGTCCTTGTGCGCCACTCCGGCGCTCTTGGCGAGCCCGGTCATGGTGCCCATGGCGTCGAAGAAGTTAGTGAACACCAGGGTGAAGACGAGCATGGTGGCCGCCAGCCCGCCGATCCTTGAAAACGAGCCGAAGAGATCGAACTGGCCCACCAGGCTGAAGTCCGGGGCGGACACCAGCTGGCCCGACAGCACCGGTGTGTTGAGGTGCCAGCCGCCGGGGTTTTCAGCGCTGCCGGGACCGAGGTGCATGGTGGCCTCGACGATGGCGGCGAGGGCAGTGGTGGCGACGATTCCGATCAGGAGCCCGCCCTGGATCTTGCGGGCCACGAGGATGCCCATGACCAGCAGCCCGACGATGAAGACGAGCGTGGGGATGGAGGTGATGGAGCCGTCGTTGCCGAGCTGGACCGGCGGCCCGCCTTTGGTGGGGCGGACAAATCCGGAGTCCACAAAACCGATGAAGGCGATGAACAGGCCGATGCCCACGGTGATGGCGGCCTTGAGTTCCTTGGGGACTGCCTTGAAGATCGCCGTCCGGGCACCCGTGGCGCCGAAGAGGACAATCAGGATGCCGTTGATGACCACCAGGCCCATGGCTTCGGGCCAGGTGACCTCCTGGATGACGGCTACGGCCAGGAACGAGTTGATGCCCAGGCCGGCCGCCAGCCCGAACGGCAGGTTTGCGACGAGGCCGAACACGATGGTCATGACGCCGGCGGTGAGGCCCGTAACGGCTCCCACCTGCGCTGCCGAGAGCCAGCCGCCCGCGACGTCGGTGGGCGCGTTCTCGGCCGAGAAGCCGCCCAGGATCAGGGGGTTGAGAATCACGATGTAGGCCATCGTGAAGAACGTGACGATGCCGCCGCGGAATTCGCGAGCCAGCGTGGAGCCACGCTTGGAGATCTGGAAGAAACTGTCCAGGAAGGATTTCGACGCCGGGGGGCGGGGTGCCGCTGTGTGCCCTGCGCCGGCCAGCGCAGCCTGCTCTTCAGCTGCCGATCGCATTTCTGCGGGGTCCAGGATTGTCATGTCAGCCACCGGCCCTAGTAGTCAATCCTGGAATCAAGCGTGTTCCAGGTGTTGAACGGTTCCAGGATGGCCGGGGCCTGGGGGTGACCCAGCTCCAGCTTGGCGACCGGCATCAGTGAATCCCGGCCCTCGTTTTCGAAGTACTCGTAGAAGACGGCGTCGTCGAAGCCCACGGAGGCGGCGTCGTGCCGGTCTGCGGCGAAGACCACGTTGCCGATCCGGGCCCACAGGGCCGAGGCCAGGCACATGGGGCAGGGTTCGCAGCTGGTGTAGAGGGTGGCTCCGCTGAGATCGAAGGTGCCGAGCTCGCGGCAGGCGTTGCGGATGGCGGTCACCTCGGCGTGCGCGGTGGGGTCGTTCGTGGCGGTGACCCGGTTGACGCCTTCGAAGGCGCGGCCGTCCGCGGTGACAATGACGGCGCCGAACGGGCCGCCGCTGTTCAGGACGTTGGCTGTTGCCAGTTTTATGGAGGTGGCCAGGAAATGTTCGGCCGTGACGGTGGTACTCATTGTGCGACTTCCTTAGGGGCAAGGAAGCCCAGTAACCCTGAGACGGGGACGCGCCAATGATTCGGCTACCAGGCTTCAGCATGTGCTTTTGAAGGTTCGCCTGGTAGATAGCTTCCCGGAGTCCGGGTGCCCGCCTTTGGCAAGATCGAGATTAGCACCGGACGTGTGAGCAGCGCCATAGTTTTTGAAAACTTAATTTCGTAATGTGAAATTCTTGTTTCGGGCGGGTCACATTGACGCCCCTGAGCCTCGCCCTCTACGCTAAGTGCCACCGGCCGACCCTCGAGGAGGCCGGCATCCTGGATCAGCAGACAGGGCCTAACTGAGCTGGAACGCATTTTGTTGCCGACCAGACAAGGAACCCTCATGGCCCACGCGCACACCCCGGCCCCGGCCCCGGCCCCGACCCCGGCCAGGCTCTGGATCAAGAACCCCCTCGACGTTTTCACCGCCAACGGGCTCGACGCCGGTGGCGGCATCGTGGTCAGCGGCGGCATCATCGCCGAGTTGATTCCGGCCGGCGGGCAGCCGTCCGCACCCTGCGATGAGACCTTCGACGCCGGCAGCCACGTGCTGCTGCCCGGCCTGATCAACACGCACCACCACTTCTACCAGACCCTCACGCGCGCCTGGGGTCCGGTGGCCAACGCCCCGCTGTTCCCCTGGCTGCAGAACCTCTATCCGGTCTGGGCACGCCTGACTCCGGACAGCCTGGAACTCGCGGTGAAAGTGGCCCTGGCAGAGCTGCTGCTCTCTGGCTGCACGACGGCAGCCGACCACCACTACCTCTTCCCCGCCGGACTGGAGGACGCGATCGACGTGGAGGTCGCCGTCGTACGCGAACTGGGCATGCGTGCCACCCTGACGCGCGGCTCCATGACGTTGGGAACGGACGACGGCGGCCTGCCGCCGCAGTCCACGGTGCAGCGGCCGGAGGTCATTCTGGCGGACAGCGAACGCCTCATCTCGCGGTACCACGAGCGCGGCGGCGGCGCCGTGATCCAGATTGCCCTGGCCCCGTGCTCGCCGTTCTCGGTGACCAAGGAAATCATGGCCGAGAGCGCCTTGATGGCGGAGCGGTTGGACGTGCGGCTGCATACCCATCTCGCCGAAACCATCGACGAGGAAGACTTCTGCCACTCGATGTTCGGCATGCGGACCGTGGACTACCTGGAAAGCGTCGGCTGGCTGGGCAACCGCACGTGGCTGGGCCATGGCATCCACTTCAACGACGACGAGATCGCCCGGCTGGGAGCCGCGGGCACCGCCGTCGCGCACTGCCCGACGTCGAACATGCGGCTCGCGTCGGGCACCGCCCGCGTGCTGGAACTTGAGGCGGCCGGGGTTCCGGTGGGGCTGGGCGTGGACGGGTCGGCGTCAAACGATGCCTCCAACATGATGCTCGAGGCCAGGCAGGCGCTGTACCTGCAGCGGCTGCGCTACGGGGCCTCCGTTCCCGTGGAGCGTGCCCTTGGCTGGGCGACGCGCGGCTCGGCGGCCGTGCTGGGGCGCTCCGATATCGGTCAGCTGGCGCCGGGGATGCAGGCCGACGTGGCACTCTTCCGCCTTGACGACCTGCGGTTCTCCGGCAGCCACGATCCTGTTGCCGCGTTGTTGCTGTGCGGCGCGGACCGCGCGGACCGCGTCATGGTGGGCGGGAAATGGCGGGTGGTTGACGGGCAGATCCCGGGCCTGGACATAGCCGGGCTCATTGCGGAGCACTCGGCCGCGGCGCGGAAGCTTGTTGCGGGCTAGCTCTTCGCTCGCCGTTTCGACGGTTCCCTGCGCACACGATGTTCGGTGACGTCGAGCGTGCAGGGAACCGTCAGAACGGGCCTATGCACGGGCGCTGGCTGCCGCCAACGATCGTTGCTAGCGTGGCGGCATGAGCCCGTCCAAGACCCCGGCCGAGATCCTCACCATTGACGGCACCGAGGTGCGCATCTCGAGCCCGGACAAGGTGGTGTTCCCCCAACCTGGGCTGACGAAGCTCGACCTGGTGCGCTACTACCTCGCCGTGGCGGATGGTGCGCTGCGCGGTGCGGGCGGCCGGCCCATGGTGCTCAAGCGGTTCCCGAAGGGCATCGACGCTGAGCCGTTTTTCCAGAAGCGCGTGCCCGAAAACCACCCCGATTTCATCGACACCACAACGCTGCACTACGCATCGGGGACGTCGGCTGAGGAGTCCGTCATCAGGGATGCCGCAGGTCTGGCCTGGGTGGTGAATCTTGGCTGCCTGGACCTCAACCCGCATCCCGTACGCGCCGAGGACCTTGAGCACCCCGACGAACTCCGCGTCGACCTCGATCCGATGCCGGGGGTCAGCTGGTCCCAGATCGTCGACGTCGCGTTCGTCGCGCGGGAGGTGCTCGACGACGTCGGCCTCGTGGGGTGGCCGAAGACGAGCGGGTCGCGCGGACTCCACATCCTGGTGCGGATCGCGCCGCAGTGGCAGTACCGAGACGTTCGGCTCGCCGCCGAGACCCTCGCCCGCGAGGTCGAAAACCGCGCGCCTGGCCTGGCCACGGCGCGCTGGTGGAAGGAGGAGCGCGGCGAGAGTGTGTTCGTCGACTTCAACCAGAACGCCAAGGACCGCACCGTGGCATCCGCATACTCGATCCGGCCCCTGCCCGACGCCCGGGTATCGACGCCGCTCACCTGGGACGAGGTCCGCTCCATCCGGCCCGAACAATTCACGGTGCGCACGGTGCCTATGCGCTTCGCCGACATGGGTGACCCGCATGAGGGGATCGACGACGCCGTGGGCACGCTCGACGGGCTCCTCGCACTGGCAGCCAAGCTCGGCCCCGCCGAGAAAGCGCCCCGCAACGGAGACGGCTCCGGCCGCCGGTTGTCCGTGATGCCGCTCCTAGAGGTGGCCCGGACCAAGTCCAAAGCCGAGGCGCTCGCGGCGCTCGACGAGTGGAAGACCCGGCATGCCGACGTCGTCCCGGCCCTGCATCCGGCCGATGTGCTCGTCGACGGCATGCGCGGATCAAGCTCGCTCTGGTACCGGGTGCGGGTAAACCTGCAGCACGTCCCCGAAGCGGAGCGCCCGCCGCAGGAGGAACTCATCGCCGACTACGACCCCTGGGCCGGCAAGCAATGGCCGGGGCGGCCTGGGTCCTGACGCCGGCGACGCGCAAAACGCCCCGCGACGCGGAAATGGCCTGGCGACCCCCGAATTCGGGTGTCGCCAGGCCATTTGCGTGTCCTCAGCGAAGATGCGTGTCGTCAGCCCTGTTGGGAGCGCGGGCCGCCGAAGCCCGGCAGGCCCTGGACCCAGCGCGAGAAACGGCCCGGAATATGCTCCCGGTCCGCGGGCAGATAGAAGTCCGGATCCGTTCCGCCTCCGAGGGGAAGGTAGAACTCCTGGACTGCGGGTGCGGCCGTGTGTTCCGGTGCGACCGGCGTTGTGTCCTGCTGGTACATCTGATCCTCCTCCGAGGTGGTTGATAGTGCTTCACTTCTTCCGCAAAGCGGAAAAGAACTTTTGCTATGTGAAATAGCCTAAACGGCCATCGCTTGGTTCGTCAATGGCAATGGAGGCGCTCGGTCACAATCAGAAAGTACGTAACGATTCCCCGGAAGTGATGTACACCACTGGCCGAAGTGAGCTACGCTTTTTCCAATTCGTGGCGCAAGTCACGTAACCTGGGAGCAGCAGGCAGGGTCGTAATGAGCTGGCATCAATGGATGCTGGCTCTTTTTTGTTGGGTCGGCATCCACCAGAAACGCGCTTGAAACACGCGCTTAATTTCGTTGGTGGACCTTGAAGGTTCCACCTCGCAGAAGTTGGGATATGACCATGAGCAACAAGATCGTCCTCGGCGACAACCAGTACGGCAAGGCAGAAGTCCGCGTCGTCAAAGTCACCCGCGACACCCACCGCCACCAAATCGAAGACCTGAACGTCACCTCGCAGCTGCGCGGCGATTTCGAAGCTGCCCACCTACAGGGCGACAACGCCCACGTCGTCGCCACGGACACCCAGAAGAACACCATCTACGCCTTCGCCCGGGCGGGAGTCGGCTCCCCCGAAGCCTTCCTGCTTCGCCTCAGCGAGCACTTCACCTCAGGCTTCGACTGGGTCACCGGCGGCCGCTGGGAGGCCGAGTCCTACACTTGGGACCGGATCCAGGCGCACGGCTCCGAACACGACCACAGCTTTGTCCGCAACGGGCAGGAAGTCCGCACCGCCGTCGTGGTCCGGGACGGCAACACAACGCACGTGATCTCCGGGCTCAAGGACCTGACCGTCCTGAAGACCACCCAGTCCGGCTTTGTGGGCTACCCGCGCGACCAGTACACCACCCTGCCGGAGACCACAGACCGTATCCTGGCCACGGACGTCTCCGCCCGCTGGCGCTACAGCACCGGCCTGGACCACACGGCCACGGATTTCAACAAGAGCTACGACGACATCAAGGCCCTGCTGCTCGAGGGCTTCACGGAGAACTACTCCCACGGCCTGCAGCAGACCCTGTTCGACATGGGCAAGAAGGTCCTCGAGGCACACGGCGAAGTGGACGAGATTAAGTTCTCAATGCCCAACAAGCACCACTTCCTGGTTGACCTCGCCCCGTTCGGGCTCGACAACCCCAACGAGGTCTTCTTCGCAGCGGACCGCCCGTACGGCCTGATCGAGGCCACGGTCCAGCGCGAAGACTCAGGCACGGCCCCCGCCGCCTGGAACGGCATCGCCGGCTTCTGCTGATCCGCCCACGCTGATTGAGCCCGTCGGGACCCTGGGTTTCGACGGGCTCAACCCCCGGACCAACCCCGGTGATTGAGCTTGTCGAAATCCAGGCCCCAAATCTCTTAGCCAGACAACGTTAGCCAGACAAAGATGTCTGCCATGAACCAGAAAGTCTGCCGTGAACTTCAAGAAAAAGTCCCCCAGCCTGGCCGCCAAGGCCGGCCGCCAGCCCTCTGACCGTCCCGAAGACCAGCGCCTCTCCATAGGCAGCAGCTTCGCCTACGGCTTCCAGCACGTCCTGACCATGTACGGCGGCATCATCGCCCCGCCGCTCATCATCGGAGCCGCCGCCGGCATGTCCTCAACGGACATCGGCCTGCTCATCGCGGCCTGCCTGTTTGTCGGCGGCCTGGCCACCATCCTGCAGACCGTGGGCATTCCGTTCTTCGGCTCGCAGTTGCCGCTGGTCCAGGGCGTCTCGTTCGCCGGAGTCTCCACCATGGTGGCGATCGTCCACGGCGGCGGGGGCATCCAGTCCGTCTTCGGCTCGGTCATCGTCGCCTCGCTGATCGGCCTGGCCATCACCCCGTTGTTCTCCAAGATCATCCGGTTCTTCCCGCCGGTGGTCACGGGCACCGTCATCACTACCATCGGCCTGACGCTGATGCCGGTGGCCGCCAACTGGGCCATGGGCGGCAACAACAAGGCACCGAACTACGGCAGCATGGCGAACATCGGCCTGGCCGCCGCCACCATGGGGATTGTGCTGCTGCTCAGCAAGGTCGGAAGCGCCACCATCTCGCGGCTGTCCATCCTGTTGGCCATGATCATCGGGACCGTCATCGCCTTCGTCACCGGCATGGCTGATTTTTCCAAGGTGGGCCAGGGCGAGATCGTCGCGTTCCCCACTCCGTTCGCCTTCGGCCCGCCCACGTTCCACATCGCCGCGATCATCTCCATGCTGATCGTCATTCTGGTGACCCTGACTGAAACCTCAGCAGACATCATCGCCGTCGGAGAGATCGTGGGCACCAAGGTCGATTCCCGGCGCATCGGCGACGGCCTGCGCGCCGACATGCTTTCCAGCGCCATCTCGCCGCTCTTCGGCTCCTTTACCCAGAGCGCCTTCGCCCAGAACGTAGGCCTGGTGGCCATCACCGGCATCAAGAGCCGCTTCGTGGTGAGCGCCGGCGGCGTGATCCTGGTGGTCCTCGGGCTGCTGCCCGTACTGGGCCGGGTAGTCGCGGCGGTGCCCACACCCGTCCTGGGCGGTGCCGGCGTCGTACTCTTTGGAACGGTGGCCGCCAGCGGCATCCGCACCCTGTCCAAGGTGGAGTACAAGAACAACATGAACCTGATCATCGTGGCCGCGTCCATCGGGTTCGGCATGATCCCGATCGCCGCACCGGCCTTCTACGACCAGTTCCCGTCCTGGTTCTCCACCATTTTCCACTCCGGCATCAGCTCCGCGGCCGTGATGGCCATCGTGCTGAACCTGCTCTTCAACCACCTGAAGGCCGGCAACTCGGAGAACCAGTCGGTATTTGTTGCCGGCACTGCCCGGGTGGTCACCGACGCTGATTTGAAGTGCCTTGCCGACGGCGACCGCTTCGAGGGCGGCAAGCTGATCGACGCCGAGGGCAAGGTAGTCCCGGTGGAGTCGTCGTCGAAGTCTGACCACTAGCGTCTCCCCCACCTAACAGCGCGAACGTACACTTGAGGCCCCAAATCCACGGATTCCGGGGCCTCAAGTGTACGTTCGCGCTAAAGGAGAGGGCCTGAAGTGTACGTTCGCGCTAAAGGAGAGGGCCACAAGTGTACGTTCGCGCCATGCGCGTGCGTTGGTTGTGCGTGCGTTGATTTGTGCGTGCGTTGGTTGTGCGAGCGTTGGTGTGTGCGTGCGCAGGGACGCACGACGGCGGTCGGGTCAGTTCTGGTTGAGCTCCGCCGAGATGGCCATCGCTGCCTGGCGCAGCAGCGGCACGGCGCGGTCGGCGAAGCTCTGGTCCACGCGGCTGATCGGCCCGGAGACCGAGATGGCCGCAGGGGTGGGCGCGTTGGGCACGGCCATCGCGAAGCAGCGCACGCCGAGCTCCTGCTCTTCCTCGTCGATGGAGTAGCCGCGTTCACGGATCAGCTTGAGATCGGCGAGGAGGGCATCGATGTCGCCGATGCTCTTGGCCGTGGGGGTGGGCATGCCGGTGCGGGCCACGATGCCGCGCACCACCTCGTCGTCGAGCTGGGCCAGGATCGCCTTACCCACGCCGGTGTCGTGCGTGTGGGCGCGGCGGCCCACCTCGGTGAACATTCGCATGGAGTGCAGGGAAGGTACCTGGGCCACGTAGATGACCATGTCCGAATCCAGTACAGCCATGTTGGAGGTTTCGCCGAGGCGCTCCACGAGATTCTTCAGCTGCGGGCGGGCCACGGCTCCCAGCTGCTTGCTGGCGCCTTCGCCAAGCCGGATCAGCCGGGGGCCCAGCGCGTAACGGCGGTTGGGCAGCTGGCGGATATAGCCAAGCGAGACCAGGGTGCGCAGCAGGCGGTGGATGGTGGGAAGGGGCAGATCCGTGGAGGAGGAGAGCTCGCTGAGCGTCACGTCACCGCCCGCGTCTGTGATGAGTTCCAGCAGTTCGAAGACGCGCTCGACGGACTGCACGCCTCCGGAGGCTTTTTCAGCCATTCCGTTGTCTCCTATGGCTCAGATTCTGACATCTCTTATCCACATCGTGAAAAGAGTTGCTTAGAACACTCAACATACAGCACAACCAGGCCCCGGGCGATGTCTCCAAACATGACCATCAAGGGGTTGCATTTCCACTTTGTAGATAATAATATCCATAATACGAAAACATTCGGTTGCACGAACGGTCCGGCGACGGACCCAACGAGGAGGAAATTCAATGGCGAACCCGAGCCCCGGAAATTCGATCACCCTGCGCGTCGCGGCGCCGTCGAGCTTCACCGCCACGAGTGAACTCGCTGCCGCCGTCGGCGCAGCCGGCGCGGCCATCACGGCGCTTGACGTCACGGAATCCCACCACGACACCCTGGTTGTGGATGTCACCTGCAACACCACCGACGACGACCACGCCGCCCGCGTCAAGGACGCCCTGAACGCGCTCGACGGCGTCACGGTCCAGCACGTCTCGGACCGCACCTTCCTGATGCACCTCGGCGGCAAGCTCGAGGTAGTCCCCAAGGTGGCCCTGCGCAACCGTGACGACCTGTCCCGTGCCTACACCCCCGGCGTCGCCCGCGTCTGCCTCGCCATCGCGGAGGACCCGTCGGCGGCCCGCAACCTGACCGTCAAGCGCAACACCATCGCCGTCCTCACCGACGGTTCGGCTGTCCTGGGCCTGGGCAATATCGGCCCCGCCGCGGCCCTGCCCGTCATGGAGGGCAAGGCCGCACTGTTCAAGCAGTTCGCCAATGTCGACGCCTGGCCGGTCTGCCTGGACACCCAGGACACCGAGGAAATCATCATGATCGCCAAGGCCATGGCCCCCGTCTACGGCGGCATCAACCTTGAGGACATCGCTGCGCCGCGCTGCTTTGAAATTGAGAAGCGCCTGCGCGACGAACTCGACATCCCCGTCTTCCACGACGACCAGCACGGCACCGCGATCGTCACCCTGGCAGCCCTCCACAACGCCCTGCGTGTGGTGGACAAGAAGCTCTCCAAGGTCCGCATTGTTGTCTCCGGCGTGGGTGCTGCAGGCTCTGCCATCATCCAGCTCCTCAAGGCCCAGGGCGCGCAGCACATCGTTGCCGCCGGCCGCTCCGGAGCCATCCACTCGGGCAAGGAGTACGACGACGAGCACCGCGCCTGGATTGCCGCGAACACCAACGAGGAAGGCTTCTCCGGAACCCTGCACGAAGCCATGACCGGTGCCGACGTCTTCATCGGTGTCAGCGCCCCGCACGTGATCGGCGAAGAGCAGGTTGCCGCCATGGCCGAGAACGCGATCGTCTTCGCCATGGCCAACCCGACGCCGGAGATCGACCCCGTCATCGCGTCCAGGCACGCCGCCGTGGTGGCCACGGGCCGCAGCGATTTCCCCAACCAGATCAACAACGTGCTGGCCTTCCCGGGCTTCTTCCGGGGCCTGCTCGACGCCGGGGCGAGCGACATCACGCCGGAGATGCTGGTGGCCGCCGCAGACGCGATTGCCAACCGGGTAGCTGACGATGAGCTCAACGCGAGCTACATTATCCCCAGCGTCTTCGATCCCCATGTTGCCGCCGATGTGGCTGCCGCGGTTGCGGCCGCTGCGCACGCAAACGAAGCCCGCGCTCTCTAGATAAGGACTTTACGAATATGGCTATCACTGTCACTGACCGCCAGCCGGTCGACCGCGCGGAACAGATCCTCACCCCGAAGGCCCTGGCCTTCCTGGAGGAGCTGCACCAGCGCTTCGCCGGCACGCGCAACGAACTGCTCGAAGCCCGCCAGGCCAAACGCGACGGCGTCGCCCGCACCAGCCGTCTGGACTTCCTCCCGGAGACGCAGGAAATCCGCGACGGCGATTGGAAGGTTGCCGAGGCGCCCGCAGCGCTGCAGGACCGCCGCGTGGAGATGACCGGCCCGGCCACGCCGGCCAAAATGGCCATCAACGCCCTGAACTCCGGCGCCAAAGTCTGGCTCGCGGACCTTGAGGACGCCAGCACGCCCACATGGCCCAACGTCATCGACTCCATCCTGAACCTGCGTGACGCCGCAACCGGCACGCTGGCCTTCGCCTCGCCCGAAGGCAAGGAGTACAAGCTCCGCACCGACGCTCCACTCGCCGTCGTGGTGGCCCGTCCCCGCGGCTGGCACATGCCGGAGAAGCACCTGCTGATCGACGGCGAACCCGCCGTGGGTGCGCTGGTGGACTTCGGCCTGCACTTCTTCCACACCGCCAAGCAGCTGCTGCTCAACGGCCACGGCCCGTACTACTACCTGCCCAAGATGGAATCGCACCTCGAGGCGCGGCTCTGGAACGAAGTGTTCGTCTTCGCGCAGGACTTCCTCGGCATCCCGCAGGGCAGCGTCCGCGCCACCATGCTGATCGAGACCATCCCGGCCGCGTTCGAGATGGACGAGTTCCTCTACGAACTCCGGGACCACGCCTCAGGCCTGAACGCCGGGCGCTGGGACTACCTGTTCAGCATCATCAAGTACTTCCGCGATGCCGGCGAGGAGTTTGTGCTCCCTGACCGCGCCTCGGTGGTCATGACCGCACCGTTTATGCGCGCCTACACCGAGCTCCTGGTGAAGACCTGCCACAAGCGCGGCGCCTTCGCCATGGGCGGCATGGCCGCGGTCATCCCCAACCGCCGGCACCCCGAGGTCACCGAGGCCGCCTTCGCCAAGGTCCGCGCGGACAAGACCCGTGAAGCCAACGACGGGTTCGACGGTTCCTGGGTGGCCCACCCGGACCTGGTCCCCACCTGCCGCGAGGTGTTCGACGGCGTGCTGGGCGACCCGGAAAACGGCGGCCGCCCCAACCAGCTGGACAAGCAGCGCCCCGAGGTTTCGGTCACGGCCGACCAGCTGCTGGACATCGCCTCGGCCGACGGCCAGGTCACCGAAGGCGGGCTGCGGCTGAACCTGTATGTCGCCGTCGCCTACACCGCCGTCTGGCTCTCCGGTAACGGCGCCGTGGCCATCCACAACCTGATGGAGGACGCCGCCACCGCGGAGATCTCCCGCTCGCAGGTGTGGCAGCAGATCCGCAACAAGTCCGTCCTGGCCGACACCGGGAACACAGTCACCCGCGAACTCGTGGAGAAGATCCTGGGCGAGGAAACGGAACGGCTCCGGACCGAATTCGGGGACGAGGCGTTCCGCCGGTACTACCAGCCGGCCAGCAAGCTGATCAGTGAGATCTGCCTGTCCGAGGACTACACGGACTTCCTCACCACCCCGGCCTACGAACTGGTGGGCTGAGCCATGGCGGTCTCCCCCACCCCGTCGCTCTCAGCGGCGGACCTCGCCGCCATCGACGCACAGCTGGCCGCCACTGACCAGCTGCTGGAACACAATTATCCGGGCGACGACGGCACCCGCCAGCCCGTGCACACCGTGTACGTGCCGGCGGACCGTTTCACGCCGTCGTTCGCTGCCGACTGGAGCGCCCAGGCGCTCACGACGGCGGAGGCTCACGGCGGGCTCGAGAAGCTCGGCGCGCTGCTGGGCCAGGAGCCGGAGCTGGCTGCCGCCGTCGCCGAACGGGTCCAGGCGAAGCTCGAAAGCGAACCGATCGAGGACCTCCGCCTCGATTTCGAGGACGGCTACGGCGACCGCGGCGAGGAAGCGGAGGACCTGGCCGCAGTTGCCGCGGCCCGGGCTGTCAGCGAAGCCGTTGCCGCCGGCACCGCGCCGCCGTTCATCGGCATCCGGTTCAAGTGCTTCGAGGCGCCCACCCGGGCCCGCGGCCTGAAGACCCTTGACCTGTTTGTCTCCACGCTCGCGCAGGCCGGCGAACTTCCTGCCGGGCTCATCCTGACCCTGCCCAAGGTCACCACCGTGGCCCAGGTCCAGGCAATGGACTTCGCGGTGTCCCGGCTGGAGGCAGTCCACGGGCTTCCCGCCGGCCGGCTCCGCTTCGAGGTGCAGGTGGAAACGCCGCAGCTGATCCTCGGACCGGACGGCACCTCCCCCGTGGCGCAGCTGCCGCACGTGGTTCCGGGACGCATCAGCGCCCTGCACTACGGCACCTACGACTACTCCGCGTCGCTGCAGATCTCGGCCGAGTACCAGTCCATGGAGCACCCGGTGGCGGACTTCGCCAAGGAAGTCATGCAGCTGGCCGTCGCCGGCACGGGCATCCGGCTCTCCGACGGTTCCACCAACATCATCCCGGTGGGCGACGCCGTCGAAGATGCCTGGAAGCTGCACGGACGCCTTGTCCGCCGTTCGCTGGAGCGGGGCTACTACCAGGGCTGGGACCTGCACGCCGCCCAGCTGCCCAGCCGCTTCGCCGCCACCTATGCGTTCTACCGCGAGGGCCTGCCAGCCGCCGCGGCACGGCTGCGCAACTATGTGGAACGCACCGAAGGCGGGGTCATGGACGAACCCGCCACCGCCCGGGCCCTGGCCGCCTTCGTCCTGCGCGGCGTCCAATGCGGCGCAGTGGGGACCGAAGAGGTCCATGCGCTCGCCGCCGTCGAACTTTCCCAGCTGACCGCACTGGCGCACCCGCGGTTGGCACACTCCACTTCGAAGTAAGGATCCAATGATGGGCAAGTACTACACCCCGCAGGGCGGCCTGCCGCCGCAGACGCACCTGACCACGGAACGGGCAATCGTCACGGAGGCCTACACTGTCATCCCCAAGGGCGTGATGACGGACATCGTGACCAGCACCCTGCCCGGTTTCACCAACACGCGGTCCTGGATCATCGCCCGCCCGATCTCCGGTTTCTCCACCACCTTCTCCCAGCTGATTGTTGAGATCGGCCCCGGCGGCGGCGCCCCCAAGGCCGAGTTCGAGGCAGGCGTCGAAGGTGTCGTCTTTGTCACCCAGGGCAAGGTCAACCTGACGCTCGACGGCGAACTGCACCAGCTCGAGGAAGGCGGCTACGCCTACCTGGCTGCCGGTTCCACCTGGGGCCTGGAAAACGTCTCGGACGACATCGTCTCCTTCCAATGGATCCGCAAGGCCTACGAGCGGCTCGAGGGTTACGAGGCCAAGTCCTTCGTCACCAATGATGCCGAGGTGGAACCCACCGCGATGCCGGATACCGACGGCGCCTGGAAGACCACCCGCTTCACGGATTCCAGCGATCTGGCCCACGACATGCAGGTGAACATCGTGACCTTCCAACCGGGCGGCGTCATCCCGTTCCCGGAGACCCACGTCATGGAGCACGGCCTGTACGTGCTGGAGGGCAAGGCCATGTACCTGCTCAACAACGACTGGGTTGAGGTGGAGGCCGGAGACTTTATGTGGCTGCGCGCCTTCTGCCCGCAGGCCTGCTACGCCGGCGGACCCGGCCAGTTCCGCTACCTGCTGTACAAGGACATGAACCGCCAGATCCGTCTCACCTAGGCACCGTTTACCGGCCGCCTTTATACGGGCTGGCCGCCGAAATCGCCGGAACCCCTCCCGGTCGCTGCAACTTTCCAGCGACCCGGACACGGTTCCGGCATTTCGCGTTTAACGGGCCATTCCCACCCCGCGGAAAATAAATTCCCACAGCATGGGAACACATTAAGGTCGTCTGTGATTCCAGCCACTAACGTCGGTGCCATGCCTACAGATCCGAGCCATTCCGTGATATTGGAAGGCAACGCCTCGCGGTTCGTTGACATCCTGCTCGAATTCGCGCGGCACCGGACCCTGACTGCGGCCCAGATCACCAAAACGACGGGCATCCCCACCAGCGCCGTGTACCGTCACCTGGCACTCCTGGTGCAGTCCGGGCTGGTGGCGCAGACCAGGCGCCGCGGCCAGTACAGCGCCGGCCCGGAAACCCTGCGCCTCGCCGCCAACTTCCACCAGGAAGCCATGGTCAAGGGGCGTATCTCGGAGCAGCTACAGCTGCTCTCGGATGAGACCCAGGAACTGGCCGCCTACCTGGTGGTCCGCGGTGCGGAGGCGCTGTGCGTGGATGCCATCGAAGGCCCCCAGATGCTGCGCTGCAGCTACTCGCCGGGCCGCTCACTCCCCCTGCTCAAGGGCGCCAGCGCAATGGCCCTGCTCGCGCACCTGAACCGCGAGGAGCAGAGCGGGATCGTGGCCGGGCTCGGACTGAGCCAGGAGGACGTGGAGAACCTGAACCACGAGCTCCAGATCGTCCAGGACCGCGGCTTCGGGCTCAGTTACGGGGCCGTGGATGCGGGCGTCTGGGGCGTCAGTTTCCCCGTGTTCGACGGCGGCGGCCAGCTGTTGGGTGCCGTCAGCACCATGGCCCCCGCGGACAGGGCGATCCGGCGCGAAAAGCAACTCATAGCAAGCACCCGTGACGCCGCCTTGGCGCTCGGACATGGAGAAGGATCCCGATGACCAACCCCACCATCCAGCACACCTGGACGGGCCGCGACGACGGCCCCGGCCCCGAACACCGGCGCTGGCACCACGCAGTGAACACGGCCCAGGCCGGCAGTGCCCAAACCGGCGCTGTTCAGACCGGCGCTGTCCAGACCGGCGCTGCCGGGATCGCCATCCTGGGATTCCGCAGCGATGAAGGCGTCCGTAGAAACAAAGGCCGGGTCGGCGCCGTCGACGGCCCTGCAAGCATCCGCTCCGCCCTCGCACCCATGGCGGCCCCGGCGGACCTCCTGGTCCACGACCTTGGCGACACCAGCGTTGTGGACGGAAACCTCGAGGACGGCCAGGAGCGCCTCGGCGCGGCCGTCCGCCAGGCCCTGGACGCAGGCCACCTGCCTGTCATCCTGGGCGGCGGCCACGAAACCGCCTTCGGCACCTACACGGGCCTGCGCGCCAGCAAGGTCACCGATGAACGCCGCCTCGGCATCATCAACCTGGACGCGCACTTCGACCTCCGCGCCGAGGCGGTCCCGTCGTCGGGCACCCCGTTCCGGCAGGTGGCCGAGGCCGAGCAGGCCCTGGGCCACGGCTTCCACTACACAGTGGTGGGCATCAGCCAGCCCGGCAACACCGAGGCCCTGTTCCAGACAGCCCGGGAACTCGGCGTCACATACCTCCTGGACGAGGAATGCACCGAGTCCAGGGCTGAGCAGGTCCGGCAGTTCACGCAGGACTTCATCGACTCCGTGGACATCCTCTACCTGACGATCGACCTCGATGTCCTCCCCGCGTACGTCGCCCCCGGTGTCAGCGCACCGGCGTCGTACGGGGCTCCCCTCTCCGTCGTCTTGGACGTATGCCGGCAACTGGCCCGCTCTCCCAAGCTCGCCGTCGTCGACGTCGTCGAACTGAACCCCAGGTTCGACGTCGACTCCCGCACGGCCCGCACGGCCGCACGGCTCATCCACACCATCGCCACAGAGCGATCCGGACACCGGCATGCGTAGCCGGACGTCCGCTTTCCCTCCCCAGAAACGAGCACACATGAAGAACCGATTCCCGCGATTCGGATGGGCTGCCACGACGGCCGCCGTTCTGGCCGCGCTGCTCGGGCTGGCCGCACCGGCAGCCCAGGCCGAGACGACTCCGGCAACCCCGTCCGCCGGCAAGTTGGCAGACCTGCGTTCCGGCAAGACCACTCTCAAGGTCGGCACCGACGCTTCCTTCCCGCCGTTCGAATTCACCGATGCCAACGGCACCAAGATCGGCTTCGACATCGACGTGGTGCGGGACCTGGCCGCCAAGTCCGGCATCAAGAACGTCGAGTTCGTGCAGATGCCGTTCGGCAACATTGTCCCGGCGCTGCAGGCAAACCAGATCGACGTCGGCGCTTCCGCCATCTACATCAGCCCCGAACGCGCCAAGGTGGTGGACTTCTCCGAGATCTACTACCCCGGCGGCCTGGGCATGTTCGTTTCCACGTCCAACGACACCGTCAAGACGCTCGCCGACCTCGCCGGCAAGAAGGTGGCCGTGCAGGTGGGCACCAAGTCCGTGGAGTGGCTGCGCCAGAACCAGCCGCAGGCCGAACTGGTCCAGGTCCAGACGAACGACCAGATGTTCTCCTCGGTCAAGCTCGGCCAGGCTGACGCCGTGGTCACCGGGCAGCCCGGTGGCCGGTACTTCATCCACGAGCAGGGCGGCCTGAAGCAGGTCGGCGACCGCCTGACGAACGAGAACTACGGTTTCGCATTCCAGAAGAGCGATTCGGACATCCGCGAAGCCTTCAACACGGCGCTGAAGGGCATGCAGGACTCGGGCGACTTCACCAAGGCCTCTTCCAAGTGGTTCGGCGACGAATCCAGCACCGCCACCGGGCCCACCAAGGAACGCAGCATCTTCAACGTCGCATCGATCACCAATTCCTGGGGCCCGCTGATGCAGGGCCTTGGAACCACACTGCAGATCATCGCCCTCTCGCTGGCACTGAGCCTGCTGTTCGGCATGCTGGGCGGCTTCGCCAAGCTCTCGCACATCCGGCCCATCCGCTGGATCGGCAAGGTCTACGTCTCCGTGGTCCGCGGTACCCCGTTCATCGTCCAGCTGTTCTTCATCTACTTCGGCCTGCCACAGCTGGGCATCCAGCTCTCGCCGATGGTGGCCGGCATCTTGGCCCTGGGCCTCTACAGCGGCTCCTACGTCACGGAAATCGTCCGCGGCGCCATCCAGTCCGTGGACAAGGGCCAGATGGAGGCCGCCCGGTCCTGCGGCATGAGTTCCGCCTCCGCGCTGCGCCACGTGATCATCCCGCAGGCCTTCCTGCGCATGCTCCCGCCGCTCGGCAACGAGTTTGTCTCCCTGACCAAGAACTCAGCACTGGTGTCCTTCGTGACCATTAGCGAACTGTTCCTGGTGGGCCAGACCATCATTTCCCGCACCTTCGATGCACTGACCGTGTACGTCTTCATCGGCCTGGTGTACTACGTCCTCACTAACATCATCGGCCTGGCCGCAAACGCAATCGAGAAGAAGATGGCGGTTTACATCTAATGGCACTCCTGGAAACGAAAGAGATCACCAAGTCCTACGGTGACCACCACGTCCTCAAAGGCATCGACTTCACCATCGAGCCCGGCGAAGTTGTCGCCGTCATCGGCCCCAGCGGCGGCGGCAAGTCCACCTTCCTGCGCTGCCTGAACCTCCTCGAGACGCCCACGTCCGGCCATGTGGTGTTCGACGGCGAGGACCTCCTGGCGCCGAAGGTGGACCTGGACCGCCTGCGCTCCCGAATGGGCATGGTGTTCCAGCAGTTCAACCTGTTCCCCAACATGACGGCCCTGAAGAACGTCATGCTTCCGCAGATGGACGTCCTCAAACTCAGCAAGAAGGACGCGGAAGCACGCGCCATGGAACTGCTCGAAAAGGTCAACATGACCCACCGGGCGCACGTCTACCCGAACCGGCTCTCCGGCGGCCAGAAGCAGCGCATCGCCATCGCCCGCGCCGTGGCCATGAACCCCAAGGTGATGCTCTTTGACGAGCCCACCAGCGCCCTGGACCCCGAAGTGGTCCATGACGTCCTGGATGTGATGGCCGGCCTCGCCGCCGACGGCATGACCATGGTGGTGGTCACCCACGAAATGGGCTTTGCCCGCAAGGTGGCTGACCGTGTGGTGTTCATCGACGGCGGCAGGATCGCCGCCGACCTTCCGCCGGAAGAGTTCTTCTCCGAAAGCAACACCAACCCGCGCATCCGGTCGTTCCTGGAAAAGGTTCTGTAACCCCCTGACCCCTCCGGGGCTGTGGTCACATCCTGCGGTGAGCCTCTGTGACAAGACCTGCCACCGGGCCCCGTGATAGTCGTCGTAGGTCCGTCCGGGCTCTCCGGTGCGGACCTACACGACCCGAAGGATGGACATGCGCGGCGCCACAATAATGACCAGGAAGTCTTTGCTAGTTGGATCCGGCCTGGGGTTGCTGGCACTGATCACCGGTTGCGGCAAGTCCGCGGCCGGGGCCGCGGCACCATCGCCGTCTGCCTCCGCAGCACCCCATGCCTGGTCCTACGACGGTGCCGACGGCCCCGAACACTGGGGCGCGCTGAGCTCCGATTTTGGCTCCTGCTCTTCCGGCACCGCCCAGTCCCCCATCGACATCGACGGCGGTTCCGGCCTTACCCCGGCGCCGCTCACCCTGGCCTATTCGGCTTCGGAGGGCGAGATGACGGACAACGGCCACACCACCGAACTGCGCGCCCGCACGGCCCAGGGAATCACGGTGGGCGGCAAGCAGTACGACTTCAAGCAGATGCACTTCCACGCCCCGTCCGAGCACACGCTGGAGGGTGTCCGCTACGATGCCGAGTTCCACTTCGTCCACCAGGCCGACGACGGCGGGCTGGCCGTCGTCGGGATCCTCGCCACGGAGGGGGACGCCAATGCGGCGTGGGCGCCATTCACCGACGGTGTGCCTGCCGCAGCCGACGGGCAGAAGGTGGCAGCCGGCGTCGTGGACTTCCCGGCGCTGTTTCCGAAGTCGCTGGATCATGTCGCGTACGACGGCAGCCTGACCACGCCGCCCTGCTCGGAAGGCGTACGGTGGCTGCTCCTTGGGACCCCCGTTGAACTGGGCGCCGGGCAGCTCGCAACCCTGCGTGCGGCGCACACGGGCAACAACCGGGCCGTCCAGCCGCTCAACGGCAGGGACGCCGTTGTAGTCGACCAGTAGGGCCTCAGACCGTGCCGGGGTCCGTGTTGGCGCCGCAGAGGATCACGGCCACGCGTTCCCCGGCCGCAGGGACGTAGGCGCCGGAGTGCAGGGCGGCGAAGGCCGTGGCCGCGCCGTGCTCCACGATGATGCGGTACTGCTCCCAGAGCAGGGAGCGGGCGGCCACGATGTCCTCGTCGGAGACCAGCAAGGCGCGGACGCCGGTACGGACGGCCACCTCGAAGCCGATCCGGCCGATCTGCCGGGCTCCCAGGGAGTCGGCGGCGATCCCGGAGACGGCCACGTCCACGGGGGTTCCGGCCGCGAGCGCGGCGTGCAGGGTGGGCGTGGATTCGGACTCGACGCCCACCACTTTGGCCCGGCCCTCCACGGCGGCCGCGACACCCGCCATAAGCCCGCCGCCGCCCACGGCCACCACCACGGTGTCCACGTCACCCAGCTGCTCCAGCAGCTCGGTTCCGATGGTCCCGGCGCCGGCGGCGATCTCGGGCTGGTCGTAGGCATGGCAGTAGACCGCGCCCGTCTCGGCGGCATAAGCCACCGCGGCGTTGTACGCCTCGGAGTACTCGGCGCCGCGCTGGACCACGTTGGCGCCGATGGCCCAGAGCTTCTTGACCTTCACGGCCGGGGCGGCCTCTGGGACGAACACAGTAGCCGGGACGCCCACTTCCGCGGCGGCGTAGGCGTTGGCGAGGCCGGCGTTGCCGCCGGAGGCGACCACGATGCCCGCGTCGTCCTTCAGTTCGCCGCGCTCCCGGCAGGCCAGGACGCGGTTGAACGCGCCCCGGGCCTTGAACGTGCCGGTGTGCTGCATAAACTCGCACTTGAACCACACCTCGCCGGCGAACTGGCCGGGGTCTGCCTGCAGCACGGGCGTGACGCGGATCCTCCCGGCAATCCGGGCAGCGGCTTCGTCGACGTCGGTGCGTGTGATCATGGGGAAATCCTCGTTCCGGATGGGGCTGGCTTCAACGTTCAGGCTATCGCGCGAAATATCCCTACCAGCGCCGGTGTTGCCCCGGATATGACAACCATCGGCATCATCGGAGCAGGACACATCGGCAGCCAGGTGGCGCGCAAAGCGATCGAACTCGGCTACGACGTAGTAATCAGCAATTCCCGCGGCCCGGAAACGCTGACCGCACTAGTGGCGGAGCTGGGACCGCATGCCCGGGCCGCGACGCCGGCCGACGCGGCAGCGGCGGGCGATTTCGCCGTCGTGACCGTCCCGTTCAGGAGCCTCGGGAGCGTCCCCGTGGAGCCGCTCGCGGGGAAGATCGTGATCGATACCGGCAACTACTACTGGGAGCGCGACGGCCATGTTCCGGCACTCGACGCGTTCGAAGCCACTTCCTCCGAACTGGTGCAGGAACACCTGCCCGCATCCAAGGTGGCGAAGGCCTTCAACCACATCCGGTACAGCGAAATCACCACGGACGGCACCCCTGCCGGCACGCCGAACCGCCGTGCCCTGGCCACCGCGAGCAATTACCCCGAGGCCAGCGAGCTCGTGACGAAGCTGTATGACGAGTTCGGCTTCGACACCGTGAACATCGGGCCGCTCTCCGAGAGCTGGCGCGCGGAGCGGGACCGTCCGGCGTATGTGGCGCGGCAGACCGCTGCTGAACTCAGCGAGAACCTGGCCAAGGCGCCGCGGACCATCTGACGGTGGCGGCCGGCTCCGGGCCGGCTCCCGAACCAGGTCAAAATTCGTGGTGCCGTGGGGGCCATTCGTTTCTACAATTAAGTGGCGGCAGTTGCAGCAATCAGCTGCACGGGCCGCGCCACAAGGAGGACCGCAATGGGTTTGGGTGACAGGATCCACAACGCCGCGGAGAGGCTGCACGGCAAGGGAAAGAAGGCCGCCGGCGAGGTCAGCGGCAACGACCGCATGAGGGCCGAAGGAAAGGCCCGCGCAGTTCGGGCCGACCTCAAGCAAGCCGGCGACAAGATCAGGCACGCCTTCAAGCGGCACTAAAATTCGATTAATCGAACGGGCGGCTCTGCCAGGAGCCGCCCGTTCCTCTCTGCCCCGCCAGCGACTACTCCGAGGCCGAGCTCGTGGCGTTGCTGGAGTGACCAGATCCAAGCCCGCTGTGACGCCGGCAATGCATTGGCTGACTCTCGAAAAACCTGCAAGAAGGGTAGCCGTGGTCCTAGCGCTGGGCCAAAGGCAGGCGCAGGATGGAACTACCGGATCTGATCACAACAATCAGAATGAATCCGGAGTCTAGCCCCCCGCACAGTCGGGGCGTGCTGTTGAAAATGGGAAGGGCAGGCTGCGGCCGCCACACTGATCAATCGTGACATTTAGCTCAGTCGCGTCGGCTCAACGCTGTCCAAAAATTAGTGAATCGTATCCGTAATAGGAGCAAGAAATGTCCATCACTCCAACAACGAAAACCCGTTCAATCAGGGCAAAGATCGCCCTGGTTCCGGCCCTCTCATTGGGTTTGCTCGGGGGTTCCGTGGCAATGGCTGCCCCGGCCTCGGCTGACTACAACAGTGACCGTGACCGTGATTCCAGAAATGGATGTAAGGTCAGCCCCGGTACTCCTGAGAATGAGCGGGGTAACCGGGTGAACTTCAGGATTAACGTTGACTGTGACGACGGGAGAAAGACCGTCCACGTCAAACAGCGACTCTACGAAGACCGCCGCGATGATAAGAGGTTCGCCTCCTACGAGCATGAGTACAAGGTCGACCGCTGGGATCGCCGCATTAACGACACTCACTACTTGCCGCGGCACATTGACGAAGGCGACAGGGTCTTCCATGAGATCTCGTTCGCAGTTGAAGACCGCAATGGCCACGTGGGTAAATGGTCCGACTGGAAGAAGAGCGGGACACTTACAGTGGATTAACGCGGGCCAGGCCGCTCGAAAACGATCCATGGGCACAAGAGCCAGGGGCGCATACCCCTGGCTCTTCGCTGTGCCGCGGCAATCGCCTACATCGTCATGGTGGTGGTCACAGGCCGCGGAACCCATGACCGCGCAGGGGACGGTGGTGGCCTGGGGCTGGAGCAGCGCCAGCCCCTGTCCGGGCATCATCGGCTCCAGTAGGATTTCGCCCATGCCGAAGGCTGCGTTGAACGTCCCTGGAATCGGCGTTTCCCGTGCGGTGTTGGACACCGCTTGGGACCGTTTGTTTTTCCTGGTCGGCGGCGTCTCGGCCGTGTGGTTGTCGTACTTGTTGCTGCGGCTCAGCTTCGAATGGGGCTGGTCGCAGATCTGGTTCACCTTTGTTTTCTGGGGCCTCCTGCGTACCTGGTGCTGCCCCGGCTGCACCGCATCCTGACCCGCATTTACGTCCCGGACTATTTCATCGGCCGGGCCCGGACCAGCGACGGCCTGCTTGGCGATCCCGTCAATGTAGCCTTGCTCGGCTCCGAAGCCCAGATCCACTCCGTGATGCGCCGGGCGGGCTGGACCATCGCCGACGACGTGACGCTCGCCAGCAGCTGGCGGATCGTGACCTCCACCATCCTGCGGCGCAGCTACGACGAGGCGCCGGTGAGTCCGCTTATGCTTTTCGGGCGCCAGCAGGACTTTGCCTACCAGCAGGAGGTGGACGGGAATCCGGGCAGGCGCCACCACGTCCGGTTCTGGCGCTGCTATCCCGGCTGGCTGCTTCCGGGCGGGCACGCGGTGGACTGGCTGGCTGCCGGGACCTATGACCGGAGCGTCGGATTCTCGCTATTCACCCTGCAGATCACCCACAAGATCGACGAGAACACTGATACCGAACGCGACCACATCGTCTCAAACATCGTCAAGACCGATCCCGCGGCGAAGGTGGAGGTGCTTCGCGACTTTTCCACCGGATACCACACCCGCAACGGCGGAGGCGATAGCATCACCACCGACGGGGACCTTCCCATCGTGGATCTGAGACTCATCACTGCTGCCCTGGGGCCGGCCCAACATTCACCCAGCGACAGCCGAAACAAGCGGCCGGCGCCCACCATCGTAGGGGCAGTTCTCGCGGGTGCACGGGCAGTTGCCGCCGTCATCGCGGTGGTGTCCGGTTTCCTGTCCCCGGACGATCTGCTGCAGGGCATCAGCATCGAATCCGACGACGGCCCGGGCTGGACGGCCGCTCAAGCTGAGATCGTCCTCTACGCAGGACTGTGCTTCGTGGGCCTCGTTGCGTTATGCGAACTTTTACTGGCCTGGTTCGTCTTCCTGGGCAGCAACCGGGCCCGAGTCACCGCCATGGCCCTGAGCACGGCAGCCATCACCATCCAGGCCATCGACGTGGTGAACGGTGGCCCCCTGGCAACTCTTGAGGCAAACCTGCCCGGCCTCACCCTGGACATCCTGCTGATCCTCGCCCTCTCCAGCGAAAGGGCCCGCATCTACGCGCGGCGGGACCGCAAGGAGCCCAAACGGGATTCGAATCGTCCCGGCGGCCGCGCAGCGTTCTGAGCTGCGGCAAGTCCCACCGGCGCCCTTGAGCACCCGCCCATCCCAGCACCCCTCTTGACTCCCGCCCCCACCTTCCCTAAACTTTTCATAAAGCAGAATCTAAATTCCACAAAGCGGAAACTGAAAGAGCGAAGCGGCCGGGAAGTTAGATCAAAGCCCCTCCTCGGAAGGACCTACGATGACGTACACAGTGAACTGCTCCATCCTCTTGACGGAGCTCCCCCTGCTCGAGCGCCCCGCAGCCGCAAAGGCTGCCGGCTTTGACGCCGTCGAGTTCTGGTGGCCCTTCGAGACCTCCGTCCCCACCGACGCCCAGGTCACCGGGTTTGAGAACGCCATCAAGGATGCAGGCGTCCAGCTCACGGGCCTGAACTTCAACGCCGGCAACATGCCGGGCGGTGACCGCGGCCTGGTTTCCTGGCCCGCCCGCTCCACCGAATTCCTGGACAACATCGACGTCGTTGCCGGCATCGGCGAGCGCCTCGGCTGCAAGGCCTTCAACGCCCTCTACGGCAACCGCATCGACGGCGAATCGGCCGAGAAGCAGGATGCCATCGGCGCCGAGAACCTCGCCGCGGCAGCTGCCGGCGTCGCGGGCATCGGCGGCACCGTCCTCCTCGAGCCGGTCAGCGGCGCCCCCAAGTACCCGCTCCTCACGGCTAATGACGCACTCCAGGTCATCGCCCGCGTCAAGGCGGAATCCGGCGCCGAGAACATCAAGCTCCTCGCGGACTTCTACCACCTGGCAGTCAACGGGGACGACGTCGCAGCCGTCATCAAAAAGCATGCCAAAGACTTCGGCCACATACAGATTGCCGACAACCCCGGCCGCGGGGCTCCCGGAACCGGTGAGCTTCCCCTCGGCGAATGGATCGCCCGCAGCCGCGAACTCGGCTATGACGGCTACATCGGCCTCGAGTACAAGGAACCCGCGGAAACCGCGTTCGCCTGGGCCATCCGCCAGCGCGTCGCTAACTAGTCCCCACCCGCACCCTAACCTCGCAAGCTCGGCCAGGGAACCCGGCGGGCGTGGGCCCAGCCACCCGCACCGGCATCCGCACCACCAACAGACTTTCAGTAAAGGAACCACAATGAGCAACGTTGCAGTCATCGGACTCGGAATCATGGGCCTCCCCATGGCCATCAACCTGGTCAAGGCCGGCCACACCGTCACCGGCTTCAACCGCAGCCAGGACAAGATCGACAAGCTCGTCTCCGAAGGCGGCCAGGGTGCCACGAGCATCGCGGATGCCGTCAAGGACGCCGACGTCGTCATCACCATGGTGCCGGACTCCCCCGACGTCGAAGGCGTAGTCAGCGGCAAGGACGGCGTCTTCGCCAATGCGAAGAAGGGCACCCTCTGGATCGATGCCAGCAGCATCCGCCCGGACGTTGCCAAGCGCCTGTCCGACGACGCCAACGAAGCCGGCATCCGCCCCCTCGACGCCCCGGTCTCCGGCGGTGAACAGGGCGCCATCAACGCCGCACTCTCCATAATGGTGGGCGGTGAGGCAGCAGACTTCGAGGCAGCCCAGGACGTTCTCAACGCCGTCGGCAAGACCATCGTCCACGTCGGCCCGTCCGGTTCCGGCCAGACCGTCAAGGCAGCCAACCAGCTGATCGTGGCCGTCAACATACAGGTCCTCGGCGAGGCAATCGCCTTTCTCGAGGCCTACGGTGTGGACACCGACGCGGCCCTCAAGGTCCTCGGCGGCGGCCTGGCCGGTTCCAAAGTCCTCGACCAGAAGGGCCAGAAGATGCTCGACCGCAACTTCGACCCCGGCTTCCGCCTCGCCCTCCACCACAAGGACCTCGGCATCGTCACCTCCGCGGCCCGCGAAGCCAACGTTGCCGTCCCCCTCGGCGCCGTCGTCGCACAACTTGTCGCCGCAACCGTCAACCAGGGCGACGGCGGCCTCGACCACTCGGGACTCTTCAAGCAGGTCCTCCAGCTCAGCGGCCGCAAGTAAGCACCTCCGGCAGTAGCCGGACAACAAGCAAACCGGTGATCCGCCGTCGTACATCACGACGGCGGCTCCCCCACTACACCCAAATTCCGCCCCCAGCGGGCACCCAAAACAGACTTACAAGGAGTACACAATGACTAAGATGCGCACCGTTGACGCTGCCGTCGCGATCCTGGTAAAGGAAGGCGCCATCGAGGCGTTCGGCCTGCCAGGCGCGGCAATCAACCCGTTCTACTCGGCCATGCGGAAGAACGGCGGCGTCCGCCACACGCTGGCCCGCCACGTTGAAGGCGCCAGCCACATGGCTGACGGCTACTCGCGGGCCAAGGATGGCAACATCGGCATCTGTATCGGCACCTCGGGCCCCGCCGGCACGGACATGATCACCGGCCTTTACGCAGCCTGGGCCGATTCCATCCCCATGCTCTGCATCACCGGCCAGGCCCCCGTGGCCAAGCTGCACAAGGAAGACTTCCAGGCCGTGGACATCCAGACCATCGCCGCCCCGGTCACCAAGATGTCCATGACCATCATGGAACCGGGCCAGGTTCCGGGCGCCTTCCAGAAGGCCTTCCAGCTGATGCGCTCGGGCCGTCCGGGCCCGGTCCTGCTGGACCTGCCCTTCGACGTGCAGATGGCCGAGATCGAATTCGACATCGACGCCTACGAGCCCATCGTGGTCCAGAAGCCCACGGCCAGCCGCAAGCAGCTGGAAAAGGCCCTGGACATGCTGACCGCCGCCGAGCGCCCGCTGATCGTGGCCGGTGGCGGCATCATCAACGCCGGCGCCTCCGCGCAGCTGGTGGAACTGGCCGAACTGCTGAACGTTCCGGTCATCCCCACGCTGATGGGCTGGGGCACCATCCCGGACGACCACGTCCTGATGGCCGGCATGGTGGGCCTGCAGACCAGCCACCGCTACGGCAACGAGACCATGCTGGCCTCCGACTTCGTGATCGGCATCGGCAACCGCTGGGCCAACCGCCACACCGGCGGCCTGGACACCTACACGGCCGGCCGCAAGTTCGTACACATCGACATCGAGCCCACGCAGATCGGCCGCGTGTTCTCACCGGACCTGGGCATCGCGTCCGACGCCGGTGCGGCGCTGGACGGGCTGATTGAGCTGGCACGCGAGCGCCAGGCAGCGAAGTCCCTGCCGGACTACTCCGGTTGGGTTTCAGAGTGCACCGCACGCAAGGGTTCCCTGCAGCGCAAGACGCACTTCGAGAACGTGCCGATCAAGCCGCAGCGTGTGTACGAGGAAATGAACAAGGCGTTCGGCAAGGACACCACCTACGTGTCCACCATCGGCCTGTCCCAGATCGCCGGCGCACAGATGCTGCACGTGTTCGGCCCGCGCAAGTGGATCAACGCCGGCCAGGCAGGCCCCCTGGGCTGGACCGCCCCGGCCGCCCTGGGCGTGGTCCGCGGCAAGCCGGACGAGACCGTGGTTGCCCTCTCCGGTGACTACGACTTCCAGTTCATGATCGAAGAGCTGGCCGTGGGCGCGCAGTTCAACCTGCCGTACATCCACGTGGTGGTGAACAACTCGTACCTGGGCCTGATCCGCCAGTCCCAGCGTGGCTTCGAGATGGAACAGAACGTGTCCCTGGCGTTCGAGAACATCAACTCCCCGGAAACAAACGGCTATGGCGTGGACCACATCAAGGTGGCCGAAGGCCTGGGCTGCAAGGCCATCCGCGTGGAAAACCCGGCAGACCTGCCGGCCGCGTTCGACAAAGCCAAGGCCTTGATGGGCGAGTTCAAAGTTCCCGTGGTGGTTGAAGTGATCCTGGAAAAGATCACCAACATCTCCATGGGCGTTGAGATCAACGCCGTGAACGAGTTCGAGGAGCTCGCCGCCCGCGGCGAGGACGCCCCCACTTCGATCATCGCCCTGCTGGACTAAGTAAGAACCGAGAGGAGGTACCGGAATGCGTGTGGTCATCGCCCCGGACAAGTTCAAGGGCTCCCTGTCCGCCCCCGACGTCGCCAGCCGCCTGAGCGCGGGTCTGCAGTCAGCTGTGGCGGGCCTTGAGACCACACTCATTCCGGTGGCCGACGGTGGCGAGGGCACCCTCGACGCCGCCGTCGGCTCCGGCTTCACCCGCCGGACCGCCACCGTCACGGGTCCCACGGGCCAGCCGGTCCGGGCCGACTTCGCGGTCCGGGGCCGGGAGGCCGTGATCGAAATGGCCGCAGCTTCCGGCCTTGCACTGCTGCCCTCAGTCGTAGAAGGCGGCGCCCCGGACTCCGGAACGGCCACCACCGCCACCAGCCTGGGCACAGGCGAACTGATCCGCGCCGCCCTGGACCTGGGCTGCCGGCAGATAATCCTCGGCGTCGGCGGCAGCGCCAACACCGACGGCGGCGCAGGCGTCCTCCAGGGCCTCGGCGCGGTCTTCCTCGACAAAGAGGGCAACGAACTCCCCGGCGGCGGTGCCGCCCTGGCCCGCTTGGACCGGATCGATTTCTCCGGCCTGGACGTCCGGCTGGAGGAATCCCGCTTCACCCTGGCGTCCGATGTCGACAATCCCCTTCTGGGTCCCAGCGGCGCCGCCGCGATCTTCGGACCGCAGAAGGGCGCGACGCCGAGTGACGTCATCGCCCTCGACGCAGCCCTGGCGAACTTCATCATCGTCCTCGCCGGCGAGATCGGCATCCGTGCCGAGCGGGCCGCCGTCGCACCCGGCGCAGGAGCAGCCGGCGGCGTCGGCTACATTGCCATCGCGGCGCTGGCCGCGGCACGCAGGCCGGGCATCGACGTCGTACTCGAATTCACTGAACTGGAGCAGCGGCTGGCCGGCGCGGACCTGGTGATCACTGGCGAAGGCAGCCTGGATGAGCAGAGCCTGCTCGGCAAGACGCCCATGGGGGTGGCCCGCGCCGCGGCGCGTGCCGGAATCCCGGTGATTGCCGTCTGCGGCCGCAGTACGCTGAGCCAGGAACAGCTCGCGGAAGCCGGGTTCAGGACGGTTCATGCACTAACCGATTTTGAGTCCAATGTAGAGAAATGTATGGCCGAAGCAGGCCCGCTGCTTGAAGAATTAGGTAAGCACATCGGCGTGCATCTGCCTGCGAGTGCAGCGCGTACCGACACCAAGGAGAACGTCCATGTCTGAAGAAACCACCCCGGCGGCCGGCTCGTTTGACCTGGTCATCCGCGGCCAGCGCATCCTCACCACCGCAGGAATCACCGCCCGCGAAGTAGGCATCCGCGGCGGCGTGATCGTCGCCATCGAACCGTTCGGTAACGGCCTCACCGGCACGCAGGTCATTGACCTGGCCGACGACGAAACCCTCATCCCCGGCCTCGTGGACACGCACGTCCACGTCAACGAGCCCGGCCGCACCGAGTGGGAGGGCTTCGCCTCCGCCACCCGCGCAGCCGCCGCGGGCGGTGTCACCACCATCATCGACATGCCGCTGAACTCCATCCCGCCCACCACCACGGTGGAAGGCCTCAAGCTCAAGCGCGAGGTGGCTGAGGACCAGGCGTTTGTGGACGTCGGTTTCTGGGGCGGCGCCGTACCGGGCAACAAGAAGGACCTCCGCGGCCTGCATGACGAGGGCGTGTTCGGTTTCAAGTGCTTCCTGCTGCACTCCGGCGTGGACGAATTCCCGCACCTCGAAGCGGACGAGATGGAGGAGGACATGGCCGAGCTCAAGTCCTTCGACTCCCTGATGATCGTCCATGCCGAGGACTCCCACGCGATCGACCGCGCCCCGCACCCCGGCGGCGACCACTACGAAACGTTCCTGGCATCCCGCCCGCGCGGCGCCGAGAACAAGGCCATCGCCGAGGTCATCGAGCGCGCCCGCTGGACCGGCGCCCGCGCCCATATCCTGCACCTCTCGTCCTCCGATGCGCTGCCCATGATCGCGAGTGCAAAGCGCGACGGCGTCCACCTCACCGTCGAGACGTGCCCGCACTACCTCACCCTGATGGCCGAGGAAATCCCCGACGGCGCCACCGCCTACAAGTGCTGCCCGCCGATCCGTGAGGCCTCCAACCGCGAACTGCTCTGGAAGGGCCTCCAGGACGGCACCATCGACTGCATCGTCTCGGACCACTCCCCCTCCACCCTGGACCTGAAGGACCTGGAAAACGGCGACTTCGCCGTAGCCTGGGGCGGCGTCTCGTCTCTGCAGCTGGGGCTCTCGCTGATCTGGACCGAGGCCCGGCACCGCGGCATCACCCTTGAACAGGTGGTGTCCTGGATGGCCGAGAAACCCGCCGCGCTGGCCCGCCTGCACAACAAGGGCCAACTGGCCCTCGGCTACGACGCGGACTTCTCCATCTTCGCGCCGGACGACGCGTTCGTCGTGGACGTCACCAAGCTCAAGCACAAGAACCCCATCACGCCCTACGACGGCAAGGCGCTCTCCGGCGTGGTTCGCAAGACGTTCCTTCGCGGCAACGAGATCGACGGCCGCACGCCCAGCGGCAAACTGATCCGCCGCGGCGGCGTCTGAGGCGCAGCGCGATGGCCGTCAACGTCCATGCCCCGTACCCGCGGCCGCGCGCCGGCGCCCGTTCCGAATTGAGTCCGGGCGCCCGGCCGGGCGCCCGTCCCGGCCTCCAGCCAGGGCTTCAGCCGCGGCTGCAGCCGCGCGGTCTGGCAGTTTGGCTGCAGCCTGGTGAAGGCCAGGATATCGACCCGTCAGTCTGGGCCCGGGCCGCCCAAGCGGTCCTGGCCCGTGCCCGGCAGCTCGCTCCGGAAGCCGAAATCCAGCTGTGGACCGGCACCGAAAACGGACCCGCCGGCGTCGAAGGTTCAGACGCGTCCGCCGCCGTCGCCTCGCCAGTCGCCGCGCCGGTCTCCCTGGCCGGGCGGCGCAGCGTCGTGGCTGTGGATCTGGCTGCGGACACCGTCCTGCTGGACGGTGTCCCGGTCAGCCTGACGTTCATGGAATTCAGCCTCCTGCGGTACCTCGTGGAGAATCAGTCGCGGCCGATTAAGCGTGAAGAACTGCAACGCGTCCTTGAGTCCCTGGACTGCCCCGGTGCGGCGTTCCGCTCCATCGACGTGTATGTTGGCCGTGTCCGGCGCAAGCTGGGCTCGGCCCGCCACGCCATCGCCACGGTGCGCGGGGGTGGCTACCAGTTTGTGCCCGGCCCGGGCAGCACAGTCCGCGGACCCGCGGAATACTGCATCTAGTCAGCCCGTTGCACCCATAGATTTGATCGCCGCCCTCGGCGATTGCCCCCAAGCCGTTGCCCCCACAAGCCAAGGATCGAAACATGACCCAGAAACTCCTCGCCGGAACCCAGGCCCCCGAGTTCGCCCTGCTCAACGCCGAAGGCCACAAGGTCTCCCTCTCCGATTACCGCGGACGCAACGTCATTGTCTACTTCTACCCAAAAGCCGCCACCCCCGGCTGCACTACCGAGGCCTGCGACTTCCGCGACAACCTCGCCAGCCTGCAGTCCTCGGGATACGAGGTCCTGGGCATCTCCCCCGACGCGCCTGAGAAGCTGGCGGCTTTCACCGGCGACTTCGCCCTGACGTTCCCGCTGCTCTCCGACGAGGACCACGCTGTGGCGCTGGCCTACGGCGCCTGGGGCGAGAAGCTGGTGAACGGCGAAGTGGTTGACGGCCTGGTCCGTTCCACCGTGGTGCTCGACGCCGAAGGCAAGGTCACGCTCACCCAGTACCAGATCAACGCCCAGGGCCACGTCGCAGCGCTCAAGGCAGAGCTCGGCCTCTAAGGAACCCTGCGCGAACGGACACTTGGGGCCCTGCCCGAACGGACACTTGGGGCCCTAAGCGAGCGGCCGCACGACGGCGGGACCTCCCGCCGTCGTAGCTGCTCTTTGGGGACTATTTGTTTCGTCCGCGTGCGGCTACGTGCCAGCGGTCCACGATTTCGCCGCCGCTGACCACGGTGACGTCGTCGACGAGGTTCATGGCGATGCAGACATGATTGGGCACCACACGC
The DNA here is from genome assembly GCF_055412785.1 of Pseudarthrobacter lactosi. Taxonomy (NCBI): domain Bacteria; kingdom Bacillati; phylum Actinomycetota; class Actinomycetes; order Micrococcales; family Micrococcaceae; genus Pseudarthrobacter; species Pseudarthrobacter lactosi. The sequence continues at coordinate 48,445 of NZ_JBVAYS010000006.1, forward strand.
AGCCGGTCTCCGAGAGCGGGCAGCGTTGCTTCTTCCGGCCATACAACGGTGGCGTGGTGTTCTGACAGTGCGGTGATTCGGGCTTCCGGGTGGTCCAGGAGCCGTCCGAATCCCGTGGTCCAGCCGGGCCGGTCCCCGCCGAGGATCTTGCTGCCGGAGTCCAGGATGACCCTTCGAGGTATGAGGTCGGTGCCTTCATGGCGGCTGACGACTGTTGCCGCGACGGTCAGTGCGATGTCTTCGACCGCACAGCGTTCCAGTTCCAGCTGTTGGGCATCTCCGAAAACGTACACGCCGGGCCGGACTTCCGTGGCCCCGGAGTCGCCGGCGGTGAGGGTGGCGGTGGGTGTGGACCCGCCGCTGCGGTGGGTGATGGGGAAACCAGCCGCGGTGAGCAGGCTGGCTGCTTCGCCGAGGGCCAGCCGTTCCTCGTCCATAGCCTTCAACGGCATGCCCGGTGCATAGCTGTGGCCTGGAAACGTGAAGACTCCCGTGACGCGCAGCCCACCCCGCGCTGCGGCCTGGGCGACCTCGACGACGGCGTCTGGTGCTATCCCGCTGCGGTGATGGCCGCTGTCGATCTCCAGCACCACTTCAATCTGACCGACGGCGTCGCCCAGTGACGCGGCCATGGTTTCGGCTGCTTCCCGCGAGTCCAGGCCGACGGCGATCCTGGCTTCTGTTGCAAGGCGCCGGAGCCGTTCAGCCTGCCGGGGACCGACCCAGAGCGGATACGCGATGAAGATGTCTGTGGCACCGTGTTCTGCAAAGACTTCGGCCTCTCCGAGGGTGGCCACTGTCAGCCCCACGGCTCCGGCTGCCAGCTGCATTTCCGCTATTTCGGGCACTTTGTGCGTCTTGACGTGTGGCCGAAGGTGCAGGCCCTTGGCCCGGACCGTCGTTGCCATGCGGTCGATATTTCGCTGGAGCACGTCCCGGTCGATGATGATCTCAGGTGTGTCGATTTCCTCTGGGATGGTCATCCTTACACTTTATGCGGACCCCCTCGCATACTCTATGTATACAAAACTGTCCGTCGGTGGGGACTGCAGGAGATGCAATGCGCAAACCAGAACTGGAGTTCCATGAACCGCTCGTTGACTGGCAGAAGGCAAACGGCGACGCCGACCCCGGAATTTGGGAACAGATCCTCGCTGCGGATCCTCTTAGCGGAGATTCGACCCTGCTCCAACGCTATGAGCCCGGGGCCAACACCATAGCCAGCGGCGTGATCGTCCACGACTACTGGGAGGAAGTCATGCTTCTCTCAGGCGAACTCACCGACGTGACCCTTGGGAAGACCTTTACCGCCGGCATGTACGCGTGCCGTCCGCCCGGCATGCGTCACGGACCTTACCTCAGCGTAGCCGGCTGCAGCATGCTCGTTGTTGTCCGCCCCGCCCCGGAACCCGGCGCGAACGGACACTTGGGGCCCTAGCCGAGCGGACGCGCGACAGCGGGACCTCCCGCCGTCGTCCGCTTTCCTTAGTGCCCTAACTGGGTCCGCAACGGAACAGACAGCGGGCCGAGTTCGGCCGAGCGGGGCGGGTTTGCCCCCGGCCGGGAGCAGACGGTGATCATGGTCAACGGCCCGGGTAGACGACGGCTTTGAGCTGGCCGGGCTGTTTGCCGGCTTTCAGGGCTTCTTCGGATTCGGCAAGGGTGAACCTTCCGGTCACGAGGATGTCCAGGTCCACCTTTCCATCGGCGATCAGTTGGATCGCCAGCGGCCAGGTGTTGGTGTAGCGGAACACGCCGGAGAGCCAGATTTCCCGGTTCTGGATGAACGAGACAGGAAGCTCGACGTCGTCCGCCCCCAAACCGACGAGGATGACCTTGCCGGCCGGCCCGACGGCCTTGATTCCTGAACGGACCGCCTGCGGTGCGCCGGAAGCGTCAATGAACGCGTCGACGTCGAGCCCTTCCACAGTGTCCGTCCTGGCGTTCAGCGCGTGCGTTGCGCCGTGTTCGAGGGCGAACGCGAGCCGGTCCTCGGCGATGTCGCTGATGTAGATTTCGGTGGCGCCGAACGCCCGGGCGGCCTGCGCGGCGATGATGCCGATCGGCCCGGCGCCGGCGATCAAGACCCGGCTGCCCGGCCTGATCCCGGCACGCTCGCAGGCCCAGAGGCCCACGGAGAGCGGCTCGATGAGGGCAGCGGCCTCGTCGCTGACGCTGTCCGGGATGTCGTAGGCAAAGTCGGACTGGATGGTGACGTATTCGGCGAAGGCACCGTCCACGGGCGGGGTGGCGTAGAACTCGATGTCCGGGCACAGGTTGTAGCGGCCCGCCTTGCACTGCTTGCAGGTGCGGCACGGGCGCTGGGGTTCGACGGCGACGCGGTTGCCGATGCGGGCGGGGTCAACGGCGCTTCCGACGGCGGCGATCCGGCCAGAGAGTTCGTGGCCCAGGACCAGCGGGTGGTCCACCACGTAGTCGCCGATCCGGCCGTGCTCGTAGTAGTGGACGTCGCTGCCGCAGACGCCGACGGCGGCCACCTGCACCAGGACCTGGTCGACGTCGAGCAGAGGAAGGGGCAGGGTTTCCATGGCCATGTCGCCCTGGCGCTTCAGGACGGAGGCGCGCATCGTGGCTGGCAGTTCGGCGGGGGCCAGGGTGGTGGATTGGGCAGTGGGTGTTGTCATCGGAGTGGTCCTTTTCGGGAATTCGGAAGTGGAGTGCCGGGTGCCGTGCGGCGTTTATTTCACGGCGCCGAGGGAGAGGCCCTGAACGAGCTTGTCCTGGGCGGCGAAGCCGGCGAACAGCACCGGAAGCGAGATCACGACGGCGGCCGCGCAGACCTTGGCCAGGAACAGGCCCTGGCCTGAGACGAAGCCGGTCAGGAAGACAGGCGCGGTGCCTGCCACCACGCCGGTGAGGACCCTGGCCAGGAGCAGTTCGTTCCAGCTGAAGATAAAGCAGATCAGGGCGGTCGCGGCGATGCCGGGCATCGCGACAGGTGCCACCACCTTGCGAAGCGTGAGGAGCAGCCCGGCGCCATCGATCTGGGCGGCTTCGAGCATTTCAACCGGCACTTCAGCAAGGAATGACCGCATCATCCAGACCGCGATCGGGAGGTTCATGGACGTGTATATCAGGATCAGGAACCAGATGTTGTCCAGGGCTCCGACGGTCCGAGCGAAGAGGTAGAGCGGCAGGATCGCGGCCACCACCGGCATCATTTTCGTGGAGAGGAAGAAGAACATCACGTCGGTCCACTTCTTCACCGGCCGGATGGACAGGGCATAGGCCGCAGGGATGGCCAGGACCAGAACGAGGACCGTGGACAGGATCGAGGCAGTGGCGGAGTTGATCAGCGACGGCCACGGGCTGACGCCGGACGTTTCGCCGAAGAACTCCCGGTACGCGTCCAGGGTGAGGTTCGCAGCGATGGACGGCGGGTTGGTGGCTGCGTCCGTCTCTGAGTGGAAGGACGTGAGGATCATCCACATCACAGGGGCGGCGAACAGCAGGGCGAGGAGCCAGGCCGCCAGGCCCGCGGCCGTGTTGTTGCGGGTAGGGTCCATACGTGATTTGCCGCGCCGGAGTGGTCCGGCGGCGCGTGCGGCGGGTGATGTTGAACGGGCAAGGCCCGACTTGCGTGGTGCGGCGGGAGTGAGCGTGCTCATCGTGCTGCCTCCTTCTTGAAGAGCGAAAAGACGGTGCGGAGGGCAAAAGTGGCTACGACGATGGTGCCGATGACCACCACGACGCCGGCGGCGGACGCCAGGCCGTATTCGTTGGCGAAGTAGAACGTCTGGTAGATGGCGTAGGGCAGGTTAGCGGTGCCCAGGCCGCCTGCGGTGAGGGTGAAGACGGCGTCGAAGTTCTGCACAATGTAGATCGCCCCGAGCAGGCCGCCCAGCTCCAAGTACTGGCGCAGGTGCGGCAGGGTCAGATGGCGGAAGATCGCCCACGGCGTGGCGCCGTCCATCTGGGCGGCCTCCACGGTGTCCATGGGCCGGGACTGCAGGCCCGCTAGCAGGATGAGCATCATGAAAGGCGTCCACTGCCAGACCAGGGACACAATGATGGCCATCATCGGGGCCTGGGACAGGAGGTCCAGCTGGGGCGCTGTGGTGCTGCCGAAGAGGGACCAGAGCCAGGTCAGGATGCCGTTGATCAGCCCGTAGGTGGGGTTGAGCAGGGCGTGCTTCCAGATGAGGGCCGCGGCCACCGGTACCACCAGGAACGGTGCGATCAGCAGCGTCCGTGCCAGTCCGCGGCCGATGAACTTCTTGTCCAGCAGCAGGGCCAGGCCCAGCCCGACGACCAGGCTGGCCAGGACCACCGAGACGGTGAGGAGGACGGTGGTGAAGATGGCCTGGCGCAGGTCCGGGTCGGTGAGGACCGTGACGTAGTTTTCCACACCGGCGAATGCCGTCTTGTCAGGGCTCAGGCTGTTCCAGTTCAGGAACGAGATGATCAGCGTCACTACAAACGGAAGCTGCGTGACGAGAATGAGAAAGATCAGAGCGGGAAGCAGCGGTGCGCGCCGGGCCCAGGCCAGGGCGCGTTCCCGCGACCGGGTGTCTCTTTGAGGTTTGGCTGCTTGGTGTCCCGGGCGGGAGATGCGCGCCGTTGCGGTAGTCATGAGATTCTCCTGCTGTTCGGTCATTGCTACTTGTACTTATTGCCGATTTTTTGGGCGGCTTCCTGGCCTTTGGCCAGTGCGTAGGCCACGGTGCCCTGGCCTGCGATGGCGGAGCTGACTCCCTGGGAGACGTTGGTGCCCAGGGCAGCGAACTCGGGAATGCCCACAAACTGGATGCCGACGGCGGGACGTGCCTGGGCGCCGGGGTTCTTCGGGTCGGCGTTCTCAATCGCGAAGCGTTCAGCCTCGAAGAAAGGCGCCGCCTTCTGGAAATCGGCGTTCTCGTAGGTGGAGATGCGTTTGCCGGAGGGAACCTTGGCCCACCCGAGCTTTGAGGCCACGAGCTCTTCGTAGTCCTTCGAGCTGGCCCACGCGATGAACTTAGCGGCGGCGTCCTGCTTCTTGGAGGCGGCCTGCATGGCCCAGGACCAGGTCCACAGCCAGCCGGAAGATTTGGTTTCCTTGACCGGGGCCTGCGCGTAGCCGATCTTCCCCTTCACGGGTGACGCTTCGGCTTCGAGGGCGCCGGCGGCCGACGTGGCGTCGTACCACATGGCCACTTTGCTCTGGCTCATGTTGTTCAGGCACTCGGTGAAGCCGGCCTGCGCGGCGCCTGCCTCACCGTGCTCCCGGACCAGTTTGGTGTAGAACTCGACGGCGGCGGTGAACTCCGGGGAGTTGACCTGGGCGTTCCAGTCCTTATCGAACCAGGTGCCGCCGTAGGTGTTCACCACGGTGGTCAGCGGTGCGAAGACCTGCCCCCACCCCGGCTGGCCGCGAAGGCAGATTCCCTTCATACCCGGAGCAGCGCCGTCGGCCTGCGCAGCTATTGCCGCAACCTCGTCCCAGGTGGGTTTCGCCGGCATGGTCAGGCCCTTGGACTCCAGGATGTCCTTCCGGTACATCAGGAAGGAGGACTCGCCGTAGAACGGTTCGCCGTAGAGCTTGCCGTCCTCGCCGGTGAGGGAGGCCGTGTAGGCCGGCAGGATGTCGTCCTGGTCAAACCCGGCGTCGGTGGCCACGTTGTCCAGCGGCGCGAGCCAGCCGTTGGCGGAGTAGAACGGGATCTCGTAGTTGGACAGCGAGGCTACGTCGTACTGGCCGGCCTGGCTGGAGAACTCCTGGCTGATCTTGGCCCGGACGTCGTTCTCCGGCAGGATCGTGTAGTTGACCTTGATGCCGGTCTCCTTGGTGAAATTATCCGCGGTGAGCCGCTGCAGGTCCTCCATCTGGGGGTTGTTCACCATCAGGACGTTGATGCTGTTGGGGTCTCCGGCGGAATTGCCACCGCCGGCGCCGGCACAGGCCGAGGCGCTAAGGGCCACACACAGGGCACCGGCGGCAATCGCGGCAGCGCGCGTTTTTGGGCGCATTGAGGACTCCTTTGTTCTTCAGGGGGTGCACAACCGGCTCGCGTCGACTGCGGTATCGACGTACTCGGCTGGGGCTGTCCGGTCATCGGGATTTCGATGTGCCGGGCTGGTATTCCTCAACTTTAGGCGTGTGGGGTAGGGCACAACTAGCGCCCTGGATGCCAGTTTCTGATACTAATTTTCCCTACCGGCTTTCCGGGCGCAGGCGCTACTGTGGGAAGGCGCCAGCGGCGCTGTCCATATTTCATGAACCCGGATGCCTGGAGAACCACTATGAGCGCTGCAGATCCCAGCGATGGGGCATCGGCCAGGCTCGCCGAAAGGCTGCTGGGTATGCGGGCCAGCAGGGAGGTCATCCCGGCGGACCCGAACCATTCTGTCCGGTGGCATGAGCATGACTATCCCACCGCGGCGGCCCGGTGGAACTACCATCCTGAGTACGAGATCCACCTGATCAGGAAGGGCACCGGCAAGTTCATCGTCGGAGACCACATCGGCACGTTCGAGGCCGGGCACGTGTCCCTGGTGGGATCAGGACTTCCCCACGACTGGGTAAGCGACCTCGAGCCCGGCGAGGTCATTGAAGGAAGGGACGCCCTGATCCAGTTCGACGGAAAGTGGGTGGAGCAGACCGCGGCCCTGGTTCCGGAACTGGCCGAGATCGAGCCCCTGCTGGAACAGTCCGCCCGCGGGATCGAGTTCCTCGGACGCACGGCACGGGATGCGGCGGCATCCATCGAAGCGATGGGTACGTCCACCGGGTTAGGACGGCTGCATCACCTGCTGGAACTGTTCGCCATTCTTGCGCGTTCACCACTGGAGGACCGGCGCTACCTTGCGGACGAATGGTTCAGGCCGCAGCTGGACGGACAGGCCGCGGCTGTGGTGGACATCGTCCTGGAGTACGTGTTCGGCAATCACGCTGGCAGCGTCAAGATGTCCGAGGCTGCGGCCCTGGTGGGAATGTCCGAGCCAACCTTCTCCAAATACTTCAAGCGGGCCACCGGCCAGAACTTCAGTGATCTGGTCCGCAAACTCCGTCTGGCCCATGCACGGCGACTGCTTGAGCGCAGCGACAAACCCATCTCCGACATTTGCTACGAAGTCGGGTTTTCGAACCTGTCCAACTTCAACCGGCATTTCCTCAACGACGCCGGCGAGACGCCGCGGAGCTACCGCCAACGAATGCAGGGCTGACCCGGATCCGGCGTGAACTGAACCGTCATCCATCTGGCCTTCTACGCGGGGTGGCCCAAAGCGATGTCCGCCATCACGGTAGCCAAGGAAATCTTTAGCTCGTGAATCCGCGCACCGCTGCGGAGCGGACGACGGCGGGACCTCCCGCCGTCGTCCGCTTCTGTCTTAACGGGGTGCTTTAGCCGCGATGAACTGCCGGATCCACGGCATGGTTTCCGGCCGGTCCAGGTGGAGGCCGTGGCCGGCGCCGGGGACCATGACCAGCGTGGAGCGGTGGATGTGCCGGCGCAGCTGGACGGCGTTGGGTAGAGGTGTCAGCGCGTCATCGGTGCCATGGAGGATGAGCGTGGGAGATTCGATGGAGCCGAGCCGGCTCCACGCGTCGTGGTCCCGGCTGGCGCGGAAGTGGCGTGCTTTGGCCCAGGCGGTTGCCCGCGAGTTGAAGAAGACGCGTGTTGCGTCGGGGTGGTCCGCGGCCCATTCCGGCGCGAAGAACAGGGGCTCGAGGCGCGCCATGTCACCGCTGACGAGGGCTTCCATGGCGTCCTTGGCGGGCCCGGCTCCGGCCAGTTTTCCTCCGCTTGTGGCGGCGAGGATAAGCGCGCGAACCCTCTGGGGGTGGTCGATGGCGAGCCATTGGGCCACCCGCCCGCCCATGGAGTGGCCGTAGACGTGCGCCCTGTCCACCCCCGCGGCATTCAGGACAGCCGTCGCGTCGGCGGCAAGCAGGCGCGTGGTGTAGCGGCCGGCGTCGCCGTTGCTGCTCCCGCCGATCCCGCGGTGGTCGAAGCGGATGACGTGGAAATGCTCAGCCAGAGCCTCCGCCGTTGGTCCCCAGCCGTCCATGGCGGTTGCCTGGCCGGCAATCAGGAGCAGCGGCTCGCCGCTGCCCTCTTCGGCCCACGCCAGCTTGGCGCCGTCGGGAGCCAGGGCAATCTTCACCGTGACACTCTATCTTTACGCCCGGTCAGCATCTTTACGCGCGGTCAGCGCGCTGTGGTGCAGGGCCCGGACTGAGGCTCCCAGAATTCATCTGCCTACCCATTGCCCCGGGGCCACCGCTTCAGGCACACTGGCTACAGATCCGCAGGAACAAATGCTTCCGCCGATCCCAGCCCGCCGGACAATTCGGCCGGCCACCGCCCCATCAGAGATGCCGGGCAACCCCTCTGGAACCACCGCTTTCCTCCTCCCCGGGTGCACCCGGTCCCGGAAGCCGCGCCCACCCAGAGTCCCGGGATCCCGCCGAGAAAGAGACCACCATGATCAAGCGCCACTCTGACCTTGTCCTGGCAATCACAGCCCACGATCCTGACACCGTCGAAAACGACCTCAACACCGCCGTGGAAATGGCCCGCGAACACGCCATGGTGGAAAGCCGCCACGGCATCCTGGTCACACAGCACACCTACACCAGTTACACCGTCGCAGTCAGCCGCGATGTCCCGTACGGGCAGACACACGAAAGGCGCGATCTGACCGCGTAGCAGTAAGGCGAGCGGACGACGGCGGGGACCTCCCGCCGTCGTCCGTTTGCGTTGGCGGCCGTTCCCCCTCAGCGCGGACGAGCTGAAGGTCGCCGTAATCGCAGCATGGCCCTTCCGGAGACACCGGTGATGAAACTTAGCGAGGGCTCCTCATCGAAGCCGCCTGGCAGCCCCGGCCCGGGCAACGGCTGCTGAACCAAACCCTGGACGTCGTCGCCCGCACTCGTAGGAGCCGCCAGCGCAGATACCCGATGAGCGGCCTACTTATGCATCGCCTCATGGATTTGAAGCGCAAACCAAAGCTGAGCCAATGTGGACGTTTCGGTCATGTCCAAGCCCGTTAATTCGCTGATTTTTCGGATTCTGTAGATGACGGTTTGCCGGTGGGCAAAGAGCGCCGCGGCGGTCTTTTGCCACGATCTCTGCGTGTCCAGGTAGGTCCTCAACGTCACGATGAGGTCGCCTTCCCGGCTCCGCTCGTAGGCGAAGATCGGACCCAGCAGCCGCTCTACCAACGCGGTCCCTTCCTCGAAGCTCGTGAGCCCCAGCCACGAGGCACCCTCGGCGTACCGGGCCAGATTCTTGGCATTGCCCTTTGCTGAGCCGAGCGCCCACAGCGACTCCTGCAACGCCCGCTGGATCCCGGGCGCAGACGTCGGCGAGCTGATGCCGATCCGGACCTCGGCACCCGCGCAGTGGATCAGAATATCGTCCGTCACTGCAGCGGACACCGCCACATGAAGTGTGTTGAAGCGCCGCAGGCAAGCGGCCGGAAAGCCGTGTCGCCACAGTTCGACGTGGACGTCCCCCAGCCGCTCGCCGTCGTCGGCCGACATTGAAACCACCAGGAAATCCTGAGCCGGAACATCAAAAGCCGTGAGCCGGCTCTCCAGTTCCGCCGTTCCCAGGCGGCCGTCGACCGCCTGCAACAGGAATTCGCTCGCCAGGCGGTGCCGGTTTTCCAGGGACAGGACTTTTCGTGAAAGTTCCAGCCCCAACACCGTTGCCGCATGCAGAATCACGACGGCGTCCGGGTGCGGATCGCCGTTGGGGAACACCACCAGGAGCGCGTTGGCGTGCGTGGGGATATCCATCATCAGCACGTGCCTGTCCCGCAGCCGATGCCACTGGAACTTCTTCCCGGCCAAGGATATTCGCCCTGTCAGCGGGGCCAATTCCGCCTGCAGGAAATCCGGCAGCGGCTGGCCGTCCGGATGCCACGGATGAAGGCACCGCCGGTCCACGACGAACAGATCTGCATCGAGCTCAGCAGCGAGGCCCAGAAGAAGGCCGTGCAAGTGGTCCTCGGATGTTCCGGCAGTGCGGAGCAGGTCGTAAATCCGGGCGGTCTGGCGCAGGCGCCGCGATTCCTCCAACAGGGAGGATTCAGCCACCGTTCGCGCAATGGCGATGAAGGGCAGTGGATACGGCACGTTGATCAGCGGCAGCGGCAGCCTCTCACAAACCGCCAGGAACTCTGGCAACAGCTCTGGTGCGTGCATCTTCTCGCCGATGGCCAGGGCACTGGCGCCCGCATCCACCAGCGCCTCGGCGAGCGCAACCTGCCCGGCAGCTTCGGCCGGGATGGACAGGCCGTTGGTCATCATCAGCTCGCCGCCAGTGACCCATTCCCACAGCCTCGGCAAATCAGACGTGTGGGCCCACGTGATCCGGTTGCCGCTGCCTGCGGATCCGGCCAGCAGCGTGAGTCCCAGCTGGGGTTCCGCCACGAGCTCAGCCACGGTAATTGCCATGGAATTGCGCTCCCACATCCTTGGTTTCCGGCCCACTTAGAGGCTCTTAGACATATGTATAAGAGCCTCGGCCATTTGTAGTCAATCTACCGCTATACGCCGTGATGCGCGTCACCAAGAATTGGAGTACGTACTTCCCGCTCAACGGCGAGCGACCCGCACCTCCCACCGAATGCCGCCAGCGTCACAGCCCGGCGGCACAGCAACCGAAGGATCCCGGCATGACAACGCACAAGCCCATCGGCCCCGTCGACGCAACAAAAGTCCCCCGGTATGCAGGCCTCGGCACCTTCGCCAGGCTTCCCCAAATCGACCGCGTGCCGGACTACGACATTGCGATCGTCGGCGTACCGTTCGACGGCGGAACCTCCTTCCGGCCCGGCGCCCGTTTCGGTCCTGCCGCAGTCCGCGAAGCCTCCCGGCTTCTGCGTCCCGGATACCACCCCGAACTGGATGTTGAGCCTGTCTACGAAGCCCAGGTTGTGGACGCCGGCGACATCGCCTGCACGCCTTACGACATCACACGGGCAGTCCGCGAAATTGAAGAGCAGGCACTGCCCCTGATCAGTGAGGACAAACGGCTCATCGCGATCGGTGGCGACCACACCATCGCCCTTCCGCTGCTGCGGGCACTGAACAAGGTACACGGCCCGGTGGCCCTGCTCCACTTCGACGCCCACTTGGACACGTGGGACACCTACTTCGACCAGCCGGTCACCCACGGAACCATCTTCCGGCGAGCATTCGAGGAAGGCCTCCTGGTGGAGGACCATTCCATGCACGTCGGCATCCGCGGGCCTGTCTACGACCGCAACGACTTCCTCCGCGACCACGAATTCGGTTTCCAGATCATCCGCTGCTCGGACCTTGACGTCATCGGCGTCCCGGCAGCCATCGCGCAGGTCAAGGAGCGGCTCGGCGACACCCCGGTCTACGTCTCCATCGACATCGACGTCCTGGACCCGGCCTACGCGCCGGGCACCGGCACCCCCGAAATGGGCGGGCTCCACTCCCGTGAACTCCTGGCGCTGCTCCGTGGACTGAACGGCATCAACATCGTGGGCGCCGACGTCGTGGAAGTCGCCCCGGCGTACGACCACGCTGATATCACCACCGTCGCCGCGGCCACCCTGGTCTTCGACCTTCTCGCGCTGATGGTGAACCGTGGCAAGGCCACCGCTGTTCGTGAACTGGCTTCGGCATCCCGGACCGCATCATGAGCACCGCGCCCACCAGTGAGGTTCCCCGACTGGAAGACAAGACCATCCAGCCCATCCCGGCGAACGAGCGCCACGGCAAAGCCCGGGACCTCTTCACCATCTGGTTCGGTTCCAACATCATGATCATGACCATCGTGACCGGCGGACTCGCCACCACGGTGTTCGGCCTCGGCTTTGTGCCCGCCCTCGTGGGCATCATCATCGGCAATGTTGTCGGCGGCATCTTCATGGCGCTGCATTCCGCCCAGGGCCCGCAACTGGGCGTGGCGCAGATGATCCAGACCCGCGGCCAATTCGGCTCCTTCGGGGCACTGTTGATCGTGGTCATCGTGGTGGTCATGTACGTCGGTTTCTTCGCCGCAAACCTGGTCTTCGGCGGCGAAGCGATGGCCGCGGTCAGCCCGGGCATCAGCGTCGACGCCGGCATCATCATCATCGGCGTCGTCAGCGTTATTGCCACGATTTTCGGATACCGGCTCATCCACGCCTACGCCCGCATCCTGAGCATCGCGGCCGGTTTGGCACTGCTGCTGGCCTTCGTCTGGATCCTGCTGGTCCACGGATTGCCGGCCAGTTTCCTGGACCAGGGCAACTTCAACTGGGTGGGCTTCATGGGCACCATCTCCGTCTCAGCCCTGTGGCAGCTGGCCTACGCCCCCTACGTCTCGGACTACTCCCGCTACATGCCCCAGGGCACCGGCTCGGCCCCGGCATTCTGGGCCTCCTACTCAGGCTGCGTCCTGGGCACCCTTTTCCCGATGATCCTCGGCGCACTGGTGGGCACGCTGGCCGTGACCATGAGCTCCGGCGACGTCGAAATTGTCGGCAGCCTGGGCGCCCTGCTCCAGCCCTGGACCCTGATCATCGTCGGAATCTTCTGCTTGGGGGTCGCGGCATCGAACGCTATGAACCTCTACTGCGGCGTCCTCTGCACCCTCACCATCGGCCAGACGTTCAAGCCGAACTGGTTGCCCCGCGCCAAGACCCGAAGCGTTGCGGCGATCATCCTCTTCGTTATCGCAGTGTCCATCGCCCTGTTTGCCCGCGACAATTTCATTCTCTTCTACACGAACTTCCTTTCCTTCCTGATGTACGTGCTGGTTCCCTGGACGGCCATCAACCTGGTGGACTACTACCTCCTCCGGCACGGCGACTACAAGGTAGAAGACTTCTTCAAGCGCGACGGTGGAGTGTACGGAAAGTTCAACTGGGTAGCGATCGGTTCCTACGTTGCCGGCGCCCTGATTCAGGTTCCCTTCTCCGCAACAGCGATCTACACGGGCCCACTCGCGGCAGCCATGGGCGGCGTGGATATCTCGTGGATCGTCGGCCTTGTGGTTGTTGCCCCCCTCTACTACTTCGCGGCCCGGGTTTTCCGGAAGAAATCGGACGCCGCCCCCTTTCAGACCTCCGCACTCGCAACTGAACTGATTTGACGCACCGCGGGCTAACGGCCCGCTCCCACCACGGGCCAACCGCCCGGTCCCTGAATACACTCCCGACGCCGCGACCGGCGCAGAAAGCAAAGGCGAAACATCATGACACTCACTGACACCGGACAGTTCACTGTCCGACGCTCCCCCGTAGATCACAGCCCGGCCGGCCTTTTGCCACCCAGCGGACACTTCATTGGCGGATCCTTTGTTCCAGGTTCCTCCACCGACCTCATCGACGTAGTAGACCCCACCACGGAGCAGGTCATCGCGTCCGTGCAGGCCGGCACAGCTGCAGACGTTGATATTGCTGTTGAAGCCGCAGTGGCGGCCCAGAAGTCCTGGGGCGCCACCACGCCAAAGGAACGCTCCGAGGTACTGAACCTGATCGCCAACATCATCGAAGCCAACCGAGAAGCCTTCGAAACCATCGAGTCAGCCAACACCGGAAAACCGCGAACCGTCGCGGAGGACGATGTCTCAAGCACTATTGATACTTTCCGTTTTATGGCCGGAGCATCCCGCACGCTGACGTCCATGGCCGGTGGTGACTACGCAACCGGGCACACTTCGGTTATCCTCCGGGAACCGGTGGGCGTCGTCGGCGTCATCACCCCGTGGAACTACCCGCTGCTGATGGCCGCTTGGAAGATCGCGCCCATCCTGGCTGCAGGAAACAGCATCGTCCTGAAGCCTTCCGAGCAGACGCCGCTGTCCACGCTGAAGCTCGCAGAACTCGTGGCCGGACGCATTCCCGATGGGATTCTCAACGTCGTGACGGGACAAGGCCGAACCGTCGGACAGCGGCTCGCCGAACATCCTGATGTTGCCCTCGTCGCCTTGACAGGGAGTGTCATCAGCGGACAGGCCGTTGCGGAGACCGCGTCCAAGTCGGTCAAACGCGTCCATCTGGAACTCGGCGGCAAGGCTCCGGTTGTTGTCTTTCCCGACGCCGACCTCCGCGCGGCCGCCGCTGGGGTACGAAATGCCGGCTTCTGGAATGCCGGTCAGGACTGTGGCGCTGCCTGCCGCGTCCTCGTGCACGAGTCAGTGGCTGAGGAGTTCACCGAGCACCTGGTGCGCGAAGTCAGCACGCTGGTCGTCGGGGCTCCAGAGGCAGGCGACGACGTGGAAATCGGTCCCATGATTTCGCGTCCGCACTTCGAACGCGTGCAGGAATCGCTGGCCGAGGCCAAAGCTGCTGGCCTGAACTTGGCCATCGGTGGTTCGGCCCTGGAAGGCCCGGGCTTCTTCATCGAGCCCACAGTGATCAGCCACGTTCCGGCCGGGGCACATATAGCAACCCACGAAATCTTTGGTCCCGTCGTCACGGTCGAGACCTTCAGTTCCACTGAAGAGGCCGTCACCCGGGCAAACGAGAGCCCCTACGGCCTGTCCGCCTCGGTATGGACCCGGGACTCAAACCTCTCGCTCAGGGTTCCAAAGCAGCTCGATTTCGGCACCGTCTGGGTCAATTCACACTTGGTGTTGGCTTGCGAGGTACCGTGGGGCGGATTCAAGGGATCCGGCTACGGTCGCGACCTCTCGCTCTACGCCTTGGACGATTACTCCCGGACCAAGCACGTCATGATCAATCACAGCGCATGAGCGTTCAGACCACCATCGGAGCTCAGCAATGACCACTACGAACCTTCCCAACAACGCGACTTCGGCGCACGCCGCAACCCCGTCCGCTCCCTTCGGGACGGACGTAACGTGGACCAACTGGGGCGGAAACCAGAGCGCCACGCCAGCTTTCACCGTGCGGCCGCGGACTGAACAGGAAGCGCTCGACGCCGTTCGGTTTGCCATCCGCGAAGGCCTCCCAGTGCGTGCCGTTGGCTCAGGACATTCGTCCTCGCCGCTGGTTCAGACGGGCGGCGTCCTGATGGACATGTCGTCACTCTCGGCCATCACGGGAACCGACCCTGCGCGGCGTCGCGCAAGGGCTCTGGCCGGCACCACCATCAGGGCCTTTGGCGATCCACTGTGGGAGAAGGGGCTGGCGCTGGGCAACCAGGGCGACATCGACAAGCAGCAGATCGCTGGAGCACTCTCAACCAGCACACACGGCTCCGGCAAGGACCTGGGCAGCTTTTCGTCAAGCCTTCGCTGGGTCAAGCTGATCAACGGCTACGGCGAAATCGTCGAAATCGGCGAAGGGCAGCTCCGCGAACTCAGGGCGGCCCAGGTCGCTCTGGGTACGCTCGGAGTTTTTCTGGAGGTCGAGCTGGCAGTCGAGGACCGCTATTACCTGCAGGAAGAGATTACGTATCCCACCTGGTCAGAGACCGCGGCAACATGGCAGAGCGACATCGATGCGAACAGGCACTACTCGTTCCTCTGGTGCCCGGAAGACAGTTCCTGCGAACTCCTGGACCTTCCCGGAGCGCCCGGCCAGAGCATGGCGAACCGCAGTTACACCAAGCGGTACAACATCGCCCAGGTCCAGGACGAGCGTGAGATTTCGCGCACAGAGGGCGCGCGGCTGGACCGGTCGTACCGCATCTACCCGGGCGGATTCACCACCCCGTTCCATGAACTCGAGTACTTCGTTCCCAGCGAGCACGGCCTGGCGGCTGTCGAGGCTGTCCAAGATCTGATCCGCACCAAGCATTCAGCTCAGAAGTACCCCGTTGAGGTCCGATGGGTGAAAGCCGATGAAGGTTACATGTCCCAGTTCCAGGGACGGGATACAACCGTGATCACCCTGACAACCGAGCCCGGAACTGACTACTGGCCGTTCTTCCGGGATGCTGATGCGCTGCTGCAGGAATTCGAGCCACGTGCGCACTGGGGAAAGATCCACTTCATGACCAGGAGCCGCTTGGAGCGTCTCTACCCGGAGCTTGACACCTTCATCCAGATACGCCGGGATTTCGACCCCCGCGGAATATTCCTTAACGACCACACCCGTGCCCTTGTAGGCTGAATCAGCAATCCCGGCGTATGCCCTTGAACTGGCGGCCGTCAGCTATTCTCGTCTGCCGGACCGCTGCCAGGGGTAGTTTGGTGGCATGACGGAAAGCTATCGGTACGCCGTGGAGGTCCTGCATCTGCTGGTGTCGCCGGCGCACGCCTATTTCGGCCGCGCCCGCGAGGGCGCCGCGGATGTCCCCACCACGGATGCCCAGCATGCGGAACTCGTGGCGGGCAAAGGTATCGTCGGCGACCGGTTCTTCGGCAAGGCCGCGCACATGGACGCCGCGGTCACTCTGTTCGCGATCGAGTCCCTTGAAGCCATCGCTGCGGAGCTGGGAACGGCACCGCTTGACCCGCTCCTGACCAGGCGCAACGTTGTGCTCCGCGGGGCCCACCTCGCTCCGTTGCTGGGACACGACTTTGCCCTGGAATCCCAAGGAGACCTGGTGCGGCTCACGGCCGGGCGGCCAGCCCACCCCTGCGTCTGGATGGATGAGATGCTCGCCCCGGGCGCCCACAAGGCAATGCGCGGGCGCGGCGGCGTGCGGTGCCGGGTAATTTTCGACGGCGTCCTGCACCGAGGGCCGGCCGTATTGGTCAGCCCCGTGCTGCTGGAGCCCGAACGGGCCGGCGAGGCCACGTTGTTGCGGGCGTCGCGGCTGCCCTAACTAAACGCCGCCTGATCCATCACGGGTGGGGCGGCAGCGTGTGGTTAGTCAGACGTGCTGATCCACCAGCACCGGGTTGCCGTCCGGATCCACAACGATAAAGCTCCCCGGCCCGGTTGTAGCTTCATCGGCCTCGGCAACGAATTCCGTGCCTGCGGCTTTGAGTTCCCGCTGGAGCTCGCGCACATCGGTGAAGGAATCCAGCGCTTCGGCGTTCTGGCTCCAGCCCGGGTTGAACGTCAGCATGTTCTTCTCGAACATCCCTTGGAAGAGGCCAATAACGGTCTCGCCGTTCTTGAGGATCAGCCAGTTCTGGGTGATGTCGCCGCCGAAACTCGTGAAGCCCAGTTTCTCGTAGAACGCAGCAGACTCCGCGATGTCCTTGACAGTGAGGCTGATCGAAAAAGCGCCGAGCTGCATGGGTAACTCCACTCTCAAAGGGCCGGGTGTTCCGATGATACCCACAGGCGCAAAGCGGACGACGGCGGGAGGTCCCGCCGTCGTCCGCTTGCGTTTTATCCCTGCTCCAGCCGTGCACCTCTGGACGTCCAGTCCCGCTGGTGCAGCCGTTCGATGCCGTCGAGGAGGAGGTCCAAGGCGAACTCAAACTCGAACTGGTCGTCGCAGCCGCTGCCGACTACCGAGCCGTCATCATGGCTGGCAGCAGTCGCCACTTGCAGGACGTTCGGGTAGCTGGCGGACATTTCCTGGAACATGGCGGCCTGGACTTCCGGTGCCACCGCAGCGGGAGCGTCGCCCTCTGAAGTGGCCGTGGAGTCGAACAGTTCCTGCGTGAAGCCCCACATCCGGCTTCCGATGGCATGCATCACGTGGTGGGTGAGGTCTACGGAGAAGCCTCCGGCGAAGAACATGCCGATGAACGAGTCTATGTAGCCAAGGACGGCGGGGGTCGGGTTGGTGCGGGTTTCCAAGACACGCCTTGCCCACTGGTGGCGCTGGAGCACCCGCCTCGCGGAGAGTACCCTCAGCCGCACAGCGCTCTTCCAGTCAGCACCGGCAGCGGGAGGGTCAATCTCACCGATGATCACGTCCACCATGCCGCCGAGGAGCTCCTCCTTGTTGGCCACGTGTTTGTACAGCGCCATGGGCACCACGTCGAGTTCCTGGGCGAGGCGGCGCATGCTCAGCGGGCCGATCCCCACCTCGTCGGCGAGGGAGACGGCCGCCTGCAGCACACGATCCCGGTTTAGCCGCGCCCGGCGTTCCACGGCAATCTGCTGTGCCACTGTTCCCTGCTTCCGACGGCGTAAACATCTTTCATTGACAAGTGTACTAAGTACACCTAGTGTCAGTCCCATCAGGAAGGTGTACGGCGTACACCTTATGGAAATCGAGGAGCCACACCATGAACCCCATCCAGCCGGCGGCCGCAACAGCCGCGGGAGCACGGACCATGAAAGCCGCGACCTACCGCCGGTTCGGCGGGCCGGACGTGGTCAGCATCGAGGAGATCCCCCAGCCATCAGCGCGCGCCGGAGAGGTGCTCATCAAAGTCACGGCCAGCACGGTCAGCGTCGCCGACCACCGCGTCCGCAGCCGCAATGTCCCCAAGGGACTCGTGGCATTGACGGCCCTGGCCATCGGCGTCTTCCGCCCGCGGACCCGGGTCCTCGGCATGGACGTGGCCGGCGTTGTGGAGTCCGTCGGCCAGGGCGTGACCGCTTTCCAGGCTGGCGACGAGGTCATTGCGATGCTCGGGGCAGGGTTCGGCGGCCACGCGGAGTACGTGTCCGTTCGGGCGGATGGACCCATCGCGGCCAAGCCGCGGAACATGGGCTTTGAGGAGGCCGTCACGCTGCTCTTCGGCGGGCTCACGGCGAAAACCTTCCTGGGTCTGGCGGCAGCCAAGGCCGGCGACACGGTTCTTATCAACGGCGCCTCGGGAGCGGTAGGAACGGCCGCCATCCAACTCGCCAAGCACCTCGGCGCCCACGTCACCGCCGTAAGCAGCGGCGCCAACAGGGAACTGGTGGAATCACTCGGCGCGGACGGCTTCATCGACTACACCGCGGCGGATTTCACCGCAGACGGCACAACGTACGACGTCGTGATGGACTGTGTGGGGAATGCCCCGTTCGCGAGGGTGCAAGGGAGCATCGCCCCGGGAGGTGCCTTGCTCCTGGTCATCGCCGACCTCAAAGGCATGCTCGGCGCGCGCGGACAGAGCCGCCGAAGCGGCAAGCTGGTCACTTTAGGCGGCCTGAACCTCACGTACACCGCTGACGACGTCGCGTACCTCGTGGGCCTCGCGGAGGAAGGCAAGTACCGGGCTGTCATCGACCGGACCTATAACCTCGCCGACGTCGTCGAGGCCCACCGCTTTGTGGACACTGGACGCAAGCGGGGCAACGTGGTCCTGCGCGTCCGTTAGCTTCAAGGACAGCGGCCAAACCAGTGAGGCGGCACAGCGTCAAGCGGACGACGGCGGGAGGTCCCGCCGTCGTCGTTGCTCAGTTCAGAAACCGCGCTTAGGACTTTTTTGCGGCCTTTGCCGGAGCCTTGGCGGGAGCCTTGGCCTTGGTCTCTTTCGGGCTGTCCGTCTCCTTGAGCTCCACCTCGGCGGTGGCCTGGATCAGGGCGAGCAGGTCAGGATCGAGTCCTGGCGAGAACTCCTCACGGCGTTCAGGCGAGATGGTCATCGGGAAGCCTTCGGGCGCAACGTCGGTGCTGAGCTCGGTGCCGTCATTGGAGGGCGAGGCACCACGGTAGAGCTTTCCGGCCTCGCTGAGGTTGTCGGCGCTGAACGTGTACTGGATGCTCTGCAGCCCCAGGTCCAGCAGCTTCTTGACCTCGGGGAACTGTTCGGCGTTGGTCTTGGGAATCGGCAGCACCTTGCCCCAGTTCACGCCCAGGCTTTCCAGCGCCTTGGCGAAGGCGTTCTCGTGAGCCTGGTCCCGGACAATGAGGTACGCGATGGTGGACCGCGCCGTTTTGTTTTCCGTCATCTCGTAAATCCGGCACTTTTGCAGCCGGCCCGTGGATTCCAGCATGAGGTTGTAGAGCAGGTCCAGGACCAGATTGCCGCTGTTGTAGACGTAGGATCCGCTCCAGGGATTGCCAGCGGCATCCACCGGCAACGCACCCTGCGCGCCCACCAGATAATGGTGGATGTTGCTGGTGTCCAAGGCTATTTTCAGGGGCGTGGCCCCCTTGGCGCCCGGCTCATCCACGGGGTCGGTTTTCTTGCCCTGGTACCGCGGAGATCCGTCCAAGAGCTGGGAGATGGTGGTGCCGATGAGCTCGACGTGGCTGATCTCCTCAGTGCCGACGCCCTGGAGCAGGTCCTTGTAGGGCTTGGAGGCAGGATCGCCGCGGAAGTTCATGCTCTGGAACAGATACTGCATCATGGTGCGCATCTCGCCGAACTGCCCGCCAAGACCCTCCTGCAGCGCATTGGCTGCAGCGGGGTCGGGCTCATCGGCGGCTATTTCGTTGATCAAAAGCTGTGTATGCAGGTACATGGGCTTCCTCACTTATTGAAATGACGACGGGCTGTTGTCTGCGGTCCGCGGCACTACCATAAGCGTGCTTAGTATAATTGGCAAGCATACTTATTATTTTGGGCATGGGTGAAGGCCAGTCTGCGGCAGCTCTGCGCTGCGGCGGTCAATCGTCGTCGTGGTCGACAGCGGCAACGTCCCCGCTATCCACCGGGCCCGCCTCTTCGGCCTCAGGCACCGCGTCGGGGTGCGGATCCTCTTTGTGGAGGGCTTTCTGGAGGTGCTGCTCCAATTTTTCCTCCGACTCCCGGCGGCGTTGGCCTACGGTCCGCATTTGTTGCGTTGTTGGAGCGGCGTGGGCGTGCTGGTGTGGGCCGTGATCGTGAGGACCATCAGCGCTTTTCTCACTCATACTGAAATCGTCCCACCGTGCGTCAGTGCCGGGAAGATGCGACTTCATGTGGAACCGAACGACGGCGGAGGTCCCGTCGTCGTCTGCTTGTCCCTGTCGCGCAGGGGGTTGCCGGGCTCGAAGATTGCTGGGCTTGAGGGTTGCGATCACCGACGGAGGAATCCGGGGGCAAGCTGGGGCCAGCACCGCTGAGGGCGCAGGGCACAGGGTGCAGGGTGCAGGGTGCAGGCACAGGGTGCAGGCACAGGGTGCAGGCGCACGCTGCATTTGGGCACCCGTCAGACGGTGGAGTGGAGGAACCGTTCCACGCCGTCCTCGCCCAGAGACAGGCCGGTGTGAACAAAATCCAGATCGCCGCGACCTTCACGCCGCATGGGGAGCCAGTGCCCGCTCCTGCGCGGATCCGATTTCGCTTCTGTGGGCCAGTGTGGTGGTTCCCAGTCCTGGTGTTCACTCTTGTAGTGCCGGCCAGCGGGCGATATCCAGCCAGGTGGTTCGGTCATGCTGGCTTCTGTGGGTTTCCAGGCGCTGGTGTGTCTCAAGCGGTGATGCTTGGGGCAGGGCTGACCCAAATTCGATACGCCGGTGGTTCCGCCCTTGTCCCAGGCAAGGAGATGATCTGCTTCGTTGTCCAGAGAATGGTTGGAGCATCCAGGGAAGGGGCACTTGCCGTCACGTAACCGGAGCCAGTTCCGCATGGCCTTGGTGAGACGGTAGTTGTCGCGGCCGATCTCCAGCGGCGCCCCGCCCCGCGGATCAACCAGGACCCGGTAGAACGAATCGGCCCCGTTCGCTACAAGGTCCCTGGCCATCGACGGCGGGATCGGACCGTAACCGTCAAGCATGGCCGTTTCCTCTGTGGCGCCGAGCAGGGAAAACACCGGCACCGTCACGAGGACGTGAGCCCGCGGTGGCGGAACCTGCCCGGGATCATGTTCTGCGGGGTTCCCGCCGCCGAGGACGGCGGCGGCGAAGACGTCCGCCCGGAGCTGTGTGAGGGTCAGGGGCTCGTCCGGGCCCTGCAGACCGCGGGCGATCGCAGTGGTCCGGTTCCAGATCCCGGCTGCCTGATCCGCGGGGAGGTAGGCCGAAAGCCAGGCCATCCCGTCCTGATCCGGGGTGTACTCGACCCGGCGATCGAGGACACCCTTTGCGTGCCGCTTCTCGATGCTTTCCGTGTGGTGGCGTTCGCGCCAGGTACGTGCCATGTGACGGAATCGGAACGCCGGCATTTCTCCTGCGGGACAACCGCGGACCGGGTTCGGGGCGTCAGGGTCCAGAAAGTGGGCTTCCAGAGCCGCGGCACCGGACGGGTCGAGGGTTGCGGCTTCATCCACCATGACCCGCGCGTGCTGCCACGAAATGACGCCACTCTGCAGAGCGGACAGGGTCAGCGGCAGAGAAGTCGTCAGCGTGTGGGACTGGTTCAGTAGCGCCCCCGCAGCCCGGTCGCCGATGGTCAGGACGCAGGCGACCTCGCTGGTCACCGCCATCTCCTGCGCTTGGGCCGATGTACCAGGCGAAGCCACAGCCTGGGCCGTGTCCGCATATTTCACTGCAGCCCGGGCCTTCAATCCCGCCAACCGCGCTTCCACACCCGCCGCGCCGGAAAGAATATCCAGGCACGTATCGCCCAGGGCGCGCAGCGGATCAGCCTCCGATGACGCTGCGGAACCAGACCCGCTTAGTTCGGAATCGAGCACAGAAACGGCGGCAATGATGTCCTCATATGCCTTCGCCACGGCTGCGTTTCCCATGTCTCTATCATCTAGTGAGGGTCTGACATTTAAGCGGAGCGGGATCTCGGGTAAGTGGCCTAACGGGAGCGGGTCCTTGGACTGAGTCACCCCGTGTCGGGCTTGGCCAGCGATTCCAAACTGGGTGGCGGATCATCAGCGACGGCTCCCATCCCAAGGGTCCGGAAGGCTTCGCCAGCCGCGACTTCGATGTCGCGCATCGTCGGGAGGTCTTCGGATCTTGCTGCCCTGATCATCGGCCCAGTGGCTTCTTAAAGAAAGTGGCAGCGTCCTCATACGCCAGCGAACGATAGAAATCGCCCGCCCGCCGGCCTGCTAACGAAACATAGGCAGCGCCCTGGGACTCCGCCCATGTCTCGACTTCATTCATCAGTGCCTGTCCCACACCTTGTCGGCGTGCTCGCTCGGCGACCATAACCTCCTCGACTCCGGCGACCGGACCGTTCGCAAGGAACGTGGCGCGGCAATGGGCCAAGAGATAACCGACGACAGATCCGGAACCCTGTTCGGCCACGCGAAGGAGTGTGCGGGGCTCCTCCACTAGCGCACGGAACGTATGCTCAAAAGCTTCCCGCTCTGGCCGGAACGTCGGCGCGAAATCCTGAACCAGACGCCAAACGCCGTCCGCATCGCTAATGGCGGCGAGTCTGATGGTCATGCCGAGGTTGAGCATTTGGCCACACTACCTGCAAGGCTGTTCAGCATGACGATCACCTTTGAATGGCGCGGAGCAGCGACGAACGAAGAAATCAGCGAGCTGCACGCGGAAGGCTTCGACCATGCCGACAATGACAACGACTGGACTGACCGGCTCTCGCGCTTCAGCCTGGGGTGGGTCACAGCGCGCGACGAGCAGGGACTCGTAGGCTTCGTCAACGTGATCTGGGACGGTCAAACGCACGCGTTCATCGAAGACACTTTGGTGGCGCATCGTGCCCGCCGGCAAGGAATCGGGACGAGGCTGCTCGCCGTCGCCACCGAGAAGTCCAAGGAAGCGGGCTGCGAGTGGCTTCATGTTGACTTCGATGATCATCTGAAGAGTTTCTACTTCGACGCATGCGGTTTCCGCCCCACCAATGCTGGACTAATCCAACTGCGCTAACCGCTGACCCAGATCCCCGACCGGCTGCCGGCGGGCGACACGTGAAAGTATTCAGGTATGACTACCGATAATGATTCTGCCAACACTCCGGCACCAATGGACTCACCCGGCACCGACGCCTCGACTGAAGGCAGCCGCGGCTGGGACCACATAGGCGCCATCATTGTCGATGCCACGCTCCAGCGCCGGCAGAACTACAACGAAACCGTCAAACCTCGCGTCGAAGCCCTGGTCGCGGAATGGCCGGATGCCGCCACGAATAGCGGGTTCCGCCAGCACCTCGATACGGGGAAGCTCTCGGAGGTCATCGACTGGCCGTCGCCTGGCCGCCTGGCCCAGGTAGAGGACATCACGCAAGTGTTCGAGCGGGAGGGCATCGAAACTGTAGCGGAACTCCGCGGCGCGCTCAGTGACCAGGCCACGGGTGGCGCCCTTCGGGAAGCCCTGGCGGAGGTGCGGCACGTCAGTCCCAAAACGCTGGATTACATTGGCACGCTGAGCGGGATCTCGACACCTCAACCCGAGTAGAGTCCGCCTGCACATCCCGGCGAACTGAAGCCTGCAAACGCGAGGAACACCTTGGTTGACAAGCGGTTGACTCGATTCCATTGCGTTCTGACATTCCTGCGCTACGGTGAGCAGCACCATCAGTTTTTCAAGGGGGAAAAATGGAGTTTGCAGAAAAGCTCTCGGCTTTGGCAGCAAAGGTGCGCCAGCAGCGAGGAGTAATCCAGACCGAAGAGGCAACAAAGAATGCGTTTGTGATGCCCTTCATTTCAACGATTCTTGGCTACGACGTCTTTAATCCAATGGAAGTCGTGCCGGAGTTCATCGCCGATGTCGGCCTGAAAAAGGGCGAGAAGATTGACTACGCGATCGTCAAGGACGGCGAAGTCCAGATCCTCATCGAGTGCAAGAAGTCCACGGAGCCGGTGAAAATCGAGCACGCGTCTCAGCTCTTCCGCTACTTCGCCGTGACGAACGCGCGCATCGCGATCCTCACCAATGGCGAGGTGTACCAGTTCTTCACGGACCTCGATGCTCCGAACCGGATGGATGCGAAGCCGTTTTTGGTCCTGGACCTCACGGACATCGATGAGTCCTTGATCCCGGAGCTGCAGAAGCTGTCCAAGGACGTCTTCGACCTCGATTCGATCATCAATGCCGCCGGGGAACTGAAGTACATCGGCGAGTTGAAACGGACCCTGGCGGCGCAGTTCAAGGAACCGGAGGACGAATGGATCAAGTTCCTCACGGGCCGCGTCTATCCCGGCGCGTACACGCAGAAGGTGCGTGAGCAGTTCACGGCGCTGGTGACCAAAGCTTCCAAGCAGTTCCTCAACGACCAAGTGAACGAGCGTCTGAAGAAAGCCCTCGGAGCCCCTGGCTTCCCGCAGACTGAGGACGCCGCCGCAAGCGTCACGAGCGCGCCCGTAGCCGAAGCCGACCTGGCGGATGCTGAAGCCCTGGAGACGACCCTCGAGGAGATCGAGGGTTACCAGATCGTCCGCGCCATAGTCTGCAGCGAGGTCAAGCCCGCCCGCGTGGTCCAGCGCGATGCCAAGTCCTACTTCGCCGTGCTGCTGGACGATAACAACCGCAAACCGATCGCTCGCCTGCACTTCAACCGGACGCAGAAATACATCGGGATCTTCGACGACAACAAGGAAGAAACCCGCGTCCCTATTTCCTCACTCGAGGAGATCTACGAGCACACCGAAGCCCTACGCGCCAGCGTGAAGAGCTACCTGAGCGCATCGCCCTCCATCAACTGAGCGGTAACGCGCGGCTTAATTAAAAAACAGGACAAGCGGACGACGGCGGGACCTCCCGCCGTCGTCCGCTTGGTGGTTGAGATGGTCGAAACCTGCCGCTCGCCTACGCCGCGGCGGAGGCAGGAACCTTCAGCGGCTCCACCTTGCCCAGGACGAACAGGTAGTTCGCCGCACCCGCCAGCGAGACCAGTCCGATGACCGCGAGCGGCGCCACGTAGGATCCGGTCTGGTCCACCAGGACACCGATCAGGACCGGGGTAAAGATGCCGGCCAGGTTGGAGGCGAAGTTCTGGAGCCCACCGATGGATCCGACGTGGCGGGAGCTCGGGGCAACGTCCGCAGGCAGTGACCAGATGCCGGTAGCGGCGACGGTGAGGCTGGAGTAGGCCACCGACAGCAGGGCAAGTGCCATCCATGCCTCCGGAACAACGGCGGCGAACATGATGACGGAGCCGCCGATCAGGCCGCCGGCGATGGCGGTCTTGCGGACCCGTGTCAGCGCGACGCCGCGCTGGACGGCCTTGTCCGCAACGTAGCCGGCCAGCCAGCCGAACCCCACCGCGCAGATGCCGGGGATGGCACCGAACATGCCGAGTTTGAGCAGGTCGAACCCGCGTTCCTTCACGAGGTAGCTCGGGAAGAAGGTGATGAAGAAATAGATGGCGCTGTTCAGGCAGAAGAAGCCGAACATCATGCTGAGGATGGTGCGGTACTTGAAGAGTGAGCGCCAGGGAAGCTTCGCTGCGTCGGCGTCGTCGTTTGCTGCGCTGCGGGCACCGCCCTCCCGGATGTAGGCCCGCTCCTCATCATTGGCCGTGGGGTGGTCCTCGGGGCTGCGGTACATCTTCCACCACACGACGGCCCAGATAATTCCGGCCACGCCAATGATGATGAAGACCGCATGCCAGGACGTGAAGGCGACGATCAGCGTGACGATTGGCAGCGCGATGACCGCACCCACACGGGAGCCTGAGTCCCAGATGCTGGTGGCGAAGGCCCGTTCGCGGACCGGGAACCAGGTGGCCACCACCTTGGCGGCGGTGCTGGGGGCCGGGCTTTCACCGACACCGAGCAGGAACCGCGTGGCGAACAGCGACCAGAAATTCTGCGCGAAGGCGGTGAGCATCGTGAAGAGGGACCACCAAACCGCTGCCAGGGTGAAGGATTTTCGGGGCCCAACCTTGTCCACGTACCACCCGGCGGCCAGCTGGCAGAAGTCATACGCCCAGAAGAAGGCGGCGAAAATGAGACCCTGTTGGGTGGCCGAGAGCTCAAAATCCTCACCCATGAAGGGCAGTGCCACGCTGAGGCTGGAGCGGTCAAGGTAGTTGATGCTGAGCCCGACAAACGCGAGCCAGATGATCACCCAGCGCTTGCGGGTCATGGTGCGGGAAATCTGAGGGGAAGAGCTGGGGGCGAGCCTGCTGCCTTGGACAGTCATACTGTCTCCTTTGACGTATACGTGGCTTCGGATGCCTGGGCACCAGGGGACGACGCCGAGGATCTCGGCGCCAAATCATGTAGGAATCGAACTAATCATATAGTGAATGTGATCCAGGACAAGTCCCCGGCAGGAATCACCCAGCAACCAACCCCGCCCGGCCGACGAATATGATGCTTGAAGCGACTCCACCAACCAGCACAAAGAGGTAACCGCGTGCCCCCACGTCAATCATCCGATGCAACCAAAGGCAAGGCCGCCGTCAGCGACGTCTACGCCTCCATGCGGGCCTCCATCCTCAAGGGCGAAATTGCACCCGGCGCTCGGATCAATATTGATGCGGTTTCCCGCAGCCTGGGCGTCTCACAGACACCGGTCCGCGAAGTTCTTCAGCGGCTCGAGGGTGACAACCTGGTGGTCTACAGCCCCGGCCGAGGATACAGCACCACACCGCTGCTGGACCTACCCGCGCTGCGGTCGCTCTTTGAGTTCCGGCTGCTGGTGGAGCCGTGGGCCGCGCGCTCCGCGGCCGTGGACCGCCTCGCCAACCCCGCCGCGGCCCTGGAGAAGGAACTGTCCGCCGTTCGCGCTTCACTGCAGACCGGCGTCGACTCGCGGCAGGAGTTGGTGGCCCATGACACGCGCTTCCATGACACCATCCTCCTGTCAGCAGGGAACCCCGTAGTGCAGCACGCCTTCGCCCAGACCCACTGCCACCTGCACACTTTCCGCCTCTACCCGGCAGACATCGACGGCGCCATCACCATCGCCGAGCATGCCACCGTGAGGGAGGCCATTGCCGCCTGCCTGCCAGACCGCGCCGAGGAGGCCATGGCCGAGCACATCAGGAATTCCTTCGCCCGGTTCGCCCAGGCCTTCGAAGGCAAGGCGGACCTCTCGCCACTGCAGAGCGACGGGCCCCCAAGAAGGCATATCGTCACCTGAAATCGAAGCCCCGTCCTGCTGGCCGGGGCTTCTTTTTTCTCCGGCACTTGATCTGAGGAACCGTTCCTATATGATTGTGAGAATTCATATAGGAATCGTGCCAACGAAGTGAATTGACCAGAGAGAGAAGAAACCCATGACCTCCATCATTTCCATCCACACCCAGGACGTGCGGTTCCCCACGTCCCTGGAACTCGACGGTTCCGACGCGGTCAACGTTGACCCGGACTACTCCGCCGCGTACGTCGTCATCCGCACTGATGCGGGCGACGAAGGCCACGGCTTTGTTTTCACCTGCGGACGCGGCAACGAAATCCTCACGCACGCCATTGACGCCTACGCCGGCCTTCTCCTCGGCCGGGACATCGACGAACTGATCTACGACCTCGGCGGCGCCTCGAAGCGGCTCATCCACGATTCCCAGCTGCGCTGGCTCGGCCCGGAGAAGGGCGTCACCCAGATGGCCGCCGGCGCCCTCGTCAGCGCCCTCTGGGACATCCGCGCACGGCGCGAGCACAAGCCGCTGTGGCTCCTGCTCAGCGAGATGCCCGCCGAAGAAATCGTCGACGTCGTTGATTTCACCCACATCCGCGACGCGCTGAACCCCCAGCAGGCACTGGACATCCTGCGGGCCGGCGAAGACGGAAAGGCAGCCCGGATCGCCGCCCTCAAAGTGGACGGCTACCCCGCCTACACCACCTCGCCGGGCTGGCTGGGCTACAGCGACGAGAAGCTGGTCCGCCTGAGCAAGGAGGCCGCCGCGGTCGGCTTCTCCATGATCAAGCTGAAGGTGGGCGGCGACATCAACGATGACCGCCGCCGCATGGCTCTGGCCCGCCAGGCCGTGGGCGACCTCCCGATCGCCATCGACGCCAACCAGCGGTGGGAAGTGTCCGAGGCCATCGAGTGGGTCAACCAGCTCTCCGAGTTCAACCCGTACTGGATCGAAGAACCCACCAGCACGGACGACATCCTGGGCCACGCGGAGATCCGGAAGGGCGTTGCCCCTGTCCGGGTCGCCACCGGCGAGGCCGTCGCCAGCCGCATCGTGTTCAAGCAGCTGCTGCAGGCCGGTTCCATCGACGTTCTCCAGCTGGACTCCACCCGGGTGGGCGGCGTCAACGAGAACATCGCCAACCTCCTGCTTGCGGCCCGCTTCGACGTACCGGTTTGCCCGCACGCCGGCGGCGTGGGGCTGTGCGAACTCGTCCAGCACTTCTCCTTCTTCGACTACGCAGCCATCACCGGCAGCCAGGACGGCCGGATGATCGAATACGTTGACCACCTGCACGAGCACTTCGCCGAGCCGGTCCGAATCGTCAACGGCCGCTACGCTGCCCCGGAGCTCCCGGGCACCGGCGCCGAAATGCTCAGCGCCTCCCGGGCCCGCTGGGAATTCCCTGCCGGGGCCGGATGGCTCGAAGTGGGTGGCCGCGCCGCGGTGACAGGTGCCTCTGTCACGGGCGCCTCCGTGACGGGAGCCGGTGCACTCCGATGACCACCACGGTCCATGACCTCAACACGAGCGTCGACGCCGCCCACGCCGCCTTCGAAAAGGGCCGTGCCGCGGACCCCGTCACCCGGGCATCCTGGCTGGAAGCGATAGCAGCCGCGCTGGAGAACGACGCCGACGCGCTGGTGGAGCTCGCTACTCAGGAAACCCATCTGGGCGTGCCACGGCTCCGGGGCGAGCTGAAACGCACGGTCTTCCAGCTCAGGCTCTTCGCCACGGAGGTCCGCGACGGCGAGCACTTCGATGCCACGATCGATCACGTAGACGCCGACTGGGGCATGGGCCCGCGGCCGGATCTGCGCCGGCTCAACGTGCCCATCGGCGTTGTGGGCGTTTTCGGGGCCTCCAACTTCCCCTTCGCCTTCAGCGTGATGGGCGGCGACAGCGCCTCGGCACTGGCGGCCGGATGCGCCGTGGTGCACAAGGCACATGACGGGCACCGGAACCTCGCGCTCCGCACCGCCGGGACCGTCATCGCCGCGCTGGATGCCGCCGGAGCGCCGTCCGGGCTGTTCTCGCTCGTCACCGGCCGGCCTGCCGCGGAGGCCCTGGTGGACCATCCTGCCGTGAAGGCGATCGGGTTCACGGGTTCGACGGCGGGCGGCCGGGCACTGTTCAACCGTGCCGCCGCCCGGCCCGAACCCATTCCCTTCTTCGGCGAGCTCGGCGGCATCAACGCCGTGTTCGTCACCGAGAACGCCTGGGCGGTGCGACGCGACGAAATCCTCACGGGATACGCCGCCTCACTCACGATGGGAATGGGCCAGTTCTGCACCAAGCCGGGGCTGCTGTTTGTTCCGGGCGGACAGGCCGACGGCGTCCGGCAGGTTCTCAGCGGCGCGCTGGCGGGCTTTGCCGCAGCAAGGCTGTTGAGCCCGCGGTTGCATGACGGCTACCGGGAGTCTGTGCAGCAATTGCGGGGCACCACAGGCGTGGAAGTTCTTGTGGAAGGAGACTTCGACGAGGCGCCGGCGCCAACCGTGCTCCGGACAACCTCCGCGGCTGTCCGCAGTGATCCGTCAATTCTGCGGCAGGAAATGTTCGGGCCCGCCAGCCTGGTGGTGGAGTACAGCAACGAATCGGAGCTCCTGGAACTCACGGGTCTGCTGGAGGGACAGCTGACCACCACCCTTCAAGCGGAGCCGGATGATGATGTATCGGACCTCGCCGCACGGCTGACGGACATTAGCGGCCGGGTCCTCTGGAACGGCTGGCCCACCGGGGTCACGGTCTCCTATGCCCAGCACCACGGCGGACCATACCCCGCAACAACTTCGGCCACCACGTCTGTGGGAACGGCCGCGATCCGGCGCTTCCTCCGGCCGGTGGCCTACCAGTCGTTCCCGGAAGGGCGGCTGCCCGAGCCTCTGCAGGATGCCAACCCCTGGCGCGTTCCGCAGCGGGTGGACGGCGTGTGGCAGCGGCCCACACGGCAGGGAAAGACCGCAGTACAGACTGCGGGAATAGAGGTCCGGCCATGAGCGCCGCACTGGACCTAGGCGGGGCGTCGGTGCTCCCGGAAGACGCGGCGCGGGCGCTCCTGATCGGCCGCGTCTGGGACGTTGAAACCGGCGGGCCACGCGTGGTTGCCGTGCAGGAGGAGGACGTCTTTGACCTCCAGCATCTGGCCGGAACCGTCTCCGAGCTCCTGGAACGGCCGGATCTTGTGGCGGCCGTCCGCACGGCCATGACGCTGCCGCGCTGGAAGACCAGCGAGATCGTCCACGCGTCGCTGACGCAGGACGCGGCCAGCCCGCATTTCCTGGCGCCCGTGGACCTTCAGGTCATCAAGGCCTGCGGCGTGACGTTTGTGGACAGCATGATCGAACGGGTTATCGAGGAGCGCTGCGGCGGAGACGCCAGCCGGGCGGCCGAGATGAGGGAACTGGTGGGCCGTGCCCTCGGCGGCAGCATCAGCTCCATCCGGCCCGGCTCCCCCGCGGCAGTCGAAGCCAAGAAGGTGCTCATGGCCGAAGGGCTCTGGTCACAGTACCTGGAGGTGGGAATCGGCCCGGACCCCGAGGTCTTCACGAAGGCCCCGGTGCTCTCCTCGGTGGGGCTGGGCGCAGGGGTCGGGATCCCGGCGTTCTCCTCGTGGAACAACCCTGAACCCGAACTGGTCCTGATTGCCACCTCGGCCGGCACCGTTGTGGGCGCAACCCTGGGCAACGACGTGAACCTCCGCGATGTGGAGGGCCGGAGTGCCCTGTTGCTCGGGAAGGCGAAGGACAACAACGCGTCCAGCGCCTTAGGTCCCTTGATCCGGTTGTTCGACGACGGCTTCACCCTGGAGACGCTGCGCCAGGAGGAGATCCTGCTGCGCGTTGAAGGCCAGGACGGATACTCACTGGAGGGACGCAATTCCGTGTCCCGGATCAGCCGGCCGTTCGAGGAGCTCATCGCCGCTACGGTGGGAAAGCACCACCAGTACCCGGACGGCTTTGCCCTGTTCACCGGCACCCTCTTCGCACCGACCCAGGACCGGGACCACCCGGGACAGGGGTTCACACACCACATGGGCGACACCGTGACCATCCGCAGCCGCCACCTCGGCGCCCTGGTGAACGTCGTGGGGGCGGCGGAAGAACTGCCCGAATGGTCCTTTGGCCTGCGGCAGCTGTTCGGCTATCTTCATGCCCAACGCAACCAGGATCAACGCGAAGTCCGCGCATCAAGCAGTAAGGAATATGCCTCATGAGGTTCGCCCAGATTGGTGCCCCGGGCGCCGAACAGCCCGTCCTGGTCCACGGAGACCGGCAGTACTCGCTCCACAGCATCACACCGGCCATCAACGGTGACTTTCTGTCCAACGGCGGCCCCGCGGCTGCCGCTGCCGCACTGGCTGCGGGAACGCTGCCGGACGTCACGTCCGAGGACGTCCGCTACGGCTCTCCCGTGGCGCGCCCGTCCGCCGTCGTCTGCGTTGGCCTGAACTACGCTGCCCATGCAGCGGAATCGGGCGCCCAGCCGCCGGAGCATCCGGTCATCTTCCTCAAGACGCCCAATACAGTGGGCGGACCGGACGATGCCGTGGCCATTCCCCGGGGATCCACCAAGACCGACTGGGAGGTGGAGCTCGGGATCATCGTCGGGAAGCGTGCCTCCTACCTGGACTCCCCCGAAGCCGCCCGGGACCACATCGGCGGGTTTGTGGTGGTGGATGACCTCTCCGAGCGTGACTTCCAGCTGAACGTTTCCGGCGGCCAATGGTCCAAGGGCAAGAGCTCACCGGGGTTCTGCCCCACGGGTCCCTACCTGGTCACCCCGGACGAGGTCGACGCCGGCAAGCTGCGGCTGCGCAGCTGGGTCAACGGCGAAATCCGCCAGGACTCATCCACGGCGGACATGATCTTCGACGTCGACACCATCGTCTGGAACCTGAGCCAGTACATGGTGCTGGAACCCGGCGATCTCATCTGCACCGGCACCCCTGAGGGTGTCGCGCTGTCCGGGCGGTTCCCGTACCTGAAGGCCGGCGACGTTGTGGAAATCGAGATTGAAGGGCTGGGGCGCCAGCGCCATGAATTCACTGCATGAACGGAGACCTAGCAATGGAGTTTGAAGGCATCCGTGCCATCGTCACCGGCGGGGCCTCCGGGATCGGAGCGGCCACCACGGCGCATCTGACCCGGCGCGGGGCGAGGGTGGCGGTGCTGGATCTGAACCCGGAGGCGGCGACCGAAGCGGCGCTGTCAATCAGATGCGACGTGGCCGATGACGCCTCGGTGCGTGCCGCCGTCGAACGCGTTGCCCGCGAATTTGGCGGGATCGACGTCGTGGTCAACAACGCGGGCATTGGAGCCCAGGGCACCGTTGCGGACAACGACGACGCCGAATGGCACCGCGTCCTGGACGTCAACGTGATCGGCGCGGTGCGGGTGAGCCGGGCAGCCTTGCCCCATCTGCGGCAGTCCCCCGCCGCCGCGATCGTCAACACGTCCTCCATCGCTGCCACGGCCGGGCTGCCCGCCCGGGCACTCTACGCCGCCACCAAGGGCGCCATCCGGGCGCTGACGTTCAGCATGGCGGCCGATCACGTCCGCGAAGGCATCCGGGTCAACTGCGTCAACCCCGGCACGGCTGACACACCCTGGATCAACCGGCTGCTGAGCCAGGCGGATGACCCGGTAGCGGAACGCGCGGCGCTGGAGGCCCGCCAGCCGCACGGCCGGCTGGTGACGCCGGAGGAGGTCGCTGCGGCGGTTGCGTACCTGGCCAGTCCGCTGGCCGGTTCGACGACGGGCACTGAGCTGGCGGTCGACGGCGGCATGCAGGCGGTGCGCCTGCGTCCGGTCGAGTAACGTCCCGCCGGCGTAACAACCCGTCCGGGTAACGCCCCTGGGGTAACCCCGCCGAAGAACGAAGCGCCGAGGCGCCGTCGTGTCCTGATTGATCAGGACGCGGCGGCGCCTCTGGCGTGTCTGGAGGAGGCCCGCCTGCCCGGTCCCCGGCGAGCGCGCGCAAGCGGTAATTCAGGAAGGGCTTGACCTCCGTCACATCCCCTATATGATAGTGCGTATTCCTATATGATCTTCGACGGCGAACAACCGGGATCCCCGGACATCCGTCACCCCGCATCCGATCCGCATGAATAATCTCCAGGAGAGCACCATGTTCAAAGCAACACCGAAGTTGCTTCTTGTTCCGGCCATCGCGTTGGCCCTCACGCTGGGAGGCTGCTCCTCCGGCGGCACCTCGGCCGGCGCTGCGAGCGCAACAGGAGCCGTGGCGGACAGCCACCTCACACAGATTCTCAAGACGAAAACGATCAAGATCGCCGTCAGTGCCGACTCTCCGGGATACGGCGTGATGACGTCATCCGGTGAGCACGAGGGCTTCGACATTGACGTCGCGAATGCACTCGGCGCCTCGCTGGGCGCCAAGGTTGAATTCGTCACGGCCACGAACGAAAGCCGCATCCCGCTGCTGCAGACCGACAAGGCGGACGCCGTCATCGCCACCTTCACGGCATCGGATGCCCGCGCCCAGGTGGTGGACATGTCCGAGCCGTACGCCGCCAGCTCCACGGTCTTTATGGTGCCCGCCGGAAGCCCGATCGGCAGCTACGCCGATCTGGACGGCAAATCCGTGGCCACGTCCCGGGGAAGTGTGGGTGAGCAGATCCTCAAGGCCACCTTCCCGAACGCCAAGATCGCCGGCTTCAACACCACGGCCGATTCCATCCAGGCCCTCAAGAGCGGCAAGGTGGACGCGCTGATTGAAAACAACGCCATCATCGGCGGGCTCGTGAAGAGTGATCCGTCCGCATTCCAGGTGCTCAAGGGCGACCCGATCAAGCCGGCGCTGTTCTCCATCGGCGTCAAGCAGGGCGACCAGACGTGGGTTAACTACATCAACAACTTCATCCGGAACTACACCATCTCCGGACAGAACGAGGCCTCCCTGCAGAAGTGGTTCGGGCTGGAACTTCCGCCCTTCCTCGCCCACTAACAGTATTCGGACGCACTCTCCGGTGTGGGTGGAGGACAGGCAGTTGTTCACCCACACCGCCGTTCACGGATAGGACCCTTTGCTCATGGCTTTATATTTCGGAGACCTTCTCCCGTTCAGCTCGCTATTGCTTGAGGGGCTCTGGACAGCTCTGTACATCACGCTCGTGGCCATGGTGGCGGGAAGCGCACTCGGCGTCTTTCTGTACCTGGGGAAGGTCGGGCCCGGAAAAGCAGTCAGCATCTTCTGCACGTGCTACATCGAGGCCATCCGCAACACGCCTCTGCTGGTGCAGCTGTACCTGATCTACTTTGCCCTTCCCGCGCTGGGCATCAACCTCGAACCCATCTGGGCCGCCGTCATTGGCCTGACCCTCAACAACGCGGCATACACGGCGGAAATTTACCGGGCCGGCTTCGAGTCGGTGCCCCACGGCCTGCGTGATGCCGGCAAGGCGCTGGGCATGAAGAACGCCCAGATCGTGCGCTACATCGTGTTGCTGCCGGCCACCCGGAACGTTTTCCCCGCACTGACCAACCAGCTGATTCTGCTGTTCCTGGCTTCGTCGATTGGATCCATCATCTCGCTTCCCGAACTGACCAACGCGATCATGAGCGTCAGCAACACCACGTACCGGACCATCGAGGTGCTCGCAGTGGGCGGGCTGCTCTACCTTGGCGTTTCCGCCCTGCTGTCCCTGGCCTCGAAACGGGCCGAAACGACGCTGTTCCGGTGGGCGGTGGGCGCACGTGTTTAGGGCCTTTGATTGGCAGGACCTCATTCCGCTGGCCAAGGGGGCATGGCTGACCATTCAGCTCTGCGCCATGTCCGGCATTCTCGGCATCGTCTTCGGACTGATCCTTGGCATTGCCAGGACGTCCCCCAGCAGGATCGCCCGGTGGATCAGCACCATTTACATCAGCTGCGTGCGCGGCATCCCGATTCTGGTCATCATCTTCTTCATCTTCTTCGGGATCCCGCTGCTGTTTCCCGGCCTGGAACTGGATAAGTTCGCCTCGGCCGTCATCGCGCTGACCTGCTTCGCCGCCGCCTATGTGGCAGAAATCGTGCGGGGCAGCATCGAGGCCGTCCCCAGGGGGCAAAGTGAAGCGGCAGACGCCCTCGGGCTCAACTACTGGGCGAAGCTCCGGTATGTGGTCATGCCGCAGGCCAGGAAGATCATGGTTCCGCCCGGCGTCGGCTTCATCATTGGCCTGGTGAAGGATTCCTCCCTGGTGACGGTGACCGGGCTGGTGGAGCTGACCCACGCGGGCAACATTGTCACCAACCTCACCGGTGACCCCATCATGACGTTCCTGACGGTCGCCGCCATGTACTTCGTCATTTGCTACAGCATCTCCCTGCTGGGGCGCCTGTACGAGAAACGGACCGGCATCCACGTAGACCCCCTCAAACTTCCCGAGCCCGCGAGCGTTTAGATCGGAATATGACTGTGATTTTTGTTGAGAATTTGAATAAGAAATTCGGCCCGAACCATGTCCTCAAAGGCGTTGACTGCCACATCCGTGAGCGTGAGGTGGTGTGCGTCATCGGCCCCTCGGGTTCAGGCAAGAGCACGTTCCTGAGGTGCATGAACGGCCTGGAATCGATCACGTCCGGCAGCATCGTGATCAACAAGCACCGGCTGGACGATTCGAAAACGAACATCAACCTGGTCCGACAGGAAGCGGGTATGGTCTTCCAGCATTTCAACCTGTTCCCGCACCTGAAGGTCATCGACAACGTTATGCTGGCCCCGCTCAAGGTGGCCAAGGTCAACAAGGACGAAGCCCGTGCCAAAGCCGAAATGCTGCTGGCAAAGGTAGGACTGGCCGAAAAGATGGAGGCCTTCCCGGGGAGCCTGTCCGGCGGTCAGATGCAGCGTGTGGCCATAGCACGCGCGCTGGCCATGGATCCAAAGATCATGCTCTTTGACGAGCCCACCTCAGCCCTCGACCCGGAAATTGTCGGCGAAGTGCTCACCGTCATGAAGGACCTGGCCAATGAAGGCATGACCATGGTTGTGGTCACCCACGAAATGGGCTTCGCCCGGGAAGTGGCCGACCGCGTGCTTTTTATGGACCAGGGACTGATCGTCGAGGAAGGCTCCCCGGATGAGATCTTCTCCTCGCCGCGGAACGCCAGAACTCAGGGGTTCCTCAGCAAGGTTCTGTAACGGAGACAGGCAGTGAGCGGACGACGGCGGGGGACCCCGCCGTCGTCCGCTTGTGTTGGGTGCCGCGCAATTCGTGGTGCCACATCACTGCGGTGGTCAGGCCGCCAGCGGCACGTCGAAAAGCTGCTCGGCTAGCCGGATGAGGTGCCCGGGTGCATCGGATTCATCCCCGCGGCGTCCGTTCCCGAGGAACACTGCCGTCCCGTTGAGGGTGTCGTCGAGATAGACGCCTGCTTCGCGGATGAGCACTTCGGCCCGCGCGTTCTGGGGGAGGCGGTTTCCCTCGTCGTTCAGGTAGACATGCCAGTCCCTGCTGGTGATGGATTCGACGTTTCCTGCAACCAGTTTCTGCAGGGCTCCCATGACCGTGTCCACGGTTTCGATGCGCACCGGTTGGGCGAGGTGCGCCGGGACGATCAGGGCGTTGTAAGTGGTGTTCATGGTGTTGTCCTTGCAACTGAAACGAATGGCGTGGGGTCCCAGTGATGGCGGGCAGCCGAACGGGGCTAGGAGTCTCACATTCGGCTGCCCGCAGTTTATTTAGCGCTGGTTTTTGCGCGGCTTTGCGAACAGAGTTTCACTGGTTTCGTTTTTAGCTTTTTTGTCGGCTCTCTTTTCGAGAATTGACTTTCCTGCTTTTTTGGCGCTGACGCTCTTGGGCGATTTTCCTGACATTGGAATCACACCTTTCTATTCTTTGGGTCTACCCGATACCATACACACTTATATTTTTATTGCCAGTTTCCAGAAAAAGCATCACAAGGCTCTAGGGGAGGGCTCCAGGCGGCCGTCACAGCTTTTCGGATTCCCGGACTAAAACTCGTTGCGAAATGCAGATTTCCACACTTGGCCGAGAATCGACCTTTTTATGCGGGCCGTGCAGGGTTTCACTGTATAAACGCGCAGAGGCCTCGCGCGGGGAATGCACATTTCCTAATCCGACGCAGAACATTAATCGCTGCTGGAGAAATTTAGCGTCGGAAAGTGCGCAACCGTCGCCCGGCAGGGATTTGTAAACGCGGGCTACGCGACACCCGCCAGCTGCCCCCTGCGGAGGGGCGAGTGGATTCGGATGCGGCCACCGTCTAGCGTGAGTTCCATGTCAGCGTCCGATGCCTCTGCGAAGTCCAGCAGCAACCCCTTGCTCGTCCTGGGAA
Organism: Pseudarthrobacter lactosi; assembly: GCF_055412785.1. Taxonomy (NCBI): domain Bacteria; kingdom Bacillati; phylum Actinomycetota; class Actinomycetes; order Micrococcales; family Micrococcaceae; genus Pseudarthrobacter; species Pseudarthrobacter lactosi. The sequence continues at coordinate 86,283 of NZ_JBVAYS010000006.1, forward strand.
AGATCACCTCGATCCTCGATGCGTTCTCCCTCTCCAGGCCGGTTTTGTCGCTGAGCGATATCCGCGAGCACACGGGAATGCCCACGTCCACGGTGCAGCGGCTGGTCACGAACCTGACCTCGCAGGGATTCCTTGACCGCGAGGACGATGCCTACCGCATCGGCATGCGCATGGCCTTCTGGGCCGCCCCGGCAACCCGCGGCATGGAAGTTGTGGACATCCTCAGTCCGTTGCTCAAGACCTTGCGGGACGCCACGGGTGAGACCACGTGTTTCTTCAAATCGGAGCAGCACAACCGCGTGTGCGTGGCCATGGCGGAAACCCGCCATGCGCTGCGCCGCGAGATGCACCTGGGCAAGATTGCCCCGTTGCATGCAGGTTCGGCCGGGCGGGTCCTGCTGGCGTGGGATCCGGAACTCATGGACGCCGTGCTGCACGATCCCCTGACACCAATCACCGAATCCACCATCACCACCACCGAGGACCTGGTGGTGGCGGTCAAACAGACCCGCAGGGACGGGTTTGCGATCACCGTGGGCGAACGTGAAGACGGCGCGTCCGGCCTTTCCGCCCCGGTCTTCGATTCTGCGGCCGGACTGGTGGGGGCTGTGACCATCAGCGGGCCCACCCTCCGGATGCCGCTGGAGACCTGCCAGGAATGGGTGGAACCACTGCTCAACACAGCAGAAAACATGACCAGAATGATCGGTGGCCGGTTTCCTGGCGAGGCTTAGGCCCCTGCAGAAGACCCCGGGCTACAGGGCAGCAATCGCCTGTCCGGCAGCCCACATCGCGGCCCTCGCCGACCACGACGGCGTCAGCAGACGTGAGCAGCGCGTCGAACCCGGCTGCGTCCCCTTGAAGCTGACCGGGGCAACAAGGATCGTTATGCCCTGACGATGGTGTTGACAGCATGGAGCGGCAACCGGCCCTCGGCGATGGCGATGGCATTGAGCGCGCTCAGCCGGGCCATTTCACTGCGGACGCGGACGGTGGCGCTGCCGACGTGCGGCAGCAGCACGGTGTTGGGCAGTTCGGCGAGTCCCGCTGCCAGACGTGGTTCGTCCTCGAACACGTCCAGCCCTGCGCCGGCAATCACGCCGGTGCGGAGGGCCTCCACCAGGGCCGACTCATCCACCACCGGCCCCCGTGCGGTGTTGATGAGGATGGCATCCGGCTTCATCCGCGCCAGCACTCCGGCGTCCACGAGGTGCCGGGTCTGATCGTTCAGCGGAACATGCAGGGACAGGAAGTCGCTGCGTTCCACGAGCTCAGTCCATGGCACTTGCCGCACCTTGCCGGCGAACTCGCCGAGTTCCTCGTCGCTGACGGGACGGTCTCCCGGCGGCCGCGGCGAGAAGACCACTTCCATGCCAAACCCCAGCGCACGGCGGGCGGTGGCGCGGGCGATCCGTCCGAACCCGGCCAGGCCCAGCACGGCCCCGGAGACATCCCGGCCCAGCAGCAGCTCCGGTTCCCAGCCGAGGAATTTTCCATCCCGGACCAGCCGGTCTGCCTCCACCACGCGGCGGGCTGCGCCGAGGATGAGCAGCATGGCGATGTCCGCCGTCGCGTCCGTCAGGACCCCTGGCGTGTTGCCCACCAGGATGCCGTGCCTGGTGGCGGCGTCGATGTCGATGTTGTTGTAGCCGACCGCGTAGTTGGAGACGCCCTTCAGGCGGGCATCAGCCAGGAGGGGTGCATCAACGACGTCGCGCAGCTGGGTTAAAACAACGTCGTACTCCCCCGAGGCGCACAGCGCCGACAACGTCCGGTAGTCCGGCGGTTCGGGCAGCACGGTTACGCGGCCGGCGTCGGACAGCAGTTGAAGGCCGGGATCCGGGATCGCGGTGGTCACCAGGAAGCTGTTGCCCATTATCAGTGGCCTCCCGCGGCGCCGGACGCAGCTGCGCTGGCTGAGGGCAGTACCCAGTCGAAGGCTTCGGCTTTGGACCGGGCTCCCTGGGCGGCTTTGGAGCGGTTGAGTTCGCCCAGTTCGGCGAGCAGCTTCTCGGACAGGACCACGAGGTCCGCGAAGGTGCCGGTCGTCAGCCACTCCGGGCGGGTGGCGAACAGGATGTCTTCGCTGGAGGTGTTGCCGCTGGCGCCCGGGGCGAAGGGGCACCCGCCGAGGCCGCCGAGTGCGCCGTCCACCATGGCTGCGCCGGCCTGGATGGCGGCGAGGGTGTTGGCTACTCCAAGGCCCCAGGTGTCGTGGCCGTGATAGACGATCCTCCGGGCCGGGGATTCTTCCCGGACGCGGGTGATCAGCCCGGCGACCTGGGCGGGGATGGCCTGCCCGAGGGTGTCGCAGATGACGATGTCGGTAGTGCCCTCGGCACGGGGATCGTTGGCGATGGACAGGATGCGTTCCTCCGGAATGTAGCCTTCGAACGGGCAGGTGAACGACGTCGCGATGCAGAGCTGGATCTGCCCGTTGACCGCCTGGGCGTACTTGATCGCCTCGGGCAGGGCTGCCAGGCTTTCGTCGGTGGTGCGGCCGATGTTCGCCTTGTTGTGCGAATCCGAAGCCGACAGGCAGTACTGGAAGTTCCGCGCGCCCGCCGCCGAGGCCTTGGCCACGTGGCCGGGAGTGGCTACCCAGATCCAGCACTTTTCCAGTTCCTCCGTGGTGAGGGCCTGGACCACTTCCAGCGTGTTGGCCATGGTGGGGACGAGGTCCGCGCGGGCCATGGAGCCCAGCTCGATGGCGGGCACGCCCAGGCGCAGCAGTTCCCGGACCGTTTCGACTTTCCGCTCGGTGGAGAGCAGTTTCCCGGTCAGCTGCAGCCCGTCCCGGAGGGTCACGTCCCTGAGGGTGGCGTTGCCGAGCGTTGCAGCGAGGCTGTTTTGGAGTTGGTTCATGGCTGGAGTGCCTCCTCGCGGCCGGCGGCCGCACTGATCTCTGCAGGGTCCATATTGAGGAGCCCGCCGAGGATTTCGTTGGTGTTCTCGCCCAGGTCCGGGCCAAGGTTCCGGATGGGCAGGGACTGGTCCCCGATGACCGGGACGATGCCGGGGAAGCCCACGCCGGGCAGGATCTCGTCCCCGGTGGAGACATCGAACTTCTGGATCATGTTCCGGGCCGCGTACTGGCTGTCGGTGCTGATGTCCGCCGCGGTGTAGATGGGACCGGCCGGAACGCCGGCGTCATCCAGGGCTGCGAGGGCGTCTGCGGCGTCCAGTTCCCCGGTCCACGCCGCGATGGCCTGGTCCAGTTCTTCGCGCCGCTCCCAGCGTCCGGCGTTGGTCTGCAGCGACGGGTCTGCCGCCAGGTCGGGGCGGCCAATGGTGTCCATGTACCGCTGGTAGATCGAGTCTCCGTTGCCGGCCACCACGATGCTGGCGCCGTCCTTGCACATGTACGCATTGGAGGGTGCGATCCCTTCCATCCGGCCGCCCACGCGCTGCCGGTCCACGCCGTAGGCCTGGTAGTCCGGAATGAGCGATTCCATCATGGAGAACATCGCCTCGTTGAGGGCAACGTCGATGATCCGCTCGGTGAGCGGCACAGCGCCAGACGCGTCCCGGCGTCGTGCTTCCCGTTGGTACAGGCTCATCATGGAGCCGAAGGCGGCGTAGAGGCCGGCGATCGAGTCTCCGATGGAGACGCCCACGCGGACCGGCGGGCGGTCCGGGTCCCCCACCAGGTTTCGGAACCCGCCGTAGGCTTCGGCGACGGCGGCGAAGCCGGGGCGTTCGGACAATGGACCCGTCTGCCCGAAGGCGGAGATGCGGGTGATGATGAGGTCCGGGTTGGCGTCGTTGAGCACCTCGGGGCCGAGGCCCCACCTTTCCAGCGTGCCCGGACGGAAGTTTTCCAGCAGGATGTCCGACTTTGCCACGAGCGCGAGAACGGCCTTTTTGCCGGCCTCGGTCCTGAGGTCCAGCACCACTGACTTCTTGTTGCGGTTGATGGTCCGGTACAGCATGGAGGTATCGCCCTTGTGCAGGCGCCAGTTGCGCAGCTCATCTCCGGTTCCGGGCCGTTCAACCTTGATAACTTCGGCACCGAAATCGGCAAGCAGCCTGCCGGCGGTGGGAGCGGCGATGTAGTTCCCGAGCTCCAAGACCCGTACTCCTGCCAGGGGCGCGATGGGTGTCTGTGTCATGTCATTCTTCTTTCGTTGGCGTGTGCCTGGACGGACTGGCGGGTGGGCAGGGTCCGGTCAGAGCAGCAGGCTCATAGGCAGGATCAGGAGCATAGCGACCACGGAGGCCACCGAGACTCCGACAGTGACGGATTTCAGGGCGCCCCTCACACTCTGCCCCAGCAGGGACTGCAGGAGCCAGAACGTGTTGCTGGTGACGTGGACCATGAAGAGGGATCCGGCGCCGGCGGAAAGGGCCAGGAGCACGGGGTCCAGCCCGATGGCCGGGGCAATCGGGGCCAGCAGTCCGGCCGCGGTGATGGCGGACAGCGTCACGGAGCCGACGGCGATGTGCAGCACCGCGGCAATGGCCCAGACCACGAGCAGCGGGGCCACCGTGCTCGCTGAGAAGAAGCCGCCCAGGATGTCGCCGAGGCCCGCCGCGGCGACGGTTGCGGCAAGGGACCCGCCGACGCCGGTGAGGATGAGGATCTGTCCGCTTTCCTTGAAGCCCACGGTGATGGCCTGTTCCACGCGGTCCTGGCCGATGGCGGAGCGGGCGACCAGGCAGGTGCCGATCAGGCCGATGAGCAGGGCGATGACGGGCTCGCCGAGAAGCTGGAGCCAGGGCATCTCGATGTTCAGGATCTGCAGGATCGCGCCGGCACCGATAAGGAGCAGTGAGGTCAGGAGCGGGGCGAAAAGCAGGATCAGCGGCGCTTCCTTCCGTTCGCGTTCGGCCACCGCAACGGTTCCCCGGCCCGGCTGGGCGCCCGCAGCGCCGGAACCCGACCCGACGGAACCCGGCCCGCCGGAACCCGGCCCGCTCCCCTGAGGCTGGCCGGCCGCTGGGCGAGTGCCGCCGTCGTACTCTTCCTCCCCCTCGCGGTCCTCCTCCTCAACGAACGTGTGGTCCTCGTCCTTGGCTTCGTTCCAGAAGCCGCGGCGGAAGAGGAACGTCATGATGGCGATGGAAATGATGATGGTGGGGACCACCAGGAGGAGGCCGAACAGCAGCATCTTGCCGAGGGGGACGTTCAGGAGGCCGGCCAGGGCGAGGGACGCGACGCCGGGAACGGTAAAGACGATGCCGCATTCGAGGGCGATGGCCATGGCGGTTGCCATCCGGGCGGTGCCCAGCTTGCCGATCTTCGGCGCCAGCTTGCGGGCCAAGGGGGCGGAGATGACGAGCAGCACGTCCAGGAAGATGGACTGCAGGACCGTGCCGATGGCCAGGCCCATGGTGTACGGCAGGCGCTTGGGGCCGAACGTGTCCAGCAGGTGCTCCACGAGGCGGCGGATGGCGCCGCTCTGGTTGAGGATGGAACCCATCAGCACGCCGAAGGCGATCAGCAGGCCCACGTCCACCATGATTTCGCCGAAACCGGAGGTGATGGTCTTGACGGTTTTTTCGACGCCGAATCCGGCGGCGAGGCCCAGGTACACCGACCCGATGACCAGGGCGATGACGGGATTGACTCTAAAACGGACAATGAGGACCACGGCGGCTAGGACCGCCACGGCCGTATTGATCAGGACAGCTATGTCTGACATTGGGGGAATCCGATCGTTTGGCCTTCCACGTTGAAGGCTTGGGAACAGATGTGCACCGTGAGGAAGGCCACATCTCTAAACCCATATTATGGGATGCGGCTCACAATGCAAGACATTTTATGAATTTTGTTTCCGGATGACCCCGGTCCAGCCGGTCAACAAGCGTGGCGTGGCGCAGCCGGAACGGTCGCCAGTTGGCGCCGATACTGCCAAACTGAGCCAATGAATGAGGCCCTCCCACCGTCCCGCAGGCCAGGCATCCGAGCTGCGATGTTTGTTGACTTCGACAACGTCTTCACCGGCCTGCAGGCACTGGACCCGCTGGCGGCGAAGCGCTTTGCCGAAGACCCGAAGCACTGGGCCGACGCGTTGTCAGCAGGCGGGTCCGGCGAGGACGCCCGCAGGTTCCTGATCCGCAACTGCTACCTGAACCCGGTGGTGTACTCGAAGTACCGGACCTACTGGACCCGCGCCGGCTTCCGCGTGATCGACTGCCCGTCGCTGACGCAGCGCGGCAAGAGCAGCACGGACATCAACCTGGTGCTTGACGCCATGGACGCGCTGTCCGGCAACGTGGGCATCGAAGAGTTTTTCATCGCCTCGGCCGATGCCGATTTCACGTCCCTGATCCAGCGGTTCCGGGCCGCTGACCGGATGACCACGGTCATCGCGGCCGGCGCCGTGGCTTTCGCCTACCGCGAGATGGCGGATCACGTGGTGGAGTCCCACGACTTCGTCGCCATTCTCAACGGCTCCACGGTGGAGCCGGTCCATGCGGTGGCATCCGGGAAACAGCCGGATGCCCCGGTCACAGCGAAGGCGAAGTCCAAAGCCAAGGCCTCGCCTGCCATCCGTGAGGTCCTCGGGTTTGTCCGCGCCGCACCGGGACCGGTGAACGGCGCGATGGTGGCCCACCGGGCACTCACGGCAGAGCCGTCCCTGAAAACAGACTGGGGCGGCTGGGGAAAGTTCGGGACCTGGGTGTCCCAGATCGGCCAGGGCGTCGAATACTCCCCGGCAGAAGGCGGCTGGGTGTGGGACGCGAAGCGGTTCTCGAACGAGGATCTGCCTGCGCCCGCCGACCTCCAGCCCGGCATCGAGGAGCAGGTCAGCAGGGTCACCGATGTGCCGGCACTGTCCGCAGCCCAGTTCCGGCAGATGTTCCAGGCCATGGCAGCCAGGCTCCGCGAGCATCCGCTCAACCGCACCGAACTGTCCCGGCAGGTGCGGGACGACTGCGTCAGCGCGGACCAGCCGGTGTCCCGCAACGCCGTGAGCTTTGTCCTTCAAGGCCTGGCCTACGTCAACTTTCCGCTCACCGACGAGGCGACGGCGGAAGGCCTGGCCGCAGCCTGGACCGCAAACGTGGAGGAACTCTGCCGGGTGGCGCTCCTGGAGTTCGACGCCGCCGAGAAGCTCGCCGTACGCCGCTGGGCCAGCGGCGGACTGCTGGACGCGTGAACAACTGAACAACTGAACAACGGAGGAAGCGGAGGAAGCGGACGACGGCGGGACCTCCCGCCGTCGTCGTTTTCAGGTTGAGGCACCGAAGTTGCCAGGTTGACCCCGGCACCGCCGCCTGCAGCCTGACAGAATGGCCCAATGGAGATCGCGCTGGGACTTCTGGTTCTTGTTTCGGTGGTGTGCGCCGGGAGCGCCCTGGGCCGGAAGCTTGATATTTCGGTTCCGCTGGTCCTGGTGCTGGCCGGAGTCCTCGGTTCCTTCCTCCCCTTCGTTCCGCATATTGAGCTGAACCCCGAACTGGTCCTCGTGGGCCTCCTTCCGCCACTTCTGTACGCCGCGGCGTTGCGGACGTCGCTCTTCGACTTCGGCTCCAACCGGCGCGCCATCGGGCTGCTCTCCGTGGGCTATGTCATTTTCGGAACCATCACAGTGGGCTTTGTAGTCTGGTGGCTGTTCCCCGAGATCCCGCTGGCCGCAGCTATCGCCCTCGGCGCAGTCCTGGCGCCGCCGGATGCCGTGGCCGCCACCGCCATCGCACGGAAGGTGGGGATGCCGCGCAGGATTGTCACCATCCTTGAGGGTGAATCCCTGGTCAACGACGCCACCGCGCTGATCTGCCTCCGCGCCGCCATCGCCGCCATCTCGGGGTCCGTGTCCGCAGCGGGAATCGCCGGCGACTTTCTTGTCGCGGCCGGCGGTGGGCTGGTGGTGGGCATGGCCGCCGCCTACGTGCTGACCGCGCTCCGCAAGCGGATCCGGAACGTGGCGATCAACACCTCGACCTCGCTGATGGCCCCGTTCGTCGCGTACCTTCCCGCGGAAGCGATGCACGCGTCCGGCGTCCTCGCCGTCGTCGTTACCGGGCTGGTGATGGGCACCAAGGCGCCATCCATGCCCAACGGCGCGGCCCGGCTGAGCCAGCGCAGCAACTGGAACACGGTGCAGTTCCTTCTCGAAAACGCGGTGTTCCTGCTGATCGGGCTGCAGGTGCGGACCATCATCGAGGGCGTCCAGGACGACTCCCTTGGCGCGGGTCGGATCTGGGCCGGCTGCGCTGTGATCCTGCTGGCGGTGCTGGTGCTCCGGCCGGTGTGGGTGTTCCCGGCGACTTACCTGCCCCGGCTGATTCCTTCCGTTCAGCGGAACGACCCGGCGCCGCCATGGCAGTTCCCGGCGATTGTCTCCTGGGCCGGGATGCGAGGGGTGGTCACCCTGGCCGCGGTGCTGGTGCTGCCCGCTGATCTGGAACACCGTTCGGTGCTGATTCTGGCTGCCTTGGTGGTGGTGGGCGGCACGCTGACGCTGCAGGGTTTCACGCTTCCAGCGCTGGTCCGGCTCCTGCGGGTACAGGGACCGGATCAGCGCGAGGACGCGCTGAACCAGGCTTCGCTGATGCAACGGGCCACGGCTGCCGGCGTTGCCCGCCTGGACGAACTGCGCACAGAGGACGATCCGCCGGAGGTCGTAGCCATGCTGAAACGGCGCACCCAGGAGCGCGGGTTGGCTGCCTGGGAACGGCTGGGCCGGCCGTCGGCGGAAACAGCCACCCCCAGCGAGCGTTATGCCCGGCTGCGGCTTGCCATGCTGGAAGCGGAACGGGCCAAGGTGCTGGAGCTGCGGCGCGGCGGCGAGTATGCCCAGGAGGTCCTCAGCGATGTCCTCGAACGGCTGGACGTTGAAGAATCCATGCTGGACGTGGCTTTGGACGAGGTGGACACTTCCGGCGAGGGCGGCGGGGAAGGGATCGCGAGGCCGGGCGGGGTGTGCGGCCATCTCGAATCGGCCCGGTCCCTGGCGGTGCCCCGCAACGCCCGCTGCGCGGATTGCCTCCAGGAAGGCACGACGACGGTGCATCTGCGAATGTGCCTGGGCTGCGGCAAAGTGGGGTGCTGTGATTCCTCGCCCGGTACCCACGCTTCCAGGCACTTCGAACGGACCGGGCACGCGGTCATGCGGAGCATCGAACCGGGAGAAGACTGGCGCTGGTGCTACCAGGACGACCTGCTGGGGTGATGGCGGGAGGTCCCCGGGGCTAACCTTCGGGCATCTGGATCACACCGAGCTGGCGCATCAGGCCGAGATCGTCGCGGTCCGACCAGTGCTCGACGATCTTTCCGTTGTGGACCCGGTGGATCGCCACTGCGGTCTCCCGGAGTTCGGCGCCTGTGGGAGGCAGCGGTCCGGGGAGTTCACCCTCATGGTGACCGGTCGCCGTCAGCCTGGTGACCACCTTGTCCCCTTCGGCGACCTGGTCCTGAATCTCGTGGGTGCCCGGCGTGGCCGTCCAGAATATGCGGAAGGCCTGTTTCAGGCCTTCCCGTCCGGCCGGGAGCCCGGGAAATGGCGGATTATGGTCTAGGTAGTCTTCAGCCACCAGATCATCCATCGCATCGATATTCCCGGCGTCTATCTCGGCGTAGAAGCGCCGCACGAGCGTTTTGTTGTCCTCGGATTCCACGGCCGTCCTTCCATTTGTACACGGAGTACGTACTCGGACCGGCTCATCTTTGCGGGCAATCAAGCGTCCGGTGGGAGGCCAGTCTAAGCCCGCTGGGCCGGCCTTGGTAGGTCACGACGGCAGAGCTTCAGTGCCGTTTCGAGCCGAACGCCAGAGTGCGGTGGATTCCAGTGTGGTCCAGGGCGCCGTCGCCTTGGGCCACCATCTCGTCGAACAGCTCCGTCACGGTTCGGCTGAGCGGCAGTTCAAGGCCCCCGGCAGATGCCGCATCCTGGATGAATCCGAGGTCTTTGAGCTGGTTCTTGGCGCTGCCGCCGCCGTCGAAGTCGTTGCTGATCCACCGCTGGCCCTTCTGCCGGAGGACGGCGGAATCGGCCAATCCGCCTTGCAGCAGCTCGAGCATGACCGCCAGATCGAGACCTCCGCTTCGGGCCAGGAGCATGGCTTCCGAAACTGCGGTCACAGTGGCGGCCACAACGATCTGGTTGCATGCCTTGGCGAGTGCCCCCGAGCCGCTCGGACCCATATACCGGACGGTCGTGCCTATGGCCCCTAGGACGGGCTCCACCGAGTTCACTGCGTCCCGGTCCCCACCGACCATGATGCTGAGGGTTCCGTTCTCCGCACCGACGGTGCCGCCGCTGACCGGCGCATCAAGGACCGTGACCCCGTGTTCACGGAGCATCCGCTCGGCAAAGGCTGCGACGGCGGTCGGCGACACCGTCCCGTGAACCACGAGGACCGGACGCACGATGCCTTTTGCCGCCCAGCCGGACAGCAGGCCCGCCGGTCCGGGCAGGAGCGATTCTACCTGTTCCAGATCCGGCAAGACAGTGAGTACGACGTCGGACGCAGCGTCAGCCGGTGATGTTGCGGCGCGTGCACCCAGCGCCACCAGGGGTTCCGTTTTCGCGGCTGTCCGGTTCCAGACGGTGAGATCGCCGTGCAGGTCCAGAAGCTTGCGGGCCATGGGACCGCCCATGGGGCCGAGCCCCAACAGGGCGAGCGAGGGTCGCGGGGCGTCGATCATGGTCAGTCCTTATGGTTTTGAAGCGGCGTGAAACTATAGTGGAACCGGTACACTTTTGTACCACGCGGGCGGTCGCGTGTAAATCAGGGGCCGGCAGATGCGCCCCACCACCAGCCGGAGGCCAGGGTTGGACTCTTGGAAATCTAGGAGCGAGCTTTCGGCCGCGCCACGCTGGACCGTTCAAGGAGTTCCGCGTCCACACGGATCACTGTCGGCTTTCCGGCGCTGTTCCCGTTGGCGTTGGACAGTGCCAGCTGTACGGAGTGCCGGGCCAGCAGATCGATGGGCTGCCGGACAATCGTCAGCGGCGGCGTCATAAGTTCGGTCCACGGGGAATCCTCAAACACGATGACCGACAGGTCTTCCGGAATTGACACCCCGGCATGCGCAAGGCGCCGGAGTACGGCTGTCACCTGGGCGGTATTGGCCACCACAACTGCGGTGGGCGGATCCTCCAGGTTGAGCAACGCCGTCATGGCATCGCCGCCGGCGGCTCCCCGGAAGGGCGTGGAGCGGATCAGGACATCATCCTGCTCCAGTCCGGCCGCTTCCAGGGCTTCGCGGTAGCCTGCGATCCGGTCGCGCCCGGTTGTTGATGACGCGGGGCCCGAGACTATCGCAATGCGGCGATGCCCGTAGGCTGCCATCAAGGCTGTGGCCGACCGCGCCGACTCGATGTTGTTGATGGTTACGACGTCCACCGCCGGCAGCGCCGGGATAGAGCGGTCAACAAAAACCACATCGGTCCCCATGTCCTGGAGCTTTTTCCAGATTTCCAGGTTGTTCCCCGTGGGAGTGGCGATGATCCCGCTGACCCTGCGCTCGATGAGCGTGGAAAGACGCTCCGACTCGAGCTGGTCGTCCTCCTGCGTTGTCATCAGAAGCACCTGGATCCCGCGGGAGTGAGCCTCCTGCACCACCTGGTCTGCCAGCCGGGCAAAGAAGGGGTTGGAGACGTCGGCCAGGAGCAGGCCCAGTGTGGTGGGCGGTCCGTGCTTCAGCTCTCTGGCTGCGGTTCGGGGGTGGTAGCCCAGGGTTTCCATCACCTCGCTCACCCGACCCCGGGTTGCCGCTGCCACGGGGCCGGAGCCCGGATTGAGGACCCGGGAGACGACGGCGACAGACACCCCCGCGGCGGCGGCAACATCGCGAATGGTCGGCTGCTTCTGCACGTGTACTCCTTGATCGGCTGCTGCGGCCCTTCCGGAACCTCCGGCAGGAACTTTTTCAGACTAGGGTATTGACCTCGTCGAGCAGGTGTGACATAAAAGTGTAACCGGTTCCATTATGTTTACTTCGGAGCCGGTTTGTCCACCGCAGCACCGCCCGGATTTCAGCCAGCACACCCCAGCCAGCCACCCGAGCATCGTTTCACCGCAACGCTGCGGCGGACCCAATGCTTTCCGCCGGCCATCCACACGGGATAGAGCCGCACCCCTTTGAAAGGTAGTTATGAACCTGCACAAACTTCTGACCCAGCGTGAGGCCGAGGGCGCCCCGATCCGCGTGGGACTGATCGGCGCCGGCCGTTACGGCACCATGTACCTGGCCCAGGCCCGCAACATCCCCGGCATCCACGTGGTAGCCATTGCCGATATCAACGCCGAGCGCGCCAAGGGCGCGCTGAAGCTGGTCGAGTGGCCCGAGGAAGCCTTCGCTGAGGACATCGAGACCGCACTTGCTACGAGGGCCACCACCGTCGTGACCGATGCATCAGCCCTGTTCGACGCCGATCTGGACGTCATCGTGGAGGCCACCGGCAACCCGATCGTTGGCATCAACCACGCACTGCGGGCCATCGAAACCGGCAAGCACATCATCATGGTGACCGTTGAAGCCGATGCCCTGGCCGGCCCGGCCCTGGCCAAGCGGGCCCAGGAGGCCGGCGTCGTCTATTCACTGGCCTACGGCGATCAACCCGCGCTGATCTGGGAACTTGTCGACTGGGCGCGGACCTCCGGTTTCGACGTCGTCTGCGCCGGCAAGGGTGCCAAGTACCTCCCCCATTACCACCAGATGAACCCGGACAATGTGTGGGAAAACTGGGAATTCTCGAAGGAACTGACAGACTCCGGCCAGCTCAACCCCAACATGCACACCTCCTTCCGTGACGGCACAAAAGCTGCGATCGAGATGGCGGCCGTGGCCAACGCGGCGGGCCTTCGTCCCTCCGACGAAGGACTGACGTTCACCCCAGGGAACGTGGAAGAGATCGCCACGATCTGCCGGCCCTCGGCCGACGGCGGTGTGCTGAGTAATATCGGAAGCGTCGACGTTATGTCCAGCGTGACACGTGACGGCGACTGGATCCCTCACAACACCCAGGAAGGCGTTTTCGTCGTCGTGAAGGCCACCAACAAGTACGTCTCCGGCTGCTTCCAGGAATACCCCTGGCACCCGGATCCCACCGGCCAGTACGCCGCCCTCTACCGCCCGTACCACTACGTCGGCCTGGAGCTCAACGTCTCCATCGCCAACGCAGTATTGCGCGGCGTGGCCACCGGCGCCCCGGAAGGCTTCTACGCCGACGTCGTCGCCTGCGCCAAGAAGGATCTTCACGCCGGGGAAATCCTCGACGGCGAGGGTGGCTTCACCGTCTGGGGCAAACTGATCTCAGCCGAAAAGTCCGTCCGCGACGGCGCCCTTCCTGTCGCCATGGCCCACCACGTCAAGCTTGTCAACGACGTGCCTGAGGGCGGCATCGTGCGCTGGGACGATGTCGAAATCGACACGTCCCTGGAAGAAGCCCTGAAGCTGCGGCGCGAGACGGAGGCCCTCGCACTCGACGTGGTGCCCGCGACATGATCGATCGCCGCACTTTCCTGGGCGCCGCGGCGGCGAGCATGTTGCTCGCCGGCTGCGGGGCCACCCCGGGAATTGACCCCAACCGTGCCGCCTCGGCCGGAGGCACTCTGAAGTTTGGCAGCTGGCAGTGGCTCGAGCCCGGCCGCGGCGAGGCCATGTGGCAGGCGATCCAGGCCTACAAGGAAGCCAACCCGTCCGCGAGCCTGGCCCAAAGCACCACGCCGTTCCTTTCCTTCGCTGACAAGCTCAACACCGAGCTCGGCGGCAAGGGCGGGCCGGACGTCTTCGTGGTCCAGGACGTCAACTTCTACCCGCTGGCCGACGCCGGCATCCTGGCCCCGCTGACCTCGGTCCTTTCCGATCACAAGGGCAACCCGTTCAACCACACCAACAAGTCCGGCCTCGTCAACGGCGTGCAGTACGGAATCACCTGGGAACGGCTGAACTGGAACTTCTTCTGGAACCGCGGCATCCTGGAGAAGGCCAACGTCACCCCGCCGGAAAACGTCGCGGACCTGATCTCGGCAGCTACCAAGATCCGTTCCGCCACCGGCCTGGACGGGTTCGGCGTCCGCCACCAGATGACGGAATTCGATTCCTGGTTCATGGACTTCGACGTGTGGACCTACGGGCACGGCGGATCCTGGTCGGACGGCTCCCGCCCCACGATCGACTCCGCACAGAACATCGCGGGCGTCGAGGCCTTCGGCGAAATCTACCGTTCGGGTGCGATGCCCATCGGCGACGACGCGTCCACGATGCGCACGAAGTTCCGCGAAGGCCGCCTCGGCATGATGATCGACGTTTCCTCCACGGTGGCCGGTATCCTGCGGTCCTCCAAGGCGCTGACCTCAGCCGATATCGGATTCGCCGAGCGCATCCCGCTGCCCCAGCCGTCCGCGCACCAGGAAATCGTGCTGGCGGTCAACGGATACAGCAAGAACAAGAACCTGGCCGTCGACTTTGTCGGCTGGGTGGGCTCCGACGCAGGCCAGGCGGCGCTCCGGAAGGCCATGGGCCCCTCCACGCTGGCCACCGATGTGCCGCTGGCCCCCGACTATGCCGCAGCCAACCCGTGGGCGAAATCGTTCATCGACCTGGCCTCGGAGTCGAGGAGCCCGCTCATCAAGGGCTACGAGGCCCAGACCAAAGCCATCATGCGCGAAGTCATGACGCAGGTGGAACGCTACCTCGTAGACGGTGGTGACGCCGCGGCGGCGCTGTCCACCGCACAGAAACAAGTAACTCAGCTTCTCGGCTGAGTGAACCAAAGCAAAGGACCCGGGCAATGACGCTCCGAACTTCGATCTCCCCACCCGCCGTGGCACCGACCCAGATACGGGATGCCCCGTCGAGGCACCACATGTGGCAGAAGATCTCGCCGTACATCTACATCGGTCCGGCAGTCATCTACCTGCTCGTCTTTATGATCATCCCCGTCGTGCAGGGCATCCAGCTCAGCTTCACCAAGACCCCGCTCGTCAGGCCCGACGGCGGAACCGGCGTCGGGCTGGAGAACTACTCCCGGCTGCTCAGCAGCCCGCAGTTCTACAATTCGCTCGGCGCCACCATCCTGTACACGGCCGCGACCGTCACGTTCGCCGTCGTTATCGGCGCAGGATCAGCGCTCCTCCTGAACCGGGCTTTCAAGGGCCGCACCATCGTCCGGGCCATCATCACGCTGCCCTGGGCGGTTCCCACGGTGGCCACCGCCCTGATCTTCAGCTGGATCTTCAACCGGTCCGACGGCGTCCTGAACGAGGTCGTCGGAGTGCTCGGGATCGGCCAGCAGGGCTGGCTCGTGGATCCGAAATTCGGCATGGCCGCCGTGGTCCTGGCCTCCGTCTGGAAGGTCATGCCCCTCGTTATGCTCGTGGTGCTCGCGTCACTGCAGTCGATCCCGAGCGAACTCTATGAAGCCACCCGCATGGACGGTGCCGGGGCCCTGGAAACATTCAAGGCCGTCACCTGGCCACACATCGCCCCCACCGTCAGGGTAGTCACGCTCCTGATGACCATCTGGTCGATCCGGCGCTTCGAGATCATCTACCTCCTGACCGGAGGCGGCCCTGTGGACAGCACCAACACCCTCGTGGTCAACGTCTACCGGCAGGCCTTCAGCAACCAGGAACTGGGCCGCGCGGCAGCAATCGGCGCCCTCGGTTTGGTCCTGTCCCTGCTCGTCACCGTTGTCTACTTCATGATGGAACGGCGCACCGCCGTAAAGGAGGCGTAGGGAAAATGACTACGAAAGAAGCATCACCAGTCCCCCAGGCATCCCCGCACAAGTGGCGGCTGAAGGCCCCGGGCACGCGAAACTTCAGCAAGCCCGCCCGCTACGTCATGCTGGCCGCCCTGGTTCTGTTCTCGGGTTTTCCGCTCTACTGGATGCTGAACACGGCACTCAGCCAGGACTCCGAACTGTACGGCCAGGCCCAAGGCTGGTGGCCGCACTGGGAACGGCTCGCAGACCTCGGCGACGTGATCGGCAGTGTCCCCATCTTCAAATGGCTGACCAATTCCATGGTCATCGCCGGCGGAACCACCCTGCTCTCCCTGGTCTTCGCGGTATTGGCCGGTTATGCACTCTCCAGGTTCAAGTTCTATGGCAAGGGCGCCGCAGGGTTCCTGCTCTTCGCCACCCAGATGCTGCCCGAGGCACTGCTGGTAGTCCCCATCTACGCCCTCTTCGCGTCGCTGGGCCTGCTCAACGGAATGGGCGGCCTGATCCTGGCCAACGTTGCCTTCACCATGCCGGTGAGCGTCTGGATCATCAAGGGAGCCATCGATGCGATCCCGTACGAAATCGAAGAGGCCGCCGCCGTTGACGGGTGCCCCCGCGTCACCATCCTGTCGCTGGTCCTCACGCCACTGATTCTTCCCAGCATCGCCGCGGCCGCCGTCATCAACTTCTTCGACGGGTGGAACGAGTTCCTCCTGGCCAAGACGTTCATCGCCGAACGCGACCTCTGGCCGGCGTCCGTGGGCCTGGCTTCCTTCGTGGGCCAGTACCTGACCTCCCTGAACTCGGTCATGGCCGCGGCACTGCTGTTCACCCTCCCGGCGTTGATTTTCTTCCTCCTTGTCCAGCGTCGCATCGTCTCGGGCCTCACGGCCGGCTCAGTCAAAGGTTGATCATGGCAAAGCTCTCACTACGCAACATCAGCAAGCGCTTCGGGGACACGCAGGTCATCCACGACTTCAGCGCCGAGGTGGACAACGGAGAATTCCTGGTCCTGCTGGGCGCATCGGGATCCGGAAAATCGACGCTGCTCCGC
The DNA here is from genome assembly GCF_055412785.1 of Pseudarthrobacter lactosi. Classification (NCBI taxonomy): domain Bacteria; kingdom Bacillati; phylum Actinomycetota; class Actinomycetes; order Micrococcales; family Micrococcaceae; genus Pseudarthrobacter; species Pseudarthrobacter lactosi. The sequence continues at coordinate 102,963 of NZ_JBVAYS010000006.1, forward strand.
ATTATTGCGGGGCTCACCGATGCCAGCGCGGGCGACGTCATCTTCGACAACCTCCGCGTGAACCGCCAAAGCCCCCGCGAGCGCGACATCGCCTTCGTGTTCCAGTCCTATGCGCTCTACCCGCACCTGACAGTCCGCGAAAACATTGCCTTCCCGCTGGCCCTGGACAAGTTCAAGGCCTGGCATCACATCCCCGGCGTCAGCACCATCGCACGCCGCGTCTTCGGAGCGTCCAAGGACATCGTCAAGCAGGTCGCGGATGTCACGTCAATGCTGGAACTGGACGACTACGCCAACCGCAAACCAGGCGGGCTCTCCGGCGGCCAGCGCCAGCGTGTTGCCCTGGCCCGCGCCCTGATCCGGAACCCTTCCATGTTCCTGCTCGACGAGCCGCTGTCCAACCTCGACGCCAAGCTCCGCGCCGAGCTCCGGGGTGAAATCGTCCGGCTCCACAGGCTGACCGGGAAGACGTTCGTCTACGTCACGCACGACCAGGTTGAGGCCATGACCATGGCCACGCAGATCGTCATTCTCCACAACGGCATCGTGCAGCAGCACGCCACACCGCAGGAGATCTACACCCGGCCCGCCAACACGTACGTGGCCCGCTTCATCGGCAGCCCGCCCATGAACCTCATGAGCGCTGACGTCGCTGACGGGCAGCCCTCACTCGGCGGAATGCGGCTCCCGGCACCCGAAGGGCTCCGGCTCGGTACCGGCGCTGTGACCCTGGGCCTGCGACCGGAGCACCTCACCGTCTCGCCCGACGTCGACGGCCCGGGCCTGGCGGGTACCGTCCGGCGCATCGAAGACCTCGGCGCGGACACCCTGATCGGAGTCCAGCCCGACCCGGCGCTCGGCCTGAAAATGTGGGAGCTCAACCAGGACGACCTCATCTGGATCCGTCAGACGGGGCAAACCCGCCTGATGGCCGGAGATCCGTGCACCATAGCCCTCGAGGCCAGAATGGCCAGCTACTTCGACAGCGGGACCGGCGCGAACCTGGCGTCATCCCACCAGGCATCAGACGCCGGGATGCTGCCAGCGCGTGGCTGACCTGCGCCGCCCTGATCCCATCTCAGCAACAAGGAAAAACACCATGACCATCATTGTCACCGCAGCATTCACCCCCAAGGACGGCACCTACGACCAGGTGGTGGCCGCACTCTCGCCAGCCATTGCCGAGGTGCACGAAGAACCGGGCTGCCTGCTGTACGCCATCCATGAATCACCCAATGGCCAGATCATGATGATTGAAAAATGGGAAAGCGCCGAGCTGCTCGACGCCCACGGCGCGGGGGATCCCGTCAAGCGGCTCAACGCTTCGCTCGTGGGGCTCCTGGCGGAACCCGTGGAGGTCACCCGTCTGGTTCCGATCGCCGCCGGGACCGCCCACCAAGGCGCACTCTAAGCAGTACCGATACCGGCAAGAAGCGGACGACGGCGGAACCTCCCGCCGTCGTCCGCTTCCGTTTGGCGCCTAACCCCGGCAGCCGTGCTCCGCACCTCCGGTCCGGTCCAATCACGCCACGGCTCCGAAAACCTGGTAGAGATCAACAGCGTTAGCAGAGATCCCCAGTGGAAGGCGGGCATGAGCGTTCGGCAGGAATCCGCGGCGTGGGCGGCCACGCTGCGGCGGCACATCGTTCCCACCGGGCTGGGCCCGTGCATTGTGCGGGTCCAGCACGGTACCGCGTTTCCGGTCTTCGTTACACCGGAGGTGTACCTTCACGGCGCCGCGGGATCCTGGACCACTTTTGAGCCGCTGCTGTCCGCAGCATCGCCCCGCGACCGTGTCCTGATTGATCTGCCGGGCTGGGGCGAATCCACCCAGGGTGCCCGGCTGGAACACTTCAGCATCCAGGCGATGGCACACGCTGTCAACGAGGTGCTGAACGTGCTCGGCTACCCTCGGTGGCACCTCGTGGGCCACTCCATGGGAGGATTCCTGGCGTTGCACATTGCGGCGGCGTGGCCGGAGCGGACCGCCAGCGTCGCCGCCATTTCGGCCACCACTTTCGGCGTTGCTGAGGCCGTCCGCGAGCCACTGCGCACCTTGCCCCGGTTCCCGTCGTTTGTCGGCATGAGGCTGCTGATGCGCTCACTGGCTGCCCTCGGTCCGGCAGGGACGGCACTGGCCCACGCCGTTGGAGCCACACCGCTGATGGGGCTGTTGATGTCACCGTTCTTCGCAGAGCCCGCGGGCATATCCGCGGCGGTGATCCGCGGGCTCAGCAGTGACGCCCGTCCGGCCAGCTTCGCCGCGGCTGCACGGGCCATGGCGCACTACGACTTTGACCAGTGGCGCGGCATCCGCTGCCCCGTCCTGGCGACCCGCGGGGACACTGACGTGTTCACGTCCCTTGCCGACCTGGACCGCCTGGCCGCCACAGTTCCGAACGCCCGGACCGTGACCATCCCCCGTTGCGGCCACTTCGCCAACGTCGAGCAGCCGGAGCAGGTGCAGCAACTGCTGACGGAGCTGTGGTCACGGTGAAACTCAGCACCAGGGTGCCGGGCGGCGCCACCGGAGACGCGGACGACGGCGGGACCTCCCGCCGTCGTCCGCGTTCCTACGTTGCGGCTTCTGCCTCCGCCAGCCTGATCATGCGGAGCTCGTCGGCCACCGCTCGGGACGGCCAATAGCCGTTCGCCAGTTCCCTCGCGTGGCCCTGATCCACTGCCGGGAAGATTTTCCCGAGCAGCTCCGCCGAGTAGAGCAGCGCGGTGAGGGCGGTGGTACGCGGGTCGGAGGCTCCACCCCTGAGCGCGGCCTCGACCCCTTTCAGCAGCGCCGCCTCCGGAGCGTGGTCCTTCTCGGGGTAGCGTGTGGTCCTGAACAGGCCAAGGTGCCTCTCGCCCACGTGGTCCACGATGCCCAGCGAGGCCATTCCCTCATAGACACGGTGCAACTCAGCGCGGCTCGCCAGCATGGAAACGCACTTCTTGGGAGTATGCAACCCCGGCCTGTCCCGGATGATTTCCAGCTGGTGCTGGAAGTCCGTGTGCGGGGTGGCGCCGGTTGCCACGACGTGCTTCCCCTGCAGCTCGATTGCACCGAGCAGGTCCAGCTCGGCCAGGGTCGCACCAGCCAATGCTGCCTTGAGCACGGCGGGCGGCACGTCTGACTCGCCGTCCTTGTCATTGGTGGCCAGAAGGAGCAGGGCCTGGGGGAGGTTCAGCTCGTCCGCCTTGGGCATTTCAGCGTTCATAGGATCATGGTGGACCCGACGGGCACGCACTACAACGAAATTTACAAACCGGAAACGGAAATCACTGGTCGCAAACCAAATTGCAGAGTACATTTGATGCAATCAGCATTGCAGAGTGATGCACGTTACAGAAGAGGTCCGGTTTGAACACCAACGCGGTCGATCTTGAAGCCGGCGCGGCAGGCGACAGCAGCGCCGGAAACCTTACGCACGCCTGGCTCGGGGACGTGTTCCCCGACGTTCCGCTGTCCAAGGCCCAGAGCCGGGTGGTGGATGTGATCGGCCGCAATCCGCAGCTTTCGTCCTACGCCGACATCGCCGAAATTGCCCAGCGCGCCGACGTCAACAACTCCACGGTGGTCCGCGCCGCCCAGCATCTGGGCTACCGCGGCTGGCCCGACCTACAGCGCGAACTCCGCTCCCGGTACCTCGTGATGATCTCCACCGAGGACACCCTGACCGAGCACGGCGAACACCGCAGCCCCCTGCACGACGCGATCAACCACGACATCGAGAACCTGCGCCTGACGCTGGACTCCAACACAGCCGACGACGCCGAGGCCGCCATTGCCGCCATGGCCGCCGCGAGGTCCATCACCGTCGTCGGGCTTGGCTCGTTTGCCGGCCCCGCCAGCGTGATGGCGCACCTGGGCTCCACGATGGGCTACCCCATCACCCTGGAGAACCGCGGCGGCGTCCATCTCGCCTCCAGCACCAACACCCTCGGGCCCGGGGATGTCCTGGTGGTCATCAACATGTGGCGTTCCATCCGGCAGATCATTGTCACCGCCGAAGCCGCCAAGCAGGCGGGCGCCACAGTCATCGCCATCAGCGATATGCGCCGCGGCCGGCTGGCAGCGGCGGCGGACCACCTCCTGGTGGTGGCCTCGGAAGGGATCTCCTTCTTCCAGTCCGTCACCGGCGCGAACTCCCTGGTCTACGGCCTGCTCGCGGGCATGGAGGCGGCGCACCCCGAGCGCAGCCGCACCGCCATCCGCCGCACCCAGCAGCTCTGGAAAGACCTCGACATCTACCTCGACTGACCCTCTTCCCCAGCCCAACGCGGGGTCACTTACCGCCCAATAATGGGCCCTCATTCGGTCAAAAGTGACCCCGCGTTGGGCCCCTTCCTCCTCCACCTATCCCCCGCAGACTCCAGGAGCAGTTTCATGAACACCAACACCGACCGCCGGATCGCCGTCATCGGCCTCGGCGCCATGGGCGGGGCGATGGCCGCCACCCTCCACCGCGCCGGCTGGGACGTCACCGGTTTCGACCCGTCAGACGCCGCCCGGGCCGCCGCTTCCGAAGCAGGAATCGCCACCACCGCGAACCTGGCGGACGTCGCCGGAACCCCCTACGCGGTCCTCTCCCTGCCCGCGGCCAGCATCGTGGAAACCACCGTGCCCCAGCTCCTGGCAGCACCGGGAACCGTCGCGATCGTCGACACCACCACCTCCGAACCGGCCACCAGCAAGCACATGGCAGAGCTGGCGGAAGCCCAGGGGGCGGCCTTCGTGGACGCGCCGGTCTCCGGCGGCCGCGACGGCGCCGCAACCGGATCCCTGAGCGCCTTCGTCGGCGCAACCGCCGCCGCCCTCGCAGCTGCCGAGCCCGTCCTGCTCGCCCTCACCGGCGGCAAGTTCAGCCACATCGGCGGCCCCGGCAGCGGCAACGTGGTCAAGCTCCTCAACAACGTCCTGGCCGCAGCCAACCTGGTCTCCGTGGGCGAGGCCCTCGGCGTCGCGAAGGCCTACGGCATCGATCCTGCCACGGCCGCAACCAGCATCAGCGAAGCCTCCGGCGGCAGCAAAGTCTCCGCCAACATGTATCCCAACTGGGTCCTTAGCGGCACCCATGATTCAGGCTTCTCGCTGGGCCTGATGGCACGCGATGCCGCCCTCGCCGTGGAAGTCGCCGCACAGATCGGCGAAAAACCGGCCCTGCTCGCCGCCGTCGCCGGCCAGTGGCAGGACGCCCTGGCCGCCCTCGGCCCACGCGCCGACTTCACCGAAATCGCCAGGACCGTCGCCCCGGCCATCACCCCCGCCGGCGCACCCGGCAGCACCCCTGCCGCCTAAGCAACAACTCCCCAGCCCCCAGCCTCAAAGGACCACCACATTGAGCGTCACCACAGCACCCACCTCCTCCTCGGCAGCCACCGCCCGGGCCGTCCTGGACGCAGCCTTCCCCACCGGCCTCGGCGCGTTCGTTGACGGAAAAGTAGTCACCGGCAGCGGCGAGAACATCACCCTCACCGCGGCCGCCACCGGCGAAGCCTTTGCCACCTACGCCGACCCCGGCGCCGAGGGTGCCAACGCCATCCTGGAAAGCTCGACGGCGGGCGCGGCGGTCTGGGCCGCGCTGAACGGGTTCGAACGGGCAGCGATCCTCCGCAACGTCAGCCGCGTCGTCGAGGCGCACGGTGAGGAACTCGCCATCCTCGAGTCGGCCACTACGGGAAAGCCCATCCGCGACGCCCGCGTCGAAGCCGCCAAGGTGGCCGAAATGTTCGGCTACTACTCCGGCTGGGCGGACAAGCTGACCGGCCAGACCATCCCCGTACCCGGCAACTGGCACACCTACACCGAGCGTGTCCCGTGGGGTGTCGTTGTCGCCATTACCCCGTGGAACGCTCCCCTGTTCACGGCCGGCTGGAACTCCGCCGCCCCGCTGGCCGCCGGCAACGCCGTGATCATCAAGCCCAGCGAATTCACCCCGGCCTCCTCGGTCCGGCTCGCCCAGCTCGCCCACGAAGCGGGTCTGCCCGCCGGCGTCTTCAACATCGCGGCAGGGCTGGGCCAGAGCGTGGGCGCCGCCCTCACCACCGACCGCCGCGTCGGCAAAGTCAGCTTCATCGGCTCGGTCCCCACCGGCCGCCGGGTGGCCGTCGCGGCCGCGCAGGCCGGGATCCCCGCCCTGCTGGAGCTCGGCGGCAAGAGCGCCAACATCGTGTTCGCCGACGCCGACCTGGACCGTGCCGCGGACGGCGCCATCTCGGCGATCTTCTCCGGTGCCGGGCAGTCCTGCGTCGCCGGATCACGGCTCCTGGTGGAGCGCAGCGTGCACGCGCAGTTCGTCGAAATGGTCGCCGCGAAGGCCGCACGGCTGCGGGTCGGCGACCCGCTGAGCGCGGACACCGAGGTGGGCCCTATCATCACCGCCCAGCAGTTCGCCACGGTCAACACGCTGATCGAGGCCGGAATGCACGACGGCGGCCGCCGGGTCACGGGTGCCACGCTTCCGGCTGCGCTGGCCGGGTCCGCCCTGGCCGGCGGGCACTGGGTTATGCCCACCCTGCTGGACGGCGTCACGCCGTCAAACCGCCTCGAAACCACGGAGGTCTTCGGCCCCGTGGTGGGCGCGGACGCGTTCAACACGGAGGCCGAGGCAATCGCCCGCGCCAACAACACCAACTTCGGCTTGGCCGGCGCCGTGTGGACCTCTGACGTCTCCCGGGCCCACCACATTGCCCGCGAGGTGAAGGCCGGCACGTTCTGGATCAACTCCTACAAAACCATCCACGTGGCGGTCCCGTTCGGCGGCTTCGGCGATTCGGGCCACGGCCGTTCCTCCGGCCCCGGCGTCCTGGACGAGTACACGCAGACGAAGGCCATCTGGGTGCCCACCCGCGCGGCAGGCTCCCCGTTCCCATCGCTGTCCTACTGAAGCGTCCTACTACGGCGTCCTCCCCGTGCGTCCAACTGAAACAGGCAGGTACCTATGGAACTGACAGACCCACCCCCCGCGCTGGCGACCCTGCGCGCTGCACTCGCCGACGGCGTCGAATCCTGGAAGCCCCGGGTCCAGGCCCTGGCCCGCGAAATCCACGCCCACAAGGAGATCTCCTTCGAGGAGGTCCGCTCCGCCGAAGCGATAGCAGCCCTGCTGGAAGAGGCCGGTTTTGCGGTGGAACGCGGCACCGGCGGCCTGCCCACCGCCTTCACGGCGAGCGCCGGCAGCGGCGATCTGACGGTGGCCCTATGCGTGGAATACGACGCACTCCCGGACATCGGCCATGCGTGCGGGCACAACCTGATCGCCGGCGCCTCCGTGGCAGCGGCCCTCGCGCTGCAGCCTTATGTCGCCGAAATGGGCATCACGCTGAAGGCCATCGGGACGCCTGCCGAGGAGCACGGCGGAGGCAAGGTGCTCATGCTGGAGGAGGGGGCGTTCGACGGCGTCGGGCTGGCGTTGATGGTCCATCCCGTCCAGGACGGCCTGACGTACAACCCGGCCGGGACCAGCGCCCAGGCCGTGGGCCGGTACAAGGCCACCTTCACCGGGAAGGCCGCGCACGCTGCGGCAGCCCCGCACCAGGCCGTGAATGCCGCCGATGCCGCCGTGCTGAGCCAGGTGGCCATTGGCCTGCTGCGCCAGCAGATCCCCGACGACCACCGCATTGCCTGCTTCGTTGCCGAAGCCGGGCACGTCACCAACATCATTCCGGACCGGGCGGTGGTCCAGTTTGAGTGCCGGGCCTTCACCCTGCCGGAGTACGAGGCGCTGCTCGAGCGGGTCCGCCGCTGCTTTGAAGGGGCCGCGCTGGCCACCGGAACCACACTGGAAATCGAGGCCACTGAACCGCTCTACGAACCCCTGCTCCAGGACGAGGCGCTGGCCGCGCACTGGACGGCGGCGATGGACGCGTTCGGCAAGGACATTTCCCGTTCGTCCGGCCTCAGCGGCGGTTCAACGGACATGGGCAACATCTCCCAGGTCATCCCGTCCCTGCATCCGTGGCTCAGCATTCCCGGGGCCAACGTACCCATCCACTCGCACGCGTTCGCCGCGCTTGCCGATACCCCCGAGGCGTACGGCGTGATGTTCGAGGCAGCCACCGCGCTGGCCTGGACCGTCGCCGCCGCCGCCTCAACCCCCACCGAACGGGAACGCTTCACCCAAGCGGCATACCGCCGTCGTACTGTCACCCAGGAAGGCACATCATGAGTACCAGCACCACAACTCCGCGGATCGATAAGGCTGGTGCCCGGCTGACGCTTCCGGTCGCCGCCCTGGCGTTTGTCATTGCACTGGCCGTGCAGTTCATCGGCCAGGCCAAGATTGACCTTGGAATCGGCGCGATCGTCATCTTCCCCATGGTCTGGGGCCTCATCCTGGGGCTTCTGGTCTCCATCCAGAAGTTCAAGCCCCTGGGCCTGGACCTGCAGCGGATCGCGGCGGCCCTGGTGGGCGTGGCCGTGCTGCTGCTGGTGGCCCGGCTGGCGTTCAACATCGGGCCCAGCCTCCCCAGCCTGCTCCGCGCCGGCCCGGCCCTGCTGCTTCAGGAAGTGGGGCACCTGCTGGGCACCATCGTCCTGGCCCTCCCCCTGGCCGTCCTGCTCCGGATGGGCAAGGCAACGGTGGGTGCAACGTTCTCCCTGGACCGCGAGCCGTCCTTCGCCATGGTTTCTGAAAAGTACGGCCCCGACTCGGACCAGTACCGCGGCGTGCTGGCCATGTACGTCTTCGGCACCCTGTTCGGCGCCGTGTACATCACGCTGCTCACCTCGCTGGTGGCCAACTGGAAGATCTTCGATCCGCTGGCCCTGGCGATGGGCGCCGGCGTGGGATCCGGCTCCATGATGGCGGCGTCCTCGGCCAGCATCATCGCGGCCTACCCCGCGGACCAGGAAGCCATCCTTGGCATGGCAGCAGTGTCCAACCTGATCACCACCATCCTCGGCGTGTATGTGGGCATCTACATCGCGCTGCCGCTGGCGGACCGTTTCTACAGGCTCCTCACCCGCAAGCAGACCCGCGAAGCCGCCGTGGTTGCGGCCGGTGCTCCAGGGGCAGCCGGGGTTCCCGCCGAGCGCGGCCAGGCCGACATTGAGCGGGAAGAGGCCCAGGCAGAAGAAAACCGGCGGTTCCGCGAGCAGGTGGCCGAATCCTCGGCCGCCATCAAGCTGCCGCTGTGGCTGTCCCTGTCGGTCCTCACGGTCCTGGGCATAGGCACGGCGTCGGTGGCGGCCAAGGGCTTCAGCCTCACGATTGTCGCCGGATACGGGATCATGCTCGCGCTGGTCCTGGTCAGCATCGCGCTGGCGAAGGTCACGAAGAAGATCTCGGCGATTGTCTACATCACCACCATCGGCGCGTACATCTCCAGCCCGTGGTTCTTCGCCGCGGAATCGCTGACAACCATCATCAAGACGGTCGACTTCCTCTCCATCGCCACCGTGATGCTGACGCTCGCGGGCCTGTCGCTTGGCAAGGACATCCCGCTGCTGAAGAACATCGGCTGGAAGATCATCCCCGTGGGCCTGGTGGCCATCACCGCGTCCTTCCTGCTCTCCACCGTGATCGCGGAGTTCGCCCTGGGTCTCTGGCACTAACAAGCAACGCGGGGTCACTACATGCCCAATAATGGGCACTTATTGGGCCAAAAGTGACCCCGCGTTGGGCCACTCCGCCCGCTGCTTTCGCGGCGAAGGTGAGCGGACGACGGCGGGACCTCCCGCCGTCGTCAGCTTTACGTCAGCGAGGCGCCCCGGCCCCAGCCGAAAGGAATGAACAATGCTCATTACCAACGTCCGCCCCTGGGGCGGGGACGCCGTAGACCTTGAGGTGCGCGAGGGACGGATTGCGGCCGTTCAACCCGCGGGGACCGCCGTGGTGGTCTCAGACGCAGCCGGCGGTGAAGTCGACGGGGTGGTCGACGGGCGGGGCCGGATCGCCATGCCCGCGTTCACCGACGTGCACGTCCATCTCGACTCGACCAGGATCGGGCTGCCGTTCCGGGAGCACACAGGCTCGCCCGGTGTGTGGAACATGATGCGCAACGACCGGGAAAACTGGCGCGACACCCCCGTCCCGCACGGCGATGTAGTGCGGGGAACGCTGGAGCAAATGATCGCGCGGGGCACCACCCGCGTCCGTTCCTACGCCCAGATCGACGTGGACTGCAAGCTTGAACGCTTCGAGGCAGTCATGGCCGCGAAGGAGCACTTCGCCTACGCCGCCGATGTTGAAGTCATGGCCTTCCCCCAGGCAGGCCTGCTGCTCGAGGACGGCACTGTCCCGCTCCTCGAGGAGGCCCTCCGCGCGGGGGCGACCACCATCGGCGGCATTGACCCCTGCCAGCTGGACCGAGACCCGGTCCGCCACCTGGACATCGTCTTCGGCCTGGCTGAGAAGTACGGCGTCGACGTCGACATTCATCTGCACGAGCCCGGCCACCTGGGGGTCTTCAGCGCTGAACTTATCTTCGAACGCACCCGCGCGCTGGGGATGGAGGGGCGCGTCTCGCTGTCCCACGCGTACGATCTGGCCAACGTCCACCCCGATGTGACCGCCCGGCTCGTGGAGCAGATGGCCGAGCTCGACGTTGCCTGGGCGACGGTGGCCCCGGCAAGCGGCGGCACGCAGTTCGATCTCGCCCGGATGACGGAGGCGGGGATCCGGGTCGGTTTGGGCGAGGACGGGCAGCGGGATTACTGGAGCCCGTACGGCAATTGCGACATGCTCCACCGCACATGGCAGTTGGCGTTCACACACCGGCTGCGCAAGGACCGGCTGGTCGAGCACTGTGCGGCGATCGCCACCATCGGAGGCGCGTCCATCATGGACCGAACCGTCCATCGCCTCAGCAGTCCCGACGACCGGCCGGGCCTGGCTCCCGGAGATCGGGCGGACATCGTCCTGGTTGATGGCGAGACCATCACCAGCACCGTTATGGACCGTGGCACCGACCGCACCGTCATCCACGATGGCAGGCTCGTCGCCGACGGCCTGCTGGTTCTGCCGAACCCGGCCGCGTAGGCAGCCCGGCCCCCGTACCTCGCGGTCTGCGGTCTGGGATCTGCGATCAGCCTTATAGGTTTGCTGCTTCCTGCTCCGCCAGCCTGATCATCCGGAGTTCGTCCTCCACTGCGCGGGACGGCCAGTAGTCCTTCGACAGCTCAGTCGCCCGGGTCAGATCTGCTGCCGGGAAGAGTTTGCCGAGCATTCCGGCCGCCTGAAGCAGGGCGATCAGCACGATGGTCCTGGCATCGGGTGCCTTCGAGCCAGGCACGGCGGCCGGCTTGGTGGAATCGGGCGCCGCGGAATCGGGCGCAGCGGAATCAGGCGTCCCCTCATCGGCCGCCGCCAACTCGGTCTCCGTTGTATCGGGCGGCTCAAGATCGGACGGCGCACCGCTGAGTGCGGCCTGGATCTTTTCCAGCAGCGCCGCCTCCGGAGCGTGGTCCTTCTCCGGGTACCGCACGGCCCGGAACCGGCCCAGGTGCTTTTCGCCGATATGTTCCACGATGCCCAACGACGCCATCGCTTCGTAGACACGCTGCACCTCGGCGCGGCTCTCCAGCATTCCCACCCACCCCTTGGGAGTGTGGGGCCGGGATTTGCCACGGATGGCATCCAGCTCGCGCTGGAAATCCGTTTGCGGGGTGTCGCCGGTGGCCCTGACGCGCTTCCCCTGCAGCTCGATCGCGCCGATCAGGTCCAGTTCGGCCAATATTGCCCCTGCCACCGTGGTCCTGAGTGCGAACACCGGCACTTCGGGCTTGCCGTTCACGTCGTTCGTTGCCAGAAGAAGGAAGGCCTGGGGAAGGTTCAGCTCCGTCGCCTTCGGTGTTTCAGCGTCCATACGAACATGGTGGCCCTGTTGGGCGCCCACCACAATGAGAATTTACAAGCGTACGACGGCGGGACGCCCCGCCGTCGTCCGCCTACGTTTGGTGCCGCCTACGAGGCCCGAGTGAATGTCCCCAGCCCGGTCCTGTCGTAGAAGTCCAGGGTGACGCTTGGCGAGGAGCCGCTGGGTGCTGCTGCAAACAGTGCCCCGGCCAGGCCGTTGGCGTTTTCTCCGATGGATTCGAAGCTGAACGTGTCGCCGTCGAAGTGGGTCAGCGGGAAAGTGGTGGGACTGCCGGGCGGTCCCATTCTCATGGCCAGTTTCCCGCCCTCTTCAAGGACCATAAGCTGGCCATAGTAGGAGTTGTCATAGGTGCCGGTGTAGGCACTGTTTGCCCGGGCGGGAGAGGGAGTAGGCGGAGTCTTGGTGTAGTCGACCTCGGGCTTGTCGGACTCGTCAATTTGCTTGAACGCGCCGGCGGTGAATGGTAGCCAATCGACCGTGGGCGATCCGTGCTGGGCCGCATCCAGAAAGCCCGCGGCGATGGCTTCAGGAATTCCCTGCGGGCGCCCGTTGGTCAGGACCACAATGGCCAGCTGTTCACCCGGAAGCATGGAGACGGCGGTGGCTGCGCCAAGATTAAATGCCCCGGAGTGTCCCAGCTGGACACGGCCTTGGTCGTCGTAGGAGACGTTCCAGCCCAGCCCGTAGAAACGGGAGCGGGCAGCCGGTGCCGACGCCGGACCGGAGACTATGTGGGGAACGTGGGTCGTTTGGAGAGCAGCCGGATCAATAACGGGATTTCCCTCGTAACTGCCGTTTCCGAGCTGCAACCGGAGCCATTGTGCAAGGTCCCGCACCGACGAACTCGCACCCCCCGCGGGAGCTTGGGGATCGGCGTTGCGGCGGTACTTCGCCGCCCACTCCTTGTTCCCGAGCGGCACATGAAGGATGGCCTTGTTCGTGGCTCTCTCATAGTCCGAGTGACGGTAACTGCTGGCGGACATGCCCAGCTTCCGGAACAGGATCTCGTCGGCCAGGTCTTCCCAGGTCATTTTCATCGCATCGGCTGCTGCCTGGCCGGCTTCCGTGTAGCCGAAATTGCTGTAGTTGTAACTGGCCCGGAACGTATCAAGGGGCTCCTGATTGAGGTGGCCGAGGATGTACTCCCGATCGAATCCGAGGTCCTCCAGCAGGTCACCCGAACCCGTTTTCAGCCCGCTGCGGTGTGAGAGCAGATCAGCAAAGACCGCATTCCGCGTGACGTAGTCATCCTTGAGCGCGAAGCTTTTGTTATGGCCCACGACGGCGTCGGTCCAGTTGATGACCTGCCGCCCCACCACCCCTGCCACCACTGTGGACGCCAGGGGCTTGGACACAGAGGCCACCTGGAACACTGTGTCAGGATCGATCTCCTCGGGCTTTCCAACCTCCCTGACCCCGAAGCCTTTGGAGTACACCACCTCGTCCCGGTACACCACGGCTGCGGCCATCCCGGGCAGCCCGGTGCTCTCCATGGCATCCTGGATCAATCCGTCGAGCTTGGCCAAGGCGTTTGTAACTTTCGCCCGGTCCAGCAGTGGTTCGATCTGTCCCGGCGGGGCGGGGAGCAGTGCTGGCGACGCCGATGACGCCAGCCGCGCGGGTTCACCCGTGCAGGAGGACAGGAGGGGCATGGCGGCAATACTGGCCGCCCCAATCCCGGCCGCCTTCAGCAGCGAACGTCGGTTCGGGGAAACAAAACCGGTGCTGTGCATGGACTCTCCCTTGAGCCGTCAAGCGGTGAGCGCTCCGGACCGAGCCGGCCGTCCCGTTTCCCTCCATAGTGAACCCGCGAACTGCAGCCAGGCAATGGATGCTGGGGAAATAGGGGGACGGTGTCCAAGGCCGGGCAGGCGGCCGCCTGCAGACGTCTGCTTAGCACTGGACCAACTCCCCCAGCGCTGCGGTGTCGACGTCAGCGGGAAAGCCGTGTCAACTCAACGCTGTGGTGCAGTCGATTGCGGGGAAACCTCAGGCTGGGAATGTCCGAGGAATCCATGTAGCAGCGACGCTGTTCCCTGCAGATGATCTTGCGCCGCCTTGAAGGCTGCCTCATCGTCGCCCCGGAGAATGGCGTCCACGATTTCCTGGTGCTGCCGGTTGGAATGTTCCAGGTTGGGTTGGATAAGGGGTATACGGTCCAGCAGGTCACTTACCTTTGAGCGGACATCCGCCACCGCGAGCGCAAGGCTTGGCGATCCAGCCACTTCTGCGATCGCCACATGGAATCTTGCGTCCTTCGGCCGGTACAGATTCGCAGGTGCACTGGCCACCTCCGCCAAAGTCCTTAGCAGGTGACTGCGCTGGGCAGGTGATAACGTCGCCCTGGCCGCCAAGGATGCGGCCGCCGGCTCGAGTACGCCGCGAAAGGTAAGAACGTCGTCCACCTCGGCCGGATCGAGTTCCGGGTAGGACCCCGAACCTGCAGGGGGCCGGCTGCACACGTACGTTCCTCCATAGCGGCCGCGCTGAACTTCAACGTATCCGGCCTTCTGCAGCTCGGCCAGGGCATCCCGCAAGGTGGCGCGCGATACGCCCAGCATATCGGCAAGTTCCCGCTCGGCTGGCAGCTTGGTCCCTACACCGAACAGACCGAGCTTGATGTTCTGGAGCAAGCGTTCGATGGTCTCCTCGAAGGCATTGCCGTGCCGGACCGGGCGGAGAATCGGGGCGGGGCTTCCGAGCAGTTCCTCTTCCATACGCTTATCCTAATCGGTCCAAAAACAGGCCTATGGCAGGGGGCCCATCGAAGCGAGAAAAACCGCCGCACCGGCCGGAAGCACGGTTGAACCGAGGAAAAGTTGGCCGAGATCAAGGAACCCCTTGACCGTGCTCGTGATCTGGCACACACTGTAACGAGCTTATGGTCTTATTTCATACCAATACCCTTGGACGATGGGAACTACAGTGGCATCCTCTGATTCAGCCCAGCTTACCGACGACAAGCGATATCTCCAGCACCGGCAACTGAAACGCGGGGCCGCGGGATGGATCCTGCTTGCCGGACTCGGAGTTGCTTATGTCATCTCCGGCGACTTCGCAGGGTGGAACCTCGGCCTCGCCCAAGGCGGTTGGGGCGGTCTACTCATCGCATTTGTTCTCATGGGCGTCATGTACACCTGCATGGCTTTCGGACTCGCCGAGCTATCCTCGGCGCTGCCTGCCACAGGCGCCGGATATGGCTTCGCCCGTCGCGCACTGGGCCCCTTGGGCGGATTCGCCACCGGAATGGCCGTGCTCATTGAATACGCCGTTGCGCCGGCTGCGATAGCCATCTTCATTGGCGGCTATGTTGAAGCGTTGGGACTCTTTGGCCTGACCAACTCCTGGCCGGTGTATCTGGTGACCTACGCTGTTTTTGTGGGCATCCATCTCCGCGGAGTAGGAGAGGCTCTCAAGATGATCTTCGGCATCACCGCAGTCGCCGTCGTCGCCCTGGCCGCCGTCGTTGTGGGCCTGATTCCACATTTCAACGCCCAGAACCTCTTTGACATTGTCCCTGACGGCTCGCCCACCTCAAGCGCTTTTCTCCCGATGGGAATCAGCGGCGCCGTCGGTGCACTCGTTTATGGCATCTGGTTCTTCCTTGCAGTCGAAGGGGTTCCCCTGGCCGCTGAAGAGACGGCCAATCCGAAGAAGGACATGCCGCGGGGCATCATGGTCGCTGTTGTAATCCTGGTCGTCTTCGGGGCCCTGATGCTCGTTCTCGTTCCCGGCGCCGCAGGGTCAGCCGCAATGAGTCAATCCAATAACCCCCTCCCGGAGGCCCTGCGCCTGGCGTACGGTGGCAACACTTTCCTGGCAGACTTCGTCAACTATGCTGGCCTCGCCGGGCTCGTAGCCAGCTTCTTCTCCATCATTTATGCGTATTCCCGCCAGCTCTTCGCGCTGTCCCGGGCAGGGTATCTTCCCAAATGGCTGTCCCTGACAGGCAAACGGCGGACCCCTTATTGGGCACTGATCGTCCCTGGCTCAATCGGCTTTTTGCTGGCGGCAATAACCGGTGACGGCGCACTCCTGATCAACATCGCCGTCTTTGGTGCAACAGTCTCCTATGTCCTGCTGAATCTCTCGCACATTGTGCTGAGGAGGAAGGAACCGGACCTGCCCCGCGGTTACCGGACACCCGGAGGGGTCGCCACCACCTCAATCGCGCTGGTCCTTGCTGCGGTCGCGGTCGTCGCAACGTTTGTGGTCGACGTATTCGCCGCATCCATAACAGCTGCAATCTTCGGCGCGGCGCTCCTCTACTACTGGTTCTACAGCCGGCACCGCATCGTTGCAGGCGCTCCCGAAGAGGAATTCGCGCAGTTGGCTGCAGCCGAGGCCGAACTCAAGAGCTGACACGCGTCCCGTCACGGTCCAGACATCTCCCTCATAAATACGATCAAAGTTACGGAAATCAAATGACGAATCAAACAACCGGCACCTCCGCGCAAGGCCAACTCGGCGTCGATGAGCTGAGGGACCTGGTCGCTTCCGGTGACATCGACACCGTTGTCGTTGCCATCACCGATTCCATGGGACGTCTGCAGGGTAAACGCTGCGGGGCAAGGTCTTTCCTCGAAGACGTGCTGGGGCACGGGGCCGAAGGCTGCAACTACCTACTCAGCGTGGATGTGGAGATGAACACCATTGACGGGTACTCCATGTCCTCGTGGGCGAACGGCTATGGAGACATGGTGATGCGGCCCGACGTCTCCACCCTGCGCCGGGTGCCGTGGCTGGAAGGCACTGCCATGATCCAGTGCGATATCTTCTGGCTGGACGGCCGCCCCGTCTCCCAGTCCCCACGCCAGATCCTGCGCGCGCAGATCGAACGCCTGGAGGCCTTGGGATACCGCGCCCATATCGGCACCGAGCTTGAATTCATCATGTTTGACGACAGTTACGAAGAAGCATGGGACAAGAAATACGAGGGACTCACCCCCTCAACCCGCTACAACGTGGACTACTCCCTCCTGGCCACAGCAAGACTGGAACCGGTCATCCGAAGCATTCGAACGGGCATGGAAAAGGCAGGCCTGGTCGTTGAATCTTCCAAGGGCGAGTGCAACCTGGGCCAGCAGGAAATCACGTTCCGATACGCAGAAGCGCTTACTGCGTGCGACAACCACGTTTTCTACAAAAACGGGGCCAAGGAAATCGCCGCGCAGCAAGGCAAGAGCATTACGTTCATGGCGAAGTACAACGAACGTGAAGGCAGTTCCTGCCATATCCACTTCAGCTTGACCGACCTGGACGGCAATCCGGTCCTGGCCGGGGATGGCGAGCATGGCTTCAGCCCTGTCATGGAGCACTTCATCGCAGGCCAACTCGCCGGACTGAAGGAGCTGGCCTATTTCGTCGCCCCGAACATCAATTCCTACAAACGCTTCGTAGAAGGCAGCTTCGCTCCCACAGCCATCGCCTGGGGGCTGGACAACCGCAGTTGTGCACTGCGCATCGTCGGCCGCGGACCCAGCCTTCGGGTGGAAAACCGCGTTGGAGGCGGGGACGTCAACCCTTATCTCGCAGCCGCCGCGCTTATCGCCGCCGCCATCCACGGTATCGAGAATGAGCTCCCCCTCGAACCGATCATGACCGGTAACGCCTACCAGTCCGACGCAGATCGCATACCCACCAACCTGCGGGACTCCCGCGCCCTGCTGACCAACAGCGAGATTGCACGCAAATCCTTCGGCGATGAAGTTGTGGACCACTACGTCTTCGCTGCAGATGTCGAGCTGAAAGCTTTTGACAGCGCCGTAACGGACTGGGAGCGCAAGCGTGTCTTTGAACGGCTCTGATAGCTACCGCCCACGGATTGGGCTGACAACCTACTTTCAGCAGGCTTCCTGGGGCGTTTGGACAGCGGATGCGGCAGTTCTGCCGGGAACCTACGTCCAGGCGGTCGTCGCTGCCGGCGGCACTCCTGTCCTGTTGCCGCCCGTCGGCACTGACCCATCGATCGTGGAGGTCCTGGACGGACTGATCATCTCCGGAGGCAGCGACGTGGGCCCGGAACAGTACGGGGCGCAGCCCCACCGGCTCACCCGCGCCCAACCGGCCAGGGACGTGCACGATATCGCCCTCACCAAGGCAGCTTTGGACGCCGAAGTCCCCCTTTTCGCCATCTGCCGGGGAGCCCAGATCCTCAATGTCGCCATGGGCGGGTCGCTGATTCAGCACATCCCCGATGTGAACCCGGAGGCGGACTACCAACCGGCGCCGGGCGTATTCGGCAACGTGGAGTTCACGACGGCGCCGGGCAGCATCAGCCGGCATCTGCTGGGAGCATCGGCCAGCGCACCTTGTTACCACCACCAGGCCATGGACCGGATCGCTGACGGCCTTTCCGTCACGGCCGCGGCGGCCGACGGCACGGTGGAAGCCCTCGAAACGGCAACGGGCGGATGGGCACTAGGGGTCCAATTCCACCCTGAACAGAATCCCAACGATCTCCGGCTTTTCAATGGGTTCATTGAGGCTGCACGTAACTACCGCAAAAATCGAACGGAGAGCCCCGGCAATGTCCACCAGCACGTATGACGTCCTGAATCCGGCAACGGAAGAGGTAATCGAGACCATAACCCTTGCAACACTTGAGGACACTGACAGGGCAATCGAAAAAGCCGTCGAGGCATTTGATACCTGGCGCCATGTTGCCCCTGCAGACCGGGCTCTCCTGCTGCGCAGGTTTGCTGCGGCAGTAGACGCCGACCTGGAAAATCTCGCCCAGCTGGAGGTACGCAACGCCGGGCACACCATCGGCAATGCCCGATGGGAAGCAGGAAATGTCCGCGATGTCCTGACGTACTACTCCGCAGCCCCCGAGCGGCATCTTGGCCAGCAGATTCCAGTAGCCGGAGGGGTCAACATCACCTTCAACGAACCCCTCGGGGTCGTTGGGGTAATCGTTCCGTGGAACTTCCCCATGCCCATTGCCGCGTGGGGCTTCGCCCCCGCCCTTGCCGCTGGCAACACTGTCGTTCTGAAACCGGCGGAACTGACTCCGATGACTGCCATCCGGCTCGGACAGCTGGCAAGGGAGGCAGGCCTGCCCGAAGGAGTCCTGCAGATCATCCCGGGCAAGGGCTCTGTCGTCGGGGAACGATTCGTGACCCATCCTGCAGTGCGGAAGGTTGTCTTCACCGGTTCAACCGGCGTCGGTAAGCGGATCATGGCCGGCTGCGCTGAGCAGGTCAAGCCCGTGACCCTGGAGCTGGGCGGCAAGAGCGCCAACATCATCTTTGCGGATTCGGACCTCGAAGCCGCTGCCGCAGCAGCACCCGGAGGCGCTTTTGACAACGCCGGACAGGACTGCTGCTCCCGCTCCAGAATCCTGGTCCAGGACAGCGTCTACGTGAAATTCCTCGAGCTCCTGGAACCAGTCGTGAAGGCCCTGAAGGTCGGCGACCCCAGCGACGAGGCTTCGTTCATGGGGCCGCTGATTTCCGCAGCCCAACACCGGACAGTCTCCGGCTTCGTCCCGGACGGGTCATCTGTGGCTTTCCAGGGATCCGCGCCGGACGGCAAGGGGTTTTGGTTCCCCCCCACCGTTCTTACGCCCGCCCGCGAGGACAGGGTCATGCATGAGGAGATTTTCGGCCCCGTCGTGGCAGTCGTTCCCTTTAAGGACGAAGCCGACGCACTCCGCCTGGCGAACGACTCGATCTACGGCCTGTCCGGATCCATCTGGACACGGGACATCGGTCAGGCGCTGAGGATGGCCCGGGGACTCGAGTCGGGAAACCTCTCAGTCAACTCCCACTCCTCGGTGCGCTACTCCACGCCCTTTGGCGGATTCAAGCAGTCAGGACTCGGACGCGAACTCGGCCCGGACGCCCTGAACGCGTTCACCGAAACAAAAAACGTCTTCATCTCCACCAACCCATAACGTCCTCACCAGAAAAGGAAGAAAAAATGATTGAAGTAATTTCCAACCGCCTCAAGGGACGCAGCGCTGTCATCACCGGCGGCGCCAGCGGGATCGGACTGGCCACAGCCCGCCGCTTCGCCGCAGAAGGCGCCCACGTGGTCATCGCCGACCTGGACCCCACCGCTGGGCAGCGCGCAGCCGACGAGGTGGGCGGCCTCTACGTGAAGGTGGATGTCACCAGCGAAGAGGAAGTAAAGAACCTCTACGCCGTCACCAATGAAACGTACGGAAGCGTGGACATCAGCTTCAACAACGCCGGGATTTCGCCGGCAGACGATGCCTCGATCATCGATACGGGGATTGATGCGTGGCGCAGGGTCCAGGAAGTGAACCTGACCTCCGTTTTCTACTGCTGCAAATACGCACTCCCGTACATGCAGGCACAAGGCAAGGGCTCCATCATCAACACTGCGTCGTTCGTTGCGGTCATGGGTGCCGCCACCTCGCAGATCTCCTACAGCGCCTCGAAGGGCGGAGTGCTGGCCATGAGCCGGGAACTCGGCGTCGAATTCGCCCGGCAGGGAATCCGGATCAACGCACTCTGCCCGGGACCCGTCAACACGCCCCTGCTGAAGGAACTCTTCGCCAAGGATCCCGAGAAGGCAGCGCGCCGCCTCGTTCACGTTCCCTTGGGCAGGTTCGCTGAACCGGAAGAACTGGCAGCAGCAGTCGCCTTCCTCGCCAGCGACGATTCATCCTTCATCACCGCCTCGACCTTCCTGGTTGACGGCGGCATTTCAGGCGCTTACGTAACACCCGAGTGACGGCCAGGTCTGCCGCGTGGACCCTATCCCCAAGGCACGTGCGCGGCAGATCGGGGGCGTCGCAGATTACCTAGCGGACGACGGCGGGAGGTCCCGCCGTCGTCCGCTAGAGTATGCGGCAACTACTGTCCGTGGTGATTGGCAGTAGCCAACTGGGCCGCACGCGCACCTGTCTTGTTTGCCAGGAGGCCCGCGTACGTCCAGACGCTGGCCCGGCCGGAATCGCTCGGAATGAGCTGGCCCTCGTAGAGCTGAATGCTCGCTCCCGTGGGGCTCTTCCACACGCCGGTCAGTTCGCAGTGTGTGCCGGTGGCCTGCTGGCGCGGCACGGACAGGTTGATGACGCGGCGTGCCCGCTTCTCGGCCACGGGGATCCTCTTCTTCACGATGCCGCTCCTGCCGGTTCCCGGTAGTTGCTTTCGGGGACATCGGTGATGAACATGTGCCCGGGGGCGTGGCTGATGGCGAAGGCGGGCCTGGAGGCCATCACGGCGCTCTGCGGCGTCACTCCGCAGGCCCAGAAAACCGGCACCTCCCCTGGCCGGATCTCCACCGCATCCCCGAAGTCGGGGCGGTTGATGTCGGCGATGCCCAGATCCTCCGGTGACCCGACGTGAACCGGGCTGCCGTGGACCTTGGGTACCTCCGACGTCACCCGGATGGCTGTGTCCACGAGTTCGGGAAGCATGGGGCGCATGGAGACCACCATGGGGCCGTGGATCCGGCCGGCCGGTGTGCACTCCACGGTGGTGCGGTACATGGGCACGTTGCGTCCTGTTTCGGTGTGCCGCAGCGGGATCCCTGCACTGGCCAGCGCGGCCTCGAAAGTGAAGCTGCAGCCGATGAGGACGCCCACCATGTCGTCGCGCCAAACGGACGCGACGTCGGCGACCTCCTCCGCCAGTTCGCCGTCCACCCACACCCGGTAGGCGGGGATATCGGTGCGGATATCGGAGCCGGGCGCCAGGGCGCTTTCATACTGTCCCGCCGGGATGACGTCGATGACGGGGCAGGCTTTGGGGTTCAGCCGGCAGAATTCGATGAATTCATCCGCGTAGTCTGCCGTCACCGCTATCAGGTTCGCCTGGGTGTAGCCGTCGCTCCAGCCGGAGGTGGGGGTGACCAGGCCGTTGCGGAACTTCAGGCGTGCGTCCGCGGGGGCCAGGAGGGCGTGTGGCTGGCTCACTTGGACTCCACAAGTTCAGCCGGCGCCTGCCCGGACTGCAGGTATTCCTCATCCTCGGCAACGTTGGAGTCGCGGCCCAGGGCCAGGCCCACCAGGGTCAGGAGGCAGGCGACGCTGAGGTAGACGGCCACCGGCACCCAGCTGTCATAGGTGCTCAGCAGGAGGGTGAACATAAACGGGGCAATGGCGCCGCCGATGATTCCGGCGAACGTGTAGGCCAGTGAGCTGCCGGTGGAGCGGAGCCGCGGCGAGAACTGCTCGACGACGAACGCTGCCTGGGGTCCGTACATAAACGAGTGGCAGAGCAGGCCCAGCACGATGCCCACGATCAGCATGACCGGGGAACGGCCTTCGAGGAGGATAAAGAACACGTAGGCCCAGACGGCAGCGCCCACTGCGGCGATTGCGTAGACCAGGCGGCGGTTGATGCGGTCGGAGATGGCGCCGGCGAGCGGCATGGTGAAGAGCTGGAGTGCGGACCCGATCATGACGGCCACTAGCACCTGGCCGCGGTCGAAGCCGAGCTCCTGGATGCCGTAGGTGAGTGTGAAGACGGTGCACATGGCGTAGAGAACGTCCGGGCCGATGCGGCTGAGCATGGCGGCGATGAGGGGACGGCGCTGGGTGGCGAGGACTTCGCGGATGGGGGCCTTGGGCTTGTCGCCCCGGGCTTCCATGGCCTTGAAGATGGGGGTGTCCTCGAGCTTGAGCCGGATCCAGAGGCCGAAGGCCACCAGCAGCGCGGAGATCAGGAAGGCGATGCGCCAGCCGTAGTCCAGGAAGGCTTCCTCGGACAGGCTCAGCGTGAGGATGGCGAGCGCACCGTTGGCCATGAGGTTGCCGGCGGGCGGGCCGATCTGTGCGGCAGAGGCCCAGAATCCGCGCTTGTTCGGGTCGCCGAATTCGCTGGAGAGCAGGACCGCGCCGCCCCATTCGCCGCCGACGCCGACGCCCTGGGCGAAGCGGAGGAACACCAGGATGGCGGGGGCGATCACGCCGATGTTGTCGTATGTGGGCAGCAGGCCGATGAGGAAGGTGGCCACGCCGATCAGCATCAGCGTGATGACCAGGATCTTCTTGCGGCCGATCTCGTCGCCGAGCCGGCCGAAGATGATGCCGCCAACAGGGCGGGAAATGTAGCCGACGGCGTAGGTGGAGAAGGCCAACAAGGTACCAGTGACCGGGTCCGAGGCCGGGAAGAAAATGAGCGGGAAAACGATTGCAGCCGCCGCGGAGTAGACGGCGAAGTCGTAGAACTCCAGTGCGGTTCCGGTCAGGCTGGCCGCGAATGCCTTGTACATGTCCTTGCGCGCCACCGGGGGCTGTGCGTCAACGGGGGCCATTGCTTGGGGAGTGGCCATGTTAATCCTCCATGAAGAGAGTTGATGTCATCCGGGTCGGGATGGGTGGTGCTCGTGTGCCTGCTTCTGCCCCCGCCTGCGTCGTTGCGAGGTGGGACATTTGGGCGTCTGGCCGGCTTGCCGTCAGGGTGGCTGCGGAAGTCGAAACTGCGGCGAATCGTTGGATCGTAGAACAATCCTCTTGTTGAACAAGCTACGCGACGCAGATCACATTCGTCAAGGGGTGACTTCTGGCGCGCAGTGACCATCACGAGCTGCCGGGAGTCCTTTTCCCGGACGGACAGGGCGCCACGACAGAAAAGCGGACGACGGCGGGAAGCTCCCGCCGTCGTCCGCTTCTGTCTGGTGCCTACTGGCGGAAGGGGACCTTCTCCCAGCTCAGCACATCCCCACCATCGCTGCCGTTGCCGGCCACGGTGAACCTGACGTAGTTGGTGGCGTTGGCCGATCCGTCCACGGTGATGCGCTGCAGGTCATCCGCGGCGGGCTGGCCGTAGACCTCCAGCCAGGGCGAGCCGTCCGCCAGCGGCTGGTTCTCGGCGAAGACGTGGCTGTCGCCGTTGATGAGATAGACCGGACGGTCAAAGCGATTGGTCTCTTCAATGATGGTTGCAACGATCTCCCGGAACCCGGAGACCGTTTCCGGGTTGGCAGCAGCCGCGGCGAGCAGCGAGGGATCAAACATGTCCGCCTGCGTCATCAACACCACGGCGCGGTCGTTGCGGCGCTCGGCGTCACCGAAAGTTTCGCGTATCTGGTCCAGGACCGCATCCGTCCGGTACTCGACTTCGGCCAACTGTTCCGGCGTGGGCGCAGTTTCGCCCAGGCCACTCCACGGAAGCAGCGAGTTGTTGCTGCCCTGGACGTTCACCACGGAGAAAGCCACGCGATTCTGGGTGAACCGGACATTCTCCGGAAGCCCAAGCTTCTCCTGTGTCTTGACCGGCATGGTCGCGCCCAAGGTCTTGCCGGGCTTGTCGAAGAAGACCTCCCGCAGCTTGGCCAGCCGTTCCAGCGGGTTGTAGGCGCCGTTGTTGGTGCGGTGGCAGTCCACCCACTCGTTGTCGCCTGGGGTGAAGACCAGCGGGTGCTCGAAGGTGTCGAACTGTGCCCGGATGTTGGCGAAGTACTCGTCCGAGCAGACCGAGGAGCCGTTCTTGATGTCGCCCACGTGGGTGACGAACTTCAGCGCACTGTCGGCGTTGATGTCCTGGATGCGGGCGGGGAACTTGGCGATTTCGGCGTCGCCGTAAGGGATGTCGCCTATAACGCCGAAGGTGAACGCCTGGCTGTCAGAGGTGTTATTAGCCGGCGCGGCGGCTGTCCCGGCCAGGGAGGCTAAGACCGCGAGGGCGGCAATGGTGCTTTTCACGAACACGGAGTACTCCTACGCATACAGGGGATTCTCCGCCCGGCCGGTTGGGGGTGCCGGGCAAAAGGGGGCGTAAAAAGACTGCTGGATCGGGGAAAACGGTGCAGGACCTCCCGGTTGCTGGAGGGTGAACTGGGAGGGACCAATGCCCGTGGCGGCGCCGCCAGCCTGCGTTACGGCGCCCCGAGGTAAACGCTGACGGTGGTCCCGCCGCTGGGGCTGGACGAGATTTCCAGCCGTCCCCCGTGGGCGGCAGCGATCCTGGCACACGTGGCCAGGCCCAGCCCCGTGCCGGCAGGATCGCCTTCCCGGTGCAGGCGGACCAGCGGCTCCACCACCCGGCGCCGGTCCCCCGCGCCGATTCCCTTGCCGTTGTCCTCGACCCGCACCACGACGCCGGCTCCGGTTTCCTGTCCGGTAACGCTGATGACCGGGGGAACGTCCGGACGGCGGTACGCCACCGCGTTCTGGATCAGGTTCTGCAGCGCTACCCGCATCTGGCTTTCGTCAGCGTCGAAATCAAAGTCCTCGCACTGCACCACGGCGCCGGCTTCCCGCAGGCCCAGGCTCAGGTCATCGGCGACTTCCTTCACCAGGGCTGCCAGCGACAGCCGGGACCTGGACAGCGAACCGCCGATGGTCGCGAACGCCAGCAGCTCCTCCACCATGGACAGCATCCTCCGCGCACTGCTGCCCACGATTTCCAGGTACTCTGCGGCCTCCCCTGTCTGGCCCGATTCTGCGTCCGTGGCACCCAGCTCGACGTAACCCAGGATGGTGGTCAGCGGATTGCGCAGGTCATGGCTGACCCGGCCGGTGAATTCAGCGAGCCGTTCGTTGCTGTCCTTGGCTTCATCCAGGGCGTCGGCCAGGGCACCATGGAGTGCCGTGACCCGCCGGGCAGCCAGCAGGCAGGTGTGCAGGACGAAGGGGTCCAACGGCTTGGTCACGTAGTCGTCCGCCCCGGCCCGCATGCCTTCGAGCACGTCCTCTTGGGCGCCGTGCGAGGTCAGCAGCACAACGTACGTATACGAGGTTGTTTCGGCGGCCCTGATGGCCCGGCACAGGTCAAAGCCGTCGAGCCCGGGCATCATCAGGTCGGTGACAACCACCTGGGGACGCCGCTCCAGGTAGAGGCGCAACGCCGTATCGCCGTCCGCGGCAACGATGCACTTATGACCGGATTTCTCGACGGCGGCTTTGGCCACCAGCAGGGACCCTTCGTCGTCGTCGACAACCAGCACCGTCATGGCGGCCCCGGAGTTGCCCAGCGGTCCGGAAATATTCGCGGCGTCCACCTCGGGGCGGCCCAGCCCGCCCGGCGCACTCCACTTCGAATCAACAGTCATAAGGCCCCCAGGCCATTTATCGTCACGAAGCCAGCCCACAATCGGTCCGCTGGACCTATCGTCCCACAGCCGGCGCAGGCCCGAAAAGAGCCACCAGCCGCCAACAGACGCGAGGGTGCCGCTCCAATTGCGGGGCGCCCGCACGGATCAGCAGGCTTAAGCTGGTAACAGCACGTCTCTTCCAGCGCCGGGAGGTCATCATGGACACTGAATCCGCCGAAGTGACCGGTCATGATGTCACCACCATCACCTGCGTGTGCGGCAACACTGTCAGCCAGGACGGGCTGATTCAAGCCAACTCAGACGGCATCCCCGTCTACATCGGCGAGAAGACCGCCGTCCCCGCGGAGCTGGCGGAATGGCCTGCGGATGAGGACCTCTACACCCTGTGTCCCGCATGCGGCCGCGTATACCGTGATTCGGTCATCGAAGAGACAGGGACAGCGCCCGTCGCTTTCCGGGTCGACGTCGCCGCCAGCCCGATCGCCGGGGCCATCCGGG
This sequence comes from Pseudarthrobacter lactosi, assembly GCF_055412785.1. NCBI lineage: Bacteria > Bacillati > Actinomycetota > Actinomycetes > Micrococcales > Micrococcaceae > Pseudarthrobacter > Pseudarthrobacter lactosi. The sequence goes on from NZ_JBVAYS010000006.1 coordinate 129,249, forward strand.
TCCACTGGAACCTCAGTTCCTGACGTCGGCGGTGCCCTCAAAAAGGTAAAACGAAGTGAGCGGACGACGGCGGGACCTCCCGCCGTCGTCCGCTCAGCACTGCTGCGGCAAGAGTCAGTTCTTAACGACCTCCAGCTCAATGACGGCCCAGGACAGCGCCGGCAGCGTCAGGCGCAACTCGGAGCCGCTCGCCTTCGCGCCTTCCAGCGGCTTAAGCCCCACCTGGTTCTGACTGGTTTGGGTGTTGGCCGTGAAACGGTCGCCGCCTTCCGGAATTTCCAGGACCTCGGCACGGACCACCCGGCGGGCGTCGAACCCGCGCAGGGCCACCTCGACGTCGGCGGCTTCCTCCAGGCCGCGGTTCGCGAAGAACAGTGCCACGCGGCCCGTTTCCTCGTTCCACGTTGCGCTGACATCCACCAGGTCGGTGCCGCCGAAGCGGGCATTCTCGTACTTGTCCGAGTCCACGGACAGGCGCAGGATCTGGCCCTTGGCCAGCTCTGCCATCCGGGCGAACGGGTGGAAGATGGTCTGCTTCCAGGCCGGCCCGTTCTCCTCCGAGAAGATCGGCGCGATCACGTTGACCAGCTGCGCCTGGTTGGCGATCTTGACGCGGTCGCCGTGGCGGAGCAGCGAGTTCAGCAGGGTGCCCACCACCACCGCGTCCGTCACGTTGTACTTGTCCTCGATGACCCGGGGGTGCTCGCGCCAGCCGGCCTTGGCGACGTTGTGCGGCTGGTCCTCGGTGTCCAGGCCGCGCTGGTACCAAACGTTCCACTCGTCGAAGGAGAGGTTGATGTGCTTCTTGTGTTTGCCCTTGGCACGCACGGCGTCAGCGGTGGCGATCACGGACTCGATGAAGTAGTCAGTGTCCACTGCGCTGGCCAGGAAGCTGCCGACGTCGCCCTCGTGCTCCTGGTAGTAGGCGTGGAGCGAGACGTAGTCCACCTCGTCGTAGGTGTGCGTCAGGACCGTCTGCTCCCAGTCGCCGAACGTCGGCATGTTGGAGCTGGAACTTCCGCAGGCCACCAGTTCGATGTCCGGGTCCACGAAGCGCATGGCCTTGGCGGCTTCCTGGGCCAGGCGGCCGTATTCCTCGGCGGTTTTGTGGCCGATCTGCCAGGGCCCGTCCATCTCGTTGCCGAGGCACCAGAGCTTGATGTCGAACGGATCCTTGTGGCCGTTCTTGGCGCGGAGGTCTGACCAGTAGGTGCCGCCGGGGTGGTTGGCGTATTCCACGATCTCGCGGGCCGCGTCCACTCCCCTGGTGCCCAGGTTGATGGCTTCCATGATTTCGGTGCCGGCCTGGCGGGACCAGTCCACGAATTCGTGCAGGCCGAACGCGTTGGTTTCCACGGTGTGCCAGGCGCCGTCCAGCCGGCGGGGACGGTTCTCCCGCGGGCCGATGCCGTCTTCCCAGTTGTAGCCGGAGACGAAGTTGCCGCCGGGGTACCGGATGACGGTGGCGCCGAGTTCCTTGACGAGCTTGAGCACGTCCTGGCGGAAGCCGTTCTCGTCGGCCTCCGGGTGGCCGGGCTCGTAGATGCCGGTGTAGACGCAGCGGCCCATGTGCTCCACGAAGGAGCCGAACAGGCGGCGGGGGACTTCGCCGATAGTGAAGTCGCGGTCGAGGGTGATCCGTGCGCGGGACATGTGCGGTATCTCCTTGGTTGTTTTACAGGTCTGGTGATTCGTAAAAAAGGTGCCGGATCAGGTTCCGGCGAGTCCCGTCGTCGCGACGCCCTTGATGATCTGGCGCTGGAAGAACAGGAAGACGAGGATCAGGGGCAGCGCCGCGAGGAGCGCGGAGGCCATGTTCTGCGCGTACTGGATGCCGTACGCGCTCTTGATGGTTTGCAGCCCCACCGGAAGGGTGAGGAGCGCGCCGTCGTTCGTGGCAATGAACGGCCAGAGGAAGTTGTTCCAGGCGCCAATGAACACAAAGATCGCGACGGCGGCCAGGATGGGCCGGGACAACGGCAGGATGATCTGGGTGAAGATCCGCAGGCGGCTGGCACCGTCCATCACCGCGGCTTCTTCAAGTTCGCGGGGAATCTGGTCGAAGAACTTCTTGAGCACGAACACCATGGCCGGGTGGATGACCTGCGGCAGGATGATGGCCCACGAGGTGTCGATCAGGTGCAGCGCCAGCATTTGGTAGAAGAGCGGGATGATGAGGACCGGCGGCGGGATGATGATGGAAGCGATGATCACCGTCATCAGCACCTTCTTGCCTTTGAAGTCGATCCGGGACAGGGCGTAGGCCACTAGCGCCGAGATCACCAGCGTGATCGCCGTGATGGCCGCCGAGGTGTAGAAGGAGTTCCAGGTCCAGAGCGGGATGTTGCCGTCCTGGAACACCTTGACGAACGCGTCAGCGGTAAAGCCCGACGGCGGCATCCAGCTGACCTTCGGAGCTGCGGCATCCGCCTCGGTTTTGAAAGCGGTGGCCGTGGCCCAGGCAAACGGAATCAGCCACAGCACGGCGATGAACGCCGCAACAACGAGGGCGGCGATCTTGCCCGCGGTCATCTTCTTGCGCGGTTTTCGGGCCTCATGACTGGTGCTGATGCGTGGGGTGGGACGGGTGAGGGTAGGGGTTGCCATGGTTATGCACTCCTGCGGCGGGTGGTGACGAACTGCATGACCGAAATGAGCACGATCAGTCCGAAGAAAATGTAGGAGATGGCTGCGGAGTACCCCAGCCGGTAGCCGGTGAAGCCGGTTTCAAAGATGTACTGCACCACCGGGCGGGTTGATCCTCCGGGCCCGCCGGCGGTCATCTGGTACACCTGATCGAAAATCTTCAGGGATGCGAGGATCTGGAGGAGCACGATCATCACCGTGGTGGGGGTCAGCTGCGGCAGGGTAATCGAGAAGAACTGCCGCCAGGCACCGGCGCCGTCCAGAGAGGCTGCTTCGTAATGCTGTGCGGGGATGTTCTGCATCGCGGCCAGGTAGAGCAGGAAATTGAATCCCACCGTCCACCACAGCGTGGCGATGACGATCGCCCACATGGCCACGTTGGGATCGTTGAGCCAGGCAACTTTGGGGAGGCCCATCGTGGAGAGGAATTCATTGAACAGGCCAAGCTGCGGGTTGTACATCCACATGAAGAACAGCGAAACCACGGTGGAGGCCAGCAGGTACGGGGCAAAGTAGGAAAGCCGCCACAGCCACTGGGCAGGCAGCCCCACGTTCAGCAGGGCCGCCATCATCAGGGCCACGAGGACCAGGGGGACGGTGCTGATGACGGTGAAGTAGAGCGTGTTGCCCAGGGAGCGCCACATGTCGGCGTCGGCCAGTGCCTCGGCGTAGTTCGCGAAGCCGATCAGGCTGTCATTGGCGCCGGTCAGGGACTTGCCCGTCAGGCTCATGTAGAAGCCGTAGAGAATGGGCCACACCAGGAAGACCAGGAAGAAGACCAGGAACGGGGCGGCGAATCCCCAGCCGCTCAGGTTGCTCCTGGTACGGCTCTGTGAGGGGCGGCGGGTTGGATGGGGTTGGATCGCTGTGGCGATGTCCGGCTGACCAGTGCTGCGCCGGGACGCTAGTGAAGAACTCATGAAGGACTCCTTTGTCGCTCGGTGCGCTTAGACCGGGTTGGGCCGGGATAGAAGGGTGTTGGTGCGGTGCTCAAAGGCGTCCCAACCTGCGGACGCCTTATCGCGGCCCAGGAACACGTTCTGGACGTTCTCCGCAAAATAGGTCTGCCAGTCCGAGCCGGAGCCGCTGAACCAGGCTTCGGGATCGTAGGCGATGATGTCCGCTGCGTTGGCGTAGTGGATCTGCGGTGTGAGGTCGCGGTATGCTTGCGACTGGACCACAGGCTGGTAGGCCGGAATGTGCCCGGCTTCGGCCCAGGAGATTGATCCTTTGAGGATGTCGCTCACAAACTTGTAGACGTCCCGCCGCTTCGCGTCATCCACGTTCAGCTGCCGCGGCAGGACGAATGAGTGGGAGTCCGCGTAGGATGCCGGCGTTCCGTACAGCGTGGGAATGGTGGCAGCGTCCACCGGAAGTCCGGCTTTCTTGAGCGTGGGCAGTTCCCACACCCCGCTGAACAGCATTCCCGAGTCGCCGCGGGCGAATTCTGCGATGCCCGTGCTGATGTCGCCGGCCTTGGCAGCGATGGTGTCATCAAAGAGCGATGCCATGAATTCCAAGGACTCAATCGCGGCGTCGCGGTCCACTTTCATCCGCTGGCCCGGGATCAGTTCCATGTCCGCACCATGCTGCTTGTAGAGCGTGTAGAAGAGCCGCCACATCTGGGAGCCGCTGCCGAGGTAACCGAAGGACAGACCATGGGCCTGGGTGACCTTCTGCATTTCCATGGCCATGGCCATGAACTCCTGCGGAGTAGTCACTTCCTGCAGCTGCCCGTTGGCGCCGAGGACGCCGGCTTTGCTGGCGATGTCCGTGTTGTAGAACATAACGAAGGGGTGCGAGTCCAGGGCGATGGAGAACACTTTGCCGTTCTGCTGGCTCTTCTCCCAGATGCGTGGCGCAAAGTTTTCCCCGGTGACGCCGTGCTCGGCCAGCAGGTCCAGGTCCCAGGGGTCAATGAGCCCGCCGGGGGCGTATCCGGGAACCCGGCTGGCATGCATGATCGCTACCTCCGGTGGCCGGCCGCCAGCCGATGCCATGGCCAGTTTGGTGTAGTACGGCGGGCCCCAGGCCAGGACCGTGGGGTGCACCTTGAAGCCGGGATTGGCCTGGTTGGCGCTGTTGATCATGCCCTGCATCTTGATGCCGTCACCGCCGGACAGCAGGTGCCAGAACCCGATGTCCTTCACGGTTGCCGCCTGCGCATTTCCGCCGCAGCCGGTCAGGCCGCCTGCTACCAGGACGCTGCCTAAGGCTGCCGTTCCTGTCAGTAACTGCCGTCGGGACACTTGCTTCCCGAAAAATTCAAACTGCTTCACCCTCACTCCTTTGGATGGGTCCGCGGAAAGGTCACTTCTTGTTGCTCAAAACTCCGGTTCCGGTGCGTCCCCGTTCCCGGGCCGATGCCTTCAGGGGGTGACGCACGCCTCACATTACATCGATGTAATGGACAGGGCAAGAGAAATTGTTAGCGCCCACAACTGGTGGATTGCTCTCGTTTCAGCTGCGGCTACTGTCCCGCTCCACGATGGTGTAGTCCAGGGAAACCACGCGCTGCTCGTGGCCCCGGTCGGCCATCCGCTCCGTGAGCAGGCGCAGGGCTTCGCTGGCAATGGCACGTTTGTCGAAGGAGACCGTGGTCAACGACGGCACCGCGTAGCGGCCGTCGGCGATGTCATCAAAGCCCGCCACGGCGATGTCCTCCGGGATGCGCAGGCCCCTCTTCCACAGCACACTCAGGGCGCCGATGGCCATGGAATCCGTGAAGCAGAACAGTGCCTCGGGAAGGGGGTGGGAGTCCAGGTAGGCAGTGAGCGCATCGGCAGCAGTCTGCGGCGTCCACTTCTCGCAGGGAATCAGCAGTGACTCGTCCCGTTCGATGCCGAGGATCTCCAAGGCCTCTTCATAGCCCTGGGTTCGCTGTATGGCCGCAGCCGATCCCCTGCCTTGGGTGGTTCCCAGGACGGCGATCCGCCGGCGCCCGGGCTGCGCCAGGGCCAGAGTCATGTCGCGGGCGGCAGCGGAACTGTCCACGAAGACGCGGTCGGCGAGCTTTTGCGTGACCTCCCCCAGCAGGACCACGGGCGGAAGGGCAACGCCCACCCGGACGGCGCTCTCGTCCAGCACCACAGGGTTGAGGATCAGCCCGTCGATGAGGTTGGAGCGGGCGCGCACCATGAGTTCGTGCTCGCGCTGGGGATCGGAGCCGGTTTCCTCGATCTGCACGATCCAGCCCTGCTCGTGCGCCACGTCCACAATGTGGTGGGCAATTTCTGCCGAGTACGGCGTGCCAAGATCGGGCAGGGCCAGCGCAATGACACCGGACCTCCCGTTGCGCAGTCCGCGGGCGGAGAGGTTGGGTACATAATCCAGCTCGAGAATGGCCTGCTCCACCTTGGTCCTTGTGGCGCCACTGACCGGAATGATGCCGTTCATGACGTTCGAGACAGTCTTGGGTGAAACGCCGGCACGACGCGCGACATCCTTGACCGTTGCGCGCACTGCTCCCCTTTCAAAGCTCTTTGGGCCAAAGCCGGCGGCCAGTGAATGCCGCTGCGGATGACCTGCTGACGATGTTACCGCCCTCCCCGGCGGGAGGCGGCCGAAGCGTCTTGACAGGGAAATTGTTAGCGCTCACAGTTGGTGGAGCGAAACGTACCCTTCACCCGAAAGCCGAGCACATGAAGAACTGGGCAGGAAATCTCAACTACTCATCAGCGGACGTCCTGCGCCCGGAGTCGGTGGCTGAGCTCGCCCAGGTGGTGGCGCGCTCCAGCCGGGTCAAGGCCCTGGGATCGCGGCACTCGTTCAACCGCATCGGGGACACCGACGGCGTGCACGTGCTGCTGGATGCACTGCCGCAGCAGATCGACCTGGACTCGGAACGGCAGAGCGTCCGCGTCAGCGGCGGAGTGAGCTACGGTGCCCTGTGCCGCACGCTGCAGCAGTCCGGCCTGGCCATCCACAATCTGGCGTCGCTCCCCCACATTTCCGTGGCAGGGGCAGTCCAGACGGGCACCCACGGATCCGGCGTGAACAACCCCTCCCTGGCCGGGGCGGTGGAGGGCATTGACCTGGTCCGGCCCTCCGGCGAGCAGGTATCGCTGTCCCGGGCGGACGGCGAGGAGTTCCTGGGCAGTGTGGTGGGCCTGGGCGCCCTGGGCATCGTGACCGGACTCCGGCTTGCCGTCCGTCCGAGCTTCAGCATGCGCCAGCGGGTGTTGGAAAACCTGCCGTGGGACCGGGCGCTGGCGGATTTCACGAAGCTGGTGTCCAGCGCCTACAGCGTGAGTCTTTTCACCGATTACTCGGGCGGTAGCATCAGCCAGGTCTGGCTCAAGGCGCTGGACTCGGAGCCTCCCCTCGGTGAACTGTTCGGCGCCACGGCAGCCACCGTCCCGCGGCACCCGCTGCCCGGGATGTCTGCCGAGAACTGCACAGTCCAGATGGATGAGCCTGGGCCATGGCTGGACCGGCTGCCGCACTTCCGCCACGAGTTCACGCCCAGCAACGGTGAGGAACTGCAAAGTGAATTCATCCTGCCGCTGGAGCAGGCACCTGCCGCGATCCAGGCAGTGCGGAGCCTGGCTCCTGAGCTGGCGCCGCTGCTCTTTGTCTCCGAAATCAGGACCGGCGCTGCGGACGAGTTCTGGCTCAGCCCCTTCTACCGGCAGCAGAGCGTTGCGCTGCACTTCACTTGGAAGCCGCTGCAGCCGGAGGTGGAAGCCGTTCTTCCGCAGCTTGAGGACCTGCTGCGGCCGTTCGGAGCCAGGCCGCACTGGGGCAAGCTATTCATGCCCGGCAGTCACGACTGGGAGTCCCTCTACCCCCGCCTGGCGGACTTCCGCGCGCTGGCAGCGGCGCACGATCCGGACGGAAAATTCCGCAACGGGCTGCTGGACAGCATTCTCGGCGTCCCGGCGGTGAGCTCACGGTAGGGGGTAGTTGGGCAGGCAGTGGGCGGACGACGGCGGGACGTCCCGCCGTCGCCCATTTGAGCCCGGCCTTACCGGCGGGAACGTGCGGCGCACCTGCTCATCGAGTCGCTGAGGTGGGGCCTCGCGTCGCCGAGGGTGATCCGCGTTCCGAAAGCCCTCCCCTGCCCGTGACTACCGGATCAGCAGGGAAACCGTCTACCTGTACCTGCGCCACGCCAAGCTGGAATGAACCGCTCCCTGCCGGCGCCGTCGTTGAGCCATAGCCGACGCGGCGGCGGCTTGACGGAATCGTCATTATCGGCGTTCAGGAACGACGTACGGCGCGGGTCACCGTCGAGGGCTGTTTGTCTTCTATTTGCAGTACCGTGACACGAAGGCCACGCAGCAGGAAGGTCCCACCGCGGTGCCTTCGTATCACCGCGTGAAGTCGTGTTGCCCGGTGGGATCTTTGTCCCCCTATGCCGGAATAGCTGCAGGCGCGGGTTCAAGGACCAACTCGCTTGCGAGGTCGGCGGCCAGATCTTCGACGACCTGCCCGTACAGCAGCGCGCCCTTGGCAGCACTGGACCCGACGGCCGATGACAGGCAACCGGTGGCCGGTGTTCGCTCCGGCACCACCGGCAGCCTGTCGAAGCGCGGCAGGACCGCGGCAGGACCGTCGATGAGGCGGTCCATGACGACTCTGGCCGGTTCCAGGTGGAGCATTAATGAAGTTTCCAGGACCCCGCCGTGCTCGACGTCCCAGCCCGGGAAGCCATCGGGGTAGACCTGCGTCAGCGTGTCGCGGCTGACAAAGTCCCAGTACGACAGCAACAGCACGCTCTGCTCCGCCCCGGGCCTGATCCCCAACTCCTCCAGGGCAAGGTCGATTCCCTCGTACAGGAACTGGTAGTTCTCGAAGTGGCCGTTGATGAAGACCACGTGCCGGACGCCCTGGTTGAGGAAGGACTTGACCAGGTTGCGTGCCACTCCGATGAGGGTGGCGCCATCCAGGCTTGTCGTACCGGAGAGGTGGCTGCCGCCGCCGGACTTCTGCTGCGACTTGTACCCGTATGCGATGGGCTGGGCAACCAGCGCACCCAGCCGTCTGGCAACACCCTCCGCGAAGTGGGAGGACAGGATGGTGTCCGTTCCCAGAGGCAGGTGTGGGCCGTGCTGCTCCAGGGACCCGACGGGAATGAGGACGATCGCCTCCCCGGATGCCAAAGCTTCGCGGAAGGCAAAAGCATCCAGGTCTTCCAGAAATACTGACTTGTCCATGCTGGTGGGGCTCCTCGTTAGGTGCGGTGTGCAACGTGGCGGCGGCCGCCGCCACGTTGTGTCAGGCGCTGATGATGTTGTGGGCGGGGGCCGACGGGGAATCTGGTGATATTCCGGCGTCGCCTGGGTGATCTCCTGGTCAGAGGCCGGCGGGAGGGGCCGACACGGCGGGAACGTTGGCCGTCCCGGTGGCCGATGCCGCGGCGGCGGATTGGGTGTCGCTGCGGAGGTGCAGGTAGCGGCGGTGGAACCGCGGGCCCATGATGGCGTAAGCTGCGGCGCTGGTCAGGCCGCCGGCGAGCCAGGAGAGGTCCCATCCGCCGAGAGCCACGGCGATGGGGCCCTGCATCGCCGGTACTAGCCCGTACATAAACAGCCACGTGGCAAAGATTCCGATGAGCAGGGATGCGATGCCTGCCGGGTTTACGGCTGGCAGGCGCTTGGTGCCAACCGTGTCGAAGAGCCGTGAAGGGTCGCCGGGCCAGCGCTTCTCGATCCAGAAGTAGTGCACCAGCATGACTCCGCCCCAGGCGGCAACCCAGGCGACGAGTCCGATCAGCCAGGCGTCCAGGACGGCGGCGAAGTCTTCCTGGAAGATGAAGAAGACGACGGCGGCGAGGGAGAAGACGCCGACGAATAGGTTGAGCTTGCGGCGGCTGATGGTGATATCAAGGGCCTGCGTTGCGACCGAGAAGGTGTAGATGTTAAGGATGTTGGTGGCGATGGGGCCGTGTAGCACCATGAGTAGCACCGGGAGTGCCATTACACCGAAGTTCTGCACGATCAGCTTGCCGGGGTCGATCTCGCCGCTGTTGGTGGCCAGGCTGGCGCCAAGAATTCCGAGCCAGACGACGGGAATGAACTGGCCCAGCACGGACGCCAGGTAGAGCTTGCGCTTGGGGACTTCAGTGCTGACGAAGCGGGAATAGTCGGCGGCGTAGGTGAACCAGGTGATGCCCCAGCCGATGCCAATCGCCGTCATGACTGCGCTCATCGCCGCGATCCGCTCCGAGCCTTCGAGGATGTTGCCGGCCGGACCCGCGTAGGTCCAGTTGATCTTCATGCCGAACCACGCCACGACGGACATCACGGCGAGGATGATGATGGTCGGCGGAACCGTCCACTTTTCGAACGCCGCGATAGCCTTGTACCCGAACCAGGCGATAGCGACCTGCGCGGCCATGATGGCGGTGGCAACGCCGATCTTCCAGGCATAGTTGTGGGCCGTCGGGTCCACCCAGCCGAGGGTGCCGAAGAGTGCCATCACCAGGTCGAGGATGATCCAGGTGTTGACCGCGCACCAGCCTATGACGAGCAGGGCCTGAATGGCGGCAGGGAGGTAGTTCCCCTGCCGGCCGAATGCAGCCCGGGCCAGCACCATTCCGGTGGCCCCCGTCTTCTGGCCGAGCAGAACAAAGCAGCCGAAGAGCAGCATGCCGATCAGGTTCCCCAAAACCAGAACAATGACAGTGTCGGAGAATCCGAGGCCGAGGTGGATGCCGAGGGCGCCGAGCACCCAGTTGATCGGGGCCAGGTTAGCGCCCGCCCAGATCCAGAACTGACCGGAGACTTTCCGGGTGCGCTGGGATTCGGGAATGGGCTGGAGCCAGGCCTCGTGGTCTACATGGTCTTCGTTGACCACTGGAGCGGCGGGAACCGCTCGGGATGTTTCACGCATTGGAGCCTCCGTGAGAGTTATTGGGGTTCCTTCAAGATTATGTGGCATGCACCACATCTGCCTATATAGAATGTGTCTAATTAATGCTTGTTCTATGCGACGGAGTGTCATGTCAGTACGCCTTCACGATGTCCTTGACCACCCAACGCTGGCGGCCGCTGATCCCGTGGTCCGGGCCGCGGTCGGCACAGCCGCCAGCACCCAGCTCCGCTGGATCCATTCCAGTGAAGTTCTGGACATCGCTCCCCTGCTTGAGGGCGGGGAGCTTCTACTTACCGGCGGGGAAGCCCTCGCTCTCGCCTCTGAGGAGCGGCAGATCAGTTACGTCCGCGAACTGGCCGAGCGGGGCGTGGCAGCCTTGGCCATCGAAACCGGCGCCGCCCTTGCATCGGTCCCGTCCTCGATGGTGTCGGCTGCCGAGGCGGCCGGCCTTCCACTGATCGAGCTTCGGAGGGTGGTGCCGTTTGTCGGCGTGATGCAGGCCATCAATTCGATGCTGGTCAGTGAACAGGTTTCCCAGTTGCGGCGGGCCGACGAGGCCAGCCACGCGATGGCCGTTGAGCTGGCGCACGGCGGCAGCCTGGACCGGATTCTGGCCGTGCTCGCCGGCATCACCCACTCCGAGGTGACCCTGGCATCCCTGACGGGCGCGACCCTGGCCAGTGCAACGCCCGTGAACCCCGGGGTCGACGACGATGCCACTAACTCTGCTCCCGCAACGCAGGACCATGCACGGCTGATCCATGTCGACGTTCCGGTAAGGGGAATCCTAGCCGCGCAGCTGTTGCTCCGTGTCCCGGCGGACGAGGACGAAAATCTTGCGCGCACGGCCGGAAAACGGTCGGTGGACATTCTGGCCCTAGCGATGATGCAGCGGATGTCCCCCGGACTGCGGGAGGTCGCAGGTGCTGCCTTGATCCGAGCAATTGATTCAGGCAGCCAGCCGTGGCGGCTTCAGCAGTTGGCATCGGCAGCAGGAATTCCGGCCTCCGCGCCGCTGGTGGCCCTGGTGGTCCGGTCAGATTCCTCCCAACAGCTGCGCACCTCTGTCGAGCAGCTGCTGGACCGGGCGGCCCATTCCCACGCCACCTACGTCGACAACGCCGAGCTTCTCGCAGTAGCCAGCGTTCGCAGCGATGCTCCGGAAGAGAACCGGCAACGGCTCCTGACCGAGCTGCTGGAGCTTCCAGCTCTGGCCAGAACTCTTGCGGCAGTTGGCCCCCTGGCGGCTGGCATTTCGGACGCTCCCTGGTCGTTGTCCGAAGCCAAGCTCACACTGGAACTGGCGGCCTCCCCGGAGCAATCACGTTCCGAAACCGGCGGCGAGCACCACTCCGTGGTCGACGCGGAGGCCTTCGCAGTGGAACGTCTCGCCGTTCAATCCCTGGACCCCTATCAACGACGGAACTTCGTCCGCCAGCAGCTGGGTGCGCTCCTGGACCATGATGCGCAACGCAATTCGCGGCTGCTCGACACTCTGGCGACGTGGATGGATTGCGGATGCAACACCGCCGACGCCGCCAGGAAGCTCCATCTGGAACGGCAGTCGATGCACCAGCGGCTGCGGCGGATCTTCGAGCTCTGCGGCGGTGACCCGCGGGAAACACGCCGGTTGGCGGCATTGCATTTGGCCACCCGGCTGGCCCGGCTTGCCTGACTGTAAACCGGCTCGCCTGACGTCCTAGCTTTGCCCGTCCTCCTGGGCTCGCGGACGTCCGCCCAGGCGGCTGGTAACCAGGCCGCCGGCAGCGGCGCACGCCTCGCCCAGGCTCTGCAGCCGCTCTCGGGAGACGCGGAAGCGGGGGGCCGGGATCAGGACGGCGGCCACGATGTCGCCGCGGTGGTCATAGACGGGGGCGGCGACGCCGACTTCGTCGATGGAGGATTCGCCGTAGTTGATGGCCCAGCCCCGCCGGGCCACGTCGCCGAGTTTTATCTGGTAACCGTCAAGGCTGGCATCGTCCAGCCCCGGGTAGGTGATGGTTCCGCTGCGCAGCAAGGCGCGGACACGCTCGGCGGGTTCGGCAGAAAGGAAGACTTGGACCGAGGCGCTCATGGCATCCGTGTACCGGGCTCCCAACGGGGTGGTGTGCTTGATCTGGTGGTGGCTGGCGATCTGTTCCACGCACATTGACTCCGTGCCGTTCCACACCATGAGGGCGCTGGTTTCGCCGGTCTGTTCGGTGAGTTCGCGCAGGACCGGGTAGGCCACGCGGCGCTCTTCCAGTTCGGCCAGCAGCGGTCCTGCAATGGCGATCAGGCCCAGGCCCAGGCGGAAGCGGCGGCTCTCCGGGTCCCGTTCCACGAGGTGCTCCTGTTCGAAGGTGGACAGGATCCGGGAAACGGTGCTCTTGTGCAGGCCGACTCTGTTGGCGATCTCGGTGACTCCGAGCAGCGGTTCGTCGGCAGTGAAGGTCCGTAGCACGGCGATGGCGTTGACGATGACGGAGGCGCCTTTGGTGTCGCCGCTTCCGTTGATCTCCGGGGGTTCTTCTTGGCTCATGGTGGATTCCATCATTCCGTATAGAGGCCGAAAAGCGGCGCCACGTGGAACGTGGCGCCGCTTCTTCGCGGATCAGCGGTAGTTAGGCGCCCACGATGTTGTATTCCGGGCCGAACGGGAACTTCGTGATGTTCTCGGCTCCGTCCTCACCGACCACCAGGATGTCGTGCTCACGGTAGCCGCCGGCACCGGGCTGGCCGTCCAGGACCGTGATCATGGGTTCCATGGAGACCACCATGCCCGGCTCCAGCACCGTGTCGATGTCCTCGCGGAGTTCCAGTCCGGCTTCGCGGCCGTAGTAGTGGCTCAGGACGCCGAACGAGTGTCCGTAACCGAACGTGCGGTTGGCGAGCAGTCCGTGGCCCACGTAGATCTCGTTCAGCTCGGCGGCGATGTCCTTGCAGACAGCTCCGGGCTTGATGAGCTCGAGGCCGCGCTTGTGGACCTCCACGTTGATGTTCCACAGTTCCAGGGAGCGGGCGTCAGGTTCGCCGTAGAACAGGGTGCGCTCCAGTGCGGTGTAGTAGCCGGAGGTCATGGGGAAGCAGTTCAGGGACAAGATGTCGTGTTCTTGGATCTTGCGCGTGGTGGCCCAGTTGTGGGCGCCGTCGGTGTTGATGCCGGACTGGAACCACACCCAGGTGTCACGGATTTCCGAATCCGGGAACGTCCGAGCGATTTCGTGGACCATGGCTTCGGTGCCGATCAGGGCGATCTCGTATTCGGTAATGCCGGCGGTGATGGCGTTGCGGATGGCTTCGCCGCCGAGGTCACCGATGCGGGCCCCGTGCTTGATCACCTCGATCTCTTCGGCCGACTTGATCATCCGCTGGCGCATGGCCGCCTGGGCCACGTCCACCAGGGCGGCTCCTGCAAACGCCGCCTGGATCTTGTTGCGGTTGTCCAGCGGGAGCGAGTCGTCTTCAACACCGAGCCGGCGCGGGTTGATGCCGCGGGTGCGCAGGGCCTCCTGGATGGCGAAGATGTAGTTGTCCCGGCGCCAGTCGGTGTAGACCACATTGTCGCCGTAGCTGCGCCGCCACGGCATACCGGCGTCGATGTTCGCCGTAACGGTTACGGTGTCGTCTTTGGTGACCACCATGGCGTAGGACCGGCCAAAGTAGGTGAAGAGGAAGTCGGAGTAGTACTTGATGGAGTGGTAGCTGGTCAGGACGACGGCGTCCAGGTCCTTCTCGGCCATGATGAGGCGCAGCCCGCCGAGCCGGCGCTCAAATTCGGCATTGGAAAAGGTGAGCTTCTCCTTCTGCCCGTTGTGCAGGACTTTCAGTCGTTCCAGTTCGGCGATGGACGAAGCGTTGGCAGATGTTGTGCTGATCATGATGGTGATGCCTTTCTTCGGTGCTGTTCTTTCAAGTTGCGTTCAACGCAACGCTGTTGCATCAGATTAGGCCTGAGTCGAAACGCAGTCAAGGCCCTTTTGTTTAGTCAGAAGAAAAACCTGTCATATAAGGGCCACAAGAAAGTGATTGACGTAACACTGTCGACCCAGTTAGGGTTGCATCCAACGCAACACTGTTGCATCAGTTTCCTTGAAACCGAAAGAGGTCGCCATGACGGGCACCCTGAACCAACCTCTGGCCAGTGTCGACGTTGACGTCGCACGCGCCATTGAACACGAGCTGGAACGCCAGCAGTCCACCCTCGAGATGATCGCCTCCGAGAATTTCGCTCCTGCCTCGGTCATGGAGGCACAGGGCTCGATCCTCACGAACAAGTACGCCGAGGGCTACCCGGGCAAGCGCTACTACGGCGGCTGCGAACACGTCGACGTGATCGAGCAGCTGGCCATCGACCGGGTCAAGGCCCTGTTCGGTGCGGAAGCCGCCAACGTGCAGCCCCATTCGGGCGCACAGGCCAACGCCGCCGCGATGTTTGCCCTGTTGGAACCGGGCGACACGATCATGGGCCTCTCGCTGGCGCACGGCGGGCACCTCACCCACGGCATGCGAATCAACTTCTCCGGCAAGCTCTACAACGTGGTCCCGTACCACGTGAGCGAGCACAGCCACCTGGTGGACATGGCCGAGGTCGAGGCTCTCGCCCTCGAGCACCGCCCCAAAATGATCGTGGCCGGCTGGTCGGCCTACTCCCGGCAGTTGGATTTTGCGGAGTTCCGCCGTATCGCGGACTTGGTGGGTGCCTACCTGATGGTGGACATGGCGCATTTCGCCGGCCTGGTGGCCGCCGGGCTGCACCCCAACCCGGTGCCATACGCCGACGTCGTCACCACCACCACGCACAAGACCCTCGGCGGCCCGCGCGGTGGTGTGATCCTGAGCAAGGAGGAGTATGCGCGCAAGATCAACAGCGCCGTCTTCCCCGGCCAGCAGGGCGGCCCGCTGGAACACGTGATCGCGGCCAAGGCCGTTGCCTTCAAGATCGCGGCGTCGGCCGAGTTCAAAGAACGCCAGGAACGCACGCTCGAAGGTGCCCGCCTCCTCGCGTCCCGGCTCCTGAAGGATGACGTGGCCGCCGCCGGGATCTCGGTGGTCAATGGCGGCACCGATGTCCACCTGGTCCTGGTGGACTTGCGGCACTCGGAGCTGGACGGGCAGCAGGCAGAAGACAGGTTGCACCAGATAGGCATCACCGTCAACCGCAACGCCGTGCCCTTCGATCCCCGCCCTCCCATGGTCTCCTCCGGGCTCCGTATCGGCACCCCCGCCCTGGCCACCCGCGGCTTCGGCGCCCAGGAATTCATCGAAGTGGCGGACATCATCGCCTCCGCCCTCACGTCACCGGCAACAGAGAACGTACTTAGCGACGAAACGGCCGCCAGCCTCCGCCAGCGCGTCAGCGCCCTGGCGGGAAAGTTCCCCCTATACCCGCACCTCGGCGGGACGACGGCGGCACCCGCGCTTGAGGCAGAACTGATTGGAGCAGCACAATGAGCACGGAACAGCTTCCGGAGCACCCGGATTTCCTCTGGCGGAACCCGGAGCCCAAGTCCTCCTATGACGCCGTGATTGTGGGCGGTGGCGGGCATGGCCTGGCCACGGCCTACTTCCTGGCCAAGAACCACGGGATGACCAACATCGCCGTCCTGGAGAAGGGTTGGCTGGCCGGCGGTAACATGGCGCGGAACACCACCATTATCCGTTCCAACTACCTTTGGGACGAGAGCGCGGCCATTTACGAGCACGCGCTCAAGCTCTGGGAGATCCTGCCGGAGGAACTCGAGTACGACTTCCTGTTCAGCCAGCGCGGCGTGATGAATCTCGCCCACACCCTGGGTGACGTCCGCGAAAGCATGCGCCGGGTCGGGGCCAACAAGCTCAACGGCGTGGACGCTGAATGGCTGGATCCGAAGCAGGTCAAGGAACTCTGCCCCATCCTGAACATCAACGACAACATCCGCTACCCCGTTATGGGAGCCACGTACCAGCCCCGTGCCGGCATCGCCAAGCACGACCACGTGGCCTGGGCCTTCGCCCGTAAATGCGACGAACTCGGCGTGGACATCATCCAGAACTGCGAAGTCACGGGCTTCGTCAAGGACGGTAACCGCGTGGTGGGCGTGAAGACCAACCAGGGCACCATCAACACCGAAAAGGTGGGCCTCTGCGCTGCCGGGCACAGCTCGGTCCTGGCGGAAATGGCAGGCTTCCGGCTCCCCATCCAGTCACACCCGCTCCAGGCACTGGTCTCCGAACTGCACGAACCGGTCCACCCCACCGTGGTGATGTCCAACCATGTGCACGTCTACGTCTCCCAGGCCCACAAGGGCGAACTGGTCATGGGCGCCGGCGTGGACTCCTACAACGGCTACGGCCAGCGCGGCTCCTTCCACGTGATCGAGCACCAGATGGCAGCCGCCGTCGAACTCTTCCCCATCTTCGCCCGGGCGCATGTCCTCCGGACCTGGGGCGGCATCGTGGACACCACCCTGGACGCCTCCCCCATCGTCGGTACCACCCCGGTGGAGAACATGTTCGTGAACTGCGGCTGGGGCACCGGCGGCTTCAAGGGCACCCCCGCCGCCGGCCTCACATTCGCGCACACCATCGCCACCGGGACCCCGCACAAGCTGAATAAGCCGTTTGCGCTGGAACGCTTCGAAACCGGCGCCCTGATCGATGAACACGGCGCAGCCGCCGTGGCCCACTAGAAGAGAGTC
>NZ_JBVAYS010000007.1:0-127480 GCF_055412785.1 Pseudarthrobacter lactosi
GACGGGAGCATCGTTGTCCGCGATGCTCGGAGAGTGACTCCAATCATTCCTAACCTCAGCGGCCGTCCGTGTGAGGATCTGTGCCGGAACGCTTCAGACAACAGCGCCGCAGCAGCAGCACGCTCCGGCGTCGTTATTCGTCAACTCACGGTTAATGCGGAACTTCGCGCGTGCGTTGATATGTTCGATGCCATTTGGCAACCCGGAGACCGCGCATCAGTCATCAGTATGGAGGTGTTGCAGGCGCTCACGACATCCGGCAGTTATGTTGCCGGAGCCTTCAGTGAAGGCCACCTGCTAGGGGCATGCGTCGGATTCTGGGGTCCGCCGGACAGCCGTACGATGTACAGCCACGTTGCGGGCGTCGCCGCTGACGCGCGCGGCCGGAATCTGGGGTTTGCCTTGAAACTCAACCAGCGCGCCTGGGCCTTGGCCCAAGGGGTAGATATGATTTCGTGGACTTTTGACCCGCTTGTGCGCAGGAACGCGCACTTCAACGTCAGCAAACTCGGTGGGCGCTCCCGGACTTACTTGGTCAACCACTATGGGTCCATGCGGGATGCGATCAACTCTGGTGACGAGTCCGACAGGCTGCTCCTTGAATGGGAGCTCTCAAGTTCGAGAACCGTCCGCTGTTGCTCGGCTCCTTCGACCGGCGTGACGAGTTCATCGATTCCTCTTGCCTTGTGGCAGGATGCGGCCGGCGGCCCGGTGGTAACAGATGTACTTGCTCCGAAAGTCGCGGTTGCCGTCCCAGCCGACATTGAGGACACGCGGCGACGAGATCCCCAGCTAGCCTCGATGTGGCGGTTCGCAGTACGGGACGTATTGGGCGGTCTGTTGGATTCCGGTGGTCGGATCGAAGGCTTTGACCGAGACAAGGGATATATCGTGAATACTGGAGAACTGTCGTGAAAATACAAAGTGTTGAGCTCGTCCGGATCCAGTTGCCGCTGGTAGCCCCCTTTCGAACATCGTTTGCCGTTCAGACTGTGCGGGACGCCTTGCTGGTGCGTGTTCGAACCCCAGAAGCCGAGGGCTGGGGCGAATGCGTTGCAATGTCTGATCCTCTTTACTCGTCGGAATACGTCGACGCAGCCGAGCATGTCCTAGCCAAGTACCTCGTGCCAGACCTGATGACCATGCAGGATGTGACTGCAAATCTTGTTGGGCCGCAACTGGCGAAATACAGGGGGCATCGCATGGCCAAGGCCGCCATCGAAATGGCGGTCATGGACGCGGAATTGCGCGGCCAGGGCGTTTCTTTCGCACAAAGCCTCGGAGCCGTGAAGGACCATGTCCTCAGCGGCGTCTCGGTGGGGATAATGGACTCGATCCCTGAACTCCTTGATACGGTCGGGCGGTATCTGGGCGAGGGCTATGCGCGAATCAAGTTGAAGATCGAGCCTGGCTGGGACATCGACCCCGTCCGCGCCGTCCGCGAGCGGTTTGGTGATGACATCCTTTTGCAGGTAGATGCAAATACGGCTTACACACTCGGGGATGCCAGCCAGCTGGCCAAGCTGGATTCGTTCGGGCTGCTCCTTATTGAGCAACCGCTGGAGGAAGAAGACCTGCTCGGGCACGCTCAGTTGGCAACCCGGATCAGAACTCCCATTTGCCTCGATGAGTCCATCGTCTCGGCCCGCTCCGCGGCGGACGCGATCACCCTCGGTGCATGCCAGATCGTGAACATTAAACCGGGCCGTGTAGGAGGTTACCTCGAAGCGCGTCGGATCCACGACGTCTGCGCGGCCCACGGTGTGCCGGTCTGGTGTGGGGGCATGCTTGAGACCGGTCTGGGCCGGGCCGCTAATCTCGCCCTTGCTGCAATGCCCGGGTTTACCCTGCCGGGAGACGTTTCGGCATCTGATCGTTTCTTCAAAACTGACATTACCGAACCATTCGTTCTCCAGAACGGCGGTCTCCGTGTGCCGTCAGGGCCGGGACTTGGGGTGACGCCCTCAGAGGAATTGCTTCGCGAAGTGGCGACGGGCTCCACGGAAGTGGGTCGCTAGCACGAAGCCCTGGGTAATACGACATATCACGTCCCGAAGATTGGTAGAATCATACCAATGGGTTTCGGCTGATTCCCGTAATCTTCAAAGGGTGCTGACTCCAATGTCGTTGAAACCTCGCGCTAGTCTGTCCCGGGTCGTCGATGACCTCGGCGATACGCTCCTGGAGGTCATCGCCGGCGACGTCGGGAAGGCGACCAACATCGCCGGCGTCGTCATCCACGACACTGCCGACGATGGCGCCATGCCATCCCAAGCCGTCGTTCTGGGTGTGGGCATTCACGATGCCGCCCGCATCAACGAGTTGCTTTTCGAGCTTGGCCG
The DNA here is from genome assembly GCF_055412785.1 of Pseudarthrobacter lactosi. Taxonomy (NCBI): domain Bacteria; kingdom Bacillati; phylum Actinomycetota; class Actinomycetes; order Micrococcales; family Micrococcaceae; genus Pseudarthrobacter; species Pseudarthrobacter lactosi. Next base: position 2,343 of record NZ_JBVAYS010000007.1, read on the forward strand.
GCTTGGCGCAGCGGCGTTGATCATCCGCGCCCCAGTCGATGACACGCCTGAGGTGCTCCGAGCTGTCCGTAGGTCCGGCGTGGTCCTTCTTGCCCTCGCTAAGGGGGCCTCATGGTTGCAACTTGCAGCGATGCTTCGCAACATCCTGGCTGAGAATGATGTCGGCGACGAGGCGGCCAGCACACTTGGTGGGATGCCCTCTGGGGATCTGTTTGCTTTGGCCAACGCAATCGCGGCGCTGCTCGATGCACCGGTGACGATAGAGGACCGCAGCTTCAACGTCCTCGCCTATTCAAGTGGACAGGACGCCGCCGACGCCTCGCGCGTGGAGACAATCCTGGGCCGCCGGGTCCCCGAGCGGCTGACGAAGGCGCTGGAAAGTTCAGGCTCCATCGCAGCCCTATACAGGAGCGACCGTGAAATCTATCTTCAGCGGGAGGCGCTCGACTTCGATGAGAAGGTCATGCTCCGGGTCGCCGTGGCGGTACGGGCCGGGGATGAGATCCTAGGCTCGATTTGGGCCGCAGTCCCACAGCATCTGAATGAGGAACGTACACGCGCTTTCTTGGACGCCGCCAAACTCGTTGCCCTGCACATGCTGCGAATGCGCGCCGGTGCGGACGTCAAACGCCGGTTGCGAGCCGACCTGGTTGCAACAGCCCTCGAAGGTGGGCCCGGGTCCCCGGACGCCTTGGGCCGGCTGGGACTATTTGGACATGCGGTGGCCGTGGTCGCACTGGGTGTCCTATCCGAGAACTCTGACGCGGCGGACCCCGTTTCGCACTCTCGCTTCGTCGCTGAGCGGCAACGATTGTCAGATGCCCTCGCCGTACATCTCGGGGCAGTGGCTCCACGATCGGCCGTTACTCTGATAGGTGACGTCACCTATGGGCTTCTGCCCTTCTCCCCCGCTGTCAATGATGGGGAGGATCGCGCGAAACGCATTCTGACCAGTTTCTTCGGACGGCTTGGATCCAAGGTGCCGGCGGTCGTCGGTGTGGGGTCCGTCGCCAAGGACGCCAGCAGCCTTATCCAATCGCGCACAGGTGCCGACCGAGCACTACGTGTCATGCTCGACCGGGCAGAGCCGGGGGCGGTCGCGGCCATTCGTGAGGTCCAGATTGGAGCACTCCTCCTGGAACTCGGCGACATGGCCCTGGCCCGAGGCGACCAGCTCAGCGGACCGATCGCCAGACTCGAGGACTACGACGCTGAGCACAACGGCCGCTTGCTCGAAACACTCGAATGCTGGTTGAACGCATTCGGGGACGTCGCGGAAGCTGCGGCAGCTGCCTTCGTCCACACGAATACATTCCGATACCGGCTGAAGCGGGTCGCGGAGGTGGGCCAGATCGATCTGGCGTCCACCAACGATCGCTTCGAAGCCATGCTCCAGATCCGCCTTATGGCGAAGTCCCACGTCAAGGACTAACGCTCTCTGAAGCATCCGTGCCACCGTATCGCGCTCCTGTCCATCAGCCGGGAGCCGTTACGGACGTTTGCGGACGGCGTCATTCGTGTGGAGTCTGAGGGTCCACCTATGAGCTGGTTTGGTGATGAGCCAGGGATTCCGTGGCCAAGCCTAGTTCGCTAGGGCCGCCACGGCAGCCGGGTGTAATTGGTATAAAGGGACGAACTCTTGGCCCGGCTCCTGTTCTATCATCCAGTTCCTGACGGCCGCGGATAGTTCATGATGGGTGAGACAGTTCACACGAAGGCGATAGGAGCCTGCAATGACAGTGGTCACTTCATCATTGGGGGGGTTGCAGCGGCGGCGGGTTCCGCAGCTCGCTTTCGCCGCCCGCAGGGCCACCCGGTTCCTCGTTTCGTTGTGGGTACTGATGACGGCTGCCTTTCTGATGATCCACCTCATTCCAGGCGATCCCGTACGTCTTGCACTTGGCCGAAGCGCCCCAGCGGAAATAGTTGCATTGCGACGAGCCGAACTCGGTCTCGATGACCCTTTGCCCGTCCAGTACTTCCACTATTTTAAGAGCACCTTCTCCGGCGACTTCGGTACGTCCATGATCACCGGCTCACCGGTCTCGGACGTCATCAGCACCCGACTTCCCGCAACGCTCGCACTGGTCCTGAGTGCCTTCGTCTTGATCGTCTTAGTGACGATTCCCCTCGGAACGCTCGCGGCGATTCTGACCCGGGGCGGCCGGCGACCCCGCGTCGAATTGGGCTTCGTATCGAGCACCGTCACCATCGCCGCTGTTCCCTCGTTTCTAACGGCAACCGTTCTGATTTCGGTCTTCGCCGTGGGGCTCGGCTGGCTCCCCGCAGCCGGATGGGACGGAGTACCCTCAATGGTCTTACCCGCCATCGCGCTTGCCGCGGCGCCTATCGCCGTCCTCGCCCGCGTGCTGCGCGTCGAACTCCTGGCCGTCCTCGACAAAGACTTCATACGCACAGCCCGCGCGAAGCGTCTTCGTCAAGCGCATATCTACCTCAGACACGCACTGCCAAACGCTTGCACAGCGACTCTGACGCTTGCCGGCCTCATTTTTTCCAGCATGGTCGCAGGAACCGTGCTGATTGAAAACGTGTTCGCCTGGCCGGGGCTTGGATCAACCATCGTCTCGGCAATACAGCAGAGGGACTATCCGCTTGTCCAGGCGATAGTGCTTATGTTCGGCGGAATCGTCCTCGTTACCAACCTTGTGGTCGACGGCCTGCTGACCCTGTTGGATCCACGATCACTGATAAAAGGAGCATGAGGATGGCATCCTCAGAAGTAACCTCTTCGCCCTGGCGTTCACTCGTCCGCAGCCCGCTGGGCGCGGTTTCACTCATATTGCTGGGGGCATTCTTCATCCTGGCGGTCTTCGCCCCGGTTTGGCTTGGTGATCTTGCCGGACAGCAGGATATCGGGGCGATCCAGCAAGGCCCCTCCGCCGAGCACATCTTCGGCACCGACGCCCTCGGCCGGGATCTGTTGATGCGAACGCTTGTAGCGGCCCGCCTATCCATTTTCCTGGCGCTCCTGGCGACATTCATCGGGGTTATCTTTGGCCTGATTTTAGGCCTGGCGCCTTCGGTGCTGCCCCGCCGGTTGGGTCGCCTGATCGTTTCCTCCATAGACATCGCGGTCGCTTTTCCGCCCCTGCTTCTCGCCCTCTTCTTCGCCATTATCTTCGGCGTGGGGATGACCGGCGCGGTACTGGCGATCGCTGCGGCGATCGCGCCCGGTTTCGCGCGCCTCTCACACACTTTGGCGACATCCGTGGAGGGCCTGGATTTCGTAGCAGCAGCCAGAGTCTCCGGAGTCGGGCGCTTCGGGGCCCTTTCCCGGCATGTTCTCCCGAATATTGGTGACCCTCTGGTCGTCAACATGACAATGATCGCCGGTGACGCCTTGCTGGCGTTCGCGTCGTTGTCCTTCCTGGGAATCGGCGTCCAAGCACCCGAGTACGACTGGGGCCGGATCTTCAACGAGGGCCTGGCCCTGTTATACGTCAACCCCATGGCCGCCCTTGGGCCAGGCCTGGCCATACTTCTGGCCGGTCTTGCCTTCAACCTCCTGGGAGAAGCCGCGGCGCAGGTCATCGGGGGGCGCACCAAACGATTTACGCCTCATCCACACCGAAAGGAACTCGCGGCCCCCTCGCCCGTTGCTGCCGAACCCGACAAGAGCCTGACCGTGCGGATCTCGAATCTCCGGGTCGCGCTGCCCCAACGAGACGGGTGGCTGTGGCCAGTGCGCGGCGTAAGCTTTTCAATCCGCCAAGGTGAGTCTGTGGGACTCGTCGGCGAATCCGGATCAGGCAAGAGCATGACGGCCATGGCACTATCGCAACTGATCGAGGAACCCATTCGCGTCACGGCCGATGCTTTGGAGTTCTCGGGAACTTCGCTGAAGGATTGCAGTCCAAGGGTCCAACGGGCATTGCTGGGCACACGGCTGGCGGTCGTCTTCCAGGACCCCATGACCTCCTTCAACCCGTCCCAACGCATGGGCAAACAACTCGCGGAAGTCTCCCGCGAGCACGCTGGCCTCTCGCGCCGTAAAGCGTGGGACCGGGCCGTCAGCAGGCTCGGAGCAGTCAAGATCAATCAACCGGAAGAGCGGGCTTCGCAGTACCCGCACCAGTTCTCCGGAGGAATGCGGCAGCGCGCCATGATTGCGATGGGTCTCATGGGCGAGCCCACCACGATCGTGGCCGACGAACCCACCACTGCGCTGGATGTCACTGTCCAGCAGCAGATCCTGAATCTGCTGGAAGAGGCGAAAGCAGCACGGGAAGCCTCGCTCCTCCTGATCTCGCACGACATAGATCTAGTCGCTGGCCACTGTGATCGGGTAATGGTCATGTATGCAGGTCGCGTGATCGAAGATCTACCCGCGGCGGATCTGGCCGCCCAATCCAGGCACCCATACACCCGTGGCCTCCAGGCCTCAGTGCCGAACTTTACAACTGACAGGGAGCAGCCGCTTCCGGTTATTCCCGGCAGGCCTCCCCGCTTGACCGAAGTAGGTGCGGGCTGCGCGTTCGCCCCCCGGTGCATCAACGCCACCGAGAAGTGTTGGCAGACGGACCCGGATCTTGCCCCGATCGGGCCCCAGCACCGCGTCGCGTGCTGGAACCCCGTCGACGTCGAAAGCAGCTCCTATGAACACGACCTTGTAAGGCTGAGTGAGACCCGATGACTTCTCTTCAGTTCGAGAACGTAAGTCTCCGCTATGGCGATGCCAAGTCTAGTCCGGCCATCGTCTCCTCGACCAGTCTGACGGTGCCGTTTGGCCGGATCGTGGGACTTGTCGGTGAGTCCGGTTCGGGTAAGTCGACTCTGGCAAAAGCAGCGGTGGGCCTCGTTGAGCCGTTTGAGGGTCGAGTGACCCTCAGCGGGGTGGACATCCTGGCACTGCCCCGGGGTGCGCGACCGGTACACATGGTATTTCAAGACCCGTTCTCCTCGCTTAACCCAAGAATGAGCGTGGGGAGCTCGATCGCCGAAGCCATCCCCCGTGCGGTCAGGCAGAAGACCGAGCGAATGGTTGAGGTTCAGCGACTGCTCGAACTTGTCCAGCTGGATCCCAGGCAGGCCTACGCGCTTCCGCACGAAATGTCAGGGGGACAACGCCAACGCGTGGCCCTCGCTCGTGCACTAGCGGGCAAGCCAAACGTAATCGTGGCCGACGAAATGACATCAGCCCTTGACGTGTCCGTGCAAGGCGCGATGCTCAACCTCATCAAAGAACTGAGAGCATCCCTCGACCTCGGCATTCTGTTCATATCGCACGATCTGGCAGTCGTGCGATACGTCTGCGATGACGTGGCGGTCATGCATGAAGGCACTCTCGTCGAACACGGCGTTGTTGACGACATCATCAACAAACCCCAGCACCCCTACACACAGGCCCTGCTCGCCGCTTCCCGGCGGGGTCCCAGACCTACGGTAACCAGGTAGAGAACATGTACACAGAGATCAGGAACACGCAAACGTACGGCACCGACGCAGAGGATGGCATGACGCAGACAACGTCTCCGTCCCTGGAAAGAAGATGAAGAACTTCCTTACCAGCACCTCAAAACGCACACAAGAAAGTGAAGTCCGAAACAGTTGCTGCCGGGCCGGCCATCTCGTGCAGGCCGAACGGCCTTGCTGAGAAGAGTCGGACACTCCCATCGGCATCGAGATGGTAGCAAGTACAAGGCGGCCCGTGTGCGCCGACGCACACGATGCCGGTTGGTGGATCCAGACAAGAACCTCAACGATACGTCGGTCAAAGCGACTAAGTATCGGCACCCGGGCGGCAATAGTGTTGCGTCAATTCCCCGGAACCCAACCACAAGATTCGGAGTACCAAGTGAAGAAGATAACCGCTGTCGCGGCTATGGGCTGCATCGCCCTGCTAGCGTCTGCCTGTACCGGTCCGTCGGTAAGCAGTGAGGGCGACGCACTCTTGAATGGACAGACGTTCTCCATGGCTCTCTCGGGCGACCCAGGGACGCTTGATCCGTCCCTGTCCGTTTTGAGTGGCGCAATCCAGATGAACCGATTCCTCTACGACACTCTCACAACGATCAACGCAAGCGGCCAGGAAGAACCCTACCTCGCCGAGAAATGGGAAGCCACCACGACAAAAGCCACATTCACCCTTCGAAAAGGCATCACGTGCAGTGACGGCACGGCGCTGAAAGCTTCGACGGTGGCCAAGAACTTCGACTTCATCGGCGATGAGAAGAATGCGTCCCCGTTTCTAGGGTTAGCCGTTCAGCCCGGCACCACAGCCGTCGGAGACGACACGTCTGGAATCGTTACGGTGACCAGTGGTTCCCCTGACCCGTTCCTGGTGAGAAATCTCAGCCTGGTCGCAATCGTTTGTGACAAAGGCTTGGCCAACAGGCAATCATTGCAGGCAGGTGCGGACGGCACCGGGATGTTCACTCTGACAAAGACTGCTGCCAATGATCGCTACACGCTCACACGGCGCAGCGATTACACCTGGGGCCCGGGGGATTGGAACCCCAAGCAGGACGGACTCCCCGACACCGTCACCATACGGATCATCGAGAATGAGGGCACGGCGGCAAACCTGCTGATGTCAGGAGAGCTTAACGCGGCTCGTATCAGCGGTGCTGACTCCGCACGTCTCAATTCGGCGAAATTGTTCAAAACCACCTTTCCGTTAGAGGCCGGTCAGATGTTCTTCAACGAGGCCACGGGACGCGCTGCGCAGGACGAAGCAGTGAGAAAAGCACTCGTCGCCGGAGTCAACCTCGATGATCTTCGCAACGTGATCACCGGAGGCGCTGGCTCCCGAAGCAAGGGCCTGATCCTGGCCGAACCGCAGGTCTGCCCCGGAGACCACACGGACGGAGTTTTTCCAACCTTCAATCCCGAAACCGCGAAGGCTGAACTGGATGGCGCGGGCTGGGTCGAAAGCCCTGACAAAGTTCGGACGAAGGACGGAAAGACGCTTACTCTCAAGGTTCTCTACCCCGCCTCGGCAGGGGCCCAAATGGCGGCCGCGATGGAACTGGTACAGACCTCGTGGAAGACGCTGGGCATGGACGTACAGCTCGTTGCAGCCAGCGACGCGCAGATCGGGCAAGTTCTCGATGAGACCGGTGACTGGGACGTCTCCTTTGTCAGTCTCGGGTTGCTTGTGCCGAGTCAATGGGTTCCATTCGTCTCGGGACCGGCGAGCCCGAATGGCTTCAATAGCGGCAGCGTAGACAACGCTGACTACGTAAAATACGCCGACAGCGCCCGAAACAAGTTGGGAGCGGACGGATGTTCAGACTGGAATGAAGCAGAAAATGCTCTCTACAAACGCGTTGACGTCGTACCGTTTGCACAGAAGGACGTCCCCTGGTTCGGTAAGAAGGCCACGTTCGACTTGGAGGTTGGTCACCTTGAGCCATCGTCAATTCGGATGCGAGCAAACTGACTTCATACGTGGATAGCGATCCGGTAAACGGAGATTGGAGGTGGGCGATGGGGCCGGGTCTAACAGGAAGTACATCCTTAGAGGGAGAGAGGGTTGGGCAGCCACGCGGAAGCGGAAACGCGCTACGAGATCTCGACCTCCCAGTGATGCTCTTAAGCGACGATGCGGTGCGCTCGAACGTAGTCCTTATGGCGGAGTACTGCAGCTCACGAGGCGTCATGTTGGCTCCGCACGCCAAGACCTCGATGACGTCGTACATCTCGGACCTCCAGGTAGACGCCGGTGCCTGGGGCCTTACGGCAGCGTCGATCGTCCAGGCGCGGGGCCTCTACGCCATGGGACACCGCCGGATCCTGATGGCCAACGTTCTCGTGGAGGACCGGGGGATTAGCTGGGTCGCGGACCATTTTCTGGGTGAGACAGAAGAAGCCTCGGATTTTCTTCTCTACGTTGACTCCATGGCAGGTCTTCGCATTCTGGAGGCCCACCTTGCTGTTCGGGAGCCTGCCAAGCGGTTGGGGGTGCTCGTGGAACTCGGCTACGCCGGCGGACGTACAGGTGCCCGCTCGGTTGAGGCCGCCCGGGAGCTGGCGCGTAGGACGGCGTCCTCGCCCTGGCTTGAATTGCGGGGAGTGGCTGGCTACGAGGGACTGATGCCGCGGTGTGGAGGTTCGAAACCCCCGGGGCTGGAAAAGTACCTCAGGTCGCTACACCGAACGCTCACGGAGTTTCATCGGGAGCAGCTGTTTGATCGAGTGCCGATCATCACTGCCGGGGGAAGTTCGTTCTTCGACAGCGTGGTGGCAGAGCTGGCTCCTACGCGGTTCGGCTTTCCAGTTGAGACGATTCTTCGAAGCGGCTGCTACGCCACGCACGATCACGGGCTGTACCAGGAGACATCGCCACTCGACGGGAGGCTAAAGGACGGTGGCGACCGGTTCACGCCCGCCCTTGAACTTGTCGCTGTCGTCTGGTCGCGTCCGGAGCCAGAACTTGTCATTGCTGGTTTCGGACGCCGTGACGTACCGACCGATGAGCGCCTTCCCGTGGTCCTCGGCAGATTCTCTTCCGATGGCGTTCTTCACGTCGAGGCGGGCGCTGAGGTGATAGGAGTCAACGATCAGCACGCTTTCGTCTCGGTCAACCCTGATTCATCACTCAAGCCAGGCGACCTCATTAGTCTCGGCATTAGCCATCCATGTGGCGCCTTCGATCGATGGCGTGCGCTCCCTATTGTTGACGCGGCACGGAACATCCTCTCAACGGCCGCGCCGCAGCTCTAAGTAGATGTGATAGACGGTGCCCGTCCTGCAGCCTCCGGGCATCTAAGCTTTCATGTAATGAAAACCCCTTCCCACCGTTGCTTTCGGTGGTGGAGGCCGTCGTTCTCTATTAGAAACGCTGGGGGCTGGTCCAAGACTGTACGACAATGCGATCCGAACAACAAGCGTTCTAAAAAGGGTCGCGACGGGGCTGAGCTAGCGGTCCTCGCGCATGGCGCCAACCGAGCCAGCCTGCAGAACGTGTAGATAGTCTTCGTCCAACTCCTGCGTCCGTCTGCCCCAGAGGATGGTGCCGCCTCAGTCACTGCGTCACCTCGGACTCATTCAGAGCCGCCCACACATTTCTGCTCCAAGCCCGGTGCAGGGCTCCTTTCCAGCTCACTGCAGGGCCTTGGCAGGCGCAGCACGAAGACGCGCCAACAAGCAGGCCTGACCGGCCGAGGGGTGCACTTTGTAAGGTAATTGACCAAACCTACCGTTCTTCTGTACAGCTTGTGCAGCCATATTGTGAAGGAGGAACAATGGAAATCCCACAGCGTGCGGGACTCGAAAATTTCCCACCCTATCGGCAGGGCAAGGGGCCCCGGAGCGCCAGCGGGCGAAAGCCGTTTAAGCTCTCTTCGAATGAGAATCCGTACCCACCCTTGCCGTCGGTGGGTGCTGCTGTCATGGACGCGCTGCCGAGCATCAACCTATACCCGGATATGACCGCGATAGAACTTACCCGGAACATAGCCGAGCGCTGGGGCGTTTCCCCGGAGAACGTAGGACTTGGCGCCGGTTCCGTGGAAGTGGCCTCACAGCTCATCCACGCAGTCACTAATCCGGGAGACCTCGTGATGTTCGCCTGGCGCTCTTTCGAAGCCTATCCGCTTCTTGCTACTGCGGCAGGGGCCTCACCGCAACCGATCGCCCTCGCCGCGGACGGTAGCCATGATCTTGCTGCTATGGCCCAGGCGGTAACTCCAAAGACCAGAGTGATTTTCCTGTGCAACCCGAACAACCCCAACGGTGCCGTGTTGGAGGCTGAAGCTGTCGAAGCCTTCATCGAATCAATTCCCTCAGACACTGTCGTTGTGCTGGACGAGGCCTACATCCAGTTCAACTGTGCTCCCGACACCGCAGTCGGGATCGACCTATTCCGCAAGTACGCGAACGTGGCTGTCTTGCATACATTCTCTAAGGCATACGGGCTGGCAGGGTTGCGGATTGGATATGCCATCGCCGCCCCAGAATTGATTGTCAACCTGCGAAAGGTAGCTGTGCCTTTTGCCGTGACAGCCCTCGCTCAACAGGCGGCCATAGCTTCGTTGCGCGCAGAATCAGAGCTACAGGTACGTGTCGAAATCCTGATATCCGAGCGTAGACGGGTTCGCGCCGCACTGCTGGACCTCGGACTTCCAGTCCTTCCGTCCGAGGCCAACTTCCTGTGGATAGACAGCGGTGAACACACTGACGCTCTCGCGCAGCTCTTTGAGGACAACTCAGTGTCAATCCGCGCTTTTCCCGGAGAAGGAATTCGCATCACCATAGGAACACCCGAAGGCAACGACAGAATTCTGGAGGTGGCAGCACAAGCGGCCTTCCTCTTTGGGCACTCGGCCCGGACGTTAAGGAACTGAAATGTCAAAGTACCAGAACGTATCTGACGTCGTTGCGGATGTCTGCGCGCGGCACACCAAGGCAATATTCGGCCTCATGGGCAATGGGAATGCCTTTTTCATCAGCAATCTAACCCGCCGGGGGGTGCCTTACATCAGCGCCCGGCACGAGGCGGGGACAGTTGCCATGGCAGACGCCTACTACCGAGCATCCGGCCTGATCTCCGTGGCCACAGTGACCTACGGAGCCGGCTTCACCAACTCCTTGACGGCCCTGACCGAGGCAGCCAAAGCGCAGACACCGATGGTGGTCGTTGTCGGTGAAGCCCCGACGACCGGCGCCCGGCCGTGGGACATTGATCAACTGATGGTCGCGCAAGGCCTGGGTGTACTAACCCTCACAGTCTCAGCAGGGAACGCAGAACGCATCGCCGAAGAGGCCTGGTCCACTGCCCGACGCGAGCGCTGCCCTGTTGTCCTGTCGATTCCCTATGACGTTTCCAGCCAGGTAGCCGGTCGTCAGGAGCCAGCAGCAGCGGAAGCAGCGGCATCCCCATCAGCACCTGATGACGTGGTGGTTCAACGAATCGCGGCAAAGCTCACGGAAGCAAAGCGCCCCTTGATTCTGGCCGGGCACGGCGCCGTCGTCTCCGGGGCGGGGCCAAGACTGGTGGAGCTCGGGGACAGTATTGGAGCGTTCTTCGCGACCTCCGTCAGGGCAAGCAACTACCTCGATTCTCCTTGGAACTTGGGCATAGCGGGTGGGTTCGCGAAAGCTGGACCATTGGACCTCATGCGTACGGCAGACGTCGTACTGGTGGCCGGGGCCAGCCTCAATGCCTTCCAGACGCGCTACGGCTCACTGTTTGCAGAAGACGCCGAGGTAATCCAAATAGACGAACTTGAGGAGGCCACAAACTCTCGCGTCACGTGCTTCGTTCAGGCGGATGTAGCGGTAGTTGCGCAGTCGCTAGCCGAAGTCATCTCGCCGCTTTCTGATGGATGGCGCACCCGCCACCCCGAAGCGGTCACCGATGCATTCTCGCGATCCGAGGGCGCCGAGGAATTCGCAGGGGACGGCCGGCTGAACCCGCGTGCTGTTGCACAGCATTTGGATACGCTTCTTCCGGCCCAGCGCACCATTGTCCAGGACGGCGGTCACTTCTGCGGCTGGGTCCCTATGTATTGCCAGGCCCCGGATCCTGAGGGTCTGATGATGGTCGGAACTGCCTTCCAGTCCATAGGCCTAGGGCTCCCAGCTGCCGTCGGGGCGGCCGTGGCACGACCTGACCGGATCACCGTCCTGATCTCGGGTGATGGCGGCGCCCTGATGGCACTGGCTGATCTCGATTCAGCAGTTCGAGCCATTCCAAGCGGGGTGATGGTGGTCTTCAACGACGCAGCCTACGGCGCTGAAATCCACCAGTATGCAGCTCGCGGCCTGGATGACACAGCCATGCAGATTGAGGAAGTCGACTTTAGCGCCGTTGGCCGCGCAATGGGTGCCGAAGGCGTGAAGATGCGGGCACTGGCTGACCTCCAGTATCTCAGCGAGTGGCTGGCCGACGGCGCGAAAGGTCTCTTCATCCTCGATGTTGCGATCTCACAGAGCGAGGTAGCGGAATACATGCAGGAGAGTATGGCCTCCGTCTTGGCCTTGGAGACGGACATAGCCTAGGTTCTCGGCCGGCACCTGTAAAACGGAGCATCACGTGTTAGGGAACAGTAGCTTCCCAAGACCGAACATGGAGAACCAGGACAAGCAGATGATCACCACAATAGAGCCAGGACGTATCTATCACGTAACAGGCGGCGACCCGGACGGCATTCAGAACGACCTCACAGCCGCGGTCAACGCCCTCATAGAACAAGGCATCAATGACGGTCGGCACGGAATCCAGGTGACAAGGCACGACAGTGCATTCTTCGTTGTCGCACTCAACGCAGACGTTCCCTACGGACTGATACGCGAGCATGCCACCAAGACCAATCGGATTTGAGGGCCACCGGGACGCATCTGGCTGTACTGGAGCACGTTGATCCGCCGCACGTCGCACCATTTCCGTGCACTCTCGATGACTGTCGCCAGCGCATCGGATTTCAGCAGCTTGCCGCTTTCATGCCGGATGCGCGCTTGGATCGCGGCTTCGATGATCCGGGCACCAGGTCTTCCCGGCTTCCTGCAAGGATCGCGCCGTCGCCGCTGTAAGCGCTGGTCACCTCAACGGCCAATTGGCCATTATCGATCTGTTGACCATCGCTAGAGACCTCGCCCTGGATGCGAGGTCGCCGCTGCTGATGACGTCGATTTCGTCGCATTGCTCATCGGACTGATCTCCCGGATGATCGGGTTGAGGCTCAGGGGCACCGGGGTAGGGGGTTCTAGATGTCAGGAATTGACCCGGGGGCGACATGAACTCTCCACGAACCATTACCCGTCAGCCCTTGTTCCATCACACGAAATCGAGCGTTGAAACGTGTGCTGAAGGACGAACTCATGAGCCGCCGCCTTTGTAGTATGGGAACGGAGTCCATGTTTCCTCCGTCGCCGGGCACCGGCGCACACCTGGATGAACGCTCCAACGCGCCCCTGCTGCCGCAGGTCACAATGTTTACTCCTCCATCCTTTCGAGAGAGGCTCCAAGTGCTTTCAGATGCGGTACCGTCAGCGGCTCTTCCAAATGACCTGTTGAAGACGCCCCAGTGGCAGCGGCGGCTTGATTCGCTCGCCTCAAAGCATCACGTCCCCGGCGCGCAGATCGGGGTTATCTCTCTCGCGTCGGACGAAAACGTGGACGCTCGAGTCCTCGCAACGGGGGTGACTAGCCAGGCTACAGGAGTCGACGTCACCGACGAGACTCTGTTCCAGTATGGGTCGATCAGCAAGGTCTGGACTGCAACCCTGATCATGCAGCTCATCGACGAAGACAAACTGAGCCTGGACACACGCGTAGTAGAGGTGTTGCCGGAATTCAGACTTTCGACAGCCGAGTACGCCGATCAGGTCACCGTTCGACACCTGCTGACACACACGAGCGGGATCGAAGGGGATTTGGCTACTGATACCGGAGACGGCGACGATTGCATCGAGCGATATGTCGCTGGCCTTTCCAGCAGTGTCAGTATCACAGCCCCTGGCGGGCACCTGAGCTACTGCAATTCCGGATTCGTGGTAGCCGGACGGATCATTGAGGTGCTGCGGGGGAAGGCCTGGGATGACGTGCTCGTCGACCATATCTATCAGCCGCTGGGGCTTGCCCACGTTATCACTCGGGCAAAGGAGGCCCCCCTGTTCCGGACCGCTGTCGGACACCTGGTAAGCCCTGACCAGAAAGTGGTGCCCACCAGTCGATGGATGATCCCGCGGTCCATGGGTCCGGCCGGCATAATCACCGGATCGGTCGGAGATCTGCTTGTCTTTGCTGCCGCGCATTTGCGCGATGGCCTGGGACTGAACAATGTCCGCATACTTTCGCCGGAGTCATCTCGGATGATGCGTGAACAGCAGGTTTCGCTGCGAGCGGTTTCCTCGACTGAAATCGGCTGGGGCCTTGGATGGTGCTTGGACGACTGGGGCGCTGAAACCTCCGCCACTCACGACGGGGGGACGATCGGTCAGATTTCCGACCTTCACATCTTTCCGCAGTCCATGTTGGCCATCGCAATACTCACGAACTCCAGCGGCGGCGGCGCCTTCATCAAGGAGTTGGAGGAACTGATCGGGTCCGAGCTGGGCCTTACGATGCCCCGGCCAAAACTCTCGGCCGACGTTGATCAGTTCGATATCACTGCGATGGCCGGCACATACTCAAACAACCTGTCCACCTATCGCCTCGAGCGTGACAGCGACGGCGTCAGTCGCCTTACGATGCGAATGGCGTCCTTGACCGGAGACCCCGATCGCGGAGCCCAGATCGTAACCCCCCTCGGCACCAATCGGTTTCTCGTCGGTACCGAAGGAGACCAGATTGAGATTGCCCACCTCCGGGATTCAGACCGCGAATATCTCTACGCCGGCCGGTTGCTTCAACGTGAAGCCGAAGAAGGATCAGATCTGGCGACCGCACCCCCTGCCGGTTGACCGACGCCACGACGCTGGGCCCCGGTGTGCCGCACCAGATATCTCCGTACGCGACGACAAGTCCCGGACGGTCCGCGGCTGGGCATTTGCGTGAGCTGGCCAGCTAACAATTTGCGCGCCAATTTCCCGACCTCATCAGAGTCATCCAGGACGACGAATGGCGTGCGAAGAAAAGGTAGAGATAGATCAATTCGACCGATCTGTTTCCCGCCAGTATGGTTCCAACAATATTCCTTGATGCTACGAACAGGAAGCGATTAATGATGCAGGAACCAATTGGATACTTCCTCGAAAGAGTGCCGGGCGAACTTCGTTCGAGCCCACCCCGCGTGCTTCTCATGACGCAGGAACACAAATCCCCTTCCAGTACCAGAGGCCTTCGCTGCGGGCGACAAATCGCGAAACGCAGCCTCGTCGAGTGCATCGCCGCCTATGGCCCAGTCTGGCCCCGAGAGTCCCTGGGGCGCCCGCCCTTCTCACCTGCCCCGGCCGACACGTGCACCACGGGATGATGGACTTGGACCGCCCAACCGCTGATAACGTCCGGCACGGCGTAAGTGCTTCGGAGAGCCACGACATCGTCCTGACCGGGGGCCGTGTGATCGACCCAGAGACGGGGCTGGACGGTATTCGAAACGTTGGCATTACCAAGGGATCTATCACTGCGGTCACCCACGACACCCTTCGCGGTATCAAATTGATTGACGCAACCGGCCTAGTTATTGCTCCGGGTTGGATCGACCTGCACAGTCACGCACAATCCGTCGCCGGTGGACGATTACAGGCTCGAGACGGCGTCACAACCGCCCTGGACCTCGAGGGCGGCCTTTCCGGGGTCGCCGCCCACTATGAACGTGCAGCAAACGAAGGCCGGGCAATCAACTACGGCTACTCAACCTCGTGGCAGCAAGCGAGGATGGCCGAAGTGGCCGGCCTAACTACCGGCGAGCTGGTGGACGTTCTGACCCACTTTGGGAACCCCGCCTGGAAAGCCACCGCCTCCCCGCGTCAAATCAGTGCCATGGTGGCGCGGCTCGGCCAGGATCTCGACGACGGCGCTATTGGTCTCGGGCTCCTCATCGGATACGCCCCCCGTGTCGACTCCTCGGAGTACCTCAGGATGGCCCAGCTTGCGGCGGACACCGGAACGGCAACCTTCACCCACGCGAGGGACCTCGTCGAGGACGTGCCGGACGCGGTAATTGACGGCGCCGAAGAGATTGTCCATGCAGCGCAGGAAACAGGAGCGCGATCCCACTATTGCCACATCAACAGCACGTCGTTGTGGCATATCGACCGCGTGCACCAACTGATTGAGCGCGCTCAAACTGAGATAACGACCGAGGCCTACCCTTACGGTGCCGGTGCCACGTCCATCAGCGCGGACTTCCTTTCCCCAGAACGCTTGCACGAGCGCCGTCTCACACCACAATCCATCGTGTACACGCCCACAGGCCAGCGTGTCACGGACGACATTATGCTGGCGGAACTCCAGCAAAACGATCCAGGAGCGGTTGCGATTGTTCATTATCTGAACGAGGCCGCGCCACTGGACCAAGCGGTACTCGACCGAGCGCTGCTCTTCCCCGGCACAGTCATAGGCTCGGACGCCATGCCCTTGATCTGGCCAGAAGTGCGACGGGATCCATATGCATGGCCTCCGTCGGGCGTGACAGTTCACCCCAGAGGGGCTGGTACCTTCTCCCGATTCCTCCGGCGCTACGTGCGCGAGCTGGGCTCCATTTCGCTCACCGAAGCCGTCAGCCGTTGCAGTCTGGGCCCGGCAAGGGTGCTCGAATCGTTCGTCCCGGCGATGCGCCGCAAAGGCAGAGTCCAGCCGGGTTGTGATGCCGATTTGGTGGTATTCAACCCAGAAGTTGTCACCGACCGGGCGACCTACGGTGCCGGTACTCTGCCCTCTACCGGGTACGCCTACGTGTTAGTGGGGGGCGAGGTCCTGGTCGAGCACGACCGGCTGCGCCTTGATGTTCTCCCCGGACGCCCCGTGAAGGCCAACGGCCGAGTATAAGGGTGAAGCCGGGACAGCCATGACTCACCGCGGCAACGGACCTGCTTGGCTTCCCCGACCGAATGACCAACGAACGTGGCATCTCACCAACTCCTGAGTGCATTGCACCTTTGCATAGCCCACGAGCTTCTCCTACAGAAGGCAACCGATCAGATACTCCATAGCCGGGTGCCCTTTCGCCGTCGTTGTCGCAGGCCTCCTATTCAAAGGCCTGCGCGGAGTTTTCCGCTGGCCACGGCCAGTGCGGAAGGAAGATGACCTGCAGGGTTTCGAGGCTGAAGGGTTCATTCGCGATGAAGAGGGACGGCAGAGACTCGGGCAGGTCACCTTTGTCCCCGACTGTTGGGACTGCCAGTGAAGCCAGCAAAGTGATCACGGTGATGACCGCGATCGCGACCAGCGGTGCCGGAAGAATCTTGATCAGCTTCGGCACGCCGGACACCATGCACCTTCCCCATGCCAAGAACTACAAGCGGGTAGACCAACCAAGGGACCGCTATCAATTAGGGGACCTGAGACATGAAGGTCAGGGTCGCCAAGCCGTTGACGAACACAAATTCGCATATAGAACACCATGCATGGTGATCGATACCCACAGTGAAGTGAGGAAAGCCCGTGCAGTTCCACCACCACGGATATGTATCCGGTGATCCGCGGGTTCAACCCGCCGCCGGTGTTGGCATCAACCGGCCCGCAGAGCTTCCCGACGAAATAGACGTGCTCATCGTTGGCACGGGACCTGCCGGCATGATTGCGGCAGCACAGCTGTCCCAGTTCCCGAACGTCACCACGAGGATCGTGGAGCGCCGCCCAGGGAGGCTCGCCATCGGCCAGGCCGATGGCATCCAGGCCCGGAGCGTTGAGACATTCCAGGCCTTTGGCTTCGCCGAGCGGATCATCGCGGAGGCCTACGCGATAACCGAAATGGCATTCTGGAAGCCTGACGTCTCGGACCCCTCACGCATCATCCGGACCGCCCGTACCCCGGATGACCCGGCGGGCATCAGCGAGTTCCCGCACCTCATCGTCAACCAGGCCCGCGTGCTCGACTACTTCGCCGAATACATGGCCAACGCGCCCACCCGCATGTCGCCCGACTACGGCTACGAGTTCCTTTCCCTCAGCGTCACGGATGGGGAGGAGTACCCCGTCACGGTGACGCTGCTGCATACGTCCGGACCCAACGAAGGCCAGGAACGCATCGTCCGGGCAAAGTACGTCGTCGGAGCCGATGGGGCCCGCAGCAAAGTACGGCAGGCAATCGGCTGCACCCTCGCTGGTGACGCCGCCAATCATGCCTGGGGCGTCATGGACGCTCTCGCCGTCACCGACTTCCCGGATATCCGCACCAAGTGCGCTATCCAGTCCGGCTCGGGTGGCAGCATCCTGCTGATCCCGCGCGAAGGGGGCCATCTCTTCCGCATGTATGTTGACCTCGGCGAAGTGGATCCCAACGACAAGGGCGCTGTGCGCAACACCACCATCGAGGAAATTATCCAGAAGGCCAACGACATCCTCCACCCTTACACCCTGGACGTGCGCGACGTTGCGTGGCACAGCGTCTATGAGGTGGGTCACCGGCTTACCGACCGGTTCGACGATGTCCTGCCCGACCAGCGCGGCACGCGCACGCCACGGGTGTTCATCACCGGCGACGCCTGCCACACGCACAGCGCCAAGGCCGGCCAAGGCATGAACGTCTCCATGCAGGACGGCTTCAACATCGCGTGGAAGCTGGGACACGTGCTTGAGGGCCGCAGCCCGGAAAGTCTGTTGTCCACCTACTCGGCGGAGCGCCAGGTCATTGCCAAGAACCTCATTGACTTCGATAAAGAGTGGTCCACTCTGATGGCGAAGAGGCCTGAGGAGTTCGAGGATCCTTCGGAGCTGGAGGACTTCTACGTCAGCACCGCCGAGTTCCCCGCCGGATTCATGACCCAGTACGCGCCGTCGGTACTTGTCTCTGGCGCGGATCACCAAGACCTGGCGACCGGCTTCCCGGTAGGCAAGCGATTCAAGTCCGCGCCCGTTGTCCGGGTCGGCGACACCAACCCGGTACAGCTCGGCCACCATGCCACGGCGGACGGCCGCTGGCGGATTTATGTCTTCGCGGACGCGACGCTTCCGGGGGCAACCTCGCCCACGGAACAGTTCGCGGAGTGGATCGCGAACTCGCCGGAATCGCCGCTGGCCGCGACGCCGGCGGGCGCCGATCCTGACGCGTGGTTCGATGTGAAGGTGATCTACCAGCAGGATCACCCAAGCATCGATTTCGGCGCCGTCCCCGCAGTGTTCAAACCCCAGGTTGGCCCGTTCAAGCTCACCGATTATGAGAAGGTTTACGCCACAGACCCCGCCGCGGACATCTTCGAACTGCGCGGCCTGGACCGGGCCGGTGCCGTCGTTGTGGTGCGGCCGGACCAGTACGTGGCGAACGTCCTCCCACTCACGGCAACCGCCGAACTGGGAGCGTTCTTCGCACCCCTCCTGCCGAACAAGCAGGCCATAGCGGTCCCATCGGCGACGCCGCAGGACGTGCCCGGCGCACAGTCATCCCTCGTCAGCAACGGAGCATAACGGCCAAGGCGGTTCTCCTGAGCCGGGCCCCCCTCCGGCAAGGCAACCAAAATTCCCGTGTGGGACTGCTCGTTCTGTCCTGTGGCCAAGGCGCCTTCTGCAGGTCCACGAAGAGGGGCCGAGCCAGGACGGCCAGGAGGAGAGCGGCGGTATCCCTGCTGTTAATGCGGCGACATTGCATGGTGGCAGGATCACGGCGGGCTGCCGGTCCGGGGATTGCCGGTGGGTCGTATCTGGGGACCCTTTCCGCGATCGGGTCTGGTTGCGCCGACAGAGATGGTAAGCACGGTGACACGGTGACGAAGACCTTTTCCAGTGGGATGGCAGCACGGGCGCTGGGCCTCCGTCAGCGGCCGCTCAAATAGATGTGCACTCCTCGGTCCTGTCACGGTTGCTGGCCCCGCACGGGGACATTGACCTTAAACGGATTTCACTGCTGTACCGCCCGATGAATTCCGCCCGCGCAGCTGCCGTGGTCGAGCGGGACCAGAACAACGCCAACGTCCGCATCACCTCCGGGACCCGGCCATCCGCCCGCGCCCTGGTCGACGCCCGCTCCGCTGTTCAAACTGCCCAGGAGGAAGCCCAGGGTGCCGGGCTGGTGAACTTCGGGATGGTCGTCACGGCCACCGTGACCGATAGGGGACGGCTCGCTGATGCCGTCGCGGCCATTGAACAGACCTCCGGTACTGCCCGGGTGCTGTTGCGCCGTGCCTACGGAGCGCAGGACACCGCGTTCGCGGCATCCCTCCCGCTGGGTCTGGTCTTGCCCAAGCACAGCCTGCTGCCTTCCGAAGTCAAGGATGCACTGTAATGGCCCGTCTGAAGATGTTCACGCGTTCCTCCAGGAAGGCAGCCGAGCCGGTCACGGCTGTACCGACGAAGGCTGAGCGCCGGCCGCGCGAGGCCGGGCCGGGCTCCCGTGGGTGGACGGGACGCGGCGGGGGAATGGCCGCTCTCGTCCCGTCCGTGACGGAGTACCGCGGAACGACAGTCCAGGTCTGCGGTCTGTGGCCGTTTCCTCCGGGGCGTCCTCGCCCATGACCGTGGCCGCGCCGTGGTCCTGGCGTCCGGTGCACCGGCCACGCTGGTCCGGACCATGCCCTGGTACACCGGCCCGCACAAGGAAGGTGTAGAGGCGTCCATCAAGACCTACAGCCCCCGTCCTGAGGAACCGGCTGTACCGGTGGCAGCTGAGCCGGTGGCAAATCCCTGGGTCACGACGTAGGAGGTTCTGAGATGAACAGCGATATCGGACGATTTAGCACAGCTCCCAGCACCAGCGAGACTGCGGCGCCTGCCGAAAGGCCGGCGGAAGAGCCGAAGCCTGCTGAACTGGTCTACGGCTCAGCCGAGGAGTTCCTGCACGAGCAGCTGCTGCCGACCTACGTCCGCGAAGTCGACGGCCGCTCCGCGAAATGGTGCATCGAGTGGCATTTCCACCCCGAAGCACTATCCCGCGTGGAAGCACTGTGGCGGGCCTGGGAACACCTCAGGCGGGACGGAGCCACGGGCATCAGTGTCTGGTGGAGAGATCACGCGGACCACCACATGAGCGTGCTCCTGGACCCCCGAGGCCCGTTCTACAAATGCGATATGCAAAAGCACCGGGACCCCGAACACCTTGAACCGAAGAAAGCCCCGGAAGGTTGGTTCCCTGACGTACGCCTAGAGGCTCCTCGGTAAGGTACATGCCAGCTGGCCCTCAGCCAAGCGCCTCGAAGCCGCCAGGGCAGGTCCTGTGAAGGACGTGGGCGGAGTCGCCTTCGTCCTCATGCGGGCGCCAGACCTGTAGCCTTCGGCCTTTCCACCAGCCATCGGTTGCATACGCCTTGTTTGGGCCAACCAGAGAATGGTTCCGTCCGAGGTTTCATTGTCGATCACACCCGTCCGGATTGGATGTCCGTTGAAGCGAATCTCGGCATATTGCCCACGATCGGCCGCCAAGCATGTTGAAGATCAGATTCATCATCGCTCAATACACGATGATGACGTCGAGGCGGCGGGGTCCGTGGACCCACCTACGTCCGCGACGTCGATGACAGAAGCGCCAAGTGGTGCATGGAATGGTACTTCCATCCCGAGGCCAGTCTCGCCTAGAGGCCCTATGGCGGGCCTGGGAACAGCGGCATCACGTGTTGGTGGCGTGACCACGCCGACCACAACACGCGCATCCTCCTGGATCCCCGCGGCCCCTTCTGCAACTGCGACAAATCCGGCCACCGAGACCCAGAACACCTGGAACCCAAGAAGGCGCCTGCCGGCTGGTTTCCCGATACGAGGCTGGGCCCTTCCTGACGGGCCCCGGAATCTTGGAGCCCGAGACCCTTGATGACTAGCGACAGCAGATTTCGCTTCATTTCTTGGTATCGACCGTGGATTTTCAGCCCATGGGAGAAGAAGTTTAGCCAGACGCTCTTGCAACGCGAGGGGTACGAGAGGCCTCGCCCGCGACCAAACAGCACTGCAAAAAACAGAGTTCGGCGGGGGTGCAGATTGTTCCTGCAATTTTCGCCTCCCGAAGTCACCAACTTCAACCGTGGTGCCTTTGCTTGGCAGAGCTCCACAATAGAGGTATCTGTCAGTGCGGATTTTATTGCTGTGCTCGTGGGACTCACGCCCATACGCACCCGAGGCGACCACGCAGGCTGTATTTGGCCCAGCGCAGCACCGAGGGCCTCGTCGACGATCATCTGACCCTCGAGTGGTTACGGCTGGCGGGTGGCCGACGGCGGCTTTGCGGGTTCGTGTCCAAAAACGAGCCTGGTTTGAGTTAAAACTACCCGGAACGGGTCATGTGTAGGTGTCCGGCAACGTGAAGACTTGCGAGATACTGCGCATGAGCGCATACAGGGGGCCCCACCTAGGAACAGCCAGGAGTTCAGGATGGTCAATGAAACACCACTACCGCAGTCGACGATGAAGTCGAACGCGGTAAGCGCCACAATTTCGAAAGGCGCCGAGGTTAGATCGATCGATTACGTACCGCCTGGCGAGCGCCATGGCACTGTTCTTAAGCAGAGCCCGTTTTGGTTCATCGGGAACTTTCAATTCAGCACGGTGGCACTGGGCCTCATCGGCCCGGCCTTGGGGCTGAGCCTGGAGTGGTCGATCCTGGCGGGCACCGCAGGCCTGCTCTTCGGGACAATTTTCATGTCGATGCACGCCTCCCAAGGGCCCGTTCTCGGACTTCCGCAGATGATTCAGTCAAGGGCGCAGTTCGGCTATCGGGGTGCGGTTCTTCCCTTAAGCGCGACCCTTCTCGTGTTCGCCCTCGGAAGCATCGTGAGCACAATGCTCATCAGTTCGGGACTGAACAGCCTGTTCGGATGGGACCGCAGCATCATTGCGATCATCGTGGTCTTAGGTTCCGGTGTACTTGCGGTCTACGGGCACGAGTGGCTGCACAAGGCGTTCCAGATCATACTGTTCGTTTCGGCGCCCTTCTACCTGGTTCTCACGATTGCGGTCCTCACGGGCAACGCCGGAGGCGCTGCCACATCAGAGGGGGGATTTGATCTCACGAGCTTCATGACGGTTTTCGCAATCGGTGCCGGCTACAACATCGGCTTCGCTCCCTACGTTTCGGACTACTCTCGCTATCTTCCCGAGACGACGCGGGCCCGTGGCCTCGTCTTCAGCGTTTTCGCGGGCGCAGCAGGATCCGGCATCTGGTTGATGGCGCTGGGCTCTTGGCTGGCCAGTAATTTGGGCGTTTTTGACGTCTTTTCTGGGCTGCAGCAGGCCGGAGATACCGCGTTCGGAGGCCTGGGGACGGTCATCGTAGTGCTGTCTGGCGTGAGTCTCATCGGGACATTGGCCATCAACAACTACAGTGCGTCTCTGTCTGTCTTGACGATCCTCGACAGCTTCCGCTCGATCAAGCCCACTCGGGCCCTGCGTATCGGGACCAACGTGGGCTACGCGGCACTCGTTCTGGCCGCGGCCTTGGCTGTTCCGCTGTCCTATCTGGACACATTGAGCAATGGTGTCCTGTTCATCTTGTACCTCCTTATTCCTTGGACGGCGATCAACCTAGTTGATTTCTTCTTTGTGCGTCGTGGCCACTACGCCATTACAGATCTGTTCCGTGGGGACGGCTTGTACCCGATGTACGCATGGCGCGGCATGCTGGCATACATCGTGGGCTTTGCCGCGATGGTCCCCTTCGTCAATTTGACGTTCTTCACAGGCCCGGCGGCCGAGGCCCTGGGCGGGGTCGACTACGCCTTCGCGGTGGGCCTTTCCGTCTCCGGTGCGTTGTACTACGTAACCGCACGCTCACTCGATCTCAAGGGCGAGGCTGCTGTCGTAGAACAGAGCAACGAGGAATTGAAGGCCTCCTTCGTGCCGAAAGCCGAGTCACTCCAAGACTGACCCTTCCTGTCTGTCCGGCGGCGTGTTTCAAGGCAGGAGTGTCACATCGGTGTGATGTGACACTCCTGCCTTCATCGCGCCACTAGCCCGGTCTCCAACTCCTACCATTAGATATGGCAGACGTGCAGCCTCTCATCGCCAGCAAACTTGAGCCGCCTCTGAGCGGTGCCATTGTCGTCACGCGCCCACGTTTGTTCACACGCCTAAACACCGCCGTGCAGTCCCGTTTGACGTCCCTGACATCACCGGCGGGATGGGGCAAGACGCAGCTCCTTTCATCATGGATCGAATCCGGTGCCGCCCCATACCGCACGGCATGGGTGTCGTTGGACGCCGCAGAGAATGATCCCGTGCGCTTCTGGAACTACGTGATCGCTGCCCTCCGTACGACCGTCAAGGATCATGGCGCCGGGCTGGAGAACATGTCAGGCTCATTGGTCTCAACACTGGACTGGCGCGTGTTCCTCGCCACGATCGTCAATGCCCTTGGAGAGCTTGAGAATCCGGTGGTTCTCGTCCTCGAGGACTCGGACCAGCTTCGCGATCCCGTCGTGCTGGAACAACTCGACTTCTTCATACTTCACGCGCCCAAGATGCTTCGGATCATTCTGACGGGGCGGTCGTTACCTGTTCTCTCAGCGGAAGCACTCCGTCTGCGGGGCCACGCAGCCGAGCTGCAGCCCCGGACCCTCGCCTTCAGTTCAATGGAAACGTCACAGCTTCTCAACTCCTACGGCATAGCCCTCGACCCGGAGGCCGAAAAATCGCTATGTCAGAAGACCCACGGGTGGATCTCCGGACTGCAAATGGCAGTCCTGTCCGCGATGGACTCGCCCCAACCTAGCTCCTACCTGTCCGAATTTGTCGGTGATGAGCCCCTCGTGGCCGAGTACCTCCTGTCCGAGGTTTTGAGCAACCAAACACCCGGCGTCCAGCGATTCCTGCTGCGCAGTTCGATTGTGTCGTCTTTGACTCCGGCGCTTGCCACCGTACTGACCGGCCGGTCAGATGCCAGGGAAATTCTTGAAGGTCTCGAACGCAAGAATCTATTTACTGCCGCGACTTCTCCCGGGAGGGACGAGTTCGCCTACAGCCCAGTGTTTCGGGCTTTTCTCCTCAGTCATCTCGTTCAAGCGTACGAGCAAGATATAGGCTCACTTCATCTCGCCGCGAGCCGGTGGTACAAAGCAGAAGGGCGGGTCGTCGAGTCGATCGAACACGCTGTGCAGGCCGGCGACAGACAGGGCCTTCTGACCATGTTCGGCGCCGGATGGCTCGCACTCTACTTCGACGGGGAATACGGAACACTTCAACGTCTCCTGGACAGCATGGATCCGGACGTGACGGCATCGAGTGCTGAAATCCTTGCGGTCCGTACACTGGTGGACCTCGCTAGCGGGGAAGGCGTTGGTGGTAGTCAGCAAAACGATCTTGCGAGCCCTAGGCGGTCACATGGTGAGGTGGAGACGCCGGGCTTGATCGCCGCAACTTCGTTGATCGGTTTGCACAATGCGCGGGCGGCTGTGGATGCACCCGCCGCCCGAAAAGAATGGGAGAGGCTTGCCGAGTTCCCAGGAATCACAAACCTAGAGTTGTCGCATGACCTCCGGGCCCTGGCACTCCTGCATCTCGGTGCCACCGAGTTTTCTGCGGGCGAATGGACGGAAGCAGAAGTTCACCTCGCGGAGGCCCTGCCGCTCGCCAGACGGACTGGCCGGGAATACATCGTACTGGGGTGCCTCAGTCAGCTCGCCCAGCTCGCAACAGGAAAGAATCAACTCTCACGCGGCGCTCGGTTGGGCCAGGATGCCCTCGAGATCGCCGAGCGCCGCGGCTGGACCCATACATCCGAGGCTGCAGCAACCTGGCAAATCCTTGCATGGATCCACCAGCTCAGGGGAGAACTCGATGAGGCTGATCAGTGCCTGGACCACGCAGATGATGCTTCCCGCCGAAACCAGCCCGTCATCAGCGCCATAGTTCACTGCGACCAAGGTCTGGTGCTCGCGCTCAGAGGTGACAAGGGCGCAGCCCTACCCGCCCTCCGAGACGCGGCTGAATCCTTGCAAAACGTACAGTCAAGGTTTGTCTTCTGGACATTCATCTGCGCAGAACAGGTTCGATTGCTTTCATCGCTTGGAGATTCGGACGGCGCGCAGAAACTACTCAACGAGATAGCACCAGTCGTTCCGCGCACCATGCAGATCGTTCTTGCCGAATCGCAGATTCTGCTCGATACCGGCAGGGAAGACGAAGCCCTCGCAACGCTGGAACCGGCCCTGACCGGGCGCACCGAAGGGCCGCACGAGGACAGGATGCAAGCGCTGCTCATGGCAGCAGCCATCAATTACAAACGCGGTCACATGGTGAGTGCGCGCAGATACATCCACGCCGCGGTGCAGCTCGGCCGCCGAGAGCGGCTCCGCCAGCCGTTTATGCGGATGGACGACCTGGTAGCCCCAATCTTTCGTCGGTATATGGCCGATCCGTTCACCGGCCCCGTGGACGAATACATCGAGTCAATTCTGGCGGTACTTTCGCAAAATATCAGACCTGTAGACGGGCCGTTGCATGAACCTCTGTCCGATCGGGAACTCGAAGTCCTCCGGAACCTTCCAGAGCTCATGACGGTCCCTGAGCTCGCCGCCGAATTGTTCATTTCGGTCAACACCGTCAAGGCCCACTTGAAGAGCATCTATCGCAAGCTCGGCGCGCCCAACCGGCGGAGTGCAGTCAAGATCGGACGCAGCCTCGGGCTACTCTAGCCCGCCACCGATTCAGCATCCATGACGCCGCCGGGCCCGAACCTGTCTCTGGCCGCCGGAATCGAACCACCCGTTTCGGGGCATGTGAGCAGCACAACCTAACTGCAATTCTTGAGGGAGAAGGCCCGGAGGTCGGCCCATCCATTCAACATACTGAAACTCAAGGAAGCTTGCCATGAAGCGCATGGCCCTGGTGAACAGCAGATGGCACAGGCCATCCACAGAGTGCTCGCAGTCACTGCGAACTGTCCCGGCATTGCAAAATGAGGACTGTGTAGTCTGCAGCTCCGCCCTTGACTTCCTCGACTGCCCGTTCTGCCGAGGCGTCGGGCCGGAGTCACTCCAGCCAGCGCACCCCCGAGCGTGAAGCGGACGAAGAGAGTCGCTCACGGTTTCGACCCATAGACCTTGTGGGACGAATCCCATGCTGCGTGACCAGGATGTCGTGGCGGTCTGCGCGGATGCAATTCGGGCGGACAGTTTCTACGATGGTGGCCAGTTTGCTCTTCTCGTTACTTCCAGAACCGGGTCCGGGTAGTGAGTGATCATCGAGTTGCCAAATCCTGCGGCGCCAGGCCATTCCATGTTCAAGCGCTTCACGCCACGTAGGCGTAGGTGCCCGGCAGGATAACGTCTTCGAAGATCCGTTTTCAGGACGAAGTGCGGAGTCGTCCGGTTCGTGATTGTAGATCACGAATTGCCCGACCTGGAGATTTCGGACCACCCTTTGCATTGTCGCCGATACCTCCACCGGCCTCGAGGACTGATCCTTCGAGTCAATCCAGGCGGTACTTTCACATATCAGGCCTAGACAGGCCCCTTGCAAGAACCTCTGTCGAAGCGGGAGCTCGAAGTCCTCCGGACCTTCCAAGGCTCATGACGGTCCCGAGTTCGCCGCCGAATATGTTCATTTCGGTGAACACCTTCAAGGCACTTGCAGAGCATCTCAAGATCGGACGCAGCCGCGGCCTTCTCTAGCCGGCCACGATTCAGCATCCATGACGCCGGAGGGCCAGAGTCACCCTCGGGGCCGACGAACTCGAACTACCCGTTTCGGGGCATGTGAGCAGCGCCACGTCGCTGACATTCTTGAGGGAGATTCGAAACCACCACCGAAAAGAGAACTTCCATGGACACCGAGATTCAGTCGTTGACGCCGACCGAAGAATCCCACGAGCCGTCGCCCCTTTACGAGAACGGCGTAGTCCCCAAGGAGGGGGAGAAAGGGCTCTACTCCCAGACATGGTTCCCCGTCGCCCGTTCGGAAGAAGTACCCCAAGGAAAAGTGCTCGGCAAGGAGTTCCTGGGCGGACGAGTCACCGTCTTCCGCGGCGAAGACGGCACCGCATCGGTCGTCTCCTCATACTGCCCTCACATGGGAGCCGATCTGTCCGGTGGTGACGTCCTGGACAACGCCATCCGGTGCCCCTTCCATTACTGGCGTTTCGAACGTGACGGGCGTTGCACTAAGACCGGCAGCGGCGACGCTGTGCCGCAAGGCGCCAGAGTCTTCGCCTTCCCCACCCAGGAGCGGTTCGGTGTGATCTTCGCATTCAACGGCGAGGAACCTCTGTTCGATCTGCCCGGATTCAGCGTGCCGGACAACGATCTCGAAGTAGTAGGCATCACCGAGTTCGAAATCAGTGGTGATGGCTGGGAATACATGTGCAACACCTTCGACTTCAACCACATCATCTGGGTCCACGGCCTCGAGTTCGACCCCCCACCCATGGACGGCATCACCTGGGACCAGTGGAGCGGCTCGTACCACATGACCGGGAACGACCATGGCTATGATCTCGAACTGGATCTCACCATCATCGCGACGAACTTCTTCCGATCGGAAGACATGTCCGGAGATCGTCTCGGGTACACCATGTACGCGTGCAAAACCACCAAACCCGGCCATCATGTGGGCTATCAGATCGTCGCGACGACCAAGGGCGACGGCTCGGCCGAACAGAAGGCCGAGATCGAAGCGTGGGCCACGGAAGCTATGGCATGGAACGAGAAGATCGTCGGTGAGGACGCGCCGATCCTCAACACGATGCGATTCCGCCCGCTCCGCCTGATCAAAGCAGACGCGCATCTGCGTCGCTATCTGCGCCTGCTCAGGGATTTCCCTCGCGCGCATCCGTCCCGTGACTTCATCTGACATTCATTCGCAGAAGCATTTCAACATCCCAGCCCAAAGAAAGTGCCATCATGTCGGACACCGCAGTACAGCCCGCGAACATAGAGAACCCTAGGGCTCTCGCCACCCGCGCGGTCTCAGATACGTATGAGCTTGTAGTGAGCTCACGAACGGAACTCGCCGACGGAGTCCTGGGGCTTGAGCTAGTTGACCCCAACGGTGAGCCTCTTCCCTGGTGGGACCCGGGAGCGCATGTTGATGTCACCACACCGGATGGCGTTGTCAGGCAGTACTCAATGTGCGGTGACTTCGGAATCGCAAAGTCGTGGCGCATCGGTGTTCTCCGTGCGCCCGACAGCCGCGGAGGTTCGGAGTCGTTGCATCTGAAGGTTCAGGCCGGTGACCGGCTGGTCGTCGGCAACCCCCGCAACAACTTTCCTCTGGCACCGGCCAGTTCTTACCTCTTTATCGCCGGCGGTATCGGGATCACGCCAATCTTGAGCATGATGAGGGCCGCGAAACGACGCGGCGCCGCCCGGCACTTGCTTTACAGCGGAAGGCGCCGGGACTCGATGGCCTTCCTTGATGAGCTCGCGGAGTTTGACGCCGGCGAGTATTCTCTCGTCTTCTCCGACGAGGCCGGCCATCCGGATTTGGAAGCCCTGTTGGATGGCTGCGACGCCGGCACTCAGATTTACTGCTGTGGCCCGTCGGGGATGATCCAGGGATTGAACGACGCTGCGGCGAAGTATCCGCTGCTCGGAGTCCATGTGGAGCGCTTCGGGGCCCTCATCGATCCTGCGCTCGAAGCCGTTCCCAACGAGCCGTTCGAGGTCGTTCTCGGCTCAACGGGGGAGGTATTGCCTGTCGCGGCCGATGAAACCCTTCTCGAAGTCCTCGAACGCCGGGGTGTGGCCACCGTGTCCAGCTGCCTTGAAGGGCTGTGCGGCACGTGCGAAATCGGGGTCCTTGCGGGAACACCGCTGCACCGGGATTCCATCCTCACAGAGGAAGAACGCGAAACATGCAAGTGGATGATGCCGTGCGTGTCCAGGTGTAAGGGCAAGAGCCTGACAATCGACGTCATTGTCCCTTAGCCACCAACTGCCGCCCGGTCGAGGTCTCGCAGGATCCCCGCGACCCTCTGGCTGAATCATCGCCCGGCCGCTATCTTCCCTATCCAGGAGCCTACTGACTGGCTCCACCCGTCTGGCCACCAATTACCCAAAGTGGGCGATGTGTGGCGGGAGACTACTCGAGAGTATTAGATCATGACAACGCAGCCTTCGTGGATCGATGAGATCACGCTTGAAGAAATGGAAGTCGACCCCTACCCGGTCTATGCCCGCCTCAGGACTGAAGCGCCCATCGCGTTCGTTCCGGCATTCGACGCGTGGTTCGTCACCAGACGTGACGATATTGTCGCTGCGCGTCGAATGAGTGAGATTGGCGTCGCCAAGAACGCCGAATCGATCGGGCGTGCAGTGGGCCGGCCAAATATTCTTCAATCGGATGGCGAGGAACACCGGGACCTTCGATCGGGAATCGACCCGCCCTTGCTGCCCAAAGCCGTCCCCACCTATGTGGAGGGAATGGTTCGGCCAATCGCTAAGGCAATAGTGGACGCCCTTCCGGACAGCGGTGAGATCGATTTGCTGGAGGCCCTTGAAACGATCAGCGGACTTTCGCTGGCCAGGCTGCTCGGATTGGATGTGGATGCGTCGACAATGCGCCGATGGTTCCACGGGCTGGGTGCCGGAGCTGGGAACGTCACGATGAATCCGGAACTCTTCGAAATCTCCGACGGGGTGCTGGATGAGGTCAAGGAAATCGTTGACCCGCTTCTTGCAAAGTTCGAACACGAACCCAACTCGGGGCTGCTGTCGCATATGATCCACAGTGGCAGGGAGCAGGGCTGCCCGCGAACACGGAACCTCATTTATCCGTCGATCCTGATCGCGATTGCTGGCGGAGCCCAGGAACCCGGTCACCTCGCCGCAAGCACCGTCAGCGGACTTCTGACACGGCCCGAGCAGATGGAGCGCGTCCTCAAAGACAACACGCTGGTCAAGGCGGGCATCAACGAAGGGTTACGGTGGCAACCTCCCTTCACCCTCGTGGACCGCGGCGCAAACCAGGACTTTACCTTCCACGGCCGAGAAATCGTGGAAGGGGCAGTGATCGAATTGGCCATCGGCTCGGCAAACCGGGACGAAAAGCACTTCGAGAACCCGGACTTGTACGACCTCGACCGTCAAGGTCCTCCCCACCTCTCCTTCGGATACGGCCCCCACATCTGCGCCGGACGCAACTTCGGGAGCGAAGTCGCCCGGATGACGCTCGAGGAACTCTTCGCACGGTACTCAACCATCACGGGTGTGGAGGGGAAACCAGTCCTGACGCGTGGATTCCTCTCCCGCGCTCCCAAGACCCTGCACGTCATGCTGTCCACAGAATGAACCACGTCGGAGCCGGAGGGCCGTACTGTGTACTTTTTACAATCTGAATATCAGCAGCGGTGGACGAACGCACAGTCTGTCCTGGTGGAACGTCAGCTGGATTTCGCACTCGTCTGGGGTCGCAGCGCCGGCACACATGATCGCTGCGCCAACGTCGTCTACTTGACCAACTACTACTCCGTGCAGCCCGGAAATGACGAAGACGGTGAACTCTGGGAAGGCGTCGGCCAGTCGGCGGTGATCCTCTCATCAACCGGGGATGCACCCACTCTCGTTTGCGACATGCCCGAACCGACGGACATCGCCACTGATGATGTGGTCTACGACTGGATCATCACCCGAGGTGTAGCCTCGGCCTTCAAACGCAGGGGGGTTCAAGGAAGGGTGGGACTCGTCGGATATTCGCTGATGCCTGCCAAGTATCTAGACAAACTGCGCGCGCAGTTCCCCGCAGTTTCATTCGTTCCTGCCGATGATGTGCTGGACGCCGTCCGCCGGCAGAAGAGCCCGGCCGAGTTGGACTGCCTCCGCGAGGGAGGAGAAATCTTCACTAAGGCCATGACTGCCATGCTGGCGGCGGCCGTAAGGGGCGGATGCTCACAGGCCGAAGCGGCGGCAGCCGGCCACAGCATTGCAGTTAGCCACGGAGCAGTTGCCTTCACGCCAATTGGCAGCGGTCGGGCACCCTACCGCTGGTCCGAAGACGTCCGCACGGGAGCCTCTCCCCACATTCCGCTCGTCGAAGGAGACACATTCCGATCCTGGATGTACGGTCCTGCGTTTCAAGGATATTGGCTGGACCCCGGGCGCACGGTCGTGGTGGGCGGCAAGCCCTCCTCGCTGCAGAAAGAAGGCATCGAAAGCGCCGCCGCCATCGTCGACTCCCTTGCGGCCGCCGCCAGGCCCGGAACCAAGGTCCGAGACCTGATCGCCTTGGGCAAAAAACTACGCGCTGCGACCGGAACCGCAGAGGACCAGGCAAGCTCGGCGTGGCCGGTATTCGGCCACGGCGTCGGGCTCTTCTGGGAAGGCCCCAACCTCGCGGCCGAAGCGGACGTCGAGGACAACGAAGATGTGATCCGCGAGGGCGACGCGCTTGGACTGGAAGTCTTTCTCTACTGGCCCGATATCGGCAGCGTAGCCATGGAAAACAACATAATCGTGGGGGCCACCGGCCCCGAACTAATTACTCCAATTGAGGTGGAATGGTGGTAAACACAATGACAAACGTGGCAGTGTGCCAGCTGGCGCTGGTCTTTGGCGATGTAGAGGCAAACCTTGAGATTACAAGGCGGGCGGTCCTCGAAGCGACAGCAAACGGAGCCCAGGTGGTGGTACTTCCCGAGCTCGCTAACACCGGTTATCACTTCCAGAACAGGCACGAGGCCCAAATCTTGGCCGAACGCATTGATGGTGCAACAGTGTCCGCCTGGTGTGAACTGGCAGCCGACACCGGCGCAGTCATCGTCGGTGGTCTATGTGAACTCGACCTCGAGGGCAAGGTTCGCAACAGTTCAGTCGTTGTCGACAAGACGGGTGTCCGCGATGTCTACCGCAAGACTCATTTGTGGGACCAGGAGCTGGCCATCTTCGAACCTGGCCATGAACAGCCCAGGGTGATTGACACGCCCCACGGACGTATCGCGACTCTCATCTGCTACGACATTGAATTTTCGGAATGGGTACGGCTCGCGGCACTCGACGGTGCAGACCTCATTGCTGTGCCAACCAACTGGCCGCGAATGCAGGCGCCGGCAGGAGAACGTCCGTTTGTTGTTGCAATTGTTCAGAGCATGGCCGAAACCAATGGGGTGTTCATCGCCGTTTCCGACCGCGCCAGAAATGCGGAACGAGGACACGAATTTTCCGGGGCAAGCGTCGTGATTGGGCCGGACGGATATCCGATGGCGCCGCTTATCCTGTCCGGTGAGCCTGGCACGACTATGGTCTCGTGCGATCTGAATTCGGCTCGAGACAAGGTCGTCGGGCCGTTCAATAATGTGCTCGGTGATCGGCGGGTCGACCTCTATGAACGCCTCTGAGACGAATTCGGTATTGACCGTGTCCGGCAGACCCCGAGAGTCATGACGCACAGGCGCCTGAATCCACGGAGCCTGCCACCACATGAACCCGGCATCAACTCACAGATCGTGGCGTTCTCTCAGGGCACAGGCTACCGATTTAGCGGTTTCACCTCGCAGGATTCGACGGGAACATTAGTCGGTACGGGCGATATGGCTAGACAGGTCGAGCAGGTCTACCTCAACGTGGCTGCGGCCCTGCAAGCGGTAGGCATTACGTGGCGGGAAGTCACCCACCTAGCCGTCTACACGACCGATATCAGCAGTTATGTCGCCTGCGAGGCTCTCATCGTGAAACCCCTATTCGGAAGCTGCCCGCCTGCCTCGACAGTCGTCGAAGTCGTTCGTCTGATCGATACTCGCTGGCTAGTGGAGGTTCAGGTCGATGCAGTCGACTCCGCCTCGAACGCGAACATCCCACTCGGCATTTGACGTTTCGCGCGAGTCCACCGCTCCTGGCCGAACGAATAGTCGGGAGGGTCCTCCTGACACGGATTGATATCCGTGCACCACGGACCTCGCGGCAACCACCACTAGTTCTAACCAATTTGTAGCCAAGAGGAGTAAATATGAATCTAAGAGTCGACGCGGGCCCCCATGCCCTTGAAAACAGGAGCGAAGACGTAGCAGCACGGCTGATCCTGATCTCCAACGAGATCTCGGAAACAGCATTCAGGGTTGATGAGCGACAGCTGGCCGTCCTGGCAAGCCACATGCAGCTGGCCAACCGGGTATTCGTTGCTGGAGCAGGACGCAGCGGATTGGTCCTCCGGATGGCGGCTATGAGGCTGATGCATCTTGGTCTGATCGTCCATGTCGCAGGTGAGACCACCACCCCGGCAATCCGACGGGGCGACCTTCTGTTAGTCGCATCCGGATCCGGGACTACTGCCAGTGTTGTCCAGTCGGCACGGGCGGCTGCAAAGGCGGGGGCCACCGTCATCGCGATCACGACGGCATCTGAATCCCCCTTGGCAGCCTTAGCAGATGCGTTGGTGCTTGTACCTGCCGTGCAAAAAACCGACCACGGGTCCGCGGCGTCTAGACAATACTCCGGAAGTCTTTTCGAACAGGTGTCCTTCGTTGTCCTGGAGTCCGTCTTTCAGTGCCTGTGGGACGAGGATGCACAGTCGGCCGAAGAGCTATGGCTGCGGCACGCCAACCTGGAATAAGAGACGCATCACTTCAAGCCAGATCATTCCCAAAAATAATCCCTATGGAAAGTGACAAACAGTATGAAACTTCAAGTTGCTATGGACGTACTCACTCTTGACGACGCCTTGGAACTGGCCGGCAAGGTCGCCGAGTATGTAGACATCATCGAACTCGGAACACCACTGATCAAGAGTGCCGGTCTCTCCGCTGTGACCGTCATCAAAACAGCCCACCCGAACAAGATCGTATTCGCAGACATGAAGACAATGGACGCCGGCGAACTCGAGGCAGACATCGCGTTCAAAGCCGGCGCCGACCTGGTCTCAGTACTTGGCAGCGCCGACGACTCCACGATTTCCGGTGCAGTGAGGGCAGCTCAAGCACACAACAAGGGCATCGTTGTCGATTTGATCGGAGTCGCCGACAAGGTTTCACGGGCCAAGGAAGTATGCGCACTCGGAGCGGAGTTCGTAGAGTTTCATGCAGGTCTGGACGAGCAGGCCCAGCCTGGCTACGACTTGAAAGGCCTCCTTAGAGCCGGAGAAGCCGCGCGGGTGCCGTTCTCCGTCGCAGGTGGTGTGAACTTGTTGACCATCGATGCAGTGCAGCGCTCCGGCGCTGACGTTGCTGTTGTCGGTGGGTCAATCTACGGTGCTGCCGACCCTGGATTGGCCGCCAAGGAGCTTAAGGCTGCGATCGGCTAAGACCCCACCCCTGTATGTGCAGACGCGGCGTCCAAGAAGTCGGCCGCCGCGTCTGCACGTCGAGGCCAACTAGTTTATCCAGACCGCGAAGACCTCCGGGTGAAAAAGAATCCCTCCAGAGGCTAAATGAGCTCGAGGGGCTTCGTCACATCCCAGTCTGCGCCGGTCACGCTTCCGGAAAAGTGGTCGTGGGGGAGTACCCCTTCGGGTCATGTGAATTCATTCAATAAATTCAAAAAATTTGCATCCAATGCGTTTTGCACTGGCGGATCAGATGGTCCCCGAGGTGATCAAAGGAGTGAAGCATGGCAAATGATACATATCTGTCGAGCGTTGCTAGCGTCGAGAATTATTTGAGGCGGCTCTTCAACGAACCTGACATCGAAAACGGCCCTCCGGCAGGAGAGTTCAGTCTGCCGGTGGAGGCACTTTCAGGCCAGACGCCTCATATGCCACATCGAATTGAAGTCACGGGGGCAAGAGCCTCCGACCTCTCCGCGTGGCTGAACGATGCCGTTACTTTGGCGCAGGCTGCAGCGATGCAGCTGGGCTCGCACGGTGTCCTCGTCCGTCGGCACGATTTCGACCGATTCACTGTGGAAGTGAGTCCTGAGGTTCCTTTTGGAATGACCATGGAAAGGGACGAGCTCGACCGTCCACCTGGCGATGGGTGACAAGAAGACTGTGTCCGAGCCACTGGTCATCGGCGGCTGGGTCCACCTCAGAAAATTTGACGCGGTGGCGATACAGCGAAGCGGAGAGTATCCCGCCACGGGTCTGATCGATGACATCGGGAGCGACGCGAAAGTCTTCTGGGTCAGTTTGGATCAGGGGCTGGGTCGGATCCTGGTGCATGAAAGTGACGATGTAGAGGTGCGGCTCGTCATCTAACTCGAGAACGCGTTGGCACTACCGGCAAGAAGACTAATGAAGTCCGTCACCCCTCGCCTCTCGGAGTATTAGGAGGCAGGCACTCGCTCCGCCCCTGTGAGAAAGACAACCGGAAACGATGCCTGATCCTCGGCTAGAGTCGGCAAAAAAGCGACAGAAGGAGTACCGGGCCATGACAGTCCAACGAATAAACCCTGCGACACTTTGTCTTCCTGCAGAGGACGCGTACGCACAGATCACACGAAGCACGGGGTCGGTGAACTACCGCATCAGCGGCCAAGTGGCCGTCGACGTGGATGGATCAGATCTCTTCATTAGCGACATGGAGGGCCAGACCAGGGCCTGCTACGAGTCAGTGGGACGGGCGCTCTCCCACGTGAACCTTGGGTGGGAAGATGTCACACACCTGCTCACATTCACGACAGATCTCGATGCCTATTCCGCGATCGAGTCGAAGGTCGTCTCAGACTACTTCGGCAAACTTCCCCCCGCAGCGACGGTCGTTGAAGTGTCTCGACTGTTTAGCCGATCTTGGCTCATCGAGGTTCAAGCTGACGCAGTCGGCGATGTTTAGGCCATCCAGCGCCGGATTTTGGCCGGTACCCAAAACGCGATCGTGACGAACCAAATGATCGTTCACCACAGAAAATTTCAGGGATGTCGAAAAGCGATCACCCTGATGTAACAGGCAGCACCCCTCCACCAAAAGCTAAGGCACCCACGCAACCATGCCAGGAACACTCACCGGCGGCCGCAAGTCCGCGGGCCGGGGCCGTAATCCGCTCCGGGATCCGCGTGACCGCCGTTTGAACCGTATTGCCGGTCCGTCCTCGTTGGTCCTCTTTGGAGTGACCGGGGATCTTGCCCGTAAGAAGCTCATGCCGGCCGTGTATGACCTGGCGAACCGGGGGTTGTTGCCGCCCAGCTTCGCGTTGGTGGGCTTCGGCCGGCGTCCGTGGTCGGATGCGGAGTTCGCGGCCGAGGTGAAGGCTTCGGTGAAAGCGTCTGCGCGTACGCCTTTTGATGAGGCGGTGTGGAACCAGCTCGCTGAGGGTATCCGCTTTGTGCAGGGCGAGTTCGACGACGATGACGCCTTTGAGCGGCTCGGTGAGGTCATCGATGAGCTCGATGAGCAGCGCGGAACGCGGGGTAACCACGCGTTCTACCTCTCGATCCCGCCGAAGGCGTTCGAGCAGGTCTGCCGCCAGCTGTCCAAGCACGGCCTCGCGCAGGCCGACGGGGACAAATGGCGGCGGGTGGTGATCGAGAAGCCGTTCGGGCATGACCTGGAGTCAGCCCGGCAGCTGAACGACATTGTCGAATCGGTGTTCCCGCCGGATGCGGTGTTCCGGATCGACCACTACCTGGGCAAGGAAACGGTCCAGAACATCCTGGCACTGCGTTTCGCGAACCAGCTGTTCGAACCGTTGTGGAACGCGAACTACGTGGACCACGTCCAGATCACCATGGCCGAGGACATCGGCACGGGCGGCCGGGCCGGGTATTACGACGGTGTGGGCGCGGCACGCGACGTGATCCAGAACCACCTCCTGCAGCTCCTTGCGCTCACGGCGATGGAGGAGCCCATCTCCTTCAACGCGGACGACCTGCGTGCGGAGAAGGAAAAGGTCCTCGCAGCCGTCAAGCTGCCGGAGGACCTCTCCACGCACTCCGCCCGCGGCCAGTTCACGGGCGGCTGGCAGGGCGGCGAACAGGTCCAGGGCTACCTGGACGAGGACGGCATCCCGGCCGACTCCAAGACGGAAACCTTCGCAGCGATCCGCGTGGACATCAACACGCGCCGCTGGGCCGGTGTGCCGTTCTACCTGCGCGCCGGCAAACGCCTGGGCCGGCGCGTCACGGAAATCGCGGTGGTGTTCAAGCGCGCCCCTAACCTGCTGTTCCGTGACCACGGCGAGGACGATTTCGGCCAGAACGCCGTGGTGATCCGGGTCCAGCCCGATGAGGGTGCCACCATCCGCTTCGGGTCCAAGGTCCCGGGCACGCAGATGGAAGTCCGCGACGTGACCATGGACTTCGGCTACGGCCACTCCTTCACGGAGTCCAGCCCCGAAGCCTATGAGCGGCTGATCCTGGACGTCCTCCTGGGCGAGCCGCCGCTGTTCCCGCGGCACGCCGAGGTGGAGCTGTCCTGGAAGATCCTTGACCCGTTCGAGGAATACTGGGCCGGGCTGACTGAGCAGCCGCAGCCGTACGCTCCCGGGTCCTGGGGCCCTGCCTCGGCTGACGAACTGCTGGCCCGCGACGGACGAACCTGGAGAAGGCCATGATTGTAGATTTGCCGGACACCACCACCTCGAAGATCTCCAAGAAGATCACGGCCCTGCGCGAGCAGGGCGGCGTGATCGCCCTGGGCCGCGTGCTCACCCTTGTGGTGGTCACCAAGTCCGGCTTGGAGGAGGAGGCGATCGAGGCCGCCAACGAGGCCAGCCGCGAACACCCCTGCCGGATCATCGTCCTCGCCGACGCCGGGGCCGAAGCCCCGGACCGCCTGGACGCCCAGATCCGGGTAGGCGGCGACGCCGGTGCCTCCGAAGTGATCGTGCTCCGCGGCTTCGGCCAGCTGGCCCACGAAAGTGAATCGCTCGTGGCCGCGCTGCTGCTTCCGGACGCACCGATCGTGGCCTGGTGGCCGCACGGCGCGCCGGAAAGTGCCTGCGAGACCTCGATCGGACGCATCGCGCACCGCCGGATCACCGATTCCGCCAACGAGGCGGACCCGGCCCTGGCGCTGGAAAGAATCCGTTCCACGTACAAGGCCGGGGACACCGACCTTGCCTGGACGCGCCTGACGAACTGGCGCATGCAGCTGGCTGCGGTCTTCGACCAGATGGACGGAGACCCGGTCTCGGCCATCGCCGTCGAGGGTGCCTCGGACTCCCCCAGCACCCTGCTCCTTGCAGCATGGCTCACCCGGGCCCTGCAAGCACCTGTCACGATCGTGGCCGATCCCGCGGGCACCGGCATCCGCCGCGTCCGGCTCACCCGCTCCAGCGGCGACGTCCAGCTGTTCCGGCCCGGACTGTCCGTGGCGGAACTGACCCAGCCCGGCCAGCCGGCGCAGCGGATCTCCCTGCCGCGCCGCAGCCTCAAGGACTGCCTCGCCGAAGAATTCCGCCGCCTCGACCCCGACGAAGTCTTCGGCGACGTTATTCAGTCTCGCTTGAGCCCGAAACGAGTCCGCTTCCGTCGGCTCCTGGGTGGGCATTGGGGCGGGCCGAACCGACGCCATTCCCCGACGCGACGAAGAACCTATCAGTCAGAGTTCCTGGCCCTCCGGTACATGGAGGACGTCCCGAGCCGGGACAAATGACCGAATCCGGCAACAACCCTTCGTTCACCGCGGGACGAGCTTCGAGACGAGACCGTTAACATGGCGATATCCGCTGGGCCTGCTCGTCAGAGCCATGGCAGCCGCGGAATGTGTTCTCGAAGCGCGGAAGAGCCAGTGCAGCCTGTAGGGGCAGTTGGAAGGGCTTTGTGCGACTTCGTTCACTACCCGGCCTGCAACCGCTTCGACACCAGAGGCCTGAACTTTCAGATACCCGGACTCGCTGATCGACCCGGAACTACAACTCAAGACAAGGACGTCATATGAATCCTGAAATCATCGAAATACGCAAAGGACTGGCCGGAGTCGTGGTGGATTACACCGCCATCTCCATGGTCAACGCCGAAACCAACTCTCTGCTGTACCGCGGCTATCCGGTCCAGGAACTCGCAGCAAAGTGCAGCTTCGAGGAGGTCGCCTTCCTACTCTGGAACGGCGAGCTCCCCGATCCGAGGCAGATTGAAGAGTTTGCGGCAAAAGAACGCCCCCGCCGCCGACTGGACCCCTTGGTGAAGAGCGTCATTGACTCGCTTCCGTTGACCAGCCATCCCATGGACGTATGCCGAACGGCTGTCTCAGTCATGGGCGCATCTCATGAACTATCGGAAGATTCCTCCCGGGAGGCCAACCTAGCCAAGGCCCTCGACCTATTTGCCGCGATGCCAGCTGTCGTGGCTTACGACCAGCGCCGACGGCGCGGCCAGGAGCTAATCGAACCCCGTGAAGATCTGGACTACTCCGCCAATTTCTTGTGGATGACCTTCGGGGCGGAACAGGCGCCGGAGGTCGTTGAGGCCTTCAACGTCTCGATGATCCTGTACGCGGAGCACTCCTTCAACGCCTCAACGTTTACTGGCCGGGTCATTACGTCTTCCCTTTCCGATCTTCACTCGGCAGTGACCGGCGCGATCGGCGCGCTCAAGGGCCCGTTGCACGGGGGCGCCAACGAAGCTGTCATGCATACCTTCGACGAGATCGGCATCCGTCCAGAGGAATCCCTCGAGGAGGCCGCGGCCCGGGCCAAGGCGTGGATGGAAAATGCACTGGCACAAAAAAAGAAGGTGATGGGCTTCGGCCACCGTGTCTACAAGCACGGTGATTCCCGCGTGCCTACCATGAAGTCCGCCTTGGACAAGATGATTGCCCACTACGGCCGCCCCGAACTTCTGGGCCTGTACAACGGTCTCGAATCCGCGATGGATGAGACCAAGGCCATTAAGGCCAACCTCGATTACCCAACAGGACCGACCTATCATCTGATGGGCTTCGACACCCCCACGTTCACACCGATCTTCGTCGCCAGCCGAATCACTGGCTGGACCGCACACATTATGGAGGAGCTCGACTCGAGCTCGCTGATCCGACCGCTGAGCGCATACAACGGAGTAAGCGAACGTCATGTGGCTGAAACAATCATCGAAGGAAAGGTACGGAAATGACCGAAGGTGCAAGGAATATTCTCGTGGAGCTTCGAGGGCGCGTCGGACTGGTGACCCTGCATCGTCCGGAGGCGCTGAACGCTCTCAACCATGCCACCATGGTTGAGCTTGTCGCCGCTGTCAGCTCCATGGATGCGGATCCAGGCGTAGGCGCGGTTGTTATCACCGGTTCCGAAAAGGCATTTGCCGCCGGAGCGGACATCAAGGAGATGGCCGCGAAGGGGTACATGGACATGTATGCAACGGATTGGTTCCGCGGCTGGGAGGAGTTAACCCGGCTACGCATCCCCGTCGTTGCAGCTGTCAATGGCTTCGCTCTGGGCGGAGGCTGCGAGCTTGCCATGATGTGTGACTTCATCATTGCCGGCGACAATGCCAAGTTCGGTCAGCCTGAGATCAACCTCGGCGTGCTGCCAGGTATGGGAGGTTCTCAACGACTCACCCGGGCCGTGGGGAAGGCAAAAGCCATGGATATGCTCCTGACTGGGCGTTTCATGGACGCAGAAGAGGCCGAGCGTTCCGGGATCGTGTCTAGGGTGGTCCCGGTTTCCGACGTAGTTGAAGAAGCGCTCAAAGCAGCAGAGATCATCGCCTCCAAGTCCAAGCCCGTGGCGATGATGGCGAAAGAAGCCGCCAACGCTGCCTTCGAAATGGGCCTGGCCCAAGGTGTGATCTTTGAACGGCGACTTTTCCACTCGTTGTTCGCCAATGAGGACCAAAAAGAGGGCATGACAGCGTTCATGCAAAAGCGCCAGCCTGCGTTTAAGCATCTTTAGTCAGCGATGCTCGCTTTGGGCACCGGCTGGAGGCTGCAGCGGGCAACGAAGCTAGCGATTTCACCGGACACAGCCCCCGGCGCAAAGCTTGGCATGTTCATACGGCGCTCGTGAGGATGTGGAGCGAGCGGTGATAGGCACGCAGCGCCCTGCCGGCGTGTCAGCGATGGTCGATGACCGAGACCTCGCCGCGGCTCAGTCTTCGACCATCACCAACCATACCCACTGGGGTAGGCCCACCGGTCAGAAGAACCACTTCCCCTGGCTGGCCGGCTAGGCAGCCAACCCGCCTTAGTGCGTGCCTCCCATTGGAAGCCATAGGCAGCAGGGCCAGACTGCGGGCAGGAACCTTCTGACCCACATCCTCTGGAGGCAGACACGGCAAGGCCACAGGCTGTCAGCGCTGGTCGAAAAGTGAGCCATTTCGTGGGTTGAAAAGTGAGCCACGTTGACGTTGGTTATTTGTGTGGTCCGGACACATGGCTGACAGTCCGTTAGCGGGACATCGCTGACACTCTTTATCAGATGAGAGTGATGAGCGTGAACGATCGTTGGCTCGAAATCCTGTTGGCCCCGGCCCGTGATGGCATCTCCGTGGCGGAAGCGTGCCCGCCGATACGGCATTTCGCGACAGAGCTTCTACGAATACCGCCGGCGGTTGTGGGCAGAGGGAACCTCGGGGCTCCAGCCTCGTTCTCGGCGTCCCACAAACTCTCCTGGGCAAACTGCCGGCGAGGTCGAGTCGCTGATCGTCCGGCTGCGAGTAGACAACCCGCGTTGGGGCGCCCGGATTCTGCAGACCAAACTCAAACAGGCGGGGCTGGATCCGGTACCTGCCGTATCAACAGTCCATCGGGTCCTCAGCCGCCACGGACTGGTCAGCCGGCAAGAGCAACGGACGCCGAAGGCATGGAAACGGTTCGAGCGGCACGCCCCGAACGACCTGTGGCAGATTGACGGCACTCAGGTTGCCTTGGCTGATGGTTCCAAGGCCTGGATTGTGGATCTGATCGATGACCACGCACGGTTCGCCATCGGCGCCCACGCAGTCCGTCGCTTCACGGCACAGGCCGCCTGGGCGGCGATGGAGACGGCCGTGCTGGAGCACGGGGCGCCGCGACAGTTGATCAGCGACAACGGGCTGCAGTTCCGCTCCCGCAAA
This sequence comes from Pseudarthrobacter lactosi, assembly GCF_055412785.1. Taxonomy (NCBI): domain Bacteria; kingdom Bacillati; phylum Actinomycetota; class Actinomycetes; order Micrococcales; family Micrococcaceae; genus Pseudarthrobacter; species Pseudarthrobacter lactosi. The sequence continues at coordinate 44,611 of NZ_JBVAYS010000007.1, forward strand.
GGACACAAACCGGTCCACTTCCAGGAACGACTGGCGGCCCTGGGCGTTAGCCAGCTGAACTCCCGGCCCCGCCATCCGCAGACCTGCGGGAAGCTTGAACGCTACCACCGCACATTCAAGGAGTACTACGCCGACCACGGCCCGGCGCCAGGCATCGAGGCCCTGCAACATCTGTGTGACGCCTTCCGGTGGCACTACAACCACGAAAGGCCGCACCGGTCTCTGGAACAACAGACGCCGGCCGCCGTCTACACCGTGTCCAGGAAGGCTTCGCCGACCGATGGCCGCCGCGTCAGCTCTGCCCCGCGGGTCCTGAAGGTCTCCTCAGCCGGATCGGTGAACTTCCGCAGACGCAAAATCAATATCGGTCAGGCATACAGCGGCGAACACGTCAGGGGTCATCGACGGCCCGGACAATGTCATGATCCAGCACGCCAGCACCGGCGAAATCCTGCGCCAGCTTGTACTGGGACCCGTCGGCACCTACCACGGCAGCGGTGCCAAACGAGGGCGTCCCTCCAAACCGTCTACCGAGGGTTAGACTGTCAGCCATCTCCCGACAACACAGTGTCAGGGATGTCCCCGGACCACACACAATCGTTTGGAAAAGGTGGCTCAGTTTTCAACCGTCACAAGGGCTCAGTTTTCGACCGTCACCGACACAGGCGCTGATCGCAGCTCGTATAGCAAAGGGAGGGACGTTGCGACCCAGCCCTCACCGAGATGGGCCACCGCAGGGCGCAGGGGCGGCGGGCGGCAATCAGGCGCGGGATGAGGGCCGGCAATGCAGCTGCGATCTTTGTCGACAGCAAGACGGCCCGAGTAGCACGCCGCCGCCAACCACCTTAAAGTAACCAACCCGAGATGCTGGGTCCCTCTCGGATGACGGACGTGCGGCTCTGTACTGAGAGAGTCGCACATCTTGTTACTGCGTGGCCCTCAGAGCGGGCGCGTTGGACGACGCTGCCTACACCGGGTCCCGTGTGCTGTTGTGTGCTTCAAGCACAATCATCGATTCGCTGCGCCGGAAGTCAGGGATACTCCAAATGCGATTCAGCAATATATCCCGCAGATGCGCCTGATCGCGCAGGATGAGCCGCACGGAAAGATCCCATCGGCCGGACACCATATCTACCTGGGTGACTTCTGGTACTGCTAAGAGATCGGATACGGTCTCGCTCATTGGTCGGCTTTGAGCCAATTCAATGCCAATGATGACCTGCATCCCGTAACCGAATGCTGCCGGATCGACCTCCACCCGATATCCCCGAATAACCCCGCGGGCTTCGAGCCTCTCAAGCCGCTCGCTGACAGGTCCTGCCGACATGCCGATTTCGCGTCCCAGGGCGCGGATGGACGTTCGGGCATCCGCATGCAGCAGTCGAAGCAATTTCCGGTCGACTTCGTCGAGGGACGCTGGGGGACTAATTTCATCCGACATGGCCATCACCTCTTTCTGCTGTTCACCGGGCGCAGTCAGCCTAGCATCCCCGTTTAGGCGTACAGGATGACGTCCTGCGGCCGTTCCATAATCGCAGCAACATCGGACAGGAAGCGTGCACCCGTTTGCCCGTCGACGAGTCGGTGGTCGATGGAGAGCGACAATTGTGCGACGTGTCGTACAGTCAGTTCCCCCTCCACAACCCAAGGCATCTGTCTTGTGGCACCGAAGGCCAGGATGGCCGCCTCACCAGGGTTCAGAATCGGCGTGGCCCCTTCCATTCCAAATACCCCGATATTAGTGATGGTTATGGTGCCATCCACTAGATCGTCACGGCTTGTCTTGCCGTCTCGGGCAGCAATCACCAAGTCATTCAGCGCTTCAGCCAGCTCTATCAGTCCAAGTCCATCTGCGCCCTTAACGTTGGGCACCAGAAGCCCACGAGGTGTGGCAGCGGCTATCCCGAGGTTCACGGTGTGTTTGACGACAATCTCTTGACGTGATTCGTCCCAGCTTGAGTTGAGCAGTGGATTGCGCCGGGTCGCCAGCACGAGTGCCTTCGCTAAGATCAGCATCGGCGTGACGCGGAGGTGCTCCCACCCCTTGGCGGATCGAAGCCTTTGGACTAGATCCAGAGTCGAGGTCATGTCTACGCTCAGCCACAGGGTGGCATGAGGTGCCGTGAACGCAGAACGAACCATGGCATCAGCCATTGCTCGTTGGACACCCTTGATGGGATATCGGGTCACCCGGTCGGTGCCTGTTCCCTGTGCCGTGCTAATCGAGGGGGTTATTGACTCGTCAACTGATGGGGCCGCTTGGACGCTTGCCTGGACGGAGGCTGCCTTCTTGACTTGGCCGCGAGTGACAAGACCCTCAGATCCCGCGGCAATAGAGGCTAGGTCGACCCCCAATCTCTTGGCCAGTTGACGAACTGGAGGCTTCGCTGGCTGTGATCGTGATGAAGGATGATTAGTTATTACTGCAGAGGCACCTGCCGACGTGGAATTGCGGAGTTTGCGTCGACGCCCGGCTGCTGCCCCTGGACCGTAGCCTACGAGAACGGACGGCTTGGACTCAGCTTGGGCTTCCTCGGGAGCGTTGGCCGGGAGGACGCCGCCCTCGGAGATTTCGGTTGCCGCCGCGGTCGATGCGATCGCGATAAGTGCCGTTCCGACGGGGACCGTTTCACCCGCCATGACGAGAATCTGTTCGACGGTGCCGGCGAAAGGTGAGGGCAATTCCACTATAGACTTGGCTGTCTCGATTTCGAGGAGAACGTCGTTTATCTTAATTGGATCACCGACAGCGACCCGCCAGGTCACAACTTCGGCTTCGGTCAGTCCCTCGCCAACGTCCGGCAGGGAGAACGTTAAATTATCCGACATGGTGGCCTTTCATCGAAATGATAGGGATCGGTCGACTGCGTCGAGGACCCGGTCAATGCTGGGGAGGAATTCGTCTTCAACCCTGCTGGGCGGATAGGGCATGTCGTAGCTTCCGACGCGAAGTACGGGAGCTTTGAGGGAGTAATAGCAGCTTTCTGAGACTGAGGCGGCGATTTCTGAGCCGAGCCCCAGAAAAGTCGATGCTTCGTGGACAACGACCAAGCGACCCGTAATTTCCGCACATTGCCTCAGCGTTTCCAAGTCAAGAGGGGAGATGGAGCGAAGATCAACTACCTGCAGTGACACTCCGTCTTCGGCCGCGGCCTCTGCTGTCTGGAGTGCGGTTTTAACACTTGGTCCATACGCTACTAAAGTGCAGTCTGTTCCTTCGCGCAGGATGCGGGCGTGCCCCATCGAACGCAGCTGGTCCAGGCCCAAAGAGCTGTCCACTTCGGCTTTGTCCCAGTAGCGTCGTTTGGGTTCGTAGAACAGTACGGGATCCTCGCAGGCAATTGCCTGGCGGATGAGATCGTTGGCGTCCTGAGGGTTGGAGCAGGCGACCACGCGCAGCCCGGCGGTGTGCGCGAAGAGCGCTTCATTTGATTCGCTGTGATGCTCGACTGCGCCGATTCCGCCACCCACCGGGACACGGATGACCACCGGGAGTTTTATGGTTCCTCCCGAGCGTGCCCTCATTTTTGCCAGTTGGCTGACAATTTGGTCAAAGGCGGGATAGATGAACCCGTCGAACTGGATTTCGCATACGGGCCTGAATCCTCGTAGGGCGAGTCCGATTGCGGTTCCGATGATTCCGGATTCCGCGAGCGGGGTGTCTATCACCCGCTCTTTGCCGAATTGTTTCTGCAGGCCGTCGGTTACTCTGAAGACGCCCCCCAGAGTGCCTATGTCCTCTCCCATCATGAGGACCTTGGGGTCTTCTTCCATAGCCTGGCGCAGTCCAGCGTTGATGGACCCGGCAAGTGTCAGGGTTTTCATGCTGGGACCTCATTTTCCAGGGAGCTTATGAATGCTTCATACTCTTGGGCCTGCTGCTCCAGCATGCTGTGAGGTTCGGCGTAAACGCGGTCGAAGAGTTCCGGCAGATTTGGCTCCTCGAGGGCCCTGCAAGCGCGTCGGGTCTCGTCGGCGAGGGCATTGCCCTCATCTTCCAGCTGACTGAAGAAAGCTTCCGGCGTGCCGGAGGATTCAAGCAGCGTCTTCAGCCGCAGAATCGGATCTCGGCGGCGCCAGCTTTCCACTTCGCGGTCCTCCCGATATTTGCCGGGATCATCGGATGTGCTGTGTCCCGCCATCCGGTACGTTTCAGCCTCGATGAACGCCGGACCCTGACCGTTGCGTACTCGTTCCGCAGCAATGTGGGTGACTGCGTGGACCGCCATCGCGTCATTCCCGTCGACCAGGTAAGAGGTGAGCCCGAAGCCCGATGCTCGTTGATGCAACGCGGTACGGCTCTGCATACTGCTGGGTGTCGAAATCGCCCACTGATTGTTTTGGCAAAAGAAAATCAAGGGCACCGACGCTGTTGCGGCCCAGTTCAGTGCTTCGTTGACGTCCCCCTGACTACTGGCACCATCGCCGAAGTAGACCATTACTATTTCGTCGCTTTGCTCCCGCGCAATACCCATGGCATACCCAGTGGCGTGAAGTGTCTGGGCGCCCAGGACGAGTGAGTTAATGTGGAAACGATAGTCGTCCGGGTTCCAGCCCGTGTGCGAGATACCACGCCACTGGGCGAGGAGTTGGTGGGGGGTCAGACCTCGGGCCAAAGCTGCGGCTTGTTCCCTGTAGCTGGGGAATACATGATCATCGGCGCGGAGTGCGCGGATTGAGCCGACCTGAGCTGCTTCCTGACCGAGACTCATGAGCCAGAGTCCCAATTCCCCTTGTCGTTGAAGGGCCAGTGCTGCGTTATCGAGGCTGCGGGCAAGATACATGTCTCGGAAGAGTCCCTGAGCCAGGTCAAGATCGAAACCGTAGTCTTTGCCCTGTTCGGTGAGTTTCCCCTCAGGTGTCACAAATTGCACAGGTTCCCTGACGCCCTTTGGAGGCTCGAAGCTGTGGATTACACCAGCACCTCGAGGCGGGTAAGCCTCGGTCTCTAGAACGATTGGTTGTGTCATGACGCTCCTTGCCTTCTGGCAAACCATTCAGGCCGGGATGGAACAGGTCTATGTTCCGGACAGGCCTTGTTGAAGTTCGGACGACGGCTGTGTCGTGCGAATGTGAAGTGTATTAACGATTCTGCTGCACGTCTGACCAGAAATCAAGCCATAATGGAAGCGCATGGCAGGATATTTTCTCGATCTTCCTAACATTTGCGGACAAAAGTCTTGTATCTCAGTCAGATTCCCGTACGGTGGATAACCTACGACGCACAGTCTTTCCATCCCCACTCCAGCGACAGGCGTCTGTCAGCACAAGGTGGGAAAGTCCTAAAACCTAGCGGCCGACAGGCATCCAGGGCTCGTCGGCCCTCGGGTGCATTGGAACGGCCCTGTAGAACTAACCATCACTGCGAAGGAGCATTTCCGTGATTCGCCAAATTTCCCATTACATCGACGGCCAACGGGTGGACGGCACATCGGGCCGCTTCAGCGACGTCTACGATCCCTGCACAGGCGAGGTCCAGGCCAGGGTCCCGCTGGCCAGCACCGAGGAAGTCCGCAACGTAATCTCCAACGCGGAAAAGGGCCAGGTCGAATGGGCTGCCATGAACCCGCAGCGCCGCGGCCGGATCCTGCTCAAATTCGTCGACCTGGTCAACCAGAACATGGACGAACTCGCCACCCTATTGTCCTCGGAACACGGCAAGACCTTCCCCGATGCGAAGGGTGACATCCAGCGCGGCATCGAGGTCGTGGAATTCGCCGCCGGCGCCCCGCACCTGCTCAAGGGCGAATTCTCGGACAGCGCCGGAACCGGCATCGACGTCCACTCCCTGCGCCAGCCCCTCGGCGTCGTCGCCGGCATCACCCCATTCAACTTCCCGGCCATGATTCCGCTCTGGAAGTCCGGGCCGGCCCTCGCCGCGGGCAACTCCTTCATCCTCAAGCCGTCCGAACGTGATCCCTCCGTGCCGCTGCGCCTCGCCGAGCTCTTCACCGAGGCCGGCCTGCCGGATGGCGTCTTCAACGTCGTCAACGGCGACAAGGAAGCAGTGGATGCCCTGCTGGAGGACCCCCGCGTCCAAGCCATCGGCTTCGTCGGCTCCACCCCCATCGCGCAGTACATCTACGCCACCGCAGCCGCGAACGGCAAGCGCGCCCAGTGCTTCGGTGGTGCCAAGAACCACATGGTGATCATGCCGGACGCCGACCTTGACATGGCGGCGGACGCCCTGATGGGCGCCGGCTTCGGCTCCGCAGGCGAACGCTGTATGGCGATCTCCGTGGCCGTACCGGTCGGCAAGGCCACCGGCGACGCGCTCGTCGCCAAGCTGGAGGAACGGATCGCGGGCCTAAAGGTGGGCCACAGCCTCGCCAAGGACTCAGACTTCGGCCCCGTGGTGGCCGCCTCCGCCAAGGAACGAATCGAAGGCTACATCCAGGCCGGCGTCGACGAGGGCGCCACCCTGCTGACCGACGGCCGCGGCCTCAAGTTCGAAGGCTACGAAGGCGGCTTCTGGGTCGGCCCGACGCTCTTTGACAACGTCACCAAGGACATGACGATCTACAAGGAAGAGATCTTCGGCCCGGTGCTGAGTGTGCTCCGCGCAGAGGACTACGACGAGGCACTGCGCCTGTGCAGCGAGCACGAGTTCGGCAACGGCGTGGCCATCTTCACCCGCGACGGCGACTCCGCCCGTGACTTCGCCAGCCGCGTCCAGGTGGGCATGGTGGGTATCAACGTGCCCATCCCGGTACCGATCGCTTACTACACCTTCGGCGGCTGGAAAGCCTCCGGGTTCGGCGACCTCAACCAGCACGGCGCGGACGCCTTCCGCTTCTACACCAAAACCAAGACAGTAACCACGCGCTGGCCCTCCGGGATCCGGAAAGGCGCCAGCTTCGTGATGCCGGAAGGAAGCTGATGACGGAGCAGGCCGTCCCGGAAAACACCGAGCCAGCCGCTGAGGTCCTGTTCGAGCGCCTCGGCCGGCTGGGCGTGGTCACACTTAACCGGCCCAATGCCGTCAACGCGCTCACCGCCGGCATGGTATCGGCCCTGCTGGAGCAGCTCACCCTGTGGGCCGACGACGACGCCGTCGCCACGGTGCTGGTCCGCGGCGCCGGTGACCGGGGCCTCTGCGCTGGAGGCGACATCGTGGCCATCTACCGTGACATGCTCGACGGCGGCCATGCGACCGCTGACTTCTGGGCGGAGGAGTACCGGCTGAACTCCCTCATCTCCGCATATCCGAAACCATATGTGGTGTTCATGGACGGACTGGTCCTCGGCGGCGGGGTGGGGATCTCCGCGCATGGCTCGGTCCGGATCGTCACCGAACGCACCCGGATGGGCATGCCGGAGACCACAATCGGTTTTGTCCCCGACGTCGGCGGGACCCTGTTACTCTCCCGCTCACCGGGGGAGACCGGCACCCACGCAGCTCTCACCGGGGCGCACCTGGGAGGCTCCGACGCGCTGTTTTTGGGGCTCGCAGACCACTTCGTGCAGTCCGCAAGCCTGGCCGAACTGGAAGCGGCGCTGAAGAGCGAGCCGGCGGACGTCGCCGTCGCCCGTTTCGCCGAAGAGGCCCCGGGCTCCGTACTCGGGGCGCAGCGGGAATGGATTGACGCCTGCTACTTGAGCGACGACGCCGAGGAGATCTTGCGCCGGCTGCGAACCGTGGGCGGAGAAGCGTCCGATGTCGCCGACACGATCGAGGCGAAGTCGCCGACGGCCGTGAAAGTGGCGCTGGAGTCTCTGCGTCGGGTCAAAAGCCTGAGCCTTGAGGAAGCACTGGAGCAGGAATACCGGGTGGGACTGAGGTTCCTGGCCGGCCCCGACTTCCGCGAAGGCATCCGCGCGCAGGTGGTGGACAAGGACCGCAATCCGCACTGGCAGCCTGCCACCCCGGCGGAGGTCAGCCGTGACGACGTCGAATCCTATTTTGCGCCGCTGGGCGATCGAGAACTGAAGCTGGCTGTAAGGGAGTCGCACAATGCATGAGCAAAATCTTAGAATCGGAACCGTCGCCTTTCTGGGACTTGGTCACATGGGCGGGCCGATGGCCGCAAATCTTGTGAACGCGGGGTTCAGGGTATCCGGCTTCGACGTGATGCCCGCAGCTTTGGAGGAGGCTCGGGCGAATGGGATCTCCACTGCCGAAACGGCGCAAGAGGCCGTGAGTGGCGCCGACATTGTTCTGACGATGCTGCCGAGTGGAAAGCACCTATTGGACGCCTACCGCGGTGACCCCTCCACTCAGGGCCAACAGGGCCTGCTTAACGTGGCCAAGAAGGGCACGCTGTTCGTGGATTGCTCCACCATCAACGTGGACGAGGCCAAGGAAGCATCATCTCTTGCCATCAAGGCTGGTCACCGCGCCATAGACGCACCGGTTTCCGGAGGGGTCGTTGGTGCGGCAGCAGGGACACTCACATTCATGGTGGGAGCTCTGCCTGAAGATTTTGACTACGCGAAGCCGTTGTTGGACGTGATGGGCAAGCGCATCGTTCACTGCGGTGGGCATGGAGCTGGCCAGGCTGCCAAAATCTGCAACAACATGATTCTTGGCGTATCAATGATCGCGGTGAGTGAGGCCTTTGTACTCGGTGAGAAGTTGGGTCTGACCCATCAGGCCTTGTTCGACGTCGCCTCCGCCGCTTCCGGGCAGTGCTGGGCTCTGACTACAAATTGCCCTGTTCCAGGGCCCGTGCCGGCAAGCCCGGCTAACGATGGCTATCTGCCCGGCTTTGCCGGTGCCTTGATGGCCAAGGATCTCAAACTGGCACTGAACGCAGTGGAAGCGACGGGAGTGGCCGCCCGACTGGGTCCCCTCGCCTCGGAAATTTACGATACCTATGCGAACCAAGGCGGTGCCGGCCGTGATTTCTCCGGCATCATCACCCAGATTCGGGACAAGTCGGCCTTAGCGAATCCGAGCTAGGTGTCGCCCGGACACAGATGATGAAGGCGGTTGCCTTGTCCCTACGTCATTACAGGGCGTGGGCACCAGCTGCACTTGCTGAGAAAGTCGGCCCGCTGGCGCTAATCGGGATCGGACCAGAATGTTGCCCTAATGAGCATGAGCCCAAAGCGGATGTAGAGGCCTCAACGGGTCGATACCCGCGTGAACTTACGGAAGGACTAGCTGTGCAGACAATAGACCGTGACAGGGAAGAAGCCACCCTGGCACAGATAACTGCGTCCCCGCCTTTTCCTGATGCAGATCTGATGTACATCGTGGACCTTTTGCCGCCGGCAGAGCAGGCCCGGTACCAGGAGGTGCGGGACTTCCTGCAGTCCCGGATCCGGGCGGCATCGATCGAGTACTGGAACCGCGAGGAATTCCCCTTCGGCCTGCTCGACGCACTCGGCAAGTACGGCCTCGGCGGCCTGCAGACGGACGGTACGTCCAAGCTGTTCAAGGGGCTGATGTACGTCGAGGTGGCCCGTGCCGACGTCTCGCTCTCGGCCCTGGTGGGGATCCACAACGAGCTGATCGTCGGGATGATCGATCAGCTCGGCTCGGAAGAGCAGAAGGCGCGCTGGCTGCCAGGCCTCACGGCCTTTACCCAGCTTGGCGCCTTTGCCCTCACCGAACCGGACCACGGCTCGGACATCGCCGGCGGACTGGCCACCACCGCGCGGCTGGAGGACGGGGAGTGGGTGATCAACGGAGCCAAACGCTGGATCGGCGCCGGCACCATTGCCGACTTCGCCCTGGTATGGGCGCGGGACGTCGCGGACCAGCAGATCAAGGGCTTCATCGTCGAGACGGACCGCCCCGGGTACATCGCCACGAAGATCGCGAACAAAATCGGGCTGCGGATCATGCAGAACGCGGACATCGTCCTCGACGAGGTGAGGATCCCGGCGTCCAACATGCTGCCAGGGGCCACCGATTTTTCCCGGGCGAACGAACTGCTGCGGGATTCGCGCGCCTGGGTGGGCTGGCAAGGCGCCGGGATCCAGCTGGCCGCGTTCGACGTCGCACGCTCCTACTCGCTGCAGCGCCGCCAGTTTGGCAAGGAGCTGGCCCGCTTCCAGCTCATCCAGCAGCAGCTGGCCGAGATCCTCGGTAACGCCACCGCCTCGCTGGCGCTGATGGCGCAGCTGGCCAGAATCCAGGAGGAGGGCAAGCTGGAGATGGTCCAGGCGGCGATGGCCAAGTCCACCACCACCCGGCTGGCCAGGGCGTCGGTGGCCATGGGCCGGTCCCTGATGGGTGGCAACGGCATCAGCAGCGACTACGAGATGGGCAAGCTCTTCGGCGACGCCGAAATCCTCTACACCTACGAGGGCAGCTACGAGATCAACTCGCTGATCGTGGCCCGAGCGGTGACGGGGAAGTCAGCCTTCGTCTAGGCCAAATGTACAAAAAACCCCCGTCCGGGCCTGCTGACCGACGCTGTCCGGAATCGGGCGCATTGCCATGATGAACGGTGCGCATCCCTAGGAGTTCGTCCGTTTGGGGCTGCGGAGACGAAGACGGCTTCGTTCCTCGGAAATTCTGCGCCCATAGCCATTAAGACCGATTCAGAACTGCACAGGGGGCGCTCCTGAGTGTCCGGTCTCATTCAAGCTGTCAGTACTGCTCCCTAAAAGCAAGAAGGAGGTTCGACGGCGAGTGGTGACGTACTTGAATAGGCGGTGAACTGGACATCCGGCAGCGTGCCTTAAAGGGGCCCTGTGTCAGGGAGCGTCCTCGCACAGCGAGGTAAGAAGCCGGCCATAGGGAATGGCAGGCAGAGGATTGACTGTCTGTCCGGATCTTTAGGGATGTTCCCCGCGGACGGGCCGGAATAGCCCCGTGCGGACAGATAGGAACTCTGTCTGCTGGATCGTTGGGCGCGGCTGCATGACGTATCTGACCGTGGCATTACCGGACCCCGCCAGCGATCCCGAACGCGGGCGCCAATCCCGAAGCGGTTATCAACAGTCCGCTTCGGGATTGGCGCGTTCTCAGCCCGAAGGAACATGCCTCCCGGCGTAGGTGCCACTGGCTAAGTCTGTAATCTGCGGCCGGTGCTGGCAGGGATGAGGAGGTCCGTATCTTCGGCTCTGACGTATTCTTCCGGACCGGGACCTGGTCCTGCACTCGTCGTTCGGGTCGGCACTTCGGGATTCAGGAATTTTCGCGATTGGCCAGCTCCACGGCGGCCTGAAGGAGAACGTTGATACCGTCCGCACAGGCCTCCGGGGTTGAGTACTCCCGGGGGTTGTGGCTGATGCCGTCGTACAGTCCGGGGATAAAGACCATCCCAGCAGGGCTGAGTGCGGCCATCTCTCCCGCGTCGTGACCGGCTCCGGAAATTATCTCCGAGTGACTGAAACCTAGGTCGGCTGCGGTCTTGGCTACAAGTTCCTGCATTTCCTGAGGGAAGGCGACGGGCAAGGTCTTAGCTGTGGTCCGCGAGGTGATGGTGACTCCCGTGACGCGCTCCACCTCCTCCCAGTATTCTTCGAGGTCCGCTTCTGCACTCTGCATAGCGTCAAGGTCGGGATTGCGGAGGTCCACAGTCATCAGGACATTGGACGGAACGATGTTGATCAGATTCGGGTACAGGTCCTGACGCCCGACGGTCGCCAGCATCTGCCCGTATTGCTCGGACTCCACCATCTCGTTGAGACGAATGGTGACCATTGCTGCCGCGAGACCTGCGTTCCTTCGCAGGGAATGTGGGGTCGCGCCAGCGTGTGCTGCCCTGCCCGTGATCTGGAGCTCCTTCCACGTAATGGCCTGAATGCCCCGGACGACGCCAATCTGCGTGTTGCCCGCGGCGAGGACAGGGCCCTGCTCGATGTGACACTCGAGATAGGCATACGGGGGCGCAATAGGTACCTCCAGTTCGCCGATGAATCCCTGGCGCTTCAGCTCGGACCCCACGCTGATTCCGTCCCTGTCCTTCGTCTCCAGAGCGTCCTGCAACCGAATCCGCCCGGCGGCCACCGCGCTGCCGAGCATGTCCGTGCCGAAGCGCACCCCTTCCTCTTCTGTGAAGATCGCCAGTTCAATCGGGCGCAGGGTGGAAATGCCGTTGTCATTCAGGGTGCGCATGACCTCGAGGCCGCCAAGGACACCGAGGCAGCCGTCGAACTTACCGGCAGTCCCCACGCTGTCGATATGGGAGCCCATCATGACGGACGGCAGTGCTTCCTCGGCGCCGGCACGCCGGGCATAGACATTGCCCATCTGGTCAACCCGGATGGACAGACCTGCAGTTTCCATCCAGTCAAGGACTAGGCGTCGGCCCTCTATGTCCTCGTCGGTCAGGGCGAGCCGGCGCACACCGAGGAGCCCGGTTTCCTCATCGAGGTACGCGCCGATTTCTCCGAGCTCCTGCAGGGAGTTCCAGAGTCGGTCTTGGTTCACACGGACGTGCGAAACGGTGGGGTGGGACATGGTGTACCTCCAGGATCGGGTGTTCTGTTTGCGTCAAGAGAGTTCGGTACCGCAGATGCGGTTGAAGCTGGCCAGGTCGGTGGCTCCTTCGGTGGAGAAGACGAACACGTCGTCGTCCGGACCCAGGCCGAGCCCGGCTGCGTGGGTCATGACTCCGGCGAGACCGGCTGCGCCGCTTTCCCCTGACACGACCCCATCGGCGTGGAGTGCGCGCATGGCGTCTGCCGCATCGTCGTCGGTGACGGTCGAGAAGAAATCGAAGCCCTGTGAAACGTCGGGCCAGGCAATAAGCGACGGGGTTCCGCAATTGAGGCCGGCCATGATCGATTGCTGCGGCCCGGCAATGGTGATGATCCGCTGCTGCTCCACACTCACGATGACGCAGTCCGCCTCCGTGGGTTCCACGCCGATTAGCCGTGTTCCTTCAAAGCCACCGAATCCACGGGCGACCGCCGCGGCAAACGCGCCGACGCCGATCTGCGCGGCAACGCAGGTCGGACGCGGGATCGCGCCGGTCCCGATCTCCTGCAGCACTTCGGAAATCATGGTGGAGTAGCCATCGATGACCCACGAGGGTGGGTCCGAGTAGCCCTCCCAAGAGGTGTCAGAAATGACCAGGGTCCGTTCATTGGCGAGCTCCGCGCTGCGGGCGACCGCGTCGTCGTAGCCGCCGTCGATCACTTCCACTGTGGCACCCTCGCCGCGGATAGCTTCGATCCGCTCCTGGACCATGTCATACGGGACGACGATGTGCGCCGGCAAGCCTAGCAGGGACGCCATTCTGGCCACTGCTCGGCCGTGGTTACCGTCTGTTGCCGCCGTCAAGGAGATGCCCGAGCCTCCTGACAGGCGGTGTTTAAGCTCCTCAAGAGGCGGCTGGGCGGCCAATTCAAGACCGAGGTGATCCACAAGCACCCGGTAAGTCGCCCACGAAGCACCAAGAATCTTGAAGGAGGGCATGCCCAGGCGGACCGATTCGTCCTTCACATGGAGTGAACGCACGCCCAACTTCCGGGCCACACCCGGGAGGGATCTGATAGGGGTCGGTTCGTAGCCGGGCAGCGATTGGTGAAAACTGAGGCACTCTTCGACGAGGAAGCCGGTACCAGCCTTGTTGAGCAGCGGGTTGGCGACGAGTCGCGGGTGTGTCATGAGGGCTCCTCCGGATAACGACGTTGTTGTGAAACACACTATTCATTTGTATGACAACTGTCAACTAACAACAGAGATGAATCCTGCACCACGCCCAGAGAAGTCCCGGACGCCGCCCAGCAGCTCGTCCGAAACGGCTGAGCATGTCAACGTCCGGCCGTGACTTCCACTCCCGGAACGCGGGTCCGTCCGCGCGGCCGATTGTGAGTGGCTTCCGCCTCTTCACGGTCGTGGACCATAAAGCCGGAACTGGCCCGCCTCCGGAGTACCGCCAGTCGAGCGCCGGATTGGACGGCCTCCAACAGCCCGCGAAGCCCTGTCAGCGCGACCGCATTTACCGTCGCCTCCACCCAGACGGACCCCGTTCTGGGTTAGCCGCGTTATCGGGGCCGGAAGACGACACTCCGGCGCGAATGCGCAGTGACGTTTGTTTTCATTGGGGGACATTGCGAAGTCCTCCGTTCACGAACAGAGACGGGCGCCAGAACGGAACGGGGCGTCACAGTGGGGTCTATATTGCCATTCACGATTCTGCGAATTTGTCAGTCAACCTACAACAGTCATATGTAAAATTCGTGTGACATGATTAGGGTATGCATATCTCAGCCGATGCCAGTCAGCCAGTTGTCGGCCGCAGATCCCCCCTGCCGCCCACATCGGTCCGCGGTCCACGGCAGACGCTGGCAGACGAGGTGCGAACCGCCATCCTCCAGGAACTCATCCTCTCCGGGGCAGTGCGTGCGGGCGAACACCTGCCCACAGAGTCGGATTTGTGCACGAGATACCAGGTTTCACGCATCACGGTGCGTTCAGCGCTTTCGAGCCTGCAGGATGCCGGGTACATCCACCGGCGCCAGGGTAGGGGGTCTCTGGTTCTGCCCCGGCCCCAGACGCTGGCATCGGGGTTGCTGAAACTGCAGTCCTTCGAGAAATTAGCCTCTGACCAGGGCGCGGAAGTCACCTCGCTGGATCTGCGGATTTACGAGACGGAGCTCGATGCGGATAGCGCCGCGAAGATGGACCGTCCGGAGGGCAGCACAGCACTCGTCATCGAACGGGTGAAGGCCTATGGCCAGGACAGAGTTGGATGGATCGTGGACGTAGTACCCTACGACGTTCTGCCGCCGGCAACCGTGCGGACCGCTTTCAACGGATCAGTCCTGGACATCCTGCTGGACCATGAGGAACTCGAGGTAGCCTACAGCGACTGCGAAGTCGCTGCGGTGCCGCTCGACGCCGCGACCGCCGCGCATCTCCAGATCCCGGCGGGCAGCCCTGCGTTCTACATGGACGAACTGACAAGGTCTGACGAGGGGCGGATCGTCAACTGGAGCCAGGCCTGGATGCTGAGCGACTACTTCCAGTTTACGATGCGGCGGATGCGCTGAGCGCAGGCCCCCTTCCTGGAGATAGTTCAGCAGATGCTCTCTGCAAGCTCCGAACAGTAAACTCCCACCACCCCCGACAGGTCTATGTCCCATCTCGCCTAAGTTGTCGCATGCTTTTGTCCACAAACCCTTCCTAGCGCGGGTCAGAAGTCTGCGACCGCATGCGGATTGTTCGAGCTGTGACGACTAAAGTGAGACAAGCTGGCCCGGCTGTTTCAGGTTAGTTGTCCACATCCCACGTCAGAAGCATCATGATGCCCGCTTAGTTGAGACAGGATATCGCTTACGGATGCCTGGTCGCTGAAGTCCGGGCCGTTACAAAGATTCTGAGGCCACTACTCAAAAGGACCTCCCACCGAAGCTTTCGAAGTCGTTGGCGGCCCCGGGGCGCCGGGCCCCTAGTGTGAAGAGGTGAAGAGGCCGAGTCTAGGCATCGCAGAGGCGGCGGATCTTCCGCCGCCTGAAGCGTTACGAGTAAGGAAGCCGATTGCTCGGCGGTACCTTCGAACAAAGTGAAGGCGCCGGCGGTATGGATTGGCGAGTAAGGCGGCGACGTTGGAGGCTTTGGCTGGAGCCGCGGCGCACAGCTACGCTTCTTGCCTTGGCCCGCACGTGAACGCCGTTGCAGCCGGGACTTGTTCGACTTGTTGATGGCTACCCAGCTGATCAATCCCGCACAGGCGGCGGCGAATTCCGATCGCTTCGCGTCGCTGCCGCCTCTGGAGAAGGCTTCAAGGACCTTGGCATTAGTGAATCGTACGTTGGTGGCCGCCTTGGATGCCGTGGCCGAGAGCGGTTCCGGATTGGATGTCGCCTATCTCGGGGACATTCGAAGGGCACCGTCCATGCGTATTGTTTCCCCGTTGAGGTAGTCGTGATCAATGATGGCCAGGACAAGTTGGGAAAATTCGTCCGGGCGTGCCAGTCGTTTGGGGAAGGGCACACCGGCGGCGAGCCCCTCCCGGAATTCTTCGCTAACGCCGGCCAACATGGGAGTTTCCACCACGCCGGGGGCAATGGAGTTCACCCTAATGCCGTATTGGGCAAGGTCCCTGGCCGCAGGGAGCGTCATGCCGACGACGCCGGCCTTCGACGATGCGTACGCGATCTGCCCGACCTGCCCTTCAAAAGCGGCGATCGAGGCAGTATTGATGATGACCCCACGCTGGCCGTGCTCGTCCGGTTCAGTTCTTGCGATTGCCGCTGCCGATGCGGCGAGGACGTTGAAGGATCCCACGAGGTTAATTTCGATAACCTTTGCGAACACACCGAGGTCGTGGATCGCGCCCTTGCTGAGCACGCGCACTGAGGGCAGGATGCCCGCGCAATTGACCACGGTGCGCAGCGGCAAATCAGTCGAGGCGACGGCGACGGCCTGGAGCACGTCCTCTGCACTGGTAACGTCAGCCACCTGGTATGTGACCCCGTCGATTCTTTCAGCTCGGTCGATGGACGGGCCGAGGTCCATGGCCAGAACCTGTGCTCCTTGTTTTGCCAGCGCGCGGGCCGTTGCCGCGCCCAGGCCTGATGCTCCTCCGGTGACTATTGCGGATGTATCTTCTAGCTTCAACGCAACTCCTGGTTCTTAGGGCTCATATGTGATTGTGGGTCAGGTCGAACGGCTCTGCGGCGTCGGAACTGCGCGACACCGCTGTCTCCGGAGAAGTTGAACGCTCAAGAGAACGCCGAGAATCCGGTAACCGCCCGCCCCACAACAAGCGTGTTGACTTGCTGGCTTCCTTCGTAGGAGTAGATGGCTTCGGCGTCGGCGAAGATCTTGGCCATTTCAAAATCCGTACTGATTCCGTTTCCGCCCAGAATGGAGCGGCCCAGTGCCACTGACTCACGCATCCGCTCGGTGCACACCGCTTTCGCCAACGCCGCGTGTGTCATTTCCAGGCGTCCTGACTCCTGGAGCCTGGCAAGTTGGATCATCGTGGACAGCGACATCATCGCGTTGCCCAGTATCCGGACCAGCTGGTCTTGGATTAGCTGGAACGATGCGATCGGCCGGCCAAATTGCTGCCTCCTGAGCGCGTATGCGCGGGCAACGTCGAAGGTTGCGAGTTGCTGGCCAACTGCCTGCCAACTCACCCAGACCCTTGATTTCAGCAGCAGCGCGTTGGTGTCCTGGAAGGTTTTTGTTCCCGGCAGCCAGTTGGCCGCCGGGATCCTGACACTATTCAACGTGATGTTGGCGTTTTGCACGATGCGGACCGAAATCTTGTTGACAATCGCTTCGGTGTGAAATCCTTCGCACCCCTTCTCAACAATGAAGCCCTTGATCTGACCGTCGTTTGTGTCGCGGGCCCAGATGAGGACGTAGTCCGCGAACGTTCCATTGCCGATCCACCGCTTGGATCCATTGAGTACCCACTCGTCGCCATCTCGGGTGGCCGTTGTTTCCATCGCCCTGGAAATGTCCGAGCCGTGGAGCGGTTCAGTCAACCCAAAGGCACCAATCTTCTTCAAGGAAAGCAGATCAGGTAGCAGTGTTTTCCGCTGGGCGTCGGAACCGAGCTGCTCAACCGCTTCCGCGAAAAGTTCGTGGTGGACGCCAAAAAAGGTGGAGATGGAAGTATCTGCCCGAGTGAGTTCCATCTGAATCAGCCCGGCCAGCAAGGGGCGTGTATTCGCCCGCGTGTTGATGTCTTGGGCTGCCAGTTTTGGCAGAATCGAAAATGGAAATTCAGCCCTGTTCCAATAGCCTGTGGCGATGGGACGGATTTCCTTTTGGAAGAACGTCCGGGCCGCTGCCAACCGCTCGCGTTCCGATTCGGTCAACAGGTCATTGAGGAAGAACAGATCGGCGTCCGGGTACGGTGTTGCATCGGCCACGCCCTCGGCCGCATTGATGGATGTCTCGTCTTCAATGAGAGGCATGGACATTGTTCCGTTCCTTGTAGCTGGTCGCATGGCAGTAGTTGGGGTCAGAGAATTGCAAGGCCGGGCTCGCGCAGAAGTGCTGCAGTGTCAGCCAAAAGCTGCGAACCTTGCTGTCCGTCCATTACTCGGTGGTCAAAGGACAACGCGAGCTGCATGACGGATCGCACCTCGATCCGTTCACCCTCTTCGTCAGACACGACCCAGGGCATTCGGCGGACGGCACCGACGGCGAGAATCGCGGCTTCCCCCGGGTTGAGGATCGGTGTTCCGGAGTCAATGCCGAAGACACCGATGTTAGTGACCGTGATGGTGCCATTTGCCATCGCTGAAACCTCCGTCTTTCCCTCCCGTGCGGTCGCCGCAAGGCTGCTGATCGCCGTTGCAAGCTCAACGAGCGGCATGCTCTGTGCACTCTTGATGTTGGGCACCACAAGGCCTCGTGGTGTTGCCGCCGCTATTCCAAGGTTGACCTCGCGCAACTGCACTATTTCCTGTGCTTCTTCCTCCCACCGGGAATTTGCCTGCGGGGTCCGTTCCACGGCTTTGAGGAAGGCTCGGCATACGAAGGCTAGGGGGCTGAGCTTGATGTCCTTGAATTCTCGACGTCTGCCCACTTCCGCGCGCAGGCCCATCATGCGGGAGACATCCACCGTGACGAACTCCGTCACGTGGGGTGCCGTGAATGCGGATGCCACCATGGCCGCCGCGGTGTGCTTGCGGATGCCTTTTACCGGGATGCGGATGTCGCCTTTCGGTTCCGGGTAGGGGTTTGCCTGCGGCTTGGGTTGGCCGGACGCCTCAGTAGCCACGGCGGATGCCCTGAGGACATCTTGGCGCGTCACTACGCAGTTGGGTCCAGTAGGCGTAACACTGGGAAGGTTCACACCGAGGTCCTTGGCGAGTTTGCGCACCGGTGGTGTTGCCTTTGGGGACCCGGACAGCGTCGATGGCGTGACGTCGGGGACCGGCGCATTGGCAGGGACTGATCTACGTCGTCGGCGCTGGGTGCCGGATTCACGGGCTCCATAGCCAACCAGAAGTTTCGGCTCGTCGTCACGCGCGGACCCCGTACTGGCCGGGGCAGGCGCATAGGCAACGGAATCGGAGCTAAGCGTTGCTCCGGTCTCGACGCTGATGATCGGGCGGCCCACCTCTACCGTTTCCCCTTGTTCTGCATGGAGGGCCGCTACCGCACCGGCGAAAGGGCTCGGTAGTTCCACGATGGATTTCGCGGTCTCGATTTCCACGATGGCTTGGTTGACTTCGACAACGTCGCCGGGTGAAACCAGCCAATTGACGATTTCTGCCTCAGTAAGGCCTTCCCCTACATCCGGGAGGGCGAACTCTTTGATGGTCATGGTGTTTCCCTCCTAGTAGGTGAAGCTGCGGTCGACGGCGTCGAGGATGCGGTCCAGCCCGGGAAGCCACTCTTCCTCGAGGCGGCTGGGTGGGTACGGCGTGTCGTATCCGGTCACGCGGAACACGGGAGCCTGAAGGTAGTGGAACGCCATGTCCTGCACCCGGGAGGCGATTTCGGCCCCGAGGCCGGCCGTCCTGGACGCTTCGTGGGCGACAACAAGTCGTCCGGTGCGTTGCACCGACGCGAGGATGGTGGCGTCGTCAATCGGCGACAGTGATCGCAGGTCGATAACTTCAATGCTTCGACCCTCTTCTTGGCACACATCGGCGACCTTGAGTGCCACAGGGACGAGGGCTCCGTAGGTAACGAGGGTCAGGTCCCTCCCCGCCCTGGCGATGACTGCGTTCTCCAGTAGATCCGGCGCACGGTTCTGGTCGACTTCTCCCTTGAGCCAATATGAGCGCTTTGGTTCAAGGAAGACGACTGGGTCATCGCTATGGATGGCGAGCCGGATCATGTCGTAGGCCTGCTGTGCAGACGATGGACTAACGACCCTAAGGCCGGCGGTATGTGCGAAGTATGCCTCCGGCGACTCGGAATGGTGCTCGATAGCGCCGATTCCTCCGCCAACGGGTATACGGATGACAACAGGGACGGTGATCAGGCCTTCTGACCTGTGCCGGTACTTTGCCAGCTGGGTAATGATCTGATTCATTGCAGGAAAGACAAAACCATCAAACTGGATCTCGCACACCGGCCGGTATCCAGCCATGGCGAGACCGATTGCGCTGCCGACGATAGCCGCCTCTCCCAGCGGGGAATCAACTACACGTAGGTCGCCAAAACTCTTCTGCAGCCCATCAGTCACACGGAATACCCCGCCGAGCTGTCCGATGTCCTCGCCTATGAGGACAACCTTGTCATTGGCTTCCATCGCGTGGCGCAGACCAAGATTCAGCGCGTGTGCAATGGGCATTCGGGTTACGGTTTCGTTCATTCGCCGGCCTCCACAAATTCGATGTGCTCGGTCATTTGCTTCTCCAGTTCGGCGGGAAGGTCAACAAAGGTGTTACGGAACGAGGAGTCAGGTCTCGGATCAGGTAGCGAGCGGCATCCTGTGCGCAAACGCTCTGCCAGCACCCGCTCCTCTTTGTCGAGTTCATCCACGAAAGCCTCGTCGATCCTGCCCGATACCTCCAGATAGCGCCGAACGCGGTCGATGGGATCGAGTGCTTCCCACTCGTCGTTCTCCGCGCCGGTGCGGTAGCGTCCGTCGTCGTCGGAGGTCGTGTGCGGGTTACGGCGGTAAGTAAGTGCCTCAATGAGTGTCGGGCCACTGCCGCTCCGAGCTACGGCGAGGGCCTCGCGGGTGGCGGCCAGACAGGCGAGGACGTCGTTCCCATCCACACGGATCCCTCTGAAACCGAACCCCTCGGCGCGCTGTGCGACGGACACGCGGCTCTGTACAGAGTAGGGAGCCGAGATCGCCCATTGGTTGTTCTGGCAATAGAAAACGACCGGCAGGTTTTGCGCTGCTGCCCAAACGAACGCTTCGTTGGTCTCTCCCTCGCTGAGCGCCCCGTCTCCGAGGAAGACCAGTACAGCACGGTCTCGGGCCGGATCGCCGGTTCCCACGTCGCCGTCCCGGACGATGCCCATGGCATATCCAACGGCATGGAGTGTCTGCGCGCCGATGACGAGTGTGTAGAGGTTGAAGTTGTTGGCGCTCGGATCCCACCCACCCAAAGTGGTACCTCGAAAAAGCCCTAAAAGGTTGACGGGGTCCACACCGCGGCACCAGGCGACGCCGTGTTCGCGGTAGGTGGGGAATGCAACGTCCCTCGGGCCCATGGCACGGGCTGCACCCACCTGGGCTGCTTCCTGTCCGAGCAAAGATGGCCACAGACCGAGTTCTCCCTGACGCTGGAGTGCAATGGCCTCTGTATCGACGCGCCGGCTCAGGACCATATCTCGGTAAAGGCCGGGAACGTCAACACTGACAGGATCAATCGGCAAGGTTTCGTTGGCACGGAACTTTCCGTCCTGCCCCAACATGGAAATCGGCTCAGTTGTCATGAACGACGTCCTGCCTGGATGCCGTCCGTTCTCCCATAGAAGTCGTCGATCGACGTCGTCCGCATGCTGCCTCCCAGAAGTTTCATTTCGTGATGGATTGGTGACTGATTTGATTTCCTAACAGTGAGGGAGCTTTTTGATATGATCAACTTATTGGTGAACAACTAGACATTCTGCTCACATCGCTAGGAATCTTGGAAGATGCAGGTACACGAAATGATCACCATCGACCGGCTGGACTCGGAGCTTCTCAAGAGACTCAACAGCAATGCCCGCGCCGGAGTGGCTGAGCTTGCGGCGCAACTCGGCATCTCACGGAATACTGTTCAGGCGAGACTGCACCGGCTCGAAAAGGCTGGAGTCCTTAAGGGATTTCGACCCGTAATAGACCTGGAAGCGGCAGGCATTGCTGTGCAGGCACTCGTTGGCCTGGAGCTCGACCAGCGTCTGCTCGACCAGGTGGTCGAAACTCTCAGGCAGGTTCCCGAGGTTCTGGAGGTCATTACCCAGGCCGGACGCGAGGACCTTATGGTCAGAGTTGCGGCGGTCACTCTCTCGGCACTACAGGAGGCTGTCGGACGCATGATCAACATCCCGGGCGTGCGGCACACCAACACCAACCTGACGGTCTCAACCCCAGTGCCCTTCAGAGTCCAGCCGCTCCTCGCCCATCTAACCCAAGACTCCGGCTGGGGCAGGTCGACTCCGCTCCCGGAATAGGCCACTCGTGATGGCGCGCGCTTGGGGGAGGGCTTGTTGGACCCGCCCCATCTCTTTGAAGGCGGGCTGACTTGACTAGAGGTTCGTTTCGGCTTCATCTGGCGGGTTATGCCCAGGTTCCCCGTGGAGCCGGCGGTGGTGTAGCCGTCGATGCACTCGGCTACGGCGGCCTTCTGCGGAACTTCACTGCGGAACGGATGTCCCGACGCTTGACCGCTGGGGTGCTGTCGCCGGCGGCGAGCAGGCCCGCAGAGAACACGATCTGGCCGAAATGATCACGACGAGGACGGCACCAGTCATTTCCGTCGTCGAGGAATTGAGCGCATCGAATCCAGCTGGCGCCTGACCGCCACCTTGCTCAGCATAAAGCCCCGCTAGTTGGCTCATAGCTGACGCTGATCAGTGCGAGCACTTCTGACGCGGCGTATGCATGTGGTGTCGAACGGCACAACTGCTGACGTGCTCGGAACCGGACACGCCAAGAGCGAACTCAACGGCCAAGGGCATCGACTCGGGCGAGGCGGCGTACAACATTGAGCTCCGCTTCCGCGCGCTAACAGCTGCACAGATCCTCCTCAAACCAGTATCAAGGCGCCACATCAGCCAATTTACTGAACTTTCAGAAGTTTTTGAACTTTCCCTATCTTTAACATGTTGTCTGGATTACGCTTGATCCCACGGGGAGCGGCAGCGCCGCCAGCTCCCGCCTAGAACGGCCACAGCTGAACTCACTGATGGCCGTGAGGAGGAATTTGTGAAGCTACCAAAATTGGTACTCATTTCCGGCCTGGCCCTCGTGGCCATGACGGCATGTTCTACCCCGGGCCCCGCGCCCGCTTCCGGCAGTAAAGCGACAATCGTCGTCGCCACGATCGAGCCCGATCATCTGACTCCCGGCCGCCAAACTGTTGCCTACAAGCAGGTCACCAGCCTTTTCGCACCGCTGGTCACGGTCTCGGAAAACAATGACATCGCCTATGCTCAAGCGGAATCGGTGACATCACCGGATGCGAAAACGTGGACCATCAAGCTCAAAGAAGGACTCACCTTCCAGAACGGCGAGGCCGTAACTTCGCAGAGCTACGTGGATGCTTGGAACTACACAGCCTACGGTCCGAACGCCTGGTCCGGCAGCGGCCAGTTGTCGGGCATCATCGGCTATGAGGATCTAAACCCCAAGTCCGGCGCGCCCACAACGGACAAAATGAGCGGCTTGGTCATTGTGGATGAAAGAACATTCACAGTCGCCTTGGCCCGCCCGGACAGCCAGTTCCCGCTGCAACTGAGCACGAACCAGACCGCGTTTTACCCCATGCCTTCGGCAGCTTACAAAGACATGGAAGCGTACGACCGCCAGCCGATCGGTAATGGGCCGTTCGCCATGGAAAAGCCTTGGGTGGCAAATGAGGAATTCACCGTCAAGGCTTTTGACGGTTACAAAGGCGAGAAGCCATCCGTCGGCGCAGTAACATTTCGCAGCTACACGGATGTGGGTACTGCCTACACTGACGTCCAGGCGGGCAATGCCGACATAGCCGACGTGCCGTCATCGAAAATGACTAACGCAAAGTCGGACTTCGGTGACCGCCTGCACGTCTTCGCTGCCCCTGGTGTGGACTTCCTCGGGTTCCCGATCGGCGATCCCCGCTACGAAAACATCAAACTGCGCCAAGCCATCTCCATGGCAATCGACAGGAACGCAATAAACACGGCCATTTATGGTGGACTGTTTGAACCGGCGACATCCCTGACAGCGCCGGCTATGGCGGGGAACCCTGCTGATGCCTGTGGAAAGTACTGTGAGTTCAATCCTCAAGAGGCCAAATCCTCTTTGGCAGCTGCTGGCGGCTTCAGCGGTCAGATGCAGCTCATCTACCCGGGCGGCGTGGGCATGGATGCCCTTTACCAGGCCTACGCCAACCAGATCCGGCAGAATCTTGGAATTGAAGATGTTGTCGCCAAACCCACCACGGACTGGCCGGCCTTCTACAGCAGCATGATGAATAAGACCCTTGAAGGCCCGCATTTCGGTCACTGGGGTGCACTCTATCCAAGTCAGCAAGATACCTTGCGTACCCTGTTTACTGAGACCGGAGCCTGCTACCTCTGTACTGGATACAGCAGTCCCGAAGTGGACGCCCTGCTGGCCAAAGCCGGCGCAGCGCCAAGCCTGGAAGAAGCCTACGCACGCTATGCCGACGTCCAAAAGATAGTCCTGGCTGACTTCCCGACCGTGCCCACGTTCTCGAATACGTACGTATTCGCCACGAGTGAAAAGATTGCGAAGCTTCCGGCCGTGTCCGGCGCCGTTGATTTCACCCGCGTGGAAGTAAAGGAATAAACAGATGCCCCTGGCCACTACTGAGCATCCCGTGGGCTCGTTGGAAGACATCATCCAACGCGTAGATGCAATCGAAGAGTTTCATACCTTTCCCCGGATAGACGAGCTTCACGCGCGATTCGAGAAACTGCGCGAGCGGTTCCCCGGCCTGGTGACGGTCATTCGGATCGGCAGCAGCCGATTGGGTGAACCGCTTTGGATGTACACGATCGGCCAGGGGCGCCTCTCCCATTTGGTAGTCGGAGGTGTACACCCCAACGAACCAATAGGGTCTTGGACGGCCATCCACCTTGCCGAAGAATTGTGCAACGATTCCAGGCTGCTGGCAGGCCTGGACGCGACCTGGCACATCGTTCCGTGCATCGACCCGGACGGCGCACGGCTCAACGAAGGCTGGTACGGCAACCCCGGCGACCGGAACTTCTACTCCAGGCACTTCTACCGGCCCACGGCAGACAAACAAGTCGAGTGGACTTTCCCCACCGCCTACAAGGACGCCTACTTCGATCAAGTGCTTCCAGAGTCACTTGCCTTGATGCGGGTGATCGACACCGTAGAACCCGATCTGTACGTGAGCCTTCACAACGGTGAAATGGGCGGGGTCTACTACTACCTGTCCCGTCCTGAACCGGCCCTGCAGCAGATCCTGCACCGGATACCGGAACATTTGGGCCTGCCATTGGCCACCGGCGAACCTGAAGCACCTTACCTGGACAGCTTCGCGCCAGCGATCTTCGGCATGGCTGACGTGGCCAGTGTCTATGACTACTACACCCACCTGGGCTTGGAAGCGCACAAACTTGTGGGCGGATCCAGCTCCGTCGAATATGCCAACAAATACGGCACCCTGTCCCTGATAGCGGAGCTCCCATACTGGTCGCACCCGGAGGCGAATGATCAGTCCATTATCGACGAAAGCTACGCAGACCTGGTGGGCCGCGCGGCTGCGGGAATGCGGGAGACCTACCTGCGCCTGCACTCCTTCCTGGAACGCGCCGAGCCCTACCTCGGTCTCGAAACTCCCTTCCTGGAAGGATCCCGAGGCATCATCCCCAGCCTCGGTCACGCTGCGGACGTAGACGAAGCCCGCTCTCGGCAAGTCGGGAATGAACGCCCTGCCACCATGGCCGAGAGGTTCGATTGCGAAGACCGCGTCTATTCCTCCAGGTCCCGCTTCGGCGGAATGCTCTTGCGGGCATTTGAAGCCGAAGTCCGTGCAGGCACCGCCCCATTTGAACTACGCAGGCTCCATGCGGAGCTTGAAGACCTCTACGCATCCTGGCAGGCGGCGCCGCACCGGGCGGGCAACGCGACGGTAATCCCTATTTCTTCGCTGGTGGGCGTCCAGTACGGCGCCATCCTCGCTGGCGCAGCGCAACTCCTCGGGGCGCCGTGATGAGACGCGCACTATCCGTCGGGAGCCGCTTTGGCGGCGTCTTGGTGGTCTTCCTGGGGGTGACCATGCTGATCTATGCGTCGGTCTTTGCCTTGCCTGGAGATCCCATCCGGGCCCTCGGCGGCGATCGCCCACTGCCCGATTCCGTCGTGGCAACGCTGAGGGCCCGCTACCAACTTGACCTCCCGCTGTGGCAGCAGTACCTCAGCTATCTGGGCGGATTGATGCGGGGGGATTTCGGCGTCAATTTCAACGGCCAGTCCGTCGGCGCCCAAATGGCTGCCCGCTGGCCCGTCACCGTCGCTTTGGCGCTGACGGCCTGGTCACTAGAAATCATTCTCGGGATAACCCTGGGCATCGTCGCGGCCCTTCGGGCAGGAACAGTCATCGACAAGGGGATCATGGCGCTGACAGTTCTCGCCAGTGCCATTCCGGTCTTCGTGATCGGGGTGACTGCGCAGTTGGTGGTGGGGATTCGACTGAACTGGTTGCCAGTAGCAGGAACGGGAGCGGGGTGGCCAACGGCCTATATCTTGCCGGCACTCGTCATTTCCATTTTCGGGCTGGCATCAGTATCGAGGCTCATAAGGTCCTCAATTCTGGAAAATCTCCACGCGGACTACGTCCGAACCGCGAGGGCAAATGGACTTGGAGAGGTCCGTATCCTCGGGGTCCACGTCATGCGAAATTCGCTGATCCCGACCGTGACGTTCCTGGCCACTGATCTGGGCTTTCTTCTTGGCGGCACAGTGATCATTGAAGGCATTTTCAATCTTCCCGGCGTCGGCAATCTGCTCTTCAGCGCCGTGCGTCTGCATGAAGGCCCCACAGTTGTGGGTGTCGCAACCGCGCTGATCCTCATCTTCCTGGTCACCAGCCTGACCGTGGATGCCTTGCACGCCCTACTGGATCCGAGGATCCGACGGAGAGGGATCTCATGAGCACTTCAGAACACACGCGGCGCAGTCCTTGGACGAGGATCGCCCGGAGCCCCGGTTTCCTGGTCCAGGCGACTCTGTTGGCCATCATGGTGCTGATCGCAGTTGTCCCTGCGTTCTTTGCGGGCTTCTTTGGAAATGGTGACCCTCGGATCTGCGATCTAGCCTTTAGCGGCGATGCACCCTCTGCCGGACATCCATTCGGCTTCGACCTGCAAGGTTGCGACGTCTACGCAAACGTCATCTTTGGCGCTCAGTCCTCCCTCACCGTGGGAGTGCTCACCACGATCATTGCCGGTGTAGTGGCGGTCATTGTAGGAACCGTTGCGGGGTACTACGGCGGTTGGGTGGACTGGGCCCTCTCCCGGCTGACGGATGTTTTCCTTGGATTTCCGTTTCTTCTGGGGGCAATCATTTTCCTAACGAGCTTGGGAGAACGATCCGTCTTCACGGTGTCCGTGGTTCTGGCCCTCTTCGGCTGGCCCCTCATGGCCAGGCTCACCCGCGGATCAGTCAAAGGCGTCCGCCAAGCGGATTATGTCCGGGCAGCAAGGACCATGGGAATCGGGACGGGGCGCATCATTGCGCGCTACGTGCTGCCCAACGCGTTGGCTCCAGTTCTGGTGATTGCCACCATCACAGTGGGATCGGTCATTGTCGCGGAAAGTTCCCTGACCTATCTCGGCATCGGCTTGGAAGCGCCGGCCATCTCCTGGGGCCTGCAGCTGGCCACCGCCTCCGGGCAGTTCCAGGCCAGCCCGCACCTGCTGATATTCCCTGGTTTATTCCTTGCACTGACAGTCCTCTCCATTATCTCCCTGGGTGACTCGCTCAGGTCCGCATCAGACCCCCGGCGCCAGCAATGAGCGGCCCGGAGGTTCGCCTGGGTATACGGAATCAAGTACTCTGGCGCCCACATAGGGACTCCATCGACCATATGGAAAACCGTCGGGAAAGAGGAGAAAACAATGACAAACGCTCTAGGAGCAACTACTACGCACACAGAACCGGTCAGGGAAATCGATGAAGACGAGCAGCGTCGGCGGGACTTCGCAGAGGACTTCGGCTTGGTCTGGGATCAAAGCGGGAACCCCCGCATGGACGGCCGCATTCTTGGATACCTCATCATCATGCGGCAACCCTACATTTCCTCGGCGGAGCTGAGCGAGGTGCTCAGGGCCAGCGCGGGATCCGTTTCCATGTCCACCCGGCGGCTTGTGGAACTCGGTTTCATCAGGAGACACGTTTCACCGGGCGACCGGAGCCACTACTTCAAGGCCGGCGACGACCCCTGGGGAAGCTTCCTGGCCGGAGATCGCAGGGTTCTCCACGTTCAGCAGGATCTGATTCAAAAGGCGCTGAATACGTTCGCTGATGACGACGAAGCGACTCGTCGACGCCTGACCAACAGCCGAGACTACATGGTCTGGCTGGCCCAGTACCACCAAAAAGCGCTGGCCGAATGGGAAGCATACAAGACAGCGCGGGACAGAGAGGGTGCTTCGGATGGATAAAGACTGCAGAACGCTGGTGGCAGTTCGGGACCTGACGGTTGACTTTGATGTGGAAGGTGAGACCCAGAGGGCAGTCGAGGGTGTGTCCTTCGAGGTCGGGCATGGCGAGATCCTCGCGATCGTTGGCGAGTCGGGTTCCGGGAAAAGTGTTACGGCCATGGCGCTCCTTGGACTGCTGCCAGCCAACGCCGCCGTGGCAGGTTCCGCGCGTTTAGGCGGGACGGAGCTTGTCGGCATGGCTTCCCCGAGCCTTCGGAAGGTCCGTGGCACACGGTTGTCAATGATTTTCCAGGACCCCCAGGCTGCCCTGAATCCCGTGTTCACGGTGGGATTTCAGTTGGCTGAGGTGGTCCGCGCGCACAACAATTCCTTGAGCCGGGACGAGGTCCGGGGACGCGTCATTGAGCTTCTGAGCATGGTGGAAATCCCGGACCCGCAAGCCAGGCTCGCCTACTACCCCCACCAGCTCTCCGGCGGTCAATGCCAGCGGGTCGTCATCGCGATGGCCCTGGCCGGTGACCCTGAGCTGCTCATCGCCGACGAACCCACGACGGCGTTGGACGTCACGGTCCAAGCAGGAGTATTGCAGCTGTTGCGAAACCTTCGCGACAAGGTTGGCACGAGCATCCTCATCATCACCCACGACATGGGCGTCGTGGCGGATATTGCGGATCGTGTGATTGTGATGCGGGCGGGACGCCTAATAGAAGCAAACGGAGTGCTGCAGCTCTTTGCCCAGCCGCAACACGACTATACGAAGGAACTGCTGGCCGCGGTCCCTAAGTTTCACACGTCGGTGTCCGCCGCAGGTGCCGACCCCGACGAACGGCCGGCCGGACCCGCTGCGGCCGCCCCTGACACCGTGCTTGAAATCTCGAGTCTCAGCGTCGAATACAAAGGCCGGCTCCGTGGAGTGTTCCGCGCCGTCGATGACGTCAGCCTTTCGGTCCGCAAGGGCGAAATTGTTGCGCTCGTGGGGGAGTCCGGCAGCGGCAAGACAACTGTGGGGCTCTCATCCATCGGGCTGGCGCCCATCTCCCGTGGAACTATCCGTGTATCCGGCGTTGATCTGGCGCACTCCAGCCGGGCGGAACGCAAAGCCATGAGGCAGCGTGTCGGAGTCGTTTTCCAGAACCCGGCCACTTCCCTGAACCCTCGTTTCAAGATTCATGCGTCCGTGGCGGAGCCGCTGCGTGTGCACAAGGGTCTCCGTGGTTCCGAGCTTCGTGACCGTGTCGATGAACTACTTGAAAGCGTTGGGCTTGGTGGCGCATGGAGCGACCGCTATCCGCACGAACTGTCCGGCGGGCAACGCCAGCGCGTAGCCATCGCAAGGGCGGTGTCCCTGGACCCGGACCTTCTGATCGCCGACGAGCCCACCAGTGCTTTGGATGTCTCCGTTCAGGCCCGCGTGCTCGATGTGTTCAGGGAGCTTCAGTCCCGGCTCGGGTTCGCGTGCCTCTTCATCAGCCACGACCTTGCGGTCGTGGATACCCTCTGCGACACGGTCGGTGTCATGAACCACGGAAATCTGGTCGAATACGGTTCACGGGAGGACGTTCTGGGACGACCGAAGTCTGAATACACCAAGGCGTTGCTGGCCGCGGCCCCTATCGCCGACCCTGTGCTTCAGCGCGCCCGGCGCGAGAAGCTTCTGGCAGTCTAGGCGAACAAACCGACAGCCTAGTGACGCTGCTGGCGGGTGAGGCGCCTGCGAGTGGGGCGTGGCCCCGTGCTGGTTGTAGTGCTCGATGAAGTCCTTGTAGCAGGCTTGGCGTTCAGTTTCTGAGGTTCGGGGGCCGGGCGTAGGCCCATTCCTCTTATAGGGTGCGGCTGAAGCATTCGACTTTGCCACCGTGCTTCTCGGACTTTTCCGCGGCACAACCCTGGGCGGATGGGACCCTGCGGGCAACAACTTCAATCTCTACACACTCGTCATCGGCGCGCAGCCCCATCGGCCGAATATTCAACCGCTAGACGGTTGACAACGATGGCGGGGAAAACGACGCCCAGAATGTATGGATTTATGACGATTCAGCAAGACCCGATCGTCCCATCGTAACCGTCCATTCACGATCCGAAGGAGCACTGTGAAACGAACATTCCAAGCAAAGGACCTGGCTCGGCTGACCCTGCCGGTGTCACCGGCCGTCAGCCCCGACGGCTCCACCGTCGCCTACGCACGCGGAGGCATCGATGACGTCCTGAACACCGCAACATCAAGCATTTGGCTGGTTCCCTCAGAGGGCGGACGTGCCCTCCCACTGACCGCCTCCGGGTACGATTCATCGCCGGTGTGGAATCCCAACGGCACGACGATCGCCTTCCTGCGCTCCGCCTCCGGCGGACCGTCCCAACTTTGGAGCGTGCCGATCAACGGCGGCGAACCCCGGCAGCTGACTTTGGCCTCTGAGTTTCCGCACGGTGTGGGGGTCCCTGCCTGGGCCGCTGACGGCGTCACGCTTTACTTCAGCGCGCCCGTCAGTATCGGTCGTCCGAGAGATACCGCCAACGCTCCGATTGTCGCGGACCGTCTGGACTACAAGGCCGACGGCGTCGGCTACCTGGGAGCGAGTCGTCGCCACATTTTTGAGTTCAAGTGCAGCACCGGCATGTCCCGGCAGCTCACTGATGGAGACTGGGAGGCAGGGGAACCCGCACTTTCGGCAGACGGGACGAAATTGGCCTTCACAGCCTCCATGGACGCAGACCGGGACATCACCCTGGTCAGCCATGCTTGGTATTTGGAACTGGCCGACAGCACATTGGCGCTGCATAGGATCGGACAGGCCTCCGCCATTAGCGGGGCCTTGAAGTGGAGCCCTGACGGAGCTTCCGTTATTGCCACCGGCCTGGCAGAACCGGACATTCGAAATGCCGGTCTTTGGCAGCTATACGTCGATGAGACCGTGCATCACCAGGACGTGCTGCTCACCGCCGGCCTGGACCGCAATGTAATGCCGGGAGGCATCGGCTACCCCGGAGGGAGGCCCGAGCTGACCGTAGAGGGGGACATCCTTTTCTGCGTCCGCGAGGGGGGCAATACGCATCTATATCGCACGTCGGCGGACAGCGGCTGCATCCCGGTTGTGGACGGTGACCACCTCGTAGTCTCCGGCCTGTCATCGGCTGGCGGGACCATCGCGGTCGTCCTGGCCACCCAGGAACACTTCGGCGAGATCGCCATAGTTGGTGCAGGCGGGGGGCTCCACTTCCTGACATCTCACACGACCGATTCCCTGCCCGATGTGACCCTGTACAAACCCGAACCACGGAGCTTCAGCCTATCCGACGGCGGTACTGTGGCCGGCTGGCTGATTCGCGACGAAGCGGCACAATCCGGCCCGGCCCCACTGCTGCTCGACGTGCACGGCGGCCCGCATAACGCGTGGACAGGCGTAGCGGATCATGTCCATCCCTATCATCAGATGCTGGCGGCCAAGGGCTGGAGCGTGCTTGTCCTGAACCCGCGCGGAAGCGATGGCTACGGCGAGGATTTCATGCGCGGTGTCTTGGATCAGTGGGGGGTCGCTGACCTTATCGACTTCATGGAACCGATCGACGAATTGGTGGCCGAGGGATTGGCTGATCCGGACCGGTTGGCCATCACCGGCTACAGCTACGGCGGGTTCGCCACATGCGCGCTAACGAGTGTCGACAACCGTTTCGCGGCAGCCGTAGCCGGCGGTCTGGTGTGCGACCTTCGCCATCTCCCGGGCGCCTCCGATGAGGGCGTCTTCCTGGCCAATTCCGAGTTGGGCGGCACGGCGGAATCAGCGGCGACTCTCTCGCCGATCACCCGGGCGGGCAACGTCAAAACACCAACGCTGATCCTGCACGGGGCGGATGACCTGCGATGCCCTGTCAACCAGGCCGAACAGTGGTTCGCGGCCCTTCGTCTAAACGGGGTGGACACCAGGATGGTGCTTTATCCCGGAGAGAGTCATGCGTTGATCTTTGACGGGAAATTGCACCACCGAATCGACTACAGCACCCGCCTGGTCGACTGGCTGGAACGGCACGTGCCGGCAACGCCCGTCGCTCAAGTAGCTGCCGCCCGTGTACTCGACGCCGCCTACTGGCAGCACCGGCTGGAAACCTTGGCCGCCAAGTACCGTGTACCGGGCGCCGTGTTCGGCATCTTGCGCACAGACGCCGCGGCGTCCGGAACCGGACGAGAAGAACGATGCGTGGCGGCGACCGGCGTCACCAATATCAACACCGGCGAGCCGGTCACCCGGGACACTCTTTTCCAGCTCGGGTCCATCGGTAAGACGTGGACCACCACTCTGGTCCTGCAACTCGTCGCCGAAGGGAAACTGGACCTCGACGCGCCCATCCGGGCGGTGCTGCCAGCATTCCGGCTGGCCGACGAGGACGCATCGGCCAAAGTGACCATGCGCCACCTCCTCACGCACACCAGCGGAATCGATGGGGACATCTTCACGGACACCGGGCGGGGCGACGACTGTTTGCTCAAATTCGTGGATTCCCTGCACACCGCCGCACAGTTGTTCGCGCCGGGCGAAACCTGGTCCTACTGCAACACCGGGTTCGTCATTGCCGGGCGAGTAGTTGAAGTGCTTCGAGACATGACGTGGGACGCCGCCTTGGCGGAGCATATTTATGCCCCCCTGGCACTTAAGCGGACCACTACCTTGCCTGAGCAAACAGCACTCCACCGCTTCGCCGTCGGGCATCTGGACGTGGATGGAAAGACCGCGCTCAGCCCGGTCTTCCTCGTCCCGCGCAGTACTGGACCGTCCGGTCAGGTCACGGCGTCGGCCGACGACACGATGACCTATGCGCGGTCTTTCCTACCAAGCGGAAATGCCCTGCTGCCCCAGGACGAGCTACATCAGATGCTCGCCGCCCAATTCCCGATGAGCCACGCCTGCACCTTGGCCGACGAGTGGGCCCTCGGCTGGTGCCGCCAAGACTGGGGCGGCGTGCCGACCATTAACCACAACGGGGCCACGTTCGGCCAATACTCCTACCTCCGTCTCTTTCCGGAACAGGGCGTTGTACTTTTCCTGTCTGTCAACGGCGGTGATTCCGAGAAAATCCAACGCGAGCTCTTCGCCGAGGCCGCCCACACGCTGGCTGGCGCAACCATGCCGCCAGCCTTTGCACCGGGTGAACAGGCCACGGATATGGGACCTGCCCCCGTGCGTGACTACACCGGGGTGTATGAGGCCGCAGGCCAGCGGCTCCAAATCAGGGCTGCCGAGAATTCGTCCGGGCAGCACATCGCCCAGTGGCAGATGGTGGTCAACGACACCAGCGGCTTGCCGGTTGCGAGCGAGCCGAAGGTTCTTGATCTGGTCTCCGCCGGGTCACTGTACCTGGGAGCCGCTCCCCAGGGTACTTCCGACTGGGTCCGCATCAGTTTTGAGACCCTCGGGGACGCCCCGTTGCTGCACTTCGGCACTCGAGCCTATCCCCGGACAGTAGCCAATGACTAGCGTCGGCTCAGCGGCACGCACTCACCTGCACGCCGCGCGGAACGAAGGCTGCCCCGCATGGTGGCAGACGTCCGTAGCACTGTCGTCGTGGAATCGCCATCGTTCTCAACCGTCGAAGAGGGCCGACGCCGAAGCAGCCTTGGGCGAATCACTGTCGGGTTTCGCCCCAGAAAAGGATAACGGCCGATGGAGCCCGCCCCTGCACTTGCGGTGCAGCGGCGGGCTACGCCCGACATCCCTAAAAGGCCCAGCCTATTCATCCCGCAATCAAGCCGGAGGATCTCGACGGCTTCAAGGATGTCACCAGCGCTGTGATGGAGGTCGGCTATCTTGGGGCGGTCCAGCTTCGGGCTGATCGCGGGGTCTCCGGGCCGTTCGAAGACAGCCCATAGTTGAAGGTCATCACCGTGCCCGAAGGCAAAGGTGACACCGTCGACTGCGGTTGTTTCGTAGGGCCACGCTGCGATGGCCTGGGTCAGTTGCCGGGGTCTGGCATCCTTCAACGCCGCAGAGTCAAAGTCTGCCATCCCGAGGCTCAAGGCCGTGCCGATGAAGTGCGAGGACAGGGCGGCCACGGCTTGGGAGGCGGTGATGTGCAGAGCTTTCACTGCTGACCGTCTCGTAACTACTTCAGACCCCGTCGTTTTAACGCCGATAATGGATATTATGTCAAGTAAAGATTATTTAGTTAGATAAAGAAATATCATCTGACTACAATTGCATCATGACGAAGAAGCTTACGCAAGACCAGAAGGCCCTCGCGTCCTACGTGTGGATGCTCAGCCGCCACCGCGAGGCCCTGGCCCGGCAGCTGGCCGACGTGGAGCAATTCGAGCGGGACGCCGTGGCGGCCGCCGGCCAGTTCGGCGTCAAACAGACGCTACTCGCGACGCTGACCGGCCGAAGCCCGGGCCGCATCTCCCAGATCATCAGCGCGACCCCCACCGATTTCGACGCCGCGCCACAGGAAATCAGGGAACAATGGCGCCAGGCACTCGACAATCCGGCCGGACATCTGGAGCGTTACGCCTCGATCGGCCCAACGCCGGAAGAGCTCGATGAGGACTAAACCCACGCAGGGATCCCTCCATTGGCGACTACACCAGGTAGTGGCCAGAGGTGCCGAAAGGCGCCAGGAATGCGGCCGGCCGTCGGGTCCCCGGTGTCCAGCGAAATTTCCAGCCGTGGGCCCGCTGGAAACACAGGTACCCCTGCGCTGTTGTGCCAGTCTTTCGTGAAGCTCCGATCAAATAGCGGTTGACGGGAGCTTCGGTTCATTATG
Source organism: Pseudarthrobacter lactosi (assembly GCF_055412785.1). NCBI lineage: Bacteria > Bacillati > Actinomycetota > Actinomycetes > Micrococcales > Micrococcaceae > Pseudarthrobacter > Pseudarthrobacter lactosi. Next base: position 79,490 of record NZ_JBVAYS010000007.1, read on the forward strand.
CGTAGCTGAACCTTGGGGCTTGCTGGGAAGTGCGCCGATCAACACTTTGTCTCGGCGGCCCGGGCCGCCGGGCTGATCGGTCCTCCTCGCGTAACGTCGCGACGTCGACTGCTGCATAGATCCTGGCGGTCGCCAGCGAGGAATGACCCATCAAGTCGGCGATCTGTGGCAGCCCAGCGCCGTGCTCAAGCAGCCAGAATCGAGCTTCCCGACCAGAAATAACGGAACCTACATTCATGTCAGGAGAGCCCCTTTTGGCAAGAAATACCGGCGCTGCTTCCTTCTGTGTCTCCGGGTGCGTGCTTCGGGCAGGGCGGTCAGAAGAGGTGATCTACCGTGGCCGGCGCCTGTTGTTCCCTGTGTTTGATTTCGTTCATGAAGTCATCGAGACCCATCAGCCACTGCTGTTGGGCTTCGGTGAAGCCAGGGCTATGGAGTTGCTTCGGGATCACCAGCTGGAGTCGTTCGGCTCGCATCTCGGCTGTCTGGTCCTCTGAAATGGCGGGTTGAAGCGTCAGAAGGTGCTTGTCCGGGATGCGGTCAGCCTCGTTGAGTACCTGCCGCCACCGGTCTTTCAGGGTCGTCTTGGATCCGAGCATGGTCAGCAACGCGGGCGGGAACCGCGGATCGTCGTAGTCCCGTTTGGAGGGGAAGAGGAAGTCAGGTTCCTTTTTGCCCTCCGTTTTGGCCTTCTTCACGAACCGGACTCCGTGGGCGGTGAACACGGCTGCGATGTGTTCTTCCAGCGACAGCCCGGCACGGGACTTCCTGCGGTTATGAACGGAGAGGGACAGCTTCAGGAATGCGTCGACGTCCACGTTGCCGTCCGGGCCAAGGAAGCCGTTGGAAATGCTTTCGCTTATCCGGTGTTTTTCCAGCGTCCGGAAGAGCCGGTGTTCCATGCCGACCCAGCTCATGAGCGTGCCGTCAGGGTCTGTAACGGGGTCGGCGTCCTTGACCATTGATCGGGCAAAAGCGGCGAAGTGCGGAGTCGATGGCCACAGCTCGCTGTGGAATTTTCGCAGGATTGCCTCCAGCAGCCGGTCATCGCCCAGGTCCACCTCGATGCCCAGCAGCGCCAGAAGTTCCTCGCTGGCCATTTCCTCGCGTTCGGGCTGGCGTTCCATGCTGGTGGTGACGAACACCGTCTCGGTGGTGTTCTGGACATCGAAGATCCATTGAAGCTGCCGCAGGATCGTTGAGCCCTGTTTGGCGATCACAAGAATGAGGCTCCCGCCGTCTTCCTTGGCGAGGAACATCGTGTCACCGGCGTTGGCCCGGTAGATGATGTGCTCTGCTGCGGAGAGGTACAGCAGCCGGTACTCCGGACCGCGCGTCTCCTTCTTCTCGCGGCTGTCGTACCACGTCAGCGACGTTTCGAACAGCTCCGGCATTTCCTCCAGATCATCATCGAGGTATGCCATCTTCGTCGGTAAGTGCATCTTTCCGACGGGAGTGCCTAGCAGGTCCCGGAAAGCTTTGCTTCCGTTGAACTCGTGCTGGTTCGATGTCAGTTTGTTGACGTCAACGTCAGCCAGGACTTTGGTTGCGAAGCCCTGGAAATAGTCCCCAATCCGGATCATGGCTTAGGCGGCCGCGTCCGCCATGGCGGGCGTTTCCTGCAGCACCGCTTCGGCGCCTTCTGCTACTTCCTTTTCCGCCGCGATCGTTGCCTTGACCTGCAGCAGGTGCGGCTTCATGATGCGGGCCACCTCCTGGAATACCGGCATGACGACGCTGTTGCCGAACTGACGGTACGCCTGGGTATCGCTGACCGGGATGACAAAGCTGTCGTCAAAACCCATGAGGCGGGCACATTCGCGCGGCGTGAGCCTGCGCGGACGCTGCCCGGGCTGTTCGACCAGGATCTCTGATCCGTCCTTGTGGTACCGGGCCGACAGCGTGCGGGTCCGGCCCTCAGCGTTGACCAGCCCGAAACCAAAACCGTTACCGGCGGCTTTGTGCTTCTTGGCGTAGTTCTGCAGGTATGTCCACAGGTTCTCGGTGAGGGTGAACTTGTCGTTGACCTTCTTCTGTTCGTGGTCGAAGTACTTATCCCCGTCGTGGGCGAGGACCGGTTCCGTTCCGTCGGTGCGGTGGAGAATATCGCCGAGCTTGTGGCTGGTTTTCTCCGGCAGCACGAGGTCCCCCCACGTGAAGTCCGTCTTCCGGGCGAAGCCGACGATGATGATCCGCTCACGATGCTGGGGCGTGAAGTGCCCGCCGTCGATGACCTTCTCGTGGACGTCGTAGCCGAGCTCTTCCCGCAAAACCTGCATGATGATTTTGAAGGTGTTGCCCTTGTCATGGCTCTTGAGGTTCTTCACATTCTCCAGAACGAATGCCGCCGGCTGGGTGGTCTTGATGATCTCCTTGATTTCGAAGAACAGGGTGCCTTGGGTCGGGTCGTCGAAGCCGTGCGGGCGCCCGAGCGAGTTCTTCTTGCTCACTCCTGCGATGGAGAACGGCTGGCACGGGAAACCTCCAAGGAGGACGTCGTGGACCGGGACGTTGTTCTGCTGCCCGACAATGTCGCCGATGAACTGGTGTCCGCTGCCGAAGTTCACGGTGTAGGTCTTCTTCGAGAACGCGTTCCATTCCGAGGTGAATACGCAGTCGCCGCCATGCTTCTCGAAGCCCTGGCGGATCCCGCCGATTCCGGCGAACAGGTCGATGAAGGTAAACTCGGGATCTTCATGCTTCTGGATGGACCGTGGTGTTAACAGTGACTCCAGAGCGGCCCCGACGAAGGTCTTCGGAGTGTATTCCCCCGCCGACCAGCGGCTCACGGTCCGCGTGTCCACTCCGAGTGCTGAAGCCAGTTCGGCCTTGGTGAAGCGCTCCAGCGCCTGGGTCAAAAGGCCGGTAACCTGCTCCGGTGAATGTGTCGTCATCGTGACATCCTGTCATCTTTTTGACCCAGCTCCGGGCGGCGCGCCGTATACGGGAAGTGAACGTCCATCTTGGCGGGTAGCTACGACAGTGACGGTCCGTCGTGGGGATTGTGAGCTAATTCGAGGACGGGGCCGGCTTGTTGCGGGGCCGCCACCAACTCGGCACCAGCGGGTAGCTGCAAGAAATGTTTGTCCGGGGCAACGGTGAGCTTCCCCAGCTGCTCGTGTTCGTTTCTCACACGCAGGTGGACGTCGTCGCCGCTACGAAGGACTCGCTCCACTTTCGCGACCGCTCCGGCGTCGTTGACGATCAGTGAGCTTTTCTTCAACCCGAGAACGCTGACCCGTGTGGCCTCCGGACGTTCGGTCCTGACCTCTGCCCTAACCGCCGCCGGAGGTTGCTCTGGGTCCAGCGGCAGGGACGGAAGGACGGCACGCCCTGTTGCAAGGTCTTCAAAGTACCCGGTGCCTTTGCGCAGCTCACCGCCTGAGATATGGGCAAGCTCTGCGCTTGCAATCGGACTGCTTCTCCAGTTCTCGTAGTTCGCCCACACCTTCATCTCAGTCTTGATCCACGCCACGTTCACGTTTTCGCTGTGCATGACAGCGCCGACGGGGAGTTGGTCAAGTTCTTGCTCTGCCCACAGGTGTGCGCCCGAGGGATGCTCCCCCACCCCGGCCAGTGCTCCGGGCATTGCGCCCACGTGGGTGCTGGCCGGGCCGAGAAGGGTTTCGTTTTCCTCGGATGTGAGCTCCGGTGTGACCTCCAGCCATGTGAATCCGCTTCCGAGCTCATGGCACCGGCTGCCGTTGATTTCTTTTGTCCGGCAGTCGGCGCGGTAGCCCTCTTCCGGGTCAATCTCTTGCCAGACGTCTCGGGCGGCATCGTAGTCGTACTGCGCAGTTTCACCGGCGGAGATTTGGTGCGAGGCGAGCCGGATGCATTCCTCCTGTCCAAAGTAAGGCTTCGCCCAGCCATTCCAACGGTTTTCGTCAATGAACGCTGCTTTGTAATTATTTGCCGGATCTTGGCTGTCATCCCACGTCACCAATGTCTCCGGCGTCAGAGGAGGTTCCGCGGACACGGTGTCCCAGTCAGTACCCCCTGAACCGTTGCTCTCCGGCTTCGCGCGCTGTTCCCCACGCTCGAGGACGTCCCAGAGTGTGGGAACGGGTGGTGTGCCGGGGAGAACCCATGCCTTGGCGTTGGAGAGTTCAATGGCGGCATCGACGAGGAGTTGCTGTTCCCCATCATCTGTTGCCAGGGCGACAAGGACTTGGCGATCCGGTGCCGGGTACAAACCTTGGATCGTGCCCATGAGTGTTTGCCTGACCGGGTCAACCAGCCCATAGGGTGAACGCCTGACACCGGTGATGAGGACATTCCCGCCGGGCAGGTTCCACCTGTCACTGAGGTCAAGTAACTGCAACCGTGGTGCAGGCACCACGGGGATTTCAAGGCCTGGTTCGGGTGGCTCGATCATGATGATCTGCTGCTCGTTCGGGACAATCAACCAGTCCGTCGAGCTTCCATGATCGACGTGGATCATCGTTGAGCCGGTGAAGTATGCGTAGGAGCGCCCCAGGAGGCGGACCTCGCCGTAGATGCTTGTCCTGTACTTTTCGTCTGTGACGAGATCGTACGGACTTCCCTCGACGTCTATCACGGCGCCGAGCGGCACGTCCTCGATGTGGTTGAAGCTCACTTCTGCTGCCATGGTTATCGGCCTCTCTCGTTGACTGGCGCTGTTGTTAAACAGTTCGGCCCGGCTGCGGCGGACGATGTGTCCGCCGCCGCCGGGCCGAATAGTGGAATCAGAGGAATGGTCCTACCTCGGGGGCTGGGCCGATCACAGGGACCGGGTCGGGCGCTGCATTGCCCGGTTCAGGCTTCGGTTTTTCGACGATAAAGGGACGATCCTTCTCTGCTTTGATGACGCCCTTTTCGCCGCTGCCGGTCGTGACCATGACCTCCGTCAGTTCGCCCGCCGGCCGTGTGGCCACGACCGTCGCACGTTCTCCGCTGGCGTTGACCAGAATGTCTCCGGGGCTGAGCTGCGCCGCGCTCACAGACCGCGTGGCCTCGTCCACCGGCGGAACCCCGCCTTGTGTGGTGCCGCTGACCATGGTGGTGACTTCGGGCAGGTACCCGCCGGGCCCTTGCCGGAGGGTGACAGGGCCCCTCCTGGTGTCGATGGTGAGGTCATAGTCCGTGTCGTTGACCCTGGCTATGGCCGCGAGGGTGCCGCTGGCGCTGACGATCTCTTCGATGCGCGTGTTCACCGTTGAGCTCCGGATACCGGTGGCGGCTACCTTCTCGCCTGTAGTGACGTCCCGCAGCGGGTCCCGGCGGAAGCGCGGAGGCGCAAAATGTGTCTCGTGCACCGGTTCGGTGGCGATCACAGGGACCCTTTCCATGGCGGTGGCTTCCACCCACAGCCGGTCCGCTCCCCTGTCCAGCAGCAGATACTGCACGGACTGCACGGGTCCGGGTTCCACGGCGAGGACGAGGGCGTCATCGAAGCGTTCCCGCTGGAAGGACTGGAGGGCCTCCAGCGTGAGGGCCTTTCCGCTGACGCTGATCCGCTGCCCGGGTTCAACCTCGCAGACTCTCCTGCCGGCGATCCTGTCCAGGGTCATGTGCACCTCGTCCGGCGGTGACGGTGCCGTCTCGGGGCTGTCCATCACTTCCAGTGCCCCGGATTCGCCGCTGATCTCGAAGGTGTGCACCTTGCCTGCGACGGTCACCTCGACCGGCACGCGGTGCTGTCCCGGGTTCGCCCCGACCTTGCCGACCATGGCGGGGAAGTCTTTGACGGCGGTGGGCATTCCGAAGGCGTCGATGCCGTGGATGGTCGCTGTTCCGGGCCGGATGCTGACCCAGTCCCCTGTTTTCAGGATCGCCATGCGACGCGCCCCTTCCGCTTCGTTGAGGCTGATGGGTTCCCCGAGACGCCCGGCCGCGGAGAGCAGCTGGCGGACATTCATGTCCCGGGTGGATGTCTTGTAGTTCCTGGGTAGGTACCAGAACTCCTGGCGGCGGGAGAACTTGAATCCGGAGTCCTTAAGCGCGCCGTGGAGCGCCTTGTTCTCCCTGCCCACCCCTGTCAGGGTCGTTCCTTCTGCACTGTGCTCCAAGACGGGAGCGCCCTCTGGTGGATCGATGGCCGGGGTTGCTTCCGCCGGGGCCTTCGCTGCCGGCAGGTCCACGGTGGAGATGATGAGATGGTCCTCGAACCCGGTAGCGAGTACCTCGATGATGTCCGCGGGTGCCGCCGGCGGTGACGTGACAGGCACGGGTGCCATGTCCAGGGAGACGCCGCTGAAGTCCAACGGGGTCTCCGGCAGTTCACCGTCCCAGAGCAGTGTCGTGGTGTTGCCCTGTGCGGCCCAGCTGCTGCGCGTCCCGCCGGGTGCTTCGATCTGAAGCCGCAGGGTGGGTCCGCTTCGGGCATCCGGAGCAGGGATCCTCTCCGCTTCTATGAGGCGGCCGAGAACGATCTCGGACTTGTTCCACGCAGGCACCGTCCCGGGGCTGGCACTGAGGCGCACCCACTGGCCAACGTGCTCGCGCGTCAGGAGCGCGGCCGCTTGTTCGCGGACTTTCCCCGGCGCCTGCAGCAGCGCGTTTTCGAACGTCGTCAGCGCGCCGTAGCGTCGGGCGTGGACGGTGATGCTCTGGTCGGTGCGGCGCCGGCACGCACCTGTCGCCCCGTCATCGAAGCGGTAGCGGAAGTCAACCATCGTCCCGGAGTTCCGGCCGGTCACTGTCACGTTTCCGCGCCTGGACTGGTTGCGGTCCAGTTCATGGACGGAGACGATATCGCCCGGGCGGAGGTCCCCCACGGTGTCCCCGAAACCGTCCGGGAACAACTGGGCGGTTTCTTCTGTGGTCAGCAGCCTACCTGGCTGGTATGACACGGCGGCCGGCACATAACGGTCGGTGTTCTTGCGTTCCATGCCCATGTCGGGGTCGATGAACTTGGTTCCCGAGTACAGGGTGGCTCCGGTGGCGACGTCGCCGCGCAGCCCGAGCCCCGTTACGTCCTCCAGCAGGACGTCTCCGGGCAGGAAATCCTGGGCGCTCATCGTCGCCGCTGCCGAAGCGGCACTCGCTGCTTCTTTCGCTACCGCGTCGGGGGCGATGACATCATGGCGCAGCACCGGTGTCAGGGCAGCCCATGAGGAGCGGCGGAAGCGGTGACTGGATCCGGCGTCGTCGGTGACACGCCATTCACCCTCGGCCACTTCCACGGTGCCGGTGACCATCATGACCTTGCCTGTTTCGGTCCGTGTTTCCGGGTCCAGTGTCCGCCTCTCGACGGTGATCCGTTCGCCGTTGCGGACGTCCGTGTCTTTGGTGGCCACGGCGTCGGTGTCCTTCACGGAGAGGAAGACCCGCTCGAACCGGGTCAGGGTTCTCTGGGGCCGGTTGACCAGTTCCACGTCGCGGAAGTAGGCGATGTGCGCGTCGTCGCTGCGCTCATCGGCGTCACCGAGCGGGCGCAGCACCGCGCCGTCCCCGGCCTTGACTGATTCGACCTGGAACAGCTGTTGGCCGCGGCCTTGGATGCCGGTGACGACGTCGCCGTCGCGCAGGCCGGAGACCGCGAACTTGTCCGTGTTTCCGGCGAGCAGCCGCAGTGTGTCGCCCGCGACAGGTGGCGTTTCGGCGGTTTGTTCGTCTTCGTCCTGGTTCAGGCCCATGTCCGTCATCAGGTCACTGATTTTCTGCTGCAGGCCGGTCAGTTCGGCGGCGTGTTCAAACGGCATTGCCAGCGTCTCTTCCAGTGATGGTATTGCCTGCCGGTACGTGGTCTGCCGCTCCAGGAGATCCTGGTGGATCCGGGGCAACGCGGCCGCCGTGTTCTCCAGCCGGCGGACAAGTCCCAGCGGTTCGGCCTTGATGAACTCGGCCCACACCACACGCACGAGCGCGTGTCCGGAACCGGCGAGCATGAGCTCGAGGGTGCCGTTGTTGTAGCGGCCTTCCACCGGAAGGGATGCGACAGTGCCGAGGCGGACGTAGGGACCGGCCCCGGCCGGAAGCGCAGTGACCGAGGCCAGGACGGTGCGGTGCAGCGCCCCGGCCGCGCCCACTCGTTCCCGATACTCCTGTGCGCCGACGGTCATGGTGAACGCCTCGCCGCGGGTGTCAGTCAGGCCCGGCAGTGCAGCGGCCAGAACGGGCAGGTCCCGTTCCATGGTGCCCAGTGCCGAGTGCGCGATCGTCAGCTCACCTTTGCTGCGGCGCTTCGCGTCCGTGTAGGAGCGGAAGAGTGACTGGAGTTTCGATTCCTCCATCTGCATGGATGCCAGCTGCTCCAGCCTGGGATCTCCGGACAACGCCGCAGCCGCCTGCCCGGCGGACAGTTCAAGATCGCCGAAGCCGTCATCCATGCTCCGGCCCTGCACGCCCCCGGTTTTGAGCTGGTTGATGAACTTGGCTTTGCGGGCCACCATGTCCCACATGTAGACGTCGAAGGTCTGTGCCGTGGCGTAGGAGCGGATCGTCGTCTCATCGTTCTGGTTTCCCTGTCGCAGCACCCGCCCTTCACGCTGTTCAAGGTCAGCCGGGCGCCACGGCACATCGACGTGGTGCAGCGCGACGGCCCGGGCCTGGACGTTCGTTCCCGTCCCCATGCGCTCCGTCGAACCGATCAGAACACTGACCCGGCCGTCCCTGCATTTGTCGAACAATTCCGCCCGGGCGATGTCGTTCGGGGCGTCATGGATGAACGCGATCAACTCCCGCTCCATGCCGTGCTCGACAAGGTTGTCCCGGATCGCGTCATACATGCTGAACCGGCCCGCATTGTTGGGCACCGCGCGGTCACAGAAGAGCAGCTGTAGCCCGCCGGTGACCGGGGAGGGGTTGCCGTCAGGGGCCGTGTAGACGGTGTCTTTCGTGCGTTCGTGGATAGCCCACACTTCGACAGCAACCTGCGCCGGCCTTCCACCGTCGGCATCCGCTGTCAGGCCTTTGAGCCGCGGATCCAGCGCGACCATGCGCCCGTCGTTGGTGATCTTGGGCATGTTGTCATCCCGCGGATCAACGCCTGAAAGGTTTTTGGCCCGCTGTCCGAGATCTTCCACATAATCCGCCACCGCGAGGGATGGTTCCCGTGAGATGAGCCGCCGCTCCCCGCCGGTCAGGACCGGGAGTTTCGCGGTGATGTCCGAGACTGTGATGACGTCGGAGAACTGGGCGGTGAGGCCCACGAGCTCGGGGACGTTGATGTATTTGTTGATCCGCTCGACCTGGTCGTATCCGCCGCCTGCAGGAGAGATGCGCAGCACCGTGGACCGTTCGGTGAACTGGTTGGCCCACGAGTTCACGTCCACCAGGCCAGCCCTGTCCAGCAGGTCCGGGCGCAGGTAGTGCTGCATGACCCACATCTCGGACATGGAGTTCGCCACCGGCGTTCCGGTGGCGAACGTGGCCACCGCCGGCAGGTACCCGTCCCGGTGGTAGCCGCCACGGCGGGCGTCCTCGACCTTGGTCTCCCGCAAGGCCCGGAGTTTGAAGTCCAGATCCGAGGCCCGGTCCGAGCCGGTGCACGCCAGTTCGTAGGAGTCGGACTGTCGGAACAGGTTCTTGTAGTGGTGGGCTTCATCCACGAACAGGTAGTCGATGCCCGTCTCTTCGAACGTGACTCCGGTGTCCTTGCCGGTGGTGATTTTCCCGTGCCGTTCCTCGATACGTTTGATGGCCTTTTCGACGGCTTTGATCCGGGATTTCTCCTCGCTGGACATGCCGGCCTTGGCCTCGCGGAGTTCGACAATCTGTTCCTCCAGCCACACCTGGGTGCGGGCCGGATCGACCTGGATTTTCCCGAACACCGTGGACGGGATGACCACGGCGTCCCAGTCTCCTGTTGCTGCGGCTGCCACCCAGAAGGCGCGTTCGTTGGCGTTGATGCCGGTAGGGATCGCTAGGACGTTCGCGGACGGGTACCACTGGATGAATTCCCGGCTCACCTGGTCCACCAGATGGTTGGGGACGACGATGGCCGGCTTCTGTGCGATGCCGGTGCGGCGCAGTTCCATCGCCGACATGACCATGGTGCCGGTCTTGCCTGCACCCACGACATGATCCAGCAGCACGGTCGGTTCGTTTACGACCCGGGCGACCGCGCTGCGTTGGTAGGCGTGCGGGGTAATCGAAGCGTCCAGTCCGGGCAGGGAGAGGCCCTCCCCGATCGCTTTGTAGTCCGTGGAGACGTGGGAGTTGAACATGACGTTGTACGCCTCGGTCACCCGGACGGCGCGTGCGGCGTCACGGAAGAGCCAGCTGCCGAACTTGTCGGCGATTTTTGCTGCCTTGTCGCGTGCCTCCAGTGTGGCTTTGACGTCTTTGACCTGGCGTTCGGCGCCGTTCTCGTCGTGGATGGTGCGGCGGATCGTGATGGTGCGGTTATTCATCAGGGACTGCAGCAGCGCCACCGGTGTCCGGTCAGGGGTTGCGTAGTCGAACCGGACGGCCGGTGAGTACTTCGCTGCCCCGGCCGTTCCGCGCAGCTCCCATGTCCCGTCGGTGGGTGAGATCGACACGGTGACGGGGACATCGAATGTTTCGGCGATGAACGTCTCATAGTCGGTCGGTTCGGCGTAGCGGACGCCGGGTTTGGCGATAATGTCCATTGCCGAGACCTGCTCGGGCAGGACGCCTTCCAGTGCTTCAACGTTGGCCAGGAAGGACCCGTCCACCTCTGCCGCTGCCCGCGCGGTGGCCAGTTTTGCCCGGACGTCGCCGGACAGGTACTTCACGGCAGGGATCAGCGCTCCGGTGCCCGGTTCCGGGAAGACGGTCGAGCCGAGCATTTCCCGTGCCTGGGAGGTTTCGACGCCCAGAAGTCCTGCGATCCGATCCAGATCAACAGAGCGGGTTTCATCCAGTGAGATCGCCAGCGCATCGGCCGCCGTCTCGGCACGTTCGGGCCGCTCCCGGAATGCCAGTACGTCGCGTTCGAACACGGCGGCTTTCGTTGTCGTCCCGGACGCTTCGTCAAAGACCTCCAGCGCCAGCACCAGTCCCAGTGACGGGTCCCCCCGCAGGATTTTCAGGTGTTCCTGGGTGCGCGTCGCCGGTCGGGACTGTTCGGCCTGCTCCCGCCATACGTCCTTCACTTCGGCGGGCACGATCGATGAGCCCGGCTCAATGGATCCGTCGATGGGAAGTGCGGCCCGCCATTCCCGCTCCAAAGTGGCCATGCGCGCTGCAATGTCCGCTGCTGAACGCGGCCTCGCTTCCGTCACCACGGCCCGGTTCAGCGGCCCGTACGCGGAAACATAGGCGTCATAGCGCGCAGTCAGTTCCTCGCGCAACGTTACTCGCTCATTCTCCGGGGCAGCGGCCCGCTGGGAGTCGATGACGTTCCGGACGGTGTCGCGGATCCCCAGAAGCGCCAGTGATTCCTGGACCCGCGTTTTAGGGCATGTTGCGGATACCCACGCGCGTCCGGCGTTGAACCGTTCAAACGAGCCGGTGGCGGCGTCATAGCGGACGTGACCGGTGACGGCTTCGGCGGCGCCGGCCGGGAACTGCAGACCCGATGTGAAGGTGCCCTCGGGTACCGTGATCGGCTCAGGCGCATAGCCGAGCCCGGCCTCGGCCGCTTCGGCCAGTTGTGCGCCGAGGTTTTCCCGGATCAGGTCCGCGAGCTGGTGCCCTGCCGGTCCGCTGAGTTCCAGCGCGGAGTCGTTATACATGCCCTGCCCGACGGAGAGCACCCCCAGCAGTGCGTCGTCATTGTCGGCGAAGTGGCCGCCGACGGAGACTTTGGTGGGCTGTCCGGTTTCGCGGTGCTGCGCCCACGTCGTGGACACGGCCACCCACCCCCGGATCCGGTCCTCGTCGGGTTTTTCCGCATCTTTGCGGCGGCGAAAGACCAGCAGGTCGGTCATGACCTCGGTGCCGGCCACAGCCTTGAACGCATTTGTCGGCAGCCGCACGGCACCCACAAGGTCACCGTACTTGGCGATCTGCCGGCGGGCTTTGGCCGACTGCGCATCCATCGTGTACGTGGAGGTGAGCACCGCAACGTAGCCGCCCGGCGCGGTCAGGCGCAGGCTCTTGGCAATGAAGTAATTGTGGATGCTCAGCCGGGACGTGTTGTACCGGGCATCGTGGACAACGAAGTCCCCAAACGGGACGTTGCCGACAACGGCGGACACTGCCCCCTCCGGGATCGGGGACTGCTCAAAGCCCTCCGCCCGTACCTGGGCGGAGGGATACAGCAGCGAGGCAATCCGGGCAGTGGTGGAGTCCAGCTCAACACCAGCCATAACCGCCGAGTCCGGGGCCAGCCCGATAAACGTCCCGGCACCGCAACCGGGTTCCAGCACCGTGCCGCCGGCGAAACCGGCTCCCTCCAGGCTGTCCCAGACGGCTTTGACGACGGCCGGATCCGTGTAGTGCGCGTTGATCGTTGTCGCGGACGCCTGCGCGTATTCGGCCGGCGTCAGTAACTCTTTGAGTTCTGCACGTTCATTCGCCCAGTCCTCACGGTGGTCCTCGAAAACCTGCGGCACCGCACCCCATGAGGACCATCGGGCCAGGGTTTCCTGCTCGGCGGCCGTCGCGTACCGGTCCTGCGTGCGCAGATCCTGCAGCAGACGCAGCACCCCCAGGTTCGCCGCCGCACGGGCTTTCGCACCCGCCGGCGGCCGGACGTCCGTTCCCGGCCGGAAATCGACCGGGAGCCCGCTTAGTCCTCCAGCAGGTCCATCATCCTCTGCGGTCCCGGCTGGACGAGCCACTGGGTCCAGCCCGGAATCGGTTCCTTGCCCTGGGAGATCATCCAGTCGAACACGGTCCGCAGGATTTCGTTCATCCGGTCCATTGTCACCGCTACGTCCGTCTCCGGCAGAGCGCGCAGCTCGTGGGAATCCGCCGTCAATGGTAGAGAAGGATCGCCATCCCTGACCAGCTGAGCCCAACGCGCTTTCACGAGGTCGACGAACTCCGGACTCGCTTCCCCGAGTTCCCCCTTCAGCCCCTCCAGCAGGCTCTGGTCCACGTACAGGTCCCTGAACTGGTCCACCAGCGGCACCATCCTGGGCGCTGCGTAGTGCGGATCCTTCCAGGCGTCGGGATCGTTCTCCCAGTCCTCGGTTGCTTGGTCCTCCCACTCGTCCGATGGCGCTTCCGACATCACCTCGCGCAACATCTGCCTGCTCACCATGTCCTCCATCGCTGACCTCCGGTTCCTCAATGTCTCCCAGAAGGTCAAACAGACTCGTCTGGTTCGGATCAAAATTTCGTCGCGCCATGTGCACGGCCTTTCAGGTTTACATAACGTGGGCATTCCCAACGGGATGTCAAGTCCAGGGAAAACGGGGACCGCTCAGAACGGCCGCAAGCCCGTCACAACGCGAACGCCATGACGGGCCGGAAAATAACGAGGTATGCGGACTTAGACGAGGCCCCATTCGCGGTCAACCGTGGCCTGTTCAACATCGACCGGAGCGACTTGGGCGTCCATCGCCTTGGCCCAGAGACCCGGTTTCGGGTTCTGGGCGATCTCCACCGTGGCGAACTCCAGCGAAGCAGACACTTCATCAGCCCAGACTCTGTGGTTCAGGCCAGGGCTGCCTTCCTTGTTCACATACGGGACGGCCTCATAGTTGCCCGTGACCGTTGCCCGGTTACCTTTCGCGAGGGAGCCCACGACGTTCTCCCCCAATCGGACGCTCTTCACGGCGACGTCGTAGAAGACCGCTTCGCCGTCCTTCCATTCGTTGGCCTCACGGTCAAAGACCCGGGGTGTGTCCGCCAGACGGAAAGTGACGAGCTTCGATCCGTTTACCTCGCGTGTTACCGGATCATCGACGAGGTTCCCCGTTGCTGTGTGCTTATCGAGCCTTGGACGTCCAGCCATGTCAGGTGCTCCCTCAGTCGGTGGGTACCAACCTGTTTGGTGCCCGCTACCGCACTGTTCGCTCCGGGGATCCCGAACGGTGTGTGACATACGCTCACCCATGTAAACCGGCTCGAACGCGAACCCGGATGAGTCGGCACCGACCGAATCCAGGCAGACGAAAAGGCCTCACCCTGGCCAAAGCACGCGGAGCAAACCGCGGACGCAGGAAAGCACTCTCGCCGGCGCCGAGCAGTGGGGGAGTGTCCCCTCGGTAGTGTCCAGATTCCAAGGAACTGGGATGGTGGCAGTCTCAATCTTGTTTTGTGCGGCGAGTCTTGCTTTCGTTGATTTTCCGCAGCAGCTCGAACTTCGCTAGTTTTTCAGGATGTGCCACGAGGTCGAGGATGTGTAGCCACGCCACGTCCGCGAAATCGCCTGGAATGACTCCATCGTGGGCAGCTAAGAGTGCCCTGTCGCGCCTACTTGGCTGCTGGTCGAAGCCGTGGAGGCTGTTCCGGACGAGTTGGAGCCATTCTGTTACTGCGTTTCTTCGTTCAGTCGGGACGCGAGATCCGTTTTTGTCGGGCAGAACGACAGGGCACGCAGGGTCCTCTCCTGCCGCGAAGAAGCCATTCTCCAGAGATTTCACTGCCCGAACTGCTCGCTCAGCGCGTCCGAGGAATACATCGTGAAGTTCTACCGGTACATCCGTCTGCAGTTTTTCCACAATGCTTTCAAGGGCGTTGTGGCCGACGACGGCCTTCCAGTTGTAGCTAGGAATGAGTCCCTGGAGTCTCTTAAGTAGGGTGAAAGTTAACGTAGTTCTGGCATGGTCATCGCGAGTCTGGGTGAGGATGGATTGACAGTCTCGGAACATCTGCTCGACGCTTAACAGCCTCTCGGTGGCCTCCGCCGGGTCGTACAGCTCGCCTTCGACGTAGTTTGCTGGTTCGGTAATTATTGAAAAGAGAGTGCTGAGTTGGGTGACCCACCAGTTGGCAGCACGGACGTAGACCTCCGGACTGGAGGTGGGTTGCCGATGATTTTCCGCGGCCAGGCGGTCCGGTGCGAGCAATTGGATCTTGTCCCTGGCGGATGATTCCTGTCCTGCCATGGCATCACCGAATAGCAACAGCACCACACCTCCGGGCCGGCCTATGGGATATGCCCAGACCAGTGGACTGAGGCTTGCGCACATGCAGGCGAAATAGGCGTCAAGACCCATCGAGGTGTCTGAGAATAGGCCCCTGGACGACCGGGAAATCATGTCCGTTGCTTTGAATGATTCTGCCGTGACCTCGTCCTTGGTGGCCAGGAGCGTCCTCGCGGCGGTGTATCGGTAGCCCAAGGTGTCCGATATTTCTACCAAGTGGACAGAGGGGTTGGCTGCAACAGGTAGAAGATACTCGGTGAAAGTCCGTTGAGTAATGTTCGCAGCTTCGGCTGCTGTTCTGGAGGCTGTGATGAGCATTCGCATGCTGAGTAACATGGTCGCGGACTCTTCCGGGTAGAGCTTCACGAGTCTGCTGTGGGCGTTCCTGGCTATGTTCCAGAGATCATCGCCGGCTATTCCGTCATGGCGCTTAAGCCTGTGCATCCGAGTGTAAGCATCTGCGAGATGACCGTTCTTCCGGTCGGCCAACTTCGATATGCGGAGGAGATTACTCGTGGTTCCGTGAACACCCTCGTGGCTCCCCATAAGCCAAAGGCCAGGTTCTTCCGTGCCCTCAACTGTCCATCCGCAGACATCTGCGATCTTTTGAGGGTCTCCGCCCATTATCCATTCAGGAAGTTTGACCTTGACCGGTTTTGCCTTGGGGCGTACTCGTTTACGTGGCATCAAGGTCTGGGTGCGTGGGGCGTTCGTCGTGTGCAAACCATCTGGTTGAGGTACGTTCGCTTCATTCCTGCACCGTACCTAAAGTTGGTTCCCTCCGAGGGGCACACACGCGTGGGCAATGCAAACAGAATTAGCAGTTCGACTAAGCCATGCATATAAAGGGTGTCCCAGTTCTCAACCTAGGGTAGAAGCCGACGTAAAGTCTGATGAGCTGACTCTTGAATTGGCTGCGGACGAGTGGGCGTCACTTAGTGGGGGGAAACAAGATTTAATGGCAAGCATCGAAGATGACGTGGTCGAGGAATTCTTGCGTCAACTCACGGAAAACGAAGCGTGTGACCTCCAGGTGGTGGATATCTTGACGAAGGCCTTCCATGGGAATGGACTGCCCACAGCCGAGACTCTGGCCCAGCTGATCTCCCTAGCTACGAGCGAGGTCGCTTCGTGATTCAGATCGACAGCATTTCCATCACTGAATTCCGGGGCATCCGCGCATTGACTCTCGACCTGGATGCCAAGCCCTATCTAGTTTGGGGACCAAACGGCTCCGGCAAGAGCGGTGTCGTGGATGCCATTGACTTTGTCCTGACAGGGAATGTTAACAGGCTATCTGGCAGCGGCTTGGGAGCTATCACTGTTCTCAAGCATGGGCCGCACGTCCTTCGGAGAGATGATCCAGCGTCCTCCGTCGTTTCAGCAACGGTGCGTGACACCTTGAGCGGAAAGGCCGCAGTTCTCTCACGCTGCGTCAAGACCTTGGCTCAGTTCACGTTGACGCCTGACATCCCCGAAGTACGTGCAGCAGTCGAACGCGCTCAGGCTCATCCCGAAATCGCCCTCTCCCGGCGGGACATCATCAAGTACATCGTCGCCCAACCGACTAACCGAGCCCAGCAGGTGCAGTCGCTGCTCAAGCTCGAGCAGACAACGCAAATTCGCAAACTTCTCAAGACGATTCAGGGAAAACTCAGCGCGGATCAGAAGACAGCCCAAGCAAACGTCAAAACGGTCGAGGACGCCATGCGACGGCATGTTGATGCCCCTGACTTGCAGACGAATACTTTGCTTGGCGCGGTAAACCATCGCCGTCGGATTCTGGGTCTTCCGGACCTGACAGCGATCGATCGAGACACTGCCCTAAACGAGGGCGTTGACACAGAATCCTCCTCAACCACCTTTAACAAGTCCTCTGCGTTGCGGGACATTTCAGCACTGCATGATTGGCTCGCCGATCTGACAACCATAAAGCGCCATGCTGCCGCTCTCGATGCGGCGTTGGGAACGCTGGAAGAAGACCCGAACGTACTTGACGCTTTGAAGCAGCGCAGCCTGGTGGCAGACGGCCTCAAACAAGTAGTTGATCTCTGCTGCCCCCTCTGCGACTCAGAATGGCCCAATGAGGATGAGCTACGTGCGCATCTTAAGGAGAAGCTCAAACGCTCGGACACCGCGGGCGACATACAGAAGGAAATTAGCGACCAAGCAACCAGTTTGACAACCGAATTGCGGAGTTTGCGTGGACTTTTGAAGACGGCAAAACCTCTTACGGTGTCCCATGGGCAGAGCGGATTTTCGACGACGATTGATGATTGGAGCGAAAGCTTGGTCGTGTTTGAAACGAGGCTCGAATCGATCGCATTGGCCCTTGGGCAACGTGCTCGTCTTCTGGGAGACATCTTGGTAAAGCCCGCCGGGATGGATGCCCGCCTGGCTGAGACTGTTGCCGCCATTGAGGCCGAGCCCGACCTAAGTACTACGGCCACGGCGCGCAGTTTCCTGATACTCGCCCAGGAACGATGGCAGAACGTCAAGAATGCACGCAAGCAGTTCGTCCAGAGCGACAGGGCCTTGAAGGCTGCGCAAATGATCTACCAGACGTACTGCGACGTGGCCGACTCCGCCCTGACCAAGCTCTATCGGGACGTGGAAGTGGACTTCAGTAACTTCTACCGCTTCATCAATGGGGAGGACGAGAAGTCCTTCAAAGCCGAGTTCACGCCTAGTGCAGGAAAGCTCGATCTAAGCGTCGATTTTTATGGGATCGGGCAATTCCCACCTTCCGCCTACCACAGCGAAGGACACCAGGATGGAATGGGCGTCTGTCTATACCTTGCCCTCATCAAGAGACTTCTAGGGGCGGACTTCAGATTTGCCGTGCTCGATGACGTTGTTATGTCGGTAGATGTCAATCATCGCCGGCAGTTCTGTGAGCTCCTCAAAGCGGAGTTCCCAGACGTTCAGTTCATCATCACGACACACGACGAGGTGTGGGCTAGGCAGATGCAGAAGTCCGGACTCGTCGCTAAGAAAAATCAAGCGCGCTTCCATGGATGGACCGTGGGGGATGGACCGGCCTACGAAGATGGGATCGATTTCTGGGACAAGATCGAAGCCGACCTGTCCAGCGGAGACGTACCAAGCGCGGCGGCCAAGCTTCGCAGAAATTTGGAGGCGATTCTCACCGATCTTACGTCGGTCCTCAAGGGACAAGTCGTGTACCAGAGTGACGCCAGGTATGAATTGGGTGAGCTCCTCACTTCCGTCAAAGCTCAACACAATAAGCTCCTCGGCGTCGCGGCCAGTGCGGCGAACTCGTGGGCTAGCGCAGCTGACGTTGCTCGGACAAAGGCCCTTCAAGACGAACGCAAGGCAGCGACGCTATCCCAAGACAACGAGTCATGGGCTATCAATCCAGCTGTTCACTTCAACGACTGGGCGTCGTTCTCCTCGGCAGATTTTCGTCCTGTTGTTCAAGCCTGGAGGGCCTTCCTGGACCTTTTCCTTTGCGCCAACGATCAATGCACGGACTGGATCTATCTGGTAGAGAATGGGTCGACCAAAGAGGAGCTGCGCTGCCGGTGCGGCGGCTACAACCTCAACCTTCGTAAGAAGTAGAGAATGCCCCACCCGCGGCCGCCCCACTACCAAGGTTCTCTCGAGGTCCGACGGGACTCCGGCAAGGAACAGACCTCGTTTGTGCAGGTCAGGCGTCGTCGGGCGCCACTCTGACGTGGGCCACAGGTGTGGTCCTAGTGATTACAGCCGTCGGAGCTTCTGGGTCCGTGTGGCGGGTCCAGCCGTCTTGCCTGCCGGGTCCGGTGGTGTGTTCCCAGTAGGATTCAGCGGCAGCACCCATGGTGGTGTGTCGTAGCTGCACACTCTCCGCTGCGGCCCCGGAGAGGAGGGTTGTCCCGGTGATCTGGTCAGCCTCCACAGCGGCGGCAGGGCCGACGAGGATTTCCCGTCCAGCGATGACTTCCCCGCCACCGGCAACGGCGATGGGCCGCCAGCGCCGGTTGATCCCTTCGCGCGGTACTTCCACGGTTGTGGTGATCCCGTCGCGGATCCGTGCCCACCGGTCCTGGTTGTAGGTGAAAGTCAGGTCGGCGGGGTCGTTCTGGTGTCCGGTGATGTGGCATTGCCTTTTATCGACCATGGCGGCGAGCCGGGCCGTCATCGCCTGGACGTGCGGGTGCCACGTTGTCATCGCGCCAAGGCCCGGCGTCCCTTCTTCCCAGATCTTGTATTCGGCGCATATCCCGGCGTAGAGCTCCGCGACGATGTCGGAATGTTCAAACCAGCACTCGGTGATCTGGGAGGTGTTCAGCTGGTACTCGCGGACGAACCAGTCCACCCATTGCCGCAGGGCAGTCCACGCAGCGGGTTTGTGTTCGGCACTGATCTCGCGCCAGCGGATCCCCATCCATTCCGGCGGGCCTGCGCCGAGTTCCGCTTCAATATCCGGGTCCAGAAATGCGGGCAGCCCGCCTCCCCCGCCCCCCGCTGGAGTGCCGGCGTCTTGCGTCCAGGTGTCCGGGGCGTCTTCGTCGGCGTTGAACGGCTCGACGGTCCAGTCGGTTGCTGACGGTTCGGTGCTCGTGCTCATGGCTCCTCTTTCCGCGGTTCGGGCAGCAGTGCGTTGGTGAATCGGTAGAAGATCGCGTCGAGGGCGTCGGCGGCCGCGTGCGTGCCGGGCCTGCCGTTGGAGCGCATCCATTTGTGCACGGCGACGTGGCACATCGGGCAGAGGTCAACGCTGACTCCTTCGGCTCCGTTGCAGGCGGCGAGTTCGTAGTGGTCGTGGTCAACGACGTGGCTTTCGATGCGGTTGCTTTGTTGTGCACAGAGCCAGCAGGTCCCCAGGGTGCCGGTGGTGGTGCGAGGATCGGTCATGGTGTCCTTTGGTGATGTTTACGGGTCAGGATCCGGGTGACGACGGCGGTCGCGCGCCGGCGGTTCCAGCCCCAGTAATCGCCTCGTCGTTCATCAAGGATCCTGTGTAAGTCCTGGTGGTGTTCCCTGCAATACGGCAGCAGATCGGTGTCCGGCTCTTCGGCCCGGTAGCTGCCGTCGTCGTTGATGTAGACGCCGTCATAGCTGGTGTGGTGCAGATCCAGCGTCCCCGCCACGGCCAGGGTTGTGCCGCAGACCTGGCAGGCCGGTTCGGCCCCGGCGGAGCGGCAGTCCCTGAACCAGCGCGTGCGGCGCCACGCCCAGGCACCGGAACGCAGGTATCCAGTGTAGGCGCGGCGCCGGGCCCCGGACTTCCGGGCCAGAGAGAAACCCATGGCTTATCCAGGGACTTCTTCGCTGATGCGCTCTTGCGTTCCTGCGGCCGTGGAGTCGGTCAGTTCAACCAGCAGTGAGCTGCTGAACTTCTTGATGCCGGCCTTGATCTGCGGGGCGTCGGGCCGGTCGATCCAGCGCGTCATTTTCAGCAGGAAAGGCCTGCCGTTGCGCCCGACGAACAGGCCATAGCCGAACGGCAGCCGGCGCAGCTCCGAGACGGTCATGACGTCCTTCTCCCGCTTGGAGGTGCTGGATGAATACCCGTCGGAGGTGTGCGTGACAGAGCCTTCCTCCACAGCCCTGGTGCCGAGGAGCTTGACGAACGATTCGAGGTCTTTTTCGTTGCCCGAGCCGCCGAGCTGTATTTTCACCGTCGCGGAGTCGAACACGGCCTGCGCTTCTTCCGCTCCCCAGCCGCCGCGGGCCTGCGCGAGGGACTGCAGGACAACGAGCGGGCTGATCCCCAAACCGCCGCCGTCCGACATCAGCGTTACGAGCCCTGGCCAGGAGCTGGACATGTTCGCGATCTCGTCCAGCACCAGCGACAGCGGCGGATCGAGCCGGTTTCCCGGCAGCCGGATGGCCATTTCGCGGGCGGTTTCGGTGATTTCGTCCATCATCGCAATCAGGAACGGCGCCATGGCCCCGCCGCCGGACTTCGTCCCGATCAGGTACAGGGTGCCCCTATCGCTGATGAATTTCGCCGGAACCAGTTCTTCGGCCGGGCTGGCCGGTTTCAGGGTTTCACGCACGAGCGGCACGGCAAGGCCGGCCAGTGCCCCTTCGACGCCGAACCAGCGGCTGCCGAGCATCTTCGGGTCCCCGTCAAGGATGGACTTGAGCGACTGGCCCCAGCCGAATGCGGCGTCCGGGTGTTCGAGCAGGATCTTCTGCGCGGTCCGCGCGGTCGTCGGAGCGGTCCCCCACAGGTACAGCTCGTCAACGCTGTGCCCGCCGAGGGCTGCGGCGTGCAGGAGTGACTGGAGGATGGAGATCGCTGCGCCGGCCCATTCCTGGTTGGACCCGGACTTCCCCAGCCCGGAGGAGCCGATCAGTGAGGAGGCCCGGCGGGCTGCGACCTCGGGCCGCTCGCACCCGGTGATCGGGGACCACTTCAGCGAGGACTTCGCCCCGGTGAGTCCCTGCGGATCA
Organism: Pseudarthrobacter lactosi; assembly: GCF_055412785.1. Taxonomy (NCBI): domain Bacteria; kingdom Bacillati; phylum Actinomycetota; class Actinomycetes; order Micrococcales; family Micrococcaceae; genus Pseudarthrobacter; species Pseudarthrobacter lactosi. Next base: position 100,810 of record NZ_JBVAYS010000007.1, read on the forward strand.
AACAGCGTGCAGGGCCCGCCGTTTGAGCGCAGCTCGTGGGTGGCCGCGTAGTTGTCCGCCCTGGTCGAGGTGGTGATGCAGGATCCCGGGGCATCCAGGATTGCCGAGATCAGCAGGTGGAAGCCCTTACCTGACCGGGGTGGGCCGACTAGGACGATTGATTCCTCACAGGAGACAAGGACTGCTTGGGAGAGGACGTGCCCGATGCGGATGGATGCGTCTTCCACTGACGGCCGGCCCAGGGTGGGGCGGATGCTTTTGGCGCGTTCGAGGATTTTCTTCTCCCCGACCGTGTTCTTGATTTCCTTGATCTTGGCCAGCCCGTCACGGCCCATGACGTCCTTGACGAAGTACTCGTCCGAGAGTTTCCAGTCGTGCACCAGCTTCCATACGGTCACGCCGGCGCCGACGGCCAGGACGACGAGCAGGACCATCCATACGATGACTGCCCCGCTCTCCGGTCCGCAGCCGGCTGCCGTGGTCCCGTAGACGGAGGCGTCGGCGGGGCTGGACGGGTTCAGGAATCCGAGCGGCTGGAGGATCGAGGGCAGGGTGGTGAAGGATCCGCAGCGGAAGGACGCGGCGATCTGCCCCGGCAGGTACAGCGCATAGAGCACCAGTGCGATCAGGCCCAGGGCAAGGACCGCCATCTGGGTCCCTTTATCCATCGCTTTCATGCCGCACCCTCCCCGCCCCTGTTGGAGCGCATTTTGCCGTCGGTATCAAATACCGGCACTTCGGCCGTGGTGCGCTGGTTTCTCACGCTCACCGTCCGGTAGGGGCCGACTTTCCAGAGCCCTGTGCCCTGGGCGGAACGGTTTACGTCTTCGCGCTCGGCCCGGGTCAGGCCGAGTTCCCGCTCGGTCACGGCAAGGTTGGCTGTTTCCTGCCGGTAGATGACTTTCACCGTGGTATCGCCCAGCAGGGAGCGTGCCATCGCGGCCATTTTCGATCCGACGTCCCCGGCAATGTCCAGGTCCCCGAGTTTGTGGATGATCAGGACGTTGAAGATGTTGTAGTCACGGGCGAGTTTCCACGCCTCCATCATCCGGGTCAGGGATGCTTCGTCGCTGACTGAGTCCCAGCCCTCTTCGTAGACGCAGAGCCTTTGTCCGGAGTCGGAGTTGGTGACCATGGATTCAGCCCATGACCCGGTGCAGGCGTAGGCGATTTTCCGTGCTTCTTTCGATGCGCCGACGAGTGCCTTGGTGTTGACCGTGATGATCGGCAGGTCAGGGTCGAAGTTAGCTGTGGTTTCACCGTCGAACATGCCCTTCAGGTCCCCTTGGGTGCAGCGGGAAAAGGCGTGCAGAAGCCGTTCGGCGGCTTCGGCTACGGAGCGTGAACCATCGGTGGAAACGCTCATCTGCCGCAGGTGCTCGATGAAGCCTGGCAGCGTCGGCACACCGGGCGCGGAGGAGTCGACGCTCAGATCCAGTGCCATGGACAGGGCTGTGTGTTCGGCGCCCTGCACGGCCCTGTCCAGCAGGATTTCACCGATGGTCTGGAGCAGATTCAATCGCCTGGCGCGCACCATCGCCGCCCAGCGCAGATCAGTCATCGGTTCCCCGTCCGGAGTCACCGAGGGGCGGATGCCCTCATCGAGCGGGTTGACCCGGTCCGGCTGGCCGGGGCCGACCTTGATGGTGTGGCCGCCCAGGAACTGCGCGACGACATCCCATTCGCCCTTGCGGTCCGCGAGGATCAGCGCCTTGCGTCCCAGCATCACCAGGCGGCAGACCAATGATTTCGCGCACGTGGACTTTCCGGAGCCGACGGCGCCCATCAGGATCATCGACATGCCGGTGATGATTTTCGCCTCGTACAGCTCCCACGGGTCAAAGACGAAGGCCCCGCCGCCGTAGACGTCCTCGCCGATGTAGGCGCCCTGGTGCCCGAGGTTCGCGCCGGCCAGGAACGGGTACGCCGTCGCAAAGGAAAACGCCGTCTCGCTGAACGGGCGCTGGCGGAGCCGGAAGCTGCCGCGAAGATTGTTGATGTGCTGCTTCCCGCCGGTAGGGAATGCCTGCTGCGGAAAGCCGTCATCCCCGCCAGCTGTCTCAACCGACGCAGCCGCGACGGCACGGGCCCTGGTCAGGCGTTGCTGCGCCCTTGCCTGCCGGGATCCATTGGAGATATCCAGCATGACCGGGACCAGCCCGGACAGCCGGTTCGATTTTCCTCCGATGTGCTTCACAGCAGTCCCCTGCCCAGCGGCATGGCCGAGGCGACGAAGCCTTCGGCCTGTTGCCCGTACAGGCACCGGAGCTCCACCTGTGCGGCCGCGGCCGCGTTGCGCAGTTTGGTGTTGTTCACTTCCAGTTCCGTCGCGTCCGATGCCGAGAGCGTGACGTAGCCGCCGATCTTCAAGGCCCCGAAGCCGTCGGTGAGCTGCATTTCCCGGAACTCAAGATCAGTTCCTTCCAGCCGTTGCGCCCGGGAAACCGGCCGGCCCAGCCGGTGCTGAATATCGAGCCCGGAATCGTGATCGGCGAGGGAGGTGGTGATGTCCTTCATGGCCTTACTGACCGGGTATGGCTTGGCAATGAGGGTCACGGAGTGCCGGAAGTCACCGGCGAACACCAGTTTGGACATGAACCCGAGGCTGGCCTTCTTCCGTGGCCACTCCGAAACCCACCAGGTGCGGTGAATGCCCGTGTCCGTCTGGAGCGTGGACCACTCCGGCAGCATGACCATCGGCCCGGCAGAGGCCGGTGCGACACCGGCAAACGCTCCGGTCCGCTCCGAGATCTCCACCGCGGAGGCAGGGTCGGTTGCGCGCCGGATGCAGGCTGAGAGTTCCCGGGCGTTCATCCAGAACCGCACCATCGTCCCTGTCGGCGTCAGCGACTCCGTCACCGAGGAAATGGTGCCCGCCGCGAGGCTCATGAACCCGGCGAGCCCGCCGCCGTGGGCCGTGATCGATTTCTCCAGTTTCTTCCGGCTCAACACGACCACAACCCAGCCTTCGTGGTGCATGATGCCGCGCCCGTTGGATACTAGGTCCTCATAGGCGTGGGACGCGAACGAGTTGATGTTCGCGCCCGAGAGCGGCACCAGTTCCCCGTCCCGGACCACCCGGGGAGCCTGCGCGCCCTTGGTTTTGTAGTAGTCCCGGATCTTCGCCCCTGATACCACCGACGTCTGATCGGTCAGCTGCAGGTACTCGACGCCTTCCTGGGTGGAGAGCGCGGTCAAAACGGATGAGAAAGCCTCGGTGCGGTTGATCTGCTCGTCTTCGGACTCAAGTGCGAAAGCGTTCATGGATTCGACCTGGGCGGCGATGATGCCGTACTTGTTCACCGGGTCATAGACGAACGCTTCCCCGCCGGGCAGCTCATAGCAGAGCAGTTCGTTCAGTTCCCCCGGCAGCATGAACCGCACCGGTGTTCCCGGCACGATCTGGCCCTTCTTGCCGATCGTTGAACGGTAGGCCGGAGGCTCCCCATCTGGTTCCGGGGCTGCATGGAGTGCACCGTGGGTGTGTACCGGCGCGGGGGCAAGGTCCAACGGTGTTTCGGTGCGGGTCGCCCGAAGGTACTTCCCCTGGCCCGTGCCCTTGCTCCACCGTCCGCCGACCCACCGGAGCCCCCACTGCAGCGTGGAGGTCCCGTGGAACCTCGTGCAGCACACCGGCCCGGTGATCAGCAGCATGGTCCCGCCGATCAGCCAGCCGAGCGGGAAGCCAAACACCAGGACCGTGACTACGATGGCCACCATCGCGATACCGAAGGTGATGAGCTGGTGCATTTCCAGCCCGAGCACGACTCCCCTCTTGGTTTCGCGCCCGAACCGCACATCGTGCCAGCCGAGCTCCTCTTCCATTACTACGCCTGCGCTCATCAGCGAAGCACCTCTCCCCGAAAATCGTTGGTTGTATTCATTACCTGCCGCGCCCGATCCGGGCCGGCATCCGCGCGATCCTGGAACTCATTTGCCGTGTGCTGCGCAATGCACTGCCGCCGTGGCGTTCGAAGCGGTGCCCGGCTTCGGACCCGATCCCGGCGCCGCCGCCGATGATCCCGTCCCCTGCCCCGCCGGTCAGGAACGCCATGAACTTCATCGTCAGCACGGGCATGACAGCGGCCATGAGCAGGCACAGGATCCCGGCCAGAAACTGGAACGTCGTGTTCGACGTCGCCGAGATCACGAACCCCATCTTCAGCACCAGTGCAGACAATGGTTTGGCTATCAACAACGCCAGAGCCGTCGTGCCGAAGCCCTTGAAAATGCCCTTCGCTGCTTCCAGCGGCTGGCTCATCGCCGCGATCGGCAGCAACGAGGCCAGCACGATCAAACCCAGCATCCGGAACACCATGAACGCCGCCAGCAAAAGCGCAATGATCCAGATCACGAAGATCAGGATGACCGGGACGAGAATCGCTCCCGGGTTGTTCTGGTCTTTCGCCAGAGCCCATTGCTGGTAGTTCTCATCCAGCACCACGGACTTTGCGGCCGGATCCCAGGAGAGGCCAAACAACGCCAGCACCGTGGTGGTGACCGCGTCCTCGCCGTCGTTGTTCCCGGCAGCCAGGATGTACACGGAGATGTTGTCCATCACCTGGATCAGGGTGAACATGATCCCGGCCAGAATGTAGGTCGCCGGGATCGCGAACACCGCGACGGCGCCGGCCCGGATCAGGCCGACAGTGGAAGAGCGGAAGAGACTGACAACAACCTGCGCGGCAACAAGAATGACCATCACCGGGGCCATGACCTGCACCAAAAGCGTCAACATGCCGGGATACACCACCGTGGTGACCTGGCCACCGACATGGGTGTTGACCGTCCCGCCGATCACAGAGACCCACCAGTTCGAGTTCATGTCCGTCGAACTGAAAGCGCCCTTGATCACATCGAAAACGCTCGCCGCGAAACCCTGGATCCCGCCGTCGAAAAACTTCTGGATATCCTCTGCCGGCCCCATCGGTGCCAGCGCCGCGAACCTCACCGGATCAGCCCAGCCCCAGCAAAGCACCGGCGGCCGCCGCGACAGGTGCCGGCGCCAGGGAATTCGTTGTAGCCCAGAACACCAGCCCGCTGACGGAGCCGATCACCGCGGCGCCCAGCAAACCCCAAACCAGGATCATGAAGCCCGTGGACTGCGCACCGGACATCGAACCCAGCTTTCCCGCCACCAGCAGAACGACACCGATAATCAGCACGATCACTAGCAAAACGATGCAGGTCACCATCACACCACCGGCAATGTCACGCAGCACCGGCAACCACGGAGCCGTGTTATTGGCAGTGACCTTAGGATCAATCCCCTCTGCCGCAACGGAAGTAAAAACACTCTTCAGAACGCTCATCGGATACATACCCTTCAATCAGTTCTTGCACTCGGATGTGGTGCGCGGTTTGTAGTCTTTTTCAACATCCCTACTCCCCAGGACCTTGACGTCTTGGCAGGGGTCAGGGGTGAGATTGTTCGAGGTGCAGTCCGGTCCTGTGGGCGTCCACCGGAATCCTGTGACCCGTATTTGGCCCGCCCCGTTCTTGTCGGCGTTGATGATCGGTGTGGCATCGGCTTCGGTCAGGAGCGCCGTCGCGTACCGCTTGATGTCGTCGTCGGAGAGATTATTGGGAAATATTGGGCCCAGCTTTTCGACGGTGTTCGTGCACGTGGATTTGGCGGGTTTTTTGGTGATCTCGACGGTTGGTTGTTGCGCCTGGGCGGGCATGAGGTTGAACTTCCCGAGACCTGAGCCCCAGAAGATCAGGCCGCCGACGGATCCGATGATCGCGGCACCGAGGAAGATCCTGCCGGACCACATCAGTGACTTGGACTGGGCGTTGGATAACGCTGTCATCTTGCCGATCACGAACAAGGTCACTGACACGATCGCGGAGATGACGACCAGCACGATACAGCCGGTCAGGAACTGTCCCGCGAAATCCCGGAGCCCCGCCAGATAATCCGGCCCCTGGTCCGGGTTCACCGGTTCCGGTGCCAGCGGAAGCCGGCTGAAGCCGGTGGCGATCTTCTCAAACATTGGTTTCCCTTCCGCCGGCAAACTGTTGTGCTGCCGGCATGTCTATCGAAGGTTCATTGCCCTGTCCTGCAGGCGTGTGTCAGAGCACAAGAGAAGACGGCCCCTGCACCGGCGGCTAAATGCGCCAGGTGCAGAGACCGTCCGTGGAGGATGGGGTGTGAAGCGGGTCTCAGCGTTTGAGCTGCAGCGGCCTGATCATGTCTCCCAGCCACGGTGCGCCCGGTTCGAGGCGGTTCAGGTGTACCCGGTAGTCGCCGTCGTTTGTCGGGACGCTCGCCCATACGAAGTACGGGTTGGACCGGTCCTCATCCAGCCGCGGCTGGCCGGTAACCGAGGTGGCCGTGAAGTACTTCAGATCAGCGCGGGACCATGCCTGCTGTGCCCGGGGGGTCAGCAACGGTTTGATCCGTGCCTGCCACTGGGATGAGGTCAGGGTGGTGGCGGTGAACGCACGCATCACATCATCGGCCGCGACCAGCGCGGCACGTTCGGCATCAGCGTTCCATGCCGGCTGGGCCGTCTCGACACCCTGCCCCTGCATCGGCGGGGCCGGATTGCCGGTAAACGGCGGCGATACAGACGCAGACGCCGACCCGTTGCCCGGCGCCGGTTCCCCGGTGGTCCCCGTTACCGTTCCGGTGGGCTGCGCGGCAGTTTCCGGAGGTGAGGTGACGTCCACGACCGGCCCGCCCCCGCAGCCGGTCAGGAACACCAGCGCCAGGGCTGCGCCGAGCACGGCAGCTGGCATTGCCCAACGGTCGGGCTTCCGGGCGGCTGTGGTTTCGTTCGTCATCATGGTCATGTCCGTTCCGTGTTCATCCGGCTTGGGTTCAGCCGGCTTTGGGCAGGTGCAGGAAATTATCGGGTGCACTGTTGGCCCGTTTGATCGTGTAGTACTTGTGATCGTCCGGCGGGAACCCGAAGTTATAGCCTTCCTCGATGAAGGAACCGTCCTTGAGGACTTCCTTCACAATGGCAACGTGCCCGTAGCCTGCGGAGGAGGCATTCGCGTTCGAGGGCCCGTACCAGACCACGGCACCGACAGTGGGTGTCTTATCCACCGGCCAGCCCTTGTTCTCCCACGCTGCCCTGTAGTCACGCGCATCACCCAGGACGTTCCCGTCCGGACGGAAGTTGCCGTTCATGATCTTCCACGGCGCTTTGACCACACCGAACTGCTGATTCAGCCGCCACATCACAAAGTCCACACACTCACCGTGGAAGGCGTTGAACTCGGACTGGGACCCCGCCGGGCAGCCGGCGTAGCCGCCATTGGCGTTCAGGACGCAGTGCGGCAGGTCCTTGAAGGGGTAATCATCATTCCCGCTGGAAGTGCCGGTGGCAAGATCACACTCCCCCGAGCCCTTGTCCTCGCCGGCAGTGACAGCGTCGGTGCCGTCCTTGGCCGCGAACTCGTTCGCGAACTGCCTGATCCGCGTCACGTACTGGGCGGTTTCACCGTTGTCCGGGATCCCGCCGACAGCGGTCACCCCGCCCCAGCCCGCGTTGTAGCCGGCCAGGGCAAGATCCACCGGGTCCCCGGCGAACCCCGAGGCCTTCGCCTGCTTCAGCAGCTCCCCCATGAACTTCCCCTGGGCGCTGATGCCGGCCTGCGGGTCGGACGGGTCTTTTCCCTGCCCGTAGCTCGCCCATGTGCCCGGCATGAACTGGGCGATGCCGCGGGCCCCGGCATGGGAGACGGCCTTGGGGTTGAAGTTGCTTTCCTGCCGCAGCTGCCCGGCAAGGATCGGCGCCGGGATACCCGAGGCCTTCGCGGCTTCCCTGATCGCCTCGACGTACTCCGCTGGGACCTTACCGGCGGCCAGGCCGGCCCCGGGCAGAGGTGCCACGCACGAGGACGGGTCCGTCGAGGCGCCAGCCCTCCCGCCGGATACCGCGCCGAGGACGACAGCGACCAGCAGCGACGCCGCGAACAGGATCGTGATGAACAACGCGCCCCCGGCCCGGCTAAGCATCTTCATCGGTTGCCGCCCAACACCACAACGCACCACGTCAAAATGACGGCGGTCACGGCGATACCCAGCACGGCCCGTGTCAGGGCATTGCGTGAAAACCACGCCGCCGCCCTGCCCCTGACCGTTGTCCGGTCAAAGCCCGTGGCACCATCCTGCGGCGCCGCGGCGTCCACCGTGTCCTGCATGGCCCCGAGGATCCTCTGACGCGCCGCACGCCGGGCCAGACGCTTCTGCTCACGCTTGCCCGGCTGCTGGGCGGACATCATCTCCTCCAACTGCGCACGCTGCCCGGGACTGAATCCGTCCTCCTGCCGTCCGGTGCCGTCCATGTTGAAAGTCATTGTCTCCCCGTTGCCTGATGCCGGTGTTGTCAATGGTGGTTCGCTTCCGGACCCGCTCAAGCTGTCTCAATACCTTCCAGGACGGTCCGGGCGACCTGCAGGAGCCAGTGCGCCTCGACGACGTACTGCCGGCAGGTGTTCAGCGAGTACCCGGTCACCTCCGCCATCGATGCGGCAGTGACCTTCCCGAACCCGCCGCCACGGACCACAGCGACGGACAACGCACGCGCCCACGACCCATCCTCGTTGCCCTCCACCGGCAGACACCCCAGCAGCGTCCCGACGGTCACGGGGTCCCCGGCGGACCGGGCTGCCACGGCCTTGCGGACGACGTGGGCGCACCGGACGACTTCCCGGCGGGAATCCCGGAGCGCCTCCTGCGAGATGCCCAGCGCCGCAGAGGCTTTCGGCACGCTGCCCTGGTAGACCATCCACAACGCCGCGACCCGGCGGAACGAATCCGGATTAGCCACCAGCTTCTCCGTCAAAGCCAGGATCTGCCGGGACTCCGCACTGGCCGCCAACCGCTCGACAACCTCTTGGGCGAAGTCATCCTCCACGAGATTCAACGCCGGGTCAGGCCCGTCGGATTCACCCTCCAGCCGGCCCTGCAGCCGGCCTTTCGCCCCGGCCCGTTTCGCGTGGTCATAGGCCCGGCGCTTGGCGATCGTCAGCACCCAGCCCTGCACATGCCCCAGCTCCGGATCAAACGAACCAGAGGCCTTCAACGCCGACTCCGCCGTGTCCGCCACGACGTCGTCCACATCCTGCCCCAGCCCGAAACCGGCCAGAATGTTCCACACAGCGCCCCGCGTCTTCGGATGCATGACAGCCTCCGCGATTCGCGTCTCCATGCCAGTGATCCCCCTGCTCTGACCAGCCGACATCAGACCTGAACACCGCCGGAGACCGTGCGTGGACGCTCAAGAACCCGCGGCCCGCTGCGCTTCGCGGCCCTCTCGGCCCGCCACGCCGCCAGCTCATCCCCGCTCATCGGTGCCGGCTCCAAAGCCGTTTCGGCGACAAGGTTTTCCGTCCGGCACGCCGGGCAGTGATCCGCCGCGTACTGGCCATGATCCGGTTTCGTACACGGGGTATCCCCCGGCCCCAGCAAGCCCCTGGACCGCGTCACCACGGCGAACCCGGCAGCAGCCGTTGCGCCGCCGGCAGCTGGCGCCGTCAGCCCGGAAACGGCCGGTGCTGGTGCGAACCGGTCCGGGTCGTTGAGAACGCACTTGACGATGAACGCCGTCGGATTTGAAACCTTCGCCGGCGCCCTGGACAGCGCCTCATCGATGACCCAGACCAGCTTCTCGGACCGGCACGGGCCAAGGACCGGCTCCAGCCGGTGCTTGAGCCCGGCCAAGTCCACTCCCCGATGCTTCGCAGGCTCATCATCAATCACCGTCACCGGAACGACCCCAGCGGCAGGTGCCGTTTCGCGCCCGGACTGATGATGATGACTTAAGTCATCATCAGGTTCCTTAAAGGAGGCGTTTACATAATTTGCACTTAGGTCCGACGTATTTTGCACTTTGGTGGAGCCTAAGTGCAGATTCTGCACTACTGGTTTTCCGGGGTTTTTGCCCTGCCCCGTGGGCCTAAGTGCAGATTCTGCACTACTGGTTTCTTGCGGAACTTGCTCGGTCAGGTTCGCTAACGCTTCCTTGCGGAATCGCTCGGCTTGAGCCTTGCGTTCCTTTGTGGACACCGCACCCCGCCACACCGGCGACGCATGCTTCCTGTTCTCCAGAAGCAGGAAGAACAGGTTCGCCGCCCGCGAGCCGTCCTGGTGGTGGTTCCGCTCGCACACCACCAACCCCAGCTCGACCAGTTCCTTGATAGCGGCCACCAGGGAGCGTTGAGACAAGCACGTCTTGTGGGCCAGATACTCGTACGAGGGGAAGAGATAGCCGTCGTCGTCGGCCGCATCAGCCATGGTCACCAACACGAACTTGGCTCCCTGTCGAAGCTCCTTACTGAATGCCCATGTCAGGGCTTTCGAACTCACAGGATGCCTCCGATCTCTGCTCGTCTGCGGGCACGGTCTGGTTGACCTCATCAAGAAATTCTTGGGGCACCGCCCTTTCGTGGGCGGTGTTCCCCAGCTGCAGGCACAACGCCCGGTCGTGTCCGGCCTCCGCCACGGCGGCGCTGTCCGGCAAGGACGTGCTTTTCACCAGGCCCTTCACCATCAGCTCGGCCAGAGCGGCCTGGACCCTCCCCTGCGGCTCACCAGTCAAATGTGAGAGATACCCGTGGCTGAAGACGACAAGGCCGGCATCGTCTGCGTCATGTGCAAGCCTCAGAAGAACATTCCACGTCTCCGCGGATACCTCCTTCTCAAACGCCCATGCCATAGCTTTTGTGCTCACGCGTTGGTACCTTCCTTCAACACTGCACCGGCAAACAGGGCAGGCTGGGTGGCTTTCAAATCGTTCAGGCGGGTCCGCCCGGTCCGTTCAGAGACGTTCAGGAATTTCGCGGCGGCCTTGCCCGTCGGCTGGGTGCCGGCGCTCAGCTGGGCGCCCACCCATTGCTCCAGATCCATAGCCTTCGGCTTCCGCCCGACAACACTCAGAGAAGGCCGGGGTGAAACATTAAGGGCAGGAACAGGGGCAACATGGGACGTCAGCCCATCGCTGGAGGTTTCAGCCGGTACTGCGGGAACTGATTCCGTGGACGGCGCAGTGGCGGCACCAACAGGAACAGGCACGGCAGGCTCATCCTGTGTGACGGGCAGGGACGCCCGTACGGCCTCACCAGCTGTGCTTTCGGCGGCAAGCCATGTAGCCGGCACATGGGCCAGCTCAGGCTCGGGCAGAGGCTCACCACCGCTACCAGGGCCATCCGGTGCAGTGCCGACAGACCCTACGGTCAGTTTGGCGGCAGGCTCCCCTGCGTCCGGCCTGCCGATCACCAAACGGCCCAGCTGCTCTGTAGCTGCAAACACGGCCAGCGGAGCCAGTGAAGCAATCGCCGCACCAATGATCTGCTGACCGAAGTCCGGGTGAGGGATCGACAACGCGTGGGCCGCATTGGCCACCATGGAAAACACCGTGAACCCGCCCAAGGAAATCCAGGACGCCCACGTCCGCTCCCCGCGGTGCCGGTGGATCAACACCGCCAGCGTGTAGGCAAGGATTGCGACGTCGATGAACACCGGGACAGCCCAACGCAGCCAGACCGGCAATCCGGCCCACGCCGCGACCTCATGCAGGCCAGTAAAGGAGACCATGAACGAGGCCACAGCCAGGAACCCGACGAGGCAAACGGTCAGCCACAGAGTGGCCATGGAATCCGGATTGATCCGGTCAGTCTTACGATCTATCCCGGGCGTCATGACGCAATCCCCTTAGCCAAATATTCCGTCTCAAGGAGCGGGAACTTACTTGTCAGCTCAACCACTGCCTGTACACTGAATCCGTTGATGAAAATCTTCTGTTTCGTAGATGTTTGTTTGGAAACAGCCCCTGGGAGTCCAATCCGGGGCTGTTTCCGTTTAAGGCCTGCGCTTCCGGGAATGCAGTGCATCCAGGAACCTCCCCAGCTCATCCACCGCATCCGTGACAACGGCAGTCAACGTCACCGCATCATCGACATCGCCGGAGAGCACCTTGACGTCAATGGCCGTCAGCACGTGGGACAACGCCAGGACTCCGCGGGAAGCGTCCGCAGCCAGCTCCGTCAACGTCTCCGCGTCCGAATCCTCATCAACCGTCAGCGTCGTCGGATCCAGCGTGATCTGCCCCGCCAGCTTGATCACCAGCGGCAACGGCGAATCCATCGACCCCGTCAAACGCCGCGCAGCATCCTTACGCTCCCGCGCCGGCCGCGACGTAAACGACGACGGCGACAACGCCGCGATCCCCATCTCCGACGGCGACATATTCAACAACTCATCACTCAACGGAACATCCTCAAACGTGCCGCGCTCCGGCTTCCTGGGCCGGGCATCGGCTGCCGGGTAGGACTTGCCATCAAGGCCCACGACGTTAGCCTCTGCAGGTGGCACATATGTGCCACCTGCAGAATTGTCCGCGACTTCGATGGCTCGCCTGCTGCTGGCAATATCGCGCTCAATGGTCGTATGGCTAGCCTGAAGGGCGGAACCGATCGCCCGCGTACTCATGCCCGCCTCACGCATCGACATAACCACTGCCTGCCGCTCCTCACGGGGCGGCTGCAACGCCAAAGACCCAAACTCACCCTGGCAATACGCATCCCACGAGCTGTACCCCGTAGCAGCCCACGCTCTCCCTTGATACGCCGTAATGATCAGCGTGTAGGAATGCTCCAAAGCGACTCTGATTTGTCTTGTGAGTTCACGCGCCCTTGGGGCGTCCAGAGATGGGTTATCCGGATCAATCTCGTCGATGATTTCAACATCGTCCGCATCCAGGGCCGCCCCATCCATCCCAGCCCGCTGCTCCTCGGTCAACGAGTCTGAAAACGACGTCTGCCGTTCACTCCTGGTCATATGAATCCCCTTCAATGCTCAGGCGTCGGATGGTCCAGTCAGAACGTTACACGCCTGTAGTGAACATGTGCAACGCCTGTAGTGAGCATGGCTTATTCATTTAGCAAGTGCTGAAGGGACGTTACGATGAATTGGCTCCGTTGCTCTACCTGGATCGGCGCTGGAGGGTGAGACGTAATGCTGACAACACGGCATGGCCTGGTCTGCCTGGCGTTCCTTGTACCGACTGCCGCGCTATCTGCGTTCGCGGTTGTCATGGCCCACAAGATCGTTAAGCAGGGCCCAAAGGACTACCGCCGAGCCGAATTGACAGATGACGGACGAGGAATCCGCATCGATCTGGACGACTACACCAAGGCCCCGGGTGACTTTGGGGTGTTCGACCCTGTGGCCGCGAGCTACACGAGGGTCAGCGAAGTCATGTTGATCGATGAGGATCAAAAGTTTGTAGAGCGGCGGATCGATCCGCCTGGCTCCGGACCGGAACGGCTGGGGCCACTGGTCGACTGGACCCCCGATGTTTTCTTCGAACCGTCTGCGGTCGGCGGACGATACGAAGAGGTGGACATCCCCACCTCCTACGGTGCGGCGCCGGCCTGGCTATTCGAAGGTGAGAACACGGACGTATGGGTGATCCATATCCATGGCAGCTGGACCAGCCGCGCGATCATGTTCCGAGATGTCCAGGCTTTCAGTCCCTTGGGGTTTACCTCCCTGGTGCCCTCATTTCGCAGCGACCCGGAGGTCAGCCCGCCACAGGCCGAGTCGAGCCACCTGGGGCAAACCGAATGGCATGACGTGGAAAGCGCGGTGGCCTACGCCGTAGCTCATGGGGCCCGACGAATCATCCTCTCCGGCTGGTCAATGGGCGGGACCATTGCCCTGCTTACAGCGGAGCGCAGCGCATACCGGGAGCAGATCGCAGGGATCATTCTGGTGGGGCCCGTCACGAGCTGGCGTAAAACCATCACAGCAGGTGCGGCGCGAGCCGGCGTACCGGCGATCGGGGCCGGCCTCGTCATGCGTCTCATGCAGGTTCCCCTCTTCGCGAAGTTAATCGGTCTGGAGGAAGCAATCAATTTCGATGCGCTTGAATGGGTCGATGTACCTGACCGGGTGGCCGTCCCGACGCTGGTCTTGCACTCCAAAGCTGACCAAGAAGTTCCTTGGGAGATCTCGGCCGCGTTCCAACGGGCGAATCCTGGCACCGTCACCCTGATTCCGTTACCCGGAGCGCATCATACTCAGGAGTGGAACGCCTCGCCTCACACTTTTACCAGCCAACTGACCGGGTGGGTCAACAGGACGATCGCGACTGGCCAAAGCTAGACACGCGCGTCCAGCTTGGCTTCAACTCGAGCGATCCTGTCTTGCATCGGTTCCGGGAACGTAATCAAGTGGCCGCGCTCGTAGTTGTGCAGAACAATAAGGCTTTTGTAGATGCCGTTTTCGAGCGTCTCATTTAAAAGATCCCACGCGGGGCTGACGCGTGACCGGTCAGCATTAACTCGGATCCTTAAGGCAGTGAGCCAGAAAGCATCAGCCGTCCAGAGGCGCACCCTAGCGAGCTGCTTTGAGAGGAAGAGAATGAGCCAACCAGCAGCCGTTACAGAGAGGCCGCTATAGAACAGTCGATCCCACCAGGACCCGATATCTAGGGCTAGGGCGTGCCAGGGCGTGAAGTGGAAGAGGGCCACATAGGCGATATGGCAAGAGCATGCCGCCGCAACGACGAGCAGCCCTATCGTGAATGCAGCGTACAGGCCCTTAGCCTTGTGACGCAGCATGTAGACCGTCCTAAGCACGGTAAACAACAGTGCGATCATGTACATACCGCTATAGACAACTGTTGGGAGCTGGTCCAGCCGACTAACGATGAAGCTCGCTGCCGTTGGAGCTTTATCCTCAATGAGCGCGAAGCTGAAAGCCATGACGGGAAGGATAAGCAGCGGCGCGTAGTAGGTCCATCTGACTTCGTCCACGTTCGCCAAGCGGCGCACGCTGTCGTTAAAGAAGAAGATTGCCAGCAGCGCACAGCTGCTTTGGAGCAGATTTGTGACGTTGATTCCGCCGAGGGCACTGTCAAGGTCCTCTAGTGGCGTGACGGTTCCCAGCACATAGAGCGCAGCGAGGCCGAACACTGACGCCAGCCACGAAGCGCGGGCCTCCTTCATCTTCACCATGGCAGGGATCCGTAGGAGGCATAGGGCGCTCAGCAGCGCAAAAAGGAGTAGTCGCATGGCTCAGCAGAGGAACGGATCGGGATCGGACGAGCTGTTCCCGCGGGTCTTCTTCGACATCTCGAAAGCGAAATCCTCCACCCACCGTTCTACGGGATGATTCGGAACGGCTCGGCAGCTGATGTTAATTGCGTCTGCGGTTTCCCTCAGCATCTCTTCCGAGAGGGACGGCAGAGCCAAGGGAGTTTGAAAGCTCTCCAAATAGATGTGTCCGAGCTCATGATAAATGCAGTGAAGTTTGTATTGCAGCGAGTTCTGCGGGGGAAAATACACGTTGATGCGATCGTCAAATTCGGCTTTGAAGGCCGTCAGCGCTCCCCAGGATTCCTTGTACTCGATCAGATTGATCGGCTTCTCACAGATCACGGTCAGGCGCTCAACAACTTCCTTCATCGATGTCGTGCCAACTCCGCATAACTCACGAACCTTTTCCTGGACCGGCGGGAGAGCCATTCACTCGTCACCGTTCATCGATGCATCGATGATTTTAGTGATCGTCCTCAGAGTTTCCGGCGAAGTCGCTCCCAGGTTTCTCGCGGCGAAATTCTTCACCTTGAGCTTTCGCATCTGGACAAGAAACTCCATCCGCGCTTCGACCTCGGGCGGAGTCTCACTGTTGAGATCACACAGATAAGTAGCCGGCACGTCAAAAACGAACTCAGCGATGCCCTTTAGGAGTTCTTGATCTGTCACCAGGCTGCCAGTGCCATTGATCAAGTAGGACCAGCGGGTTCGCGACAGGTGGATTCCGTGGGTGGAAAGTGCTTCCTCGACATGAGGGTAAGTCAGCGCTGTGTTGTTGTCGGACTCCCAGATATCCACCAGGATGCCCATGCGATCCGCCAGCCGTTCTTTCTTCTGTTGCTGCGTAAGAAACACGCTGCGGCCCCCATGTGCCATCGTTAAAAGCTCCTTCAGCCGAGGTCAGCTGCTTGTGGTGTAGACCGCCACATAGGGCAGGCTGACAGCTGACACAAAATGTTACCTGATGCCATCCGGAGCGTACAGGCAGTGCGCAACTATTGAGGTGTGCATGTGCGGAGCATGTATGTAGGCTGTCGCTTGCTTGCTCTCTGGGGGCGCGATCGCCGCCATCGCGACACGTTCTGTATATCTACAGGTTCTCTTAAGCCGGGGTTAGGGTGGTCTACATGGAGGAATACCGCGCACCCAAGCTGATTGGGAAGAGGGCACCACTGAACTGTCTTGTGCTCCCAGACCAGCATTACCGAGCCTGGAGGGCGATGCAGCGGTACAACATGTCCTTCGGCGAGTATGTCGGCGCGCTGATCGACCGCGCGGCCGGGCTCCCCAACAAGCTTGATGGTATGCACCAGGAGGCTTTGCCTATCGATAAGGCCGGTTAAACGAAGATGGCCCGCTTTCGCGGGCCTTAACTTCGAAAAAGTTTTGTTGTTCAGATCCTGATCTTGGCGGACACCGATCTGAACTTTATTCAACACCCACCCAGTGGGTGGATTTTTTCGTACCCTTCCACAAGTGAAAGGAACTTGGTCCCTATCGTACAGCCAGTCTTGGCTGGGTCAACATCCGTTGCACCCGGTATTCGTGTCCGTGTCGCGCAGGGCGGCCCGAAAGCGCCGCCTACAGGAACTCGCAGCCAAAACCGCACTACGTCCCGACCATCGGCATGTGCAAGTCAGAGAATCCAATTCCCACACATGCGTGACACCCGCCAAACCTATTTATTTAAATTCGCTAGCGTCCGGCGTGTCACCCGCCAACCTTTTTATTTAAATTCGCTAGCGTCAATCACATGGCAACTCGACAAGGCCCTGGACGCCCTCCGCTTCCTGGAAGCAAGGACCGCCACACCGTGGCAGTGAAGCTTGACCCCGAGCACTGGGTGAAGCTCCAAGCAATCGCTGATTCCGCTTGCAGCAAGCCCGGACCACTCACCACCGAGCGCGTCATTGAGTGGATCGAGAGTTTCGACTTCGCTCAGCTAGGCCCAAGACCAGTCCAAGAGGAGGCTTTCCGCGTGGCCTCTTAAAAGAAAAGGCCCGCACTAGGCGGGCCTTGACTGCTAATCAATCGGTAGCCAGAAACTCTGATCCCGGCAAGTTTCTTAGTTTCCAGCTACTTGAACAACAGCGGCATTTTCATGTCCGCTCCTGTTTAGGAATGACTCCATCATACACACACACCCTTTTTTGGGTACGGCTGTGCCCACCGACACGCGCGGCGTTTCGGACAAATCTTCAGTCCATGTCCAGGCATGGACTGCCTTGACGCCGCTCATCGCCGGCTCCCCCATCATGCGATTTTGCGCCTTAGCCATTGATGGATCGGCATGACTCAAGGTCCGCTGAACCACCTTGACGAGGCGTTGTTCGAGCCGGGCTCATGGCGGGCCCTGGACGCCTCGAACGTGGCTGTCCCCGGGCTGCTGGCCGGTTCGCTGGATGCTGCCCTCGGCTGGGTCGGCACCCGTGCTATCGCAACGGTGTTTGGCAGACTGCGATCTGACTTCCGGGTGGTCGACGTTGACCTGTCCGGTAAACGCGGTGACGCTGTGACCGACCTCGTGGCCGACTGGGCCGTCAAACACAGCCGTTGGCACCTGGTGCGCCCTTCCGGCGGCGCCGCCGGAAGGCACCACATATTCATTCACGTCGACGTCGCCACACTCCCGGCCCTGCGGGAGTACGTCGCACAGCTGCGCAAGAGCTTCCGCGTCAACACTTCCAGCATTGATGTGCGTACGGCGGTCCGCCCGCTGAGCGCCCCGCACCGTACCGGTGCGACCACGACTGTTCTGGGCGGTGCTCGGGTCCTGTGGGAGGCGCTGCGGTCCTGCCCGGACGTCCCTGCCGCGAAACGCACTGGACGACGGAGCCATGGTGACATAGCGCGTGTGTCCCAGCGTTCCCGATCCTCCGTGTCCCAGACGGCCGCGCGCGACGGATCCGGTTCCTGGCTCCGCGCGGCACTCCCCTCCCCCGTCCCAGGCGGCCGCACTTTGCCGGATGTTTGGGACGAGTACCTTACACACGGGACCCGGCCGGTGATCGGCGGCATGGACCATTCAGGGTCGACGTTTGAGCTGATCGCGACAAAGAAGATGGTGGTCGCCGGCTACACACCCGCACAAGCCTGGAACGCCGTGTCCGCCGCGCACCCGTCCGCGATGCCCAAAGCCTGCCTGAACCAGAGACGCTGGGTGAACAACGTCTGGAACCACTGTGTAGAGGACCTCACGACGTTCTTCGCAGCTGACCCGACGGCCGCCCGGTCAGCTGATCAGGCTTCACCGGAGGTGCTGGCCATAGTGGACGCTGCCAGGCGGCGACTGCACGTGCTGCTGTGGGAGTACCCGGTCCGACGCAGAGACACCCTCGCCACCGTCGCGCACGCCGTCCTGGACAGGATCGAACGGACCGGTGTACTCCGTGTCCCGGTTCCGGAGAGAAACCTCGTCCTGGACACGGGCATCGCTTCCCGCCCTGCGATCCGCGCAGCCCTGCGCTTCATCGACGGCAAACTCGGCACCTTGCACAGAGACACCTTGAACCCCGCATCGCCTGAGACCGGCAGCTTCGAGTTTGAACTGATTCCGGCACAGGGTACAGCTGTGTTGGAATCCTCCCCACCTCGTAGTCACGCCCCCCTCCCCCGCTCCTCCACCTGGCTGCCCCTGCCCCCCACCGCACGGCGCCTCTGGCAAACACTCCGCCAGAACGGGCCCTCCGCGATTGCCCCCCTCTGCCGTTCTGCTGCCCTGCCCGAGCTCCTGAACACTCCTGCCAGCCCCAGCACCCTCCGTACCGGACGTTCTGCCCTCACGGCTCTCGCGGCCGCCGGTCTTGCCCTCTGCGACGACGCCGGTACATGGAGTGCCACCAGCACGGTTGCCCCTGAGCACGCAACAGCTGCTGCGGAAGAAGCTGACCGGCTCGAAGAGCAGATTGACGCCGAGCGGCAGGCCTACCGCCAGCGGCAATCAGGAACGTGGGCGGCACAGCGCCGCCGTGCCCTAGCCAAAGATCACGCGCGCTACAAAGGCTGGTGGGATACTCTGCCGGAGGAAGAACGCCGGAAACGCCAGGAACACCACGCCCGGGCCTTCCAAAGGCTCCCGCTCACTGCCCAAGAAGCACTCAAAGCACAGATCGCGACCCGCCGCACAGGCGCAGGCATCAATGAGCCTGTCCGTTACGCCCGGTGGCGCGAAACACTCTCTCCCGACGAGGTCCTCCTGCGTACAACCGAACGCGCCGCCGCTTTCGCAGCCTTGCCTGGACCCTTGCAGCAGGCCACCATCGCTTCCTGGGAACGCCACCGTGCGCGCTTCGGGCTCCCCGCACCAAGCCGGTCACGCATCCAGCCTCCTGGGCCCCAACCGACCTTTGTGCAACAAGTGCTCCCTGTGCCTGAACTCCTCGCTACCACGGGCGTTTGACGGCTACTGTCCCGCCGTGGGACAGCAGCCGTGTCCGGCCCGTCGCGAGCGTCGGAACTGTATCCGGCGCTGAGGGGTCAGGTGCGCTGGTCGGGGCCTTGAGGTGGAATGAAGTGCCAGCTGCTTTGCCTTGTAAGCCATACGTTATGAGGCACTTTGGTTATGAGACGCTTCCTCGAGCGATTTTCCGGCTGTTTGTCTCATCCTCCGCGAGGGCTGTCCGCTCAGACCGTGGATGGTTGCCAGTTGGTTGCCTGACAGTAGTCACGGCCTGACGGCGTTCCGGCTGCTACCGCGGCAGGTGGCCAGAAATTCCTCCACCCGTTGGATCGGGCCACTGAGTGCCTCCCGCAGCTTGGGGTTGAGTAGTATCTGCGTCGCCAGTAACGCTAAGCGGCCAAAGTCCTTGTCGTTCTGGAGATTCTGGGTATGGCCGGGCCGCCCTGCGGTCTATCACGACACTTCAAGGCGAGAGCGTTTTGTTAGGTTGATTTTGTTATGGCTTTTGGGGGCGTCTTATTGCCAGAAATCCCGTGTATTCATGAGGCTGCGGGGTTCTATCGCAGACGGTCGTTTGCGATAGGGGTCAAATGCATCCAGGACAAGCCAGATCCTGCCTAGCGCTAATGGCTGCACGGATCCTACTCAACCCCCAAACGGGCCAATATTTGCTCCTACTTGTCTAATTGGGACTCATTGCAGGAGTAACAGGCCGCTAGCGCCGGATACTGTTCCGATGTTCGTGACGGGCCTAACCGGCGTGACCCGCCTGGGTTGTTCAGAGTTCGCTGAGGTGGCGCAGCTGTTCCTGGACGATGCCCCCTCCGGTTTCATCACTGGATCACCGGCTCGTGAGGACAGTTGTCTTATCGGGGGAGGTAGTTTCCGTGCCATTCGCCGGGCGAGGGCCGGCGTACCTGTGAAGCGGGAACCCAGCATTGATAGGTGCTGCCACGGTCATCGGTCCAGGCCACATCGACCTCTTCTTGAGTCCAGAATGTGGCGTACCCGTGGACTTCCAAGGGTCCGCCGTCAACCAGGGGAACCTGGGCGATTACTTCCGGTTCCTGCTTGTATGTGAACCTGTGGACTGTGTGTCCGGTGTGGTCTGGCCGGCGGTCGGCGTGTTCGTACATGGTGCCGTCCATTTGGAAGTCGCGGTCTGTTTCGAACCTGCTCACCATTCAAGGCTAGCCCGGCAACGCGTCGGTGCCCGGGATTCGCGCCACCGCCTTAGCTAGGGCCAAAGACACAGGAGGGCCAGCGGGCTACACCGTTGGGCTTTGTCCTTCTCCCGCTGTGCGCGGGCGAGAGGTTCGGCGTTCCTTGGTCGGTGTCTCGCGGGCTTGGGTTAGTTCGTCGCGCAGTTGGTCGATTTGGCGGCGGTAGGTGTCGTGGAGGTCCTTAACGCGTTGGTCCCCATGGACGCGTTCACGTTCGATGTCGGCTCTGGCCGCTTCGCGCTCGGCGGTCAACGTTGCCAGAGTGCCGCGCAGGTCGGCCATCGTCTCTCGTATGTGCTCGACGTCGGCCCGGGCACCCTCAAGCTGTCCCCGCACCTCGCCGGCCGCGGCTTCTGAGCGGCCGGCGCGCGCCTCCTCAGCCTTGGCGCGGCTCTCGGCGGCGCCTGCCTGCTGCTCTGCCGCGGCACGGGCCCGTTCCGCAGCCTCAGCCCGTCGGGTCACTGCGTCACGTTCCTGCTCAACCTGTCTCAGTTGGGCCCGGGTGGATTCCAGGTCACCCCGTAGTTGCTCAGCTTCGGCTTGAGCTTGCTCCCGCTCGGCCGCCGCAGCCACACGGGCCTCGGCGAGCTCGGAAGCAAGCCGGCCTTTCTCCTCGCGCTCGGTGGCCAGCTCGGCGTTGACGCCGGCCAGCGCCTCAGCCAGTTCTTCACTTTGCCGAGTTGCTTCCTCGGCTGCGGCATCGGCTTCGTCCTTCTCGGCGCCAGCCCGGCGCTGAGCCTGCTCGGCACGGGCGGCCCGTGCGTTCGCGGTAGCCACCTGCTCGGCGGCTTCGCTTGCTACTGATTCGATCTGTGCCTCTGCCGCCTCGGGGTCTCCTACGGTGCGCAGCTCCTCGACCAGCGTCGTCAGCTGCTGCCCGAGGTGCTCGATCATCCCGGTCACCTGGCCGGTGATCTCGCTGGCTCGCTGGCGCGCGGTATCCACGGGCCGTGTCTCGGCGGCGCGGGCGGTGTCTTCGCTGAGGCGCTGCCGCGCCCGCCAAGCCGACGCGCGCGTATGGGTCGGGTCATCGCAGTACTCCGGCGGCCGGCCGGTGCTGGCTAGGGAAGCCATGACGGGGCGCGGGCACCCCGGAAACCGGCACGTACGCACGTCAATTTCAAAAATGTTCTCGCCCATAGTTTCATCATATCGTCTTTCGTTGCCGAACGGAATACGAAACGAAACGAAATACGGAAAGCACGCGAGGAGCTTGGTTGCGTTCTTGTTTGCAACCAGTTTGGTTGCAAACAAGATGCGTTCAACTTTGTAACTGGCTGCGTTTGGATCTAGTTTCATTCTGGTTGCAAACAAGATACGTTCAACTTTGTAACTGGCTGCGTCTGGATCTAGTTTCATTCTGGTTGCAAACAAGTTGCATTCAATTTCGCAAGTGATTACGATTAGATCTAGTTTCAATCTGGTTCTATTCCGAAACGCTGTTTGTTGCGAATAAGAATGGAACGAGTTAGGGCCACCTGATCAACTAGCATGCAACTAAGCGAAACTGCAGCGGACGGAAGCACCTCATGATTCTCACCATCGGCTCGCTCAAGGGCGGGTGTTCAAAATCAACACTTACGGTCAACTTGGCTGCCGAACTGGCACGTCTGGGCAAAAAGGTCACCGTTGTGGACGCGGACCCCATTGCCAGCACGACGAACTGGGTCGCCGACCGCGAGGAGCGTAGTCCGGATCTGCCAGCAGTGATTGGTGTGCAGAAGAAGGGAAACCTGCGCGCCACTCTTCTGGACCTTGAGGCAAGTGCTGACTTTGTCATCGTCGACACAGGCGGTTATGACTCACAGGAGCTGCGTACAGCAGCCACCGCGTCCGACCTTTTGATCGTCCCAATGAAAGCATCTCCGCTGGACCTCGACACTTTGCCTAAGTTCGTCAAGGTGGTCGAAGGAATCATGGACTTCAATGCTGAACTCGAAGTCCGTGGACTGTTCACCCAGGCATCCACCCACGCCATGGACAAGCGTCTGGACGAGTCCCGCGACATCCTCAGTGACTACCCCGAGATCCCACTGTTCGACACCACGATCTACCAGCGCAGTTCCTACATGGACGTGATGCCAGTCGGTAGGGGAGTCGTGGAGTGGAGCGACAGCAAGGCCAAGGCCGAAATTCAGGTACTCGTACAGGAGATGATCAACCTTGGCTAACGCACGCCCCACCCCCAATCGCCGCCGGCGTGAAACCAGCCCGGATGAGGAAGCCAGAATCGAAGCTTTCGCCCAGCAGGCAGCGACGCTGCTCCCGGTGCCTGAGGCCGCGCCGGTCCCAGTCGATCCGCCCGCGCCGGTCCCAGTCGCGCTGCCGGCGCAAATTCAAACTGCCGCACCCATTGAGAAGGAACCAAAGAACAAGTCCTACACGTTTCGGATGACGAAGGAAACGTTGGACAAGCTCAGGAGTGCGGCTGCGGCTGAAGACCGGAGTATCCAGTGGGTCTTCGACAAGATCCTCTTGCCGGCCCTCGATAAGTAAGGGTCTGGGGCGGGGTGCCATGA
Organism: Pseudarthrobacter lactosi; assembly: GCF_055412785.1. Classification (NCBI taxonomy): domain Bacteria; kingdom Bacillati; phylum Actinomycetota; class Actinomycetes; order Micrococcales; family Micrococcaceae; genus Pseudarthrobacter; species Pseudarthrobacter lactosi. Next base: position 124,008 of record NZ_JBVAYS010000007.1, read on the forward strand.
GTTCCGGACTGACCTTGGTTGCACTGTGCATTCATTGTTGTTGCATCGCTGGTGACTCGTATTGATCTGCGGCGGACCCTCGCGGTCGTCTGCGCCCAGCGGAAATGTGACGCTCTTCTGAGGCTGGACTAAGTCCAGCGGATGCCGACATCGTGCCTCTGGAACTCGGGGGAGCAAGCAGCACCTCGAACCTCTGGCCCGAAATCCGAACGCCGAGGGCCGCTACGCACGTTCAGAACCCGAAGGACGGCATAGAGAATCAACTCACCGCTGCCGTGTGCCAGCACCGGGTCACCCTCACGGCCGCACAGCAGGCCATTGCGACCGACTGGACCACGGCCAAAGCAAACTTGGCCACTAGTACCCATAACGGACGAAATTGTCGTTGCCGCGTGGAAGGATGCAGCACAGATCGAGATGTCAGGTGGCACATTTGTGCCACCTGACATACCGAAATGAGACGACCTAGATGGAAGAGGGCGTGAGCGATGGTTTGGATTATTGGTGGGGGAGCGGTGGTGCTGCTCCTGGGCTTGATGTGGAACATTTTTGTGCACCCGATACGGTTTGGTACTGGCCTGATCAAGCTGGCCCTGGGCGTGGCCGGCATCATATTCCTGCTTGCGGGGATCTTTGCCGGGAACTTCGGTAACGGCTTCCTGGGCGTTCTGCTTCTGGCAGGCGCATCATTCGTGAGCTGGTTCCAAGGAAGACACATGTGAACCGTTTGTAGGTAGACATGCGTGTGGGCTCGTTGGAGGTGAATAGATCTTCATCGCACGAGCAAGGAGGAACGCATGGCTATCGCGACGACAGTGAGCATCAAGTACAAGTGCGGACACACCCAGGCAGCTGACTTGTCCAAGGTCCCGGCGGGCCGACGTAAGGCCCATGCCTACGGACTGGGGCTGAACCGGATCTGCGGCAGGTGCTTCACAAAGGAAAACGCCGCCGGCCGGGAAACCTGGCTCGCGGAACGGAACGCCCAGGCATTGGCTGAGGCCGAGTCGTTCGAGGCAGACCACCAGTTGCCGCCGGTTGAGGGCAGTGAGAAGCAGATTCCGTGGGCGACACGGGTCCGGTACGAGCTTCTTTCCACGGCGCTGCAGGCATTGACGGTTGACGCGGACGAAACGCTCAGTGCCGAGGACTTTGAGGAACGGATCCTCGTCCCGGCGCGGGCAATCACCCGGGCCAGGTGGTGGATCGACAACGGCGACGCCGACGCCGAGGACGTCGAGGAACTTGTCAGCACGGCTCTTGAGGACGCAGACGATCACGTCGAGACCGAGAACCCGTTCTAGGTCGGCACTCATGCCCGAGAAGGAGGAGCCCGTGAGCATCAAAATCTATTCAAGCCGCGGCTGCACGCAATGCGCCATGACCAAACGCCTCTACGACCGTGACGGCGTGGCCTACGAAACGGTCATGATCGACAACAACGAAACAGCGCAGGCCCGGCTGAAGGCCGCCGGCCACCAGCAACTCCCCGTCGTCGTCACAGACACCGCTACATGGACCGGTTTCCAGCCAGAACGCGTCAAAGCCAGCATCGTAGAGTTCAAAGCCAGCGTCCCTGCCACCTTCACCACGCACGGCCCCGACGTCGCCTGACCCTCAAACCACTAAGGGCCGGCGCAGCGCCCGCTCTGCCGGCCCTTTCCGATGTCCGGTACTGACATGCACGTGGCCGCCCCGGATCGGATTCCTACAGCAAGACTCCGCCTCAGGAAGGGAAACAATGAGCGAGAACCATCAGAATCCACTCACCATGAGTGTCGCCCCACAAGCGAACATCATCGACCGTCACGGCACCTCCATACCGGCCAGGACAGCGTCAGACGCCCATAAAGTTCTCGTCCAGACCGCCAGCCTGCAAGGCGGGTCCATCATGGTCAAGCAGCAGGGCTACAAGGCCTCGGAACCCGCCCTTGGAAACACGATCATCATCCATGCGGACAGATCTGTTGTAGACGAGGTAGAGGATGTCCCTTCCGCTGAGTGGACAGTGAACTACCACTCCTGGATCGTTACGGTCCCCGGACAGAGCTCCTACTTGGTACCGAGCATTGAAACCGCACTCAACGATGCCCAGCTTCTCGCAAACAGCCAGAACCGGGCCGTTGCCGTTCACGTCGCGGACATCAAAACCAATGGTGGTGCGGAGTTCGAAGAGCTCGTCGAACCCGTCCGTCAGCCACAGGCGGCGCCGGCAGCTCCCCCCGCCCCGGAGATCAAGGCGGCACGGGCGGATGCCCCTGCAGGCCCGGACGAGTCCGCAGCCATCCGATTCAGCCGCGCGAAGCAGCCTGCACCGACCGGCCCGGCCCAGATCGGCGTCCGCGGCGTGATGAACCGGTCCCTATTCACAAAACTTGGCCCCGGCCAGCGTGAGCAGCAGCTCCGGTCCTGGCGCAACGCGATCCAGCGGGGCCTGGACAGCCACAAGACCATCAGTGAAATGAACATCAAAGGCGGCGTGGGCAAGACCACGACCACGTTCCTGCTTGCCGCCACCATCGGACGGATCCGCGGCGGCAACGTCGTCGCGTGGGACAACAACGAAAACCAGGGCAATCTGGCCGAGCGCGCCGCAACTGCCAACCACGACCGCACCGTAATCGATCTGCTCGACAACATTGACGAAGTCCGCTCCCCCGGCGGTGCCGAACGGCTCGTCAACTACGTCCGGCCCCAGGGCGAGAACAAGTTCCACGTCCTCTCCAGCGCCAACAAGGCCGGTAACCATGCCCGCATCGACCGCGACACCTTCGGCGACGCCCACGCCGCGCTGAGGGAGTTCTACCACTTGACCCTGATCGACACCGGCAACGCCACCAACGCCTCCACCTGGGAAGCAACCGCCGACGCAGCAGACATCCTCGTTATCGTCACGACAAACAAGGAAGACGGCGCCCGCAAAGCATTCGCCACGATCGACGACCTGATCTCCAAGGGCCACAAGGACAAGCTCGCCAACGGAATCGCAATCATCAACCAGCCATCCAACGCCAACGCGGAACGGCTCCAGCGGATCATCGACGGCATGAAGGCCCACGTCCGGGACTGTGTCGTCATCCCATTCGACCCGGCGCTGGACGACGGTGACGAAATCGTCTACGAAGCACTCAACACCAAAACCAAGGAAGCCTATATGAACGCAGCCGCCCTCATCATCGACGGGCTCTGACCACGCAGCACCCAACAAACCGCCGCCGTCCTGCACCCCTTCCGCAGGACGGCGGCTTTATCATTGGTGCAAACAGACCCAGGGGTAGCCATCCCGCTTGCCACGGCCAGCCTGTCCAGGTCCATGAAATATCGCCGCTCACTTTGCCGCTTGCCGCTGCCGGACCGCTGCCGCTTGCCGCTGCCGGACCGCTGCCGCTTGCCGCTTGCCGCTGCCGGACCGCTGCCGCTTGCCGCTTGCCGCTGCCGGACCGCTGCCGCTTGCCGCTTGCCGCTGCCGGACC
>NZ_JBVAYS010000008.1:0-96599 GCF_055412785.1 Pseudarthrobacter lactosi
CGAACACCACCGAAGACCCCGTCACCGCCTGGTTGAACGTGGCCGCCGGCTTCACATCCACAGCCACACCCGAAGCATTACTCACCGGCGACACCGACGACACCGCAGGAGCCGGTGGCGGCGCAGTCGTAGTAAACGTCCACACGTAGGGCGCCGCCATCGACTGGCCCGAGCTATTCGTCGCACCACTGACCGTCGCCGTAAACGTCGTGCTGTACGGCAGGGCAGCCCCCGGCGTAAACACCGCCGTGTTAGTCGCCGCGTTATACGCAACCGACCCAGCCACCACCACATTCGAGGCATCCCTCAAACCGAACACCACCGAAGACCCCGTCACCGCCTGGTTAAACGTCGCCGCCGGCTTCACATCCACAGCCACACCCGAAGCATTACCCACCGGCGACACCGACGACACCGCAGGAGCCGGCGGAGCCGGTACTCCAGAGGGATTGAAGATTGGATCCACCCAGTAGTACTCGGCGTTGTAGATCTGATCAGGGAAAGTGGAGGAACTTGCATAGCGGTAGAAGCCGTTGGGATTACCGGGAGTGCTTCGTGTGAAATGGAGCGGCGCACTATCAGTGCTTCCGCCTCCCGCTGGTGCCGGCGAAGGATTGTTGTAAAAGTAGCCGTTATGTTGGGCGTAGTGTCCCCTCGGTGCAAAGTAGGAGGCGACGTAGCGTGTGTTAGCCGTGACCGACAAGGGTGGGTTGATGGTTGCGGTTTGCCAGCCCGTGGCTGACTCCCCTGAAAAGGTCGCCGTTGCAAGCCGCTGTCCCGTCGCACTCCAGATGTTTCCCACGTGCGTTCCGGTGTTCAGGGCTGACTTGTAGAAGCGGATTCCGGAGATTGTTCCATCAACATCCGAATAGAACTTTGCCCCAAGCTCCACGGACCCGCCGTCATCGGAATCGGCCACTTCCGGCGTCGTGTTTACGCCGAACAGTGAACACGGGCAATTTACCTGCAGGGATCGTCCCGAAGCCGGAATCTCGAGGTTCCCACTGTCATCGACCGCACGGGAACGCAGGATGGAGCTAGGACTTCCGTGTGCAACATATTGGTAGCTCCACGTGGTTGTACCGTTGGCAAGGCGCCATGTTTTGCCACCATCCGTGGAAATTTCCACACCTGCCACGATGCCGCCTCCATCCACCGCCGTACCGTTGACTGTCAGCAAGGCGCCGTCCGCTACCGCCGTTCCGGCGGCGGGCGAGTTAATGGTTGATGTAGGACTGACAGTGTCGCCGGATGCCTGGGCAGTGGTCAGGCCCGTCATCAGCGTGGCGGGCTGCGTGCCCATGTCGGCAAACAAATTGACCGTGGCCTGTTGCATTGTTCGATCCACGGGTTTACCCGTTGCGTAACCGTCGAGGCCCCATGGCCATTGGACGGTCCCTGCACCGAAGACGAGAGCCCCGCTGGCAGCCCTGTACATGGTGAGGTTGTGCGTTGTGGGTGTATTGCCTTGGACCCGGGAACCGTAGTCGACAAACACTTCAGCGTTGCTGGTGGTGCTGGAGAGCCTAAACTGCCCTGCTGGCCGGAACCCGTTTTCCGCATCAATGTCCCACTCGTAGCCCAGGGTTCCAATGTCCGCTCCAAGTGTTATCTGGCCTCCGGCCGGCATGGAAGGGATAGGCGTATTGCGCCAGAGCCTGAGCTTGCTGTAGGCATAGGGAACTTTGATATCCGTCGTGCCGGAGTTGACCAGGAAAAACTGGCCCGTCAGCGCGTTTTCTGGATTTCCCCCGCCGCCGCTTGTCCCGAAGCGTGGGTCACGCCATGTTCCAGTCCATGAAACAGGGTCAGTTGGAGCATCAAAATGGGTGTCCTTGTAGGAAACCAAAGTCCGGCCCGCCGTGTTCGAACCGTCGGAGCTCGGCTCCCAGCGGGTCTTCCAGAACATTTCGTTGCCACTAAAGAAAGCAAGGTGGACACCGGCGTCGCGTGCTGCCTCAACATTGGCACGCTGCTCAGCGGACCAGTATTCGTCATGCCCCACCGAAAGAAATGCCTTATGGTTCAGCAGGAGAGGCGCCTTGGTGGCCACGTCCAAACCGCTCATGTAGCTGACGTCGTAACCGTTGGCCTCCATGAAACGGATCATTGGATATTCGCTGTACATAAGCCAGCTTCGGCCAATGTCGTCTGCGGCTGAGTTGAAGGGACGGTTGTAGGAGACCTTGAATGCTGCCTTGTAGGTTTGCGGATTGCCTGGCGGGCAGGCCACCGTGCACTTGTAGAGACTGTTGCCGCCATATGAGTTATACGCCTGCCACGTAGCGTCCGAGGTTTGGAACAGAAGATCCGAGTGAGCCGCATCGTCGCGGACAACGAACGGGATAACGCTCGCGCCACCATTGTCCGTCCTAACCAACCGCGCAAGGTAGACCCCGGAGACGGCCGACGCCGGAACGGGCCAGGATGCCGAGACGGCCCAGTTGCCGCAATCGATGAGCCCGGTCGCGGAGAACGTGGCGCAGTTCGGCTGGGACTGGGGTAGCGGCACTGAGGGAAGAATGTTTGCGGCGACTTTGCGGGCGCCAAGCCCCTGGTAGTAGCCCATCCGGTAGATGTCGATCCGGTATGCACTGGCAGTGCTCTTGACCTTGAAAGTCACCGTCTGCCCGATGTTGACGCTCATCGATGTGGCGTAGCCCTGGATGGTGCTGTTGCCGGCTCCCGCCACCTGCCACTCGGAGGCGGGGCTGCCTGGCTGGGTGTTCTCGCAGGCGACCTTGCTGACCACCGGCGCATCGCACGGACCTGCGGCGCGGGCGGGAGCCAGCAACGACGGGTCGGCGGCGATCGAGAGCGTCGAGACGATCAATGCAAGGACCAGCGCAGGCACACCCTGCCTGAGGATCCGCCGGGAGAACAATCCAGGTGCAGACTTCATTTTCGGCTCCATAGTCGCGGCCCAACCACGCAGCGGCAGGATCCGGGGTCTGCACTCCCCTGTCCTGCCCGCGGCACCGGCTTCCCGGCACCTGCTGTCGCGTACAGCTAGTTGTTACCGATGTCCTGGGTGGCGATAAATGAACCGCCGCAGCAGCCCGGAACCATGGGCCGCATACCGAAAGGGCATCCGTGTTTTTCAACCGTAGGCGCGGCTGGGCGCCTCCACTACGGAAGTGGCGTGACTATGTGGATATCCGCACCGGCAGTGCGGGGGCTGAATCGTGCCGGTGCTATGCCGCCGACCGGAAGAACAGCTCCGTGACCGTTGCCAGCCGGTGCGGGTCGGCCACGCCGCACAGCTCGCGGGCGGAGTGCATCGAGAGCAGGGGAACGCCGACGTCGACAGTCCGGATCCCGAGGCGCGTTGCGGTCAGGGGGCCAATGGTGGAGCCGCAGGGCATCACGTTGTTGGACACAAATTCCTGGTACGGCACCTTCGCGTCGCCGCACAGCCTGGCCCAGAATGCAGCGCCGGCGGCATCGGTCGCGTACCGCTGGTTGGCGTTGATTTTCAGCAGCGGGCCGCCGTTCAGGACGGGGTGGTTGGCCGGATCGTGCCGCTCCGGGTAGTTGGGGTGGATGGCGTGGCCCGCGTCCGCCGAAACGCAGAACGACGCCGCCAGCGCCTGCCGCCGCTGGCTCACCGTTGCGCCGAGGCCGTGGGAAACCCGCACCAGCACGTCTTCGAGGATGGGACCGCACGCGCCTGATCGTGAGTTGGATCCGATTTCCTCATGGTCGAACGCCGCGAGGACGGCGATCGGGGCATCGGCGGCACGGCTGGACACAGCAGAAGAATGCGCGATCAGCGCGGCCAGCCCGGCATGCGTCGCGGACAGGTTATCAAGGCGCCCGGAGGCGAAGAACTCCCCGTTTGCCCCGAAAACCGCAGGTGCCTGCGTGTCCGAAATGACGACGTCGTACCCGCCGATCCGCGCAGGATCAACCGAAGCGCCACCGGGCACATAGGCCGCCAAGACGCCCAGCAGGTCGAAATCTGAGGGGCTACCCAGGCCCCACACGGGATTCATGTGCCGCTGCTTGTCCAGGGTCAGGCCGTCGTTCACCGCACGGTCAAGGTGGATGGCCAGCTGCGGGAAACGGAGCATGGGCCCGGTGGCGGTGAGGTGTTCGGTGCCGTCCAGCATGACCAGCCGGCCCGCCAGCTGAAGTTCGCGGTCAAGCCACGAGTTGAGCAGCGGACCGCCGTAGACCTCCACCCCGGCCTGCAGCCAGCCGAACGCTCCGGTGGTGGGCTTGGGCTTGAGCTTGAAGGACGGGGAGTCCGTGTGGGCGCCCAGGATATTGAATCCGGTGGTGGGTCCGGCGCCTTCCGGGACCACCCAGGCGATCAGCGCGCCGTCGCGGACCAGGTAGAACGATCCGGCCCCGCCGGCCCAGGGCTCACGCTCGTCCAGGCCCGTGAACCCGGCCTCGTCCAGCCGCCGGGCGGCCTCGTGGACCGCGTGGAAGCTCGACGGCGATGCGCTGACGTACGCGCCAAGGTCCTGGATGTGGTCAACGGCACTGGAGGCGGCGGCAGCGGAAGGTGAAGGCATGGTTCCGAGTCTAGATGGTCACATTGAGCCCGGCGGTGTAGCCGGCGGACGCCGATCCGGTCATGGTGGCCAGCTGGTAGATGCCGCCATCGTCCCCGAACACGTTGTCCGCCTGCAGCGTGGTCCGCTTCATGTTCGCAACGCTGGCCTCGTAGCCGGGCGTGGCGTAGACGTCGTCGCAGGCGGCCTTGGTCAGGGCGATCTGCGATACAGCCAGCACCTGTCCGGCGGCCGTGGCGTTGCTCATGGACTCGAACACCTCGAAGTGGATGTGCGGCCAGCGCCCGGAATAGGCGCCGGGGAAGATGGACGTAAAGGTGACCTGGCCGCTGCCGTCCGCCTCCTGGACGCCGCGGAGGTAGTTTTCGTTTGCCAGTCCGGAATCGTACATGGAGTACCTGCCGTCCCGGTCGCAGTGCCAGGCGTACACGGCCGCGCCGGCCAGTGGCACGCAGCCGTTGGCATTGTCCAGCAGGGTCAGGGTGAACGTCAGAGGCACACCCTCGGCCGTGGCGCTGCCGGTTCCGAAGCTTGTGGTGATGTCCTGCCGCACCACCCCGGAGGCTGCCAGCACGTTGGGGCCGTTGGAGCCGTCACCGGGATACGGCCCTGCCGTTTCCGCCGGAATCTCCACGCCGCACTCCGCGATCGCCCGGGTGAGCGTGGGGCTGGCGGTGGGAGTCGCCGTCGTGGTGGCCGCGCTTGCGGTGGCTGAGGCACTCTGGGTGGCGGCCGACGTCGATGTGCCGGCTGTGGTGCCTGACCCGCCGGAGGTGCACGCTGCCAGCGCCACTGCCGCACCGCCGGCGCCGAAGAACATTCCGAGGGAACGACGGCTGACCATGGTGGACAGGTCAAACTCGAGGCCGCGGTCGTGGTTGGGGTGGGGAAGTTTGCTCATGGCTCCATCCAACGCGTCCCGCCTATCCCCTGCATAGGCCCTTCCTGTGCGGAACCTGTGCGTCAGCAGGCCGCGCCAGCGTCAGTAATCAGGGTTGCTCGGGACCACCAGGCCGGTCTCGTAGGCGTAGACCACTGCCTGGACCCTGTCGCGCAGGTGGAGTTTGGTCAGGATCCGGCGGACGTGGGTCTTCACCGTGGCTTCGGACAGGAAATACCGGTGCGCGATTTCGGCGTTGGAGAGGCCCTCGGCCATGGCTTCGAGCATTTCGGTTTCGCGCGGGGTGAGGTCTTCGAGCAGGGGGTCCCGCGGCGCGGCGGAGGGGGCCGGCATGGCGGCGCCGCGGACATAGGTCTCCAGCAGCCGTTGCGTGACACGCGGGGCCACCACGGCGTCCCCGCTGGCCACCACCCGGACAGCGCCGACCAGCTCCGACGGCGCCACGTCCTTGAGGAGGAACGCGGACGCGCCCGCCTGGAGCCCGGCGAACGCATATTCGTCCACATCGAAGGTGGTGAGGATGATGATCCGGGCACAGGATCCGGAGACCGTGATGGCACGGGTTGCCTCGATGCCGTCCAGCACGGGCATCCGGACGTCCATCAGCACCACGTCGGGGTTCAGGTCCCGGACCAGCCGCACGGCTTCGGCACCGTCGGATGCCTCTCCGACAATATGCAGGTCTTGCTCGCCCTCGAGGATGAGGCGGAAGCCCATCCGCAGGAGCGGCTGGTCATCCACCAGCAGGACGTTTATCGGTTGGGTCTCAGTCACGGGTGCCTTGCAGTTGGGGTGGATGGGTGTGGGTTTCCGCGTGCTGGTCAGCCGGCCAGCTCAGCATGGCATGGACCCGCCAGCCGCGGCCGCGCCGCCCGGCCGCCACGGTGCCTGCGTAAATACGCGCCCGTTCGGCCATACCCGCCAACCCCTGGCCGGAACCGGGCCCGGCCGAACCCAGCCCGGCCGAAACCGGCCCGCCGCCGTCGGAGGTTCCCGGACCCGGGACTCCGGCGCCGTCGTCGAGCACTTCAATGGTGACCGTGGAGCCGGCCCGGACGATGGCAACGTCCACCCGTCCCAGCGACCTGCCGTAGCGGAGCACATTGGTCAGCGACTCCTGAACTATCCGGTAGACCGTCAGCTGGAAGGCCGCGTCGGCGGGCAGCGCCGGGCCGGTATGCGAGTAGTGCAGCGGCAGGCCCGCGGTGCGGAAGCCTTCCAGGAGCTTCGCCAGGCTATCGCCGGAAGCCAGGGGCTGGCGCGGCGCCGCCCCGCCAGCGTCGTCCCGGAGTACGCCCAGGACACGCCGCATGTCAGCCAGAGCGGTCCGGCCGGTCCGCGACAGTTCCCCCAGCACCTCGCCGGCGCGCTCGGGACTCTTCCGGACCACGACGGCGGCGCCGTCGGAGAGGCTGACCATCACCGTCAGCGAGTGCGCCACGACGTCGTGCATTTCGCGGGCGATCCGGTTGCGTTCGTTGACGGACGCCAGGCTGGCCGTCCGAGCCGCCCACGCGGAGATCTCCTGCTCGTGTTCCCGCCGTTGCCGCACCGAAATGCCGATCCCGGTGGCGATGACGTTGGACAGGGCGATGGTGGCGCCGGTGGCGATGCTGGTCAGAAGGTGGAAGTCCCCGGGATTACCGCCCGCATCGTGGATGAAGGAATTCTCCATGGGGCCGACGGCGGCCAGCAGGTATAGCAGGGCCAGCGGCGCCGTGGCGGCGGCCATGGCCACCAGCGCGAACCGGCGCGTGTGCACCACGGCCACGGCGTAGAGCGAGAACCACAGCCCCGCCGAAACGTTGGAGCCCCAAGGGTGCAGCAGCGTGACCGCCACTTCCATAACCGCGACGAAGGCTGCCAGCGCCACGGGGTGGGAGCGCCGGAAGAACAGGGCCCCCGCAACCGCGAAGAGGAGGGCCGCCGCCAGCCAGGCGCCGGACATGATCGCGTCCACCACGGTCGGCGCCACCAGCAGTGCGTAGCTGAACACCACCACGCCGTCCATCACCCGGGGACGCTGGAAGAGGTACCGCCGGAGCAGGCCGCGGCGCTTGGCCGTGATTTCGGCAAAGGACGCGTCGGCCTGGCTGGCCGACGCGTCCCTCACAAGTGCCGCTTCATTCATGCTCTGAGCCTAGTGTCCGCCTAGACGTCGCGTTTCTTGAGCACAATCATGGCCGGAACCAGGAACAGCAAAACGTAGCCCAGGAAGATCAGGCCGCCCTGCCACGGATCGATGACGCCGTCGGTGTGGCCAATGGACAGGAACCGTCCGCCGGCATCGCTGGGGAGGTACTGGGGAACGTACTTCCAGAAGTCGCCCGGGATGAAGGTCATAAAGCTGGCCGCGATGGAGACCACGAAGAACAGGCCCACCAGGACTGTGATGCCGCCGGCGGAATTGCGCAGCAGCGCGCCGAGCGACAGGCCGATCAAGGCCACCCCGGCAACGTAAAGTCCGCCCGTGAAGACGCTGTACAGCACGCCCTCCGTGGACCAGCCCAGGTCCAGGCCCAGTCCCTGGAAGACCGGCATGGCAATCAGGAACGTGACCACTGCGGCGATGGTGGTGATGACGTAGGAGATCACGGCGAGCAGGATCGCCTTGGCCACAAAGGCCGGCGTGCGGCGCGGGACGGCGTTCATGGTTGAACGGATCATTCCGGTGGCGTATTCGGACGAGATGAACAGGACAGCCAGCGAGCCCAGCACCAGGGTGCCGATCTGCAGGCCGGCATTGGGCAGGTTGTATAGGTCGAAACCCGATCCGGGCGGGAAGGTCTGCGCCATCATTTCGGGCGTCAGGGCCTGGCCCTGGTCCCGCGCCCGGCGGGCCATTTCGTCCAGGAAGGAGAACCGGATCAGGACGGCAAGGGCACCGACGCCGACAATCGCCACCAGGGTCAGGAGCAGCAGGATGCGGGTGGACATCAGGGAGAACAGTTTGATCCATTCGGACCTCAGCACACCGGCGAAGGTCACCCCCCTGGTACCAGCGGAGGTCCGGACACGGGAAGTTTCGGTATCAGTCATGGTGGTCATCGTCCTTACTTTCCTGCCGTTGCCGGGGCGGTTTCCGGGGCGAACTCGCCGGCGGGTCCACCGGTCAGGTGTGAGTGGTATTCCACTTCGTCCTTGGTGAGATCGAAGTAGGCGTCTTCCAGGGACGACTGCTGCGGGGTGAGTTCGTAGACGAGGACCCGGTTGTCCAGTGCCACCTGGGCGATCTGCCGCGCGTCCAGGCCCGTCACTTCCAGGGTTTCGGGCTGGCCCTGGTCCACTGTCACGCCATCGCCGGACAGCAGGGCTGACAGCTGGGTAGCCGCGGATGTGCGGACCAGGGTCTTGACCTGGCGGGTGCCAGCAATGATGTCCTGGACGGGGGCGTCCGCAATGATTTTTCCGCGGCCGATCACGATCAGGTGATCTGCGGTCTGGGCCATTTCGCTCATCAGGTGTGAGGACAGGAAGACGGTCTTGCCCTGTCCGGCGAGGTAGCGGACCAAATTGCGGACCCACAACACACCTTCCGGATCGAGGCCGTTGACCGGCTCGTCCAGGATCAGGGTCTGCGGATCGCCGAGGAGGGCGTTGGCAATGCCCAGGCGCTGCCCCATGCCGAGCGAGAAGCCGCCTGCCTTCTTTCGGGCCACGGCCTCCAGGCCGGTCATTTCGATGACTTCGTGCACCCGGGATGTGGGAATGTTGTGCGTCGCCGCCATGGCCCGCAGGTGGTTGTAGGCGCTGCGGCTGGTGTGGACCGCCTTGGCGTCCAACAGCGCACCCACCTCGTGCAGGGGGGCCTTGTGGTCTGCGTAGTGCAGGCCGTTCACAGTGACCGTGCCCGACGTCGGGCGGTCCAGACCCATGATCATGCGCATGGTGGTGGATTTGCCGGCACCGTTCGGGCCCAGGAAGCCCGTCACCTGCCCTGCTTTGACGGTGAAGCTGACGCCGTCAACCGCCGTTTTGCTGCCGTAGACCTTGGACAGGCCTGTTGCCTCAATCATGGAATGTTCCTTAGAACAGCAGCCAGGTGGCTGCGGGATGCGGGGAAGGTTTCTTGCGTACGTTCCACGCTACCGACGGCTTGGCAGGATTTCGCCTGTCTCAGGGATGATTCAGGGTCAAATCAGGGTAGTCCGCACGGATGACGAAGGGTCCCCTCAGGGGCAACCGCCTTAGGTGCGGGGCGAGTAGTAGGTCAGGGCGCGCGGTTCCACCCGGATCCGGACGCTGCGCACGCCAGCCAGCGCTTCGCCATCCACTGCCAGCGCCATGGGCGAGCCCTCCGACTCAATGCGGACTTCTGTGGCCTCCCGCAGGTGGGTGATCCGGGACGTCGCCACGGTGCCGGTCAGCACTGACCACAGGAGCCGGAGCCGGGCAAAGGATTCGTCGGCGGTGATCATGCGGACGTCCAGGACGCCGTCGTCCAGCACGGGCCGCGACAGGGGCGCATGGTCCCGGGGGTAGTAGCGGCCCCGGCCGATGTACGCGATCCAGAGTTTATGCCGGACACCGTCCACGGTCAGGGTGGTGGGGGTTCCTGCGGCGAAGGTCCGGAACATTGCCGCGACGCCGGCCAGCGGTTTGCCGAGGGCCGGCTGCAGCTGCTCCCTGCGCCGGACGAGGTTGGGGTAGAGGCCGATGCTGGCGGTGTTCAGCATGATCAGGTCAGCTGTTTCCGGATGGCCCGCCAGCCCTCGCTCCACGGTCACAATGCCGACGTCGGCGCGGGCGGCTTCACCCGCGGCAGCCGCGGCCACAGCGTCCTTAAGGTTGGCGGTCCCCGTGTCCCGGGCAAAGTGGTTGAGTGTTCCACCCGGGAGCACCAGCAGGGGAACGGAATGCTCGACGGCGGCCGCGGCTGCGGTGCCAACGGTTCCGTCGCCGCCCCACACGCCCAGTGCGCGGGTGTCCGGATGGGAAGCCAAGGCCTGGATGGCCTCGTCAAGGCTCTCACCCGGCTCGACCGTTTTTATATACGCTTTCGGGAATACTTCCTGGAGGGCCCCCGCGGTTTGTTCCGTGAAGGAGCCGCCGAGGGTATTCACCACGATGCTGAGGCCTTCGCCGCCCGGAAGCCGAGGGGCTTCGGTTGCGGTGCGGGACACGCTGGGAAACGGTGGGCGAACCGGCCACCACTTGCGGGTCACCAAAGCCGCCCCTGCGCCGATGGCCGATCCGAAGAACACATCCGATGGCCAGTGGGCCCCCGTGTGGACGCGTGAGTAGGCCACCCCCAATGCGGCGGGTGCAAGGATCGCGCCGACAGCAGGCTTGACCAGTCCGGCGCCAAGCGCGAAGGCGATGGCCGAGGCCGAATGCCCAGAGGGCATGGACGAACTGGTGGGCTGGGGATGGACGAACCGGAAAACCGGCAGGTGCTCGGGGAGTGGCCTGGCCCGCGGCAGGAGTGTTTTGAACACTACGTTGGTCACCGTCGAAGCCACGGCCTGGGCGATCAACCCGTGCAGGGCGGCCCGGCGGGGCTTGCCGGGGAACGCGGCCATGATCGCCGCGGCCCCCATCCACAGTTTGCCGTTGTTCGCGGACGCGGAGAGGCGGCGGAAGAACGCGTCGTGGTTGCCGCCCGGGAACGACGACACACCGCGGACAAGGCGCCGGTCAACTCGGCTGATCCAACCCGGTTCTTTGCGCGACACTCTATACATCTCCCCACCCTAATACCGGCGGTCCCTCCCGGATTGGAGGCCGCTACTTGGAGGACAGGGGCCTCGCGGCTCCGGCCAGGAGCAATGCCACCACGATCGGGGCGAGGATCGCCAGGAGTGCCAGATGGATCCCCGTGAGGTCACCCAGGTACCCCAGCAACGGCGGGCCGGCGAGGAAGGAAACATACCCCAGGGTGGATACAACCGAGACCCTCGCGGCGGCATGCTTCGGATCGTCGGCAGCAGCGGACATCCCCATGGGGAACGCCATCGCGGCGCCCACACCCCAGAGCGCAGCACCTACGCCGGCCAGCCACATGTTCCCCGCGAGCACAAACAGGCACAGGCCCGCGGCCGCGGCGGCCATGCTTGCCCGGAGCACCACAACACGTCCGTAGATGTCGATCACGCGGCCACCGAAGAGCCGCATGGCTGTCATCGCCAGGACAAAAAGGGCGAACATTAGGGCGCCGGTCGATTCCGAGGCACCCAGCCCGTCGACGGTGGCCTTGGCGATCCAGTCGTTTCCGGCGCCTTCAGTAAGTGTTGCACCCAGGACCACAACGCCAATCAGGAGGGTGCGGCTGTCCCGCCAGGCAGACGGCCCCTTGATGGCCTTCGGCTCGCCATCCACGGGCAGGGCGTGAGCTATGTGCGGGAGGAAGTAGCGTGGCGCCACGAGGGCCACTACCACCACCACGCCAGCGATCACCAGCAGGTGCAACGGCAGGCCAACACCGATCGTTGAGAGGCCTGCGCCGATCAGCGCCCCCAGAAAGGCCCCGCCGCTGAAGGCCGCATGGAACTGCGGCATGATGGTGCGCCGAAGCTTGTGCTCGACGTCAGCCCCTTCAATGTTCTGGGAAACGTCCCACAGCCCGACGCCGATGCCGAAGAAGAACAGCGCTACGGCAGTGCCCGGCACCGATTCCGCCGACAGTGAGAGTGCAATGCCCACCCCGGCCAGGGCTGACAGCAAACCGCCTGCGCGCACCGCGTTGGCGGTGCCGATTTTCCCGACCACAAGTCCCGCCGTCGGAAGGGCCAGCAGTGAGCCGACGGCAATGCACAGCAGAAGCGTGCCCATCTGGCCGGAGGTCAGGTGCAGCGTTTCGGTGACGGCGGGGATTCTGGCGGCCCAGCTGGCAAAAACAAAGCCGTTGATACCGAAGACCACAAAAGTGGCGGCCGCGGCTGCCCTGAGGGACGGCCCGGCCGTTGTGCTGGTGTTGATGCTCATGCTTTGACTACTTCCACCGAGAGCTTGTTGAGGTGTGCGAGTTCGTCCGCACTCAGGTCTTTGTCCGTGACTATCACGTGCACTGCGTCCAAGGAGGCAACCAGGGCCATCGCAGTGGCATTCCATTTGGCACCGGCACAGGCAACAATCACCCGCGCCGCAGATTCGAGGCCAGCCCGTTTCACTGCGGCGTCTTCCAGATCATGGGCCAGGAGCCCGTCCTTGAGGTTCAGGGCGCAGGGCGTGACCACCGCCGTGTCGAAGCGCAGGGACCGGATGTTGGCTTCCGCGAGCGGGCCGCGGAACGACAGCTCGCCGGGTACCAGGCTTCCGCCGGGGAGCAGCAGGGCAGGGCGCTGGCCGGCATGCTGGTCGCCGTCGGTGACCGTTGTCAGGGAGCGCATGGACATGGGCATCAGCGTCAGCTCGCGCCCGCGGAGGACGCGGGCAATTTCAGTGGCTGTGGTCCCGCTGTCCAGCCACACATGTTCGCGCTCTCCCAGCAGGCCGGCCACAGCTGCGGCGATCCTGACCTTCACGGCCTGGTCTTCGAGTTCGCGCTGGCCGTAGCCAGGGTTTTCGCCGCCGGCAATAAGGCTCCGGGCACCTCCGTGGACCCGGCGAAGTACGCCATGTGATGCGAGCAGCTCAAGGTCCCGTCGGATGGTGGCGCCGGATGCGTCACACGCAAGGGTCAGCGCTTCCACCGAGACCTCGGTTTTGCGGCGCAGCAGCTCCCCGATCAGGCGGTGCCGCTCTTCTGTCTTCATGCTCATATGATAGCAATTCTTGATCATATGAGCGCCACTTGAAACGCTCTCTCACTTACCGCAGGAAAATCACCAACCCTCTCTCACTTTCCTCAAGAAAGTGAGAGAGCATCAGCGGGCGCGCTCAACCCGCTTTTCGTCCCATACGGGCTCAGCGGACTCATAGACCTTGCCGTCGGAACCGAATACCAGGAATCGGTCGAAGGTGCGGGCGAACCAGCGGTCGTGGGTGACAGCCAGGACAGTTCCCTCGAAGTGGTCGATGGCCTTTTCCAGCGCCTCGGCCGAATGGAGGTCCAGGTTGTCCGTGGGCTCATCCAGCAGCAGTAGCGTGGCGCCCGAGAGCTGCAGCAGCAGGATCTGGAACCGCGCCTGCTGGCCGCCGGAGAGGGACTCGTACTTCTGCTCCGACTGCGATGCCAGCCCGTAGCCGTCCAGGGCGCCGGCGGCGGCTTCGCGTCCCAGGCCGGACCGGTGCTCGTCGCCTCGGTGCAGGATCTCCAGCAGGGTCTTGCCCAGGAGGTCGGGCCGGACGTGGGTCTGGGCGAAGAAGCCGGGGCGGATGCGGGCGCCGAGTTTCACGGTGCCCTCGTGCGGCACTTCGGCAATATCGACTTCGGACACGGGGAGGTGTTCGCGTTCCGGGTCCGTCCCGCCCGTGGCGAGCAGCCGCAGGAAGTGGCTCTTGCCGGAGCCGTTGGAGCCGAGCACGCCCACGCGGTCGCCGAACCAGACCTCGGTGGAGAACGGCTTCATCAGCCCGGTCAGTTCCAGTTTCTCGGCCACCACAGCCCGCTTGGCGGTCCGGCCGCCCTTCAGTCGCATGCGCACGTTCTGTTCGATCGGCAGGGCCTCGGGCGGGCCGGCCTCGAGGAACTTGGCCAGGCGCGTCTGGGCGGCCTGGTAGCGGTTGGCCATGTCGGAGCGGAAGGCCGCCTTGTTCTTGTACATGTTGACGAGTTCCTTGAGCTTCACGTGCTCCTCGTCCCAACGCTTGCGGAGCTCCTCGAAGCGGGCGTTCCGGTCGGCGCGGGCGTCAACGTAGGAGCCAAAGCCACCGCCGTGCACCCAGGCACCTGCGCCGTTGATGCCCGGTTCGAGGGTCACGATGCGTCCGGCCGCATTGTTCAGCAGCTCGCGGTCGTGGCTGATGAAGAAGACAGTTTTTTTGGACTCGTTGAGCTTGTCCTCAAGCCAGCGCTTGCCCGGCACGTCCAGGTAGTTGTCCGGCTCATCGAGAAGGAGCAGCTCGTCGGGGCCGGCAAACAGGGCTTCCAGTACCAGGCGCTTCTGCTCGCCGCCGGAAAGGCTCGACGCCGGGCGGTGCTGCGCGCGGTCGAAGGGCAGTCCGAGGGCGGCCATGCAGACCTCGTCCCAGACGGTTTCGACGTCGTAGCCTCCTGCGTCTCCCCAGTCCACGATCGCCTGGGCGTACCGCATCTGAGACGGCTCGTCGTCCTGTTCCACCATCGCGAGCTCAGCCGCGTCCACTTCCTTGGCCGCAGCGGCCAGGGCTGGCGGGGCAGCGGAAACGAGAAGGTCGCGGACCGTGGATTCATCCCTGACCTGGCCCACGAACTGACGCATGATGCCCATGTTTCCGGAGCGCCCGATTACACCTTCGTCCGGAACGAGGTCGCCGGAAATGATCCGGAAGAGGGTGGTCTTGCCGGTGCCGTTGGGCCCGATCAGGGCTGTTTTGGTGCCGTCCGGGACCTTAAAAGTCACTCCGTTGAGCAGCTGGGTGCCATCGGAAAGGAAGTAGTCAATACCGGAAATGTCTATGTGGGCCACGCCAACAATCCTCCCACGCCCGCCCCGCACGAGTTTTTGTCCGGATAACCTGCCTTGACGGCAGTCCTGCCCGCATCATCTGGACAAAAACTCGGCGGGTTAGCCGGCGGCGGTCAGGAACTGCTTGAGCAGCGGCCCGGACGTGGTGGCTCCGAGGCCCCCGTCTTCGACGAACACGGCAACGGCCAAGTCACCGTGGACAGCCACTATCCAGGCGTGCGTCTTGGGCGGGGTCTCGCTGCCGAACTCCGCCGTGCCGGTCTTGGCGCCCACCGGCGCGCCCGGCACGGTCGACAGGAAGCCGGCGTGGCCGGACGTCACCACAGCGCGCATCATGTCGGACAGCGCCGCTGCCTCGGCGGTGGTGATCGGCTGGCCGGACGCCTTGGACGGCGCCTCGGGCGTAACGGTCGACGACGGCGAACCCGCGTCCGCCGTCGCCGAGCCGGAGGTGCCTGCCGCGGCTGCGCCGGCGTCGGGATTCAGGACCAGCTGCGGTGAGACGGGGGATCCCTTGCCCACGGAGCCGGCCATGACGGCCGCGGCCAGCGGGGACAGGAGTACTTTGCCCTGGCCGATCATCGAGGCGGCATGTTCGGTGCCGGCGGCCTCGCCCGGAACGGACCCGAGGAACGCCACGGCGCCCAGCGCGGGGGCCTCCACAGCGACGCCCATGGCCACCGCGGCGGCCTCAAGCTGGGCCTGCGTGACCGTGTCGCGCGCAGCGATGAAGGCCGTGTTGCACGAATGGGCAAAGGCGTCGCGGAGTGCCACCGATCCCAGTGAGGTTTCCGGGTAGCCTTCCGCGTTTTTGAACGTGCGGCCGTCCACGGTGAGGGTGGGTGTGCATTCCACCTTCGAATCGGGCTTCAGGCCGTTGCGGATCATGGCGAGTGAGTCGATGATCTTGAAGGTTGAACCGGGCGCGTACTGGCCCAGCATCGCGGTGTTGTAGCCGTTGCTTCCCGGGCCGGAGGCGGCCGCGAGAACCGCGCCCGTGGAAGGACGGAGTGCCACGATGGCCGACGCCGGGCCCACACCGGCAAGCGTGCTCTCGGCGAGTGCCTGGAGGTTCGGATCCAGCGTGGTTTTCAAAGGCGTGCCGGGGGCCGGGGCCATCTCGAACACGACTTTGCGGGGATCTGTTCCTGCGGCCTGGATCTGTTCGCGGGTCAGGTCGGCCCGCTGCGCACGGATCACCACGGCGTCGGTGCCGCGGAGTTGTGCGTCGTATTGCTGCTGGAGGCCGCCGATGCCGGTCACGTCTCCGGCGGTCAGGACACCGCCTGACGCCTCGATCTGTTCCGCCGTAGCCTCTCCGACGGTACCGAGGACGGCCCTTGCGAACGTGCGGCTGGGTGCCAGCGGCTGGGTTTCGGGGACGGCGCGGCCACCAGGAATGGCCGTGATCTGCGCGTCCGTGACGGTGCGGCCCTCTTCACGGAGGGTGATGGCCCGGACGAACGCCTCCGGTCCGGAGGCCGCCACTTGTTGGGCATAGGTGGCAGGATCGACACCCACCAGTTCGGCCAGCTTGGTGGCCGACGCGGCGGCGTCCGCGGATCCCAGAAGCAGTCTGTCAATCCCCACGTTCACCACGGGCCGGTACGTAACAAGCTTCGCGTCATTGGCGCCCAGGATGTCGGCGCGCTGCGGCGACTGGGTGCCCTTGCTGAGGATTTCGTTCTCGGCGAGCCCCGGAACCAGGGTGGCGGTGTTCCAGACGGCCAGCCATTTGTCCCCGGACTTCGTGAACTCTGCGGAGACCGTGTATTTCCACTCGCCGGTGCCGATTTTCCACGCGTAGTTCAATGGAACGGTTGCTGTGTCTCCGTCCAGCGTCAGCTCGCCGGCCGCCACGGTGGGCTTGCTAGGATCCAGTGACCTGAAAATGTCCTGGACCTGTTGTTTGGCCACCTCGGAGTCCTTGCCGTCAAAGGCGACCGACCCGACGTCGAGCGTGGAAAGCGCGGACGCCAACTGCTTGGCGGCGCTTTCAGCACCCCCTCTGCCGTCGTCGCAGGCAACCAGGGAGGCGCCGAGGATGAGTCCAGCTATGGCAACTGACAGTTTTCTTGAGTTCCCCACCGCGCTATTATGCCCCGATTTGAACCGTGTCTGCTGTCACGAATCCGCGCCCGGTTTAAAGCCCGAGTGGGGGGACCTCAAGAGCAAATATGTCCTTCAGGGCATATTTGGCGGCAAAGTACCCTGGCATCCCCGTCACGCCGGGGCCAGGCGGCGTGGAGGACGAACAGAGATATACGCCGGGCACGGGCGTCCGCCACGGAACGCGGGAGACCACCGGGCGCTGGACCAGACCGCGCACATCCATGATGCCTGCGCTGAAGTCCCCTCCCACGTAGTTCCGGTTGTAGCTGGCAAGCTCCGCCGCCGTGGTCACATGTCTCTGCACCACCACGTCCCGGAAGCCCGGCGCGAAGCGCTCCAGCTGCGCGGTGACGGCCTCGCCCATGTCGTGGGTTGATCCGGCCGGTACATGGCAGTACGCCCAGAGAATCTGCCGCCCGGCCGGCGCGCGGCCGGTGTCGAAACGCGATGGCTGGGCCACCAGCACGTATGGCCGCTCCGGGTGCCTTCCGGCGGATACTTCGTTCTCGGCACGGGCCAGTTCAGCACGTGTGCCGCCGACGTGCACCGTACCGGCATCACACAGTTCCTTTGCTGCCCACGGTACGGGCCCGGACAGGATGAAGTCCACCTTGCAGGAACCATTCCCATAGCGGAACGCCTCCAGGGCTTGCCTGTACTTGGCCGGGAGCCTGTCGCCGGCAATGGCCAGGAGACCCTTGGGGGCCACATCCAGCAGAGTGGCCCGCGCGCCGCCCAGTTGTTGGAGGCTCTCGATCGGCGCCCCCGTGTGGATCACACCGCCGTGGGCACGGATGTCAGCCTCCAGCGCGGCCGCGATGGAGGCCGATCCGCGCAGCGGAACCGGCCAGCCTTGGGCGTGGGCAAGGGCCGTGAGCATAAGCCCGGCACCGGCGGAGGCCAACGAGGGCAGCCGTGAGACTGCATGGGCAGCCACGCCGCTGAGCAGTGCCGGGGCGAGGTCCCCGTTGAACCGCGTGTTCCACAGCCGCGATCCCTGTTCCATTGTCCGCAGTCCGAAGAACGCCGCGGCCAGGGGATGCCGGGGGATGCGGAGCAGCTGGTGCTGCGTCAGGTCCATCACGCCGTCAATGCGGTCAACGAGAGGTCCAAGTAGCCTGCGGTAGGCGTCGCCGTCCCTGCCCAGGCCCTGGACCGTCCGGTCGAGGCTGTGGTAGCCGAGAGCCGCCCGTCCGCCGTCGAGCGGTGATCCGAACGAAAGCTCCGGCACCACCAGGTCTATCCGGCGTGCCAGTTCGAAGTCACGGAAGAAGGGGGACGCCAGTGCCATAGGGTGCACGGCCGAGCAGATGTCATGGAAATGTCCCGGCTGCATCAGTTCGGCGGTCCGCGTGCCGCCTCCGATGGTGCCAGCCGCCTCGTGGACTTCGACAGACAGGCCGGCGCGGGCCATTATGGCGGCCGCGGCCAAGCCGTTGGGTCCGGAACCGACGACGGCGACGTCAGGCATGGTGTTTCGCCCGCCAGGGGAGTACAGCGTGTGAGCCATGGCGGAGGCTGAACCGCAGCCAGTCCGGCAGTCCATCGAACGGCCCTCCCTGCGGATCATCCAAGTGATGGCGACGGACGGGATCGTAGTGAGGGTCATGGATGTCCCACACAACCCGGAACATCAAATATGCCGTTACAAGCATATGTGCTGCGACCGCCAGGACGTAGTAAGGCATATCAATATTGTGCTGCGTCGGGCCCTGGCTGGTCACCTGCCCCAGGTACATCCAGACGGCCGCCCAATGCAGGCCTTCGACGCCCTGCCAAATGAGAAAATCCCGCCACCGCGGCCGGGCCAGCGCCACCAGCGGGATGAGCCACAGGACGTGCTGTGGCGAATAGACCTTGCTGGTCAGGATAAAAGCTCCCACAATGAGGAACGCCAACTGGGCCAGCCGCGGCCGCCGTGCTGCTGTCAGCGCCACCACGGCGATCATGGCGCAGGCCAGCAGGAATCCGGCCAGGGCCAGCCAGTTGATGGTTGCAGGATCGAGCACCGGCCAGCGTACGCGCCGGGCCACCAGGTTGTACGCGAACCATAATGACCCGTAGCCGGCTTCACTCGTCTCGGTGAACCTGAAGAAATACCCCCAGCCGGAGGGGTTGGAGACGGCCACAGGCACGTTAATGGCCAACCACGCCGCTGCACTGGCGCCGGCCGTGACCAGGAACCCGCGGATCCGCCCTGTCCGCAGGGCCAGCAGGAGGATGGCTCCAAGAACCAAGGCGGCGTAGGGTTTGGTCGCTGCAGCCAGGCCGATCAGGATGCCTGCCAGGATCAGCCTTTCACGCGAAAAGGAGAGCATTCCCAGCGCCAACAAGGCCACGGCCCACATGTCCCAGTTGATGGTGCCGGCGAGCACAATGCCCGGCGCCAGCGCCACCATGGCCGCATCCCAAGGGCGCCGCTGCGACATCCTGGCCGTAGCCAGCACGGTGACAATCCAGACGGCGGCAACCAGCGTGGCGTTAACGTCGAAGTAACCGAGGATCCGCGCGTCACTGACGCCCTCGCCCGGGACCAGCCAGGCAGTCACACCGGCAATAAGTCCCATCAGGACGGGATCTTCAAAAAGAGATCCCGGGCTCAGTACCGGGAACGTGCCGTCTCCCAGGCCGCGGTTGCGGAAAAAGTCCGGGAAGTCGGAATAACACGTGGAATAGAACTGGCCGGGGCTGGACCAGCCGTTGGCCCGGCAGTAACCCTTGATCGCAATGCCGGCCAACGCCGCAACTACGGTCAGGATGATCAGGACACGTTCCACGGTAAAAACGCCGGGGGAAACGAGGCCGGGCGCCGACCGGGCACCCATCGGCCCGCCGATCAGTTCCGTGAAGTTCTTAAGCAGCAGATCGCTGCGACTCGGAACAACCAAGCGGGCGCGCCGTGGGTGCGCCGGTGGCTTCGTCTCCTGCATGTCTGAGAGCTTACCCGGGACGTGCCCTGGTGGACCCGACTTGATATCCAGGCCCTGGCGTCAGTTCATGCCGCCCATCTGCTGGTGCAACAGGACGAAAACGTCTTCGCGTCGCTGCTCCAGGAGCTGCTCGTTGAATTCCCGGCGGTCATCCCGGACAGGACGATCATTCCGGATAGGCCGCCGCAAGGAGAACAATGCCTTTTTGATTCTCTTTATCATGGTGGTCACCTCCTTTCGGCGTGAAATTGGGCATAACAAATAAGGCCCTTTAATGCCAGAGCAATAGCGGCATAATTAGGCACAGAAATGCCCGGCGTTTATGAATTGTTCGCAAATGCGAAGACGGACCCTGGTGCAGCGGCAGCGCAGACCCCAACAAAGAAGCTTGAGTTCCGAACTATGGGGATGCTGCTGCGCCGCGCGGACCAGCCCTGAAGGGGTGCCGACAGGAGAATTCCAACGGGTGTCGCCTAAGGCGAGCCATACGAGGAGGAGCGGCCTATATTTACCGCAATGCAGGTGACACCGCCGCAGGGCGGGATCATATGCAGGAAGGTTAGGCGGCAGACACTCCGTTAAGACGGCGCGCAAAAGCATCAGAGGCCGGGTTCGCGGTGATGGTCATCTTCCATCCGCTAGTCAAAGTAATCATTGTCCCAACCTCCTTTTCTGTTATGCCGCTGCCTCGGCTGACTGGCCTGGCAACGCGCGCCGCGACCCCGGCAAAGACGCTCTGGGGTCAGGAATAAAATTACCTTATGAATGCGGCAATGCGCCACTTAATTAGCAAAGTTTTTCAAGAAAGTTTAGAAATGCTCTTTTAGAGCCCCCAGCGGACAATGGCCGGGGTCCGCTTATCCCAGCCGAGCGTGCAGACCTTCGCGGTTCCCAGGATGAAATGGCGGCCCTCGGCGGGCGCGAGTTCCAACCAGCGCGCGGTGAGGATCCGGGAGAAATGCCCGTGCGCCACAATCAGCACGTTGTCCAACCCGGATTCCAGCACGCTGGCCACAATCTTGTCCGCGCGGGCTGCCACTTCGTCCAGGGTCTCGCCGTTGGGCACGCCGTGGGTCCAGATCAGGTAATCCGGGTTGTCCTTGCGGATCAGGTCCGAACTGATGCCCTCATAGTCGCCGTAGTTCCATTCCACCGCCAGCGGCTCATGCTGCGCGTCGGGGTAACCAGCCAGTTCCGCGGTCCGCCGGGCACGGCGGAGTGGGGACGTCAGGACCAGGTCGAAATCCACCTGGTCCAGCACTTTCCGGGCCTCCACGGCCTGCTGCTCGCCTTCCACGGTCAGGGGCAGGTCCGTGAGCCCGGTGTATTGCCCGCTCTTGGACCACTCGGTCTCGCCGTGGCGCAGGATCCAGAGCTGGGGGCGGGGCGCGGTCATCGGGTTAATCATTTGGACTCCTCGTTCGGGAAAAGTTCGACGGCGGCGGGAGGCTCTGCTGCTTCCGGAACCGGGGGTGCTGCCTCGGGCTGCTCCGCCCACCAGGCGCGCAGCCTCGCTTCGGCGTCGTCCTGTTGCAGCGGTCCGTGTTCCATCCGTTCCTCCAGCAGGAACTTGTAGGCCCGGCCCACCACGGGGCCAGGCTTGAGGTTCAGGATGGCCATGATTCTGGCACCGTCCAGATCGGGCCGGACCGCGTCCAGTGACTCCTGCTCGCGCAAAACGGCGATCCGGTCTTCCAGGTCGTCGTAGGCGAAGGCGAGCCGTTCGGCCTTCCGCTGGTTGCGCGTGGTGACGTCGGAGCGGGTCAGCCGGTGCAGACGGTCCAGCAGCGGGCCGGCGTCCGTGACGTAGCGGCGGACGGCCGAGTCACTCCAACCGGCATCACCGTAGCCGTAGAAACGCATGTGCAGCTCTACGAGCCGGGCCACCGCCTTGATGGTGTCGTTGTCGAAGCGGAGTGTCTTCATCCGCTTTGCAGTGAGCTTGGATCCCACCATGTCGTGGTGGCGGAAGCTGACCGCGCCGCCCGGTTCGAATCGTCGCGTAGCCGGCTTGCCGACGTCGTGCATCAGCGCTGCGAACCGCAGCACAAAGTCGGGGGCCGGCACGGCGCCGCCCGCATCCGTTTCCAGGGCAGCGGCCTGTTCCAGGACCTGGAGGGAGTGCTGGTAGACGTCCTTGTGGCGGTGGTGCTCGTCAGATTCCAGCCGCAGGGCTGACACCTCAGGCAGCACGAACTCGGCGAGGCCGGTTTCCACGAGCAGGTCCACACCGACCCGGGGGTGGGCCCCGCAGATGAGTTTGACCAACTCGTCGCGGACTCGTTCGGACGAGATGATCTTGATCCGCTCGGCCATCTGGCTCATGGCCAGCCGCACGTCGTCGTGCACGGAAATGCCCAGCTGCGAGGCGAACCGGGCGGCGCGCATCATACGGAGGGGATCATCGGAGAAGGAGGCCTCGGGTGAAGCGGGCGTCGCCAGGACGGCGGCGTTGAGATCGCGGACGCCGCCGAACGGATCAATGAGTTCAAGCGACGGGAGCCGCAGGGCCATGGCGTTGATGGTGAAATCGCGGCGAAGCAGATCATCATTAAGTGAAGTACCGAAGGCCACCACGGGCTTGCGCGACTCCGGGTCGTAAGCCTCGGCCCGGTACGTGGTGATCTCGATCTGGAAGCCGGCCTTCCGCATCCCGATTGTCCCGAAAGCCCGGCCGATTTCCCAGAAGTTGTCCGCCCACTTCCTAATCAGGGCAACGGTCTGGTCCGGCGTGGCGTCCGTGGTGAAGTCCAGGTCCGGCGAGGTGCGTCCCAGGAAGAGATCCCGTACCGGACCGCCCACCAGGGACAGCTCGTGGCCGGCGTCAACAAAGCGCTGCCCGAGCTCCAGGACCACCGGGTCCACCTGGAAATCGACGGTGTTGGAATCAATCTTGTGATGTGCGTGCGCCATAGTTACTTAAGCTTGTCAGAAACCAGCGGCTTGGCAGGCCAAAATCTCCTCAAGATCACACCTATTCGCCTGCAGCCCCTCAAAGTACGTCATACGCAGTCCACTTTGATGTCATGTTCCGGTCATCATGATCGGACAAGAGTCGTTAGAGTGGACTCCATGGCCCATCCCGTACCGAGCGCTCCCGGCAGGAGGACAAACGCACCGTTGCCATCGGCAATTGGTGCCCACGTCGCGCCTGCCTTGCACTCGGCCCCGGCCTCGCTCCCCACCGTGGAGGAAATTTCCGCCGGCGGCGTTGTGGTGGACACGTCCGACGGCGAACTAAGGGTTGCGATTATTGCCCGCCTTAACAGGGGCGGACGGCTGGAGTGGTGCCTTCCCAAGGGCCATCCGGAAGGCAAAGAAGACAACGAGCAGGCGGCAGTCCGCGAGATTGCCGAGGAAACCGGCATCGAGGGCTGCATCCTGGCCCCGCTCGGCAGCATCGACTACTGGTTCACTGTCAGCGGGCACCGCGTCCACAAAACCGTCCACCACTACCTGCTGCGCGCCACGGGCGGCGAACTCACCATCGAGAACGATCCGGACCACGAAGCCGTGGACGTCGCATGGATCCCCATCAAGGAACTCGCACGGAAGCTCTCGTTCCCCAACGAGCGGCGCATCGCGGATCTGGCCCGGGACGTCCTGCCAGAACACCTCTAAGGCCTTCTCCGCCGTCGCTGCGTGCATGCCTCTGCGGGCATATAGCCGTTGCGTTGCGGTACAAACAGCGTCCGGGTGAGACGATGAACTCGATGTCAGCTACCAATCCCCCCTCCGACAGAGCAGGCCGCGCCGCCGCGAGCGGAACCGCGAGCGAAACCCGTTCCAGCGCCATAATGGCTGCAGGCACCCTGGTGTCCCGGTTCCTGGGCTTCGGCAAGACCTGGATGCTGGGTGCCGCACTAGGGTTGAGCTCCACGGTCAACGACACGTTCATCAACGCCAACAACCTGCCCAACCTGATCTTCCTGCTGGTGGCCGGTGGTGTGTTCAACGCCGTACTGGTCCCGCAGATCATCAAGGCGAGCAAGGCTCCGGACAGGGGAGCGGACTACATCAGCCGGCTACTGACGCTGGCTGTACTCCTGCTGCTGGGCCTCACAGCCCTGGTCACGCTCGCGGCTCCGTGGGTCATCGAATTGACCACGCAGGGTTATTCGCCGCAGCAGAAGGCGCTGGCAGTCGCGTTCGCCTTCTGGTGTCTGCCCCAGATCTTCTTTTACGGTCTCTATGCCCTGCTGACACAGGTCCTCAATGCCAACGGCGCGTTCGGCCCGGCCATGTGGGCGCCCATCCTGAACAACCTCGTGGCCATCGGTGGCCTGGGGATGTTCATCTGGATCTACGGCGCCAACGAAATCAATGCGCACACCCTGGACAACTGGGGGCCCTCGCAGACGCTGTTCGTTGCCGGTTTCTCCACCATCGGCGTGGTGGCCCAGACGGCCATCCTGCTCATTCCGGTGTTCCGGCTCAAACTCGGCCTCCGCCCCCGGTTCGGGTGGCGCGGGGTGGGACTCGGCCAGGCAGCGAAGCTGAGCATCTGGACCCTGCTGACTGCCGCCGTCGGGCAGCTTGCCTTCCTGTATGTCATGAGGATCGCCACCATTCCGGGCGCCGAGCGCCTCCGGCTCAAGGAAACGGGGGATCCGGCGGCAGACATGCTGCCCGGTAACGCCGTCCTGGAGGTGGCCAGCCAGCTGTACCTGCTGCCGCACTCGATCATCGCGCTCTCCCTCGCCACTGTCCTCTTTAACCGGATGACCCGTGCTTCGCAGGATGGCAACCGCGCAGAACTCCGCGACGCCCTCTCGCATGGCCTCCGCACCATGGCGGTGGCCACAGTCTTTGGTGCCCTTGCCCTGTTTGCGCTGGCCGGGCCGCTGGGTATGTTCTTCTCAGGCGGGGAGAAGCAGGACGGCGTAATGCTGGCCCAGACGCTGACCATACTGGCGCTGAGTACCCCGTTTATGAGCGCCAACTTCATGATGTCGCGGGTTTTCTACGCCAACGAAGATGCTCGCACGCCCTTCAATATCCAGCTGCTTCTTGCAGTGGTCTACGTGGCCGGTGCCTTTGGGATCCAGTTCCTGCCGGTGGGCCAGATCATTTACGCAATTGCCCTGCTGTACATGGTGGGCAACATCCTCTCGGTGGTCATCAGCGCCTTTTTCCTGCGCCGGCTCCTGGGCCACCTCGACGGGCCGCGGATCGCCAACTCGTATATCCGGATGGGCTATGCGGCGCTGGGTTCCGCGATCGCGGGCGCAGGGGCATTGTGGCTGATGGGCAGCTATAGCGCTGACGGCTTCGCTTGGAAGGACCGGCTCGCCGCCCTGGTGACAGTCGTTGTGGTCGGACCCATCATGTTGGTTGCCTATGTCTTCCTGCTGAAGATCTTCCACGTCGCCGAACTCCGTGACCTCGTGCGTCCCCTGTTGGGACGGCTGGGGCGCGGTGCGGGACCCTCCGGTGGTACCGGGGGAACGCCGTCGTCGGCTGCGGATGCCGACGTTTCCGGCACGGAACGTCCGACGCCGGAACGCGCCACAGTCTCGGTGGATACCGGCCTGATTCCCCGGATCTCCGGCGAATTCGATGCCGTGTCGTTCCGCGCAGGTCCCGAACCGGAACGCCAGGCGGCGCCTTTGGCGCCGGAACCTTTTCGCGGGGAGCCCGGAGTGCGTGGCGCTTCGGGTCCAGGCAGTGAGGGCGCGGACGGGGAAACTGCCGGAGTTGGCAACGGAAGCATTGAACCCGCCACGGAATACCTTCCCGGCGAGGACCAGCCCGCCACGGCGCGGGGCGGGCTGCTGCGCGACGAGATTCCCCTTCCAGGCCGGCGCACGTTCCAGGGCCAAGCCGGACAGAACCCCCATTTCAAGCCACGCCGGCCTCGGAAGAAGTGATCTTCCCGCGGTTTTTGGTTGCCTGTCGACCACGGTGGCCATGGCCGATCGGCTAGGATCGACAGTGAACAGGGGTAGTTGCAGGCAAGCGCAGACCGGCTCGCCGGCCGGCTTTTGACCGGTTTCTGACCGGCGGTGGCATCATCTACGCCGGCATTTCCCGGACAGTCTAGGAGGAACACGTGTCCCACCCGATCGACGTTGGATCAGTACTCGGCGGCCGCTACAAGGTCACAGCCACGGTATTGACCTCACACGACCAGGATCTGGTGCTGGACGGGGTGGACCAGGTTCTCAACCGACCTGTGAGCATTCTGGTCGCTGGCCCGGACAACACCGAACAGGTGGCCCAGAGCGCCCGCGAGGTGGCCACCGGTGAGCGCCCGGGCAACGTCCAGGTCCTGGACCTCGGAGTCACCGAGGCCGCCACCTACCTCATCACCAACCACACGTCCGCGGCAGACCTGCTGGACCTCGTGGTTGCTTCCGATGCACCTTATGTCGAGCCCTTCTTCACGGATACCCTTGGCAGCGAGATCTTCGGCCAGGCGCGTTCCCACGAGCCGGAACCGTACGACGACGAAGAGAACGTCGACGCCGGCTACATCAGCTACGCGGATAGTCACCCAGGCCAGGCAGACCCACACCGGTCGGCCGCACCGGTGGTTCCGCCGGTTGTACCCCCGGTTCTTCCTGCCCGTCCACCGTTGCGCCCGGCTGTCCGTCCGGCGTCGGGGTCTGCCAGGACAGGGGCCGCCGGAGCAGGGGTCGTCGCGGGCGCCGCTGCTGCTGGCGCCACTTCCGCGCATCAGCACGTCACTGCGCCGCAGCAAGTGCAGCCTGCAGAAAACCGGTCGGTTTCCGGAGCCGCTGAGCCAAGGACCGGTGCGGGTTCCGATTCACCCAAGGTTTCTTTGTGGTCCGAAGACGACTACTCCAACGACTCCCAGGACGCAGGTTACGACGAAGCTGTGGGATCCGGAACGCCCGAGCGCTCCGATCGTGCGGCGGGCGCCTTTCCGTTGCTTGCCCGAAAAGTGTCTCCCGCTGCCGCAGTACCGCCTTCCGGCGGAGCGGATGACTATTACGACGACGATGAGCCCGAGCGCGAGCCCCGGTCAATGCGTTGGCTGGTGGGCGGCCTGCTTGCCGTCGTGCTGATTGCAGGGCTCGTCTTCGCAGTCACCAACCTGGGCAGTCTCTTCAAAGCTGGTCCCCAAGCCGCCCCCTCCTCTAACTCGACGGGCGCCACGCAGCCAAACACGGGGTCGGCGTCCGCAAACCCCAGCTCCGCACCGCCAGCAGCACCGCCGGCCATCGACAGCATCACCCGCCAGGGCAATTTTGACTTCGCAGCCACCTACGACGTGGACCTTGTCAAGGCGTTTGATGGCAACGCGGCCAGCTACTGGTCGGACATGGAATTCGCCACCGAAGGCTGGGGCGGTCTCGCAAACGATGGTGTGCCGTTGTTCGTCAAACTGAAGAATCCGGCGACAGTTTCGTCCATCACCCTGACTCAGCTCGGGGCCTCGGGCGGCAACCTCAGTGTCTTCACCAATGACCGGCCGTCACTGGACGGCGCCAAGCTGGTGGGGACCAACAGCTTCACTTCAACAGATCTGACCATGCCGCTGGCCGAGCCGGTGACAGCACAGTATGTGATCGTGTCCATCAAGTCGCTTCCGAAGTTGGCTGCCCCGAAGACCCGCTACGGCTTTGGCATCCGTCTTGCGGAGATCAAGATCCAGTAGGACCACTAGCGTCGTTCATGTTGAGCCGCGGCTGTTCTGCCCGGAGCGTTGCTCCGCAGTAACAGACGCGGCTCAGCTGTCTGCAGACGGTAATCTGGTAGGGCGTCCCGTCCAAGTGACGGGGTCATGACCGCTGATGGTTCCTCCGTTCGCGCGGCGCCCGGAATATTCACCACCAGGATTCAGTTGTGCCATGTGGCCGGCCGTAAAAGCCGGCGCATCGACTAAGGAAGAGGTTCACCGTTCAGTGAGCAACGCAGAAAACACCGCGTCCGAAGTTCGTGATGTCATCATCGTCGGCTCGGGCCCGGCCGGGTACACGGCCGCTGTCTACACGGCGCGTGCCAACCTGAAGCCTTTGCTTCTGGCAGGATCCGTCACCGCCGGCGGCGAACTGATGAACACCACCGACGTCGAAAATTACCCGGGCTTCCCCGAGGGGATCATGGGGCCGGACCTGATGGAGAACTTCGAGAAGCAGGCAGCCCGGTTCGGAACCGAGATCCAGTTCGAGGATGTCACGGCGCTGGACCTCGACGGCGAAATCAAGACTGTCACGATCGGCACCGGGGAGACCTTCCGTGCGCGTGCCATCATCCTCTCCACCGGATCCGCATACCGTGAACTCGGCCTTCCGAACGAAAAGCGACTCTCCGGCCACGGTGTCAGCTGGTGTGCAACCTGTGACGGTTTCTTTTTCAAGGACCAGGACATTGCAGTCATC
This sequence comes from Pseudarthrobacter lactosi, assembly GCF_055412785.1. Classification (NCBI taxonomy): domain Bacteria; kingdom Bacillati; phylum Actinomycetota; class Actinomycetes; order Micrococcales; family Micrococcaceae; genus Pseudarthrobacter; species Pseudarthrobacter lactosi. Next base: position 28,303 of record NZ_JBVAYS010000008.1, read on the forward strand.
GGCGGGGGAGACTCGGCCATGGAGGAAGCCCTCTTCCTGACCAAGTTCGCCAAGTCTGTCACGGTTGTGCACCGCCGTGACACACTCAAGGCTTCCAAGATCATGGCAGACCGAGCCCTGGCCCACGAGAAGATTTCGTTCATCTGGAACAGCTCCGTTGACGACGTCATCGGAACGGACAAAGTCACCGGGCTCAAGATCAAGAACCTCCAGGACGGGACAGTGTCCGACCTCGCCGTCACCGGCGTCTTCGTGGCCATCGGAAACGATCCCCGCACCGACCTGGTCAAGGACTCTTTGGAGATCACGGCGGCCGGCACCATCGCGGTCGAGGGCCGGAGTTCCAAGACCAGCATCCCGGGCGTCTTCGCCGCCGGCGACGTTGTTGATCCCACGTACCGTCAGGCCATCACGGCCTCCGGTTCTGGCTGTGTTGCTGCTATCGATGTGGAACACTACCTCGCAGACCTCCACGCGTAATCCGCGTAACCGCCATTCGAAGAGAGAGACAAGATTATGAGCAATGCTAAAGACGTAACAGATGCAAGTTTTGGTGCGGACGTACTGTCGGCCGATAAGCCAGTGATTGTGGACTTCTGGGCTGAATGGTGCGGACCCTGCCGCAAGCTGGGACCGATCCTCGACGAGATATCTGTCGAATACAGCGAGAAGGTTAACGTCGTCAAGGTCAACGTCGATGACAACCCGGCCATCGCTGCAGAGTACGGCATCACGTCCATCCCCGCCGTGTACCTCTTCCAGGACGGCCAAGTGAAGAGCACTGTAATCGGCGCGAGGCCGAAGCAGTTCTTCGAAAAGGAATTTGCGGACGTCCTGTCCTAGTAATTAAGGCCTCCGGTCCCTCGTGACCGGAGACACCGGTCTGTGGCCATTGCTTCCCCGAAGCGGTGGCCACAGACATTTAAGTGAATGATTGTTCGATACTTAGTGTGGTTTCATTCGACCATGATTCTTTCCCAGACATGACGCGTTGATCAGCGACCCCGGAGCGCCAAGTCCCGGATGCATTGGCCTGACAACCGGCGGCTACAGGGTTACGATCAGTGGAACTTCTACTGATCCACCGCCCGGCCCTTCACGTTCGAAGGTCGTGTTTCACGTGAAACATTCACACACCAGGGCACGGAGCAACGTCAGCTTCTTGGTCGGTGAAAATGTAATAATCCGGCCCGTCCCGATCGTTGCCTCTCGTTCTCCGAAAGGATTCAATCCGCGCCGTGTTTCACGTGAAACATTGATTCCTGCTGGAGGGACTAGTACACGCCCATTCTCTTCGTCCCCGAGTAGACAGCAATTGCAGTCGCTAGCATGGCCCTCAGTGCAGGAACAACGACAATGTTCTCAGCCCCCCGACGGCAGTGCAATCCATCCCAGCGTCCACTGACAAGAAGAATCATGATCCGCGGACAGATCCGAAACGAGGCACATGTTTCACGTGAAACACTCCGAGCCTGCAGCATAGGACTCCATCCTGCCGACAAATGGCCGTGTTGCCGCTCTCCACGGCTGTCCACAACTCAAGCGCCGGGGACGCCCGTCTGCCACGGTCTTCACGATCTGGACGGTATGTTGCCTAAACCCGCAATCCGTGATTAACAGAGCAAATTAATACAGTTGAATTACCACTTTGCCGAAGTCACCGACCAATTTGCAGTTCGCCCAGACGGCGCAGGGAGACCGCCAGAGAGGATCAGCCGAAACACCCTGGCTGGATTCATGGCGTTCCAATTACCACGGTCGACCGGACTGAATCCAATTGTCGATACGTGCAGCTGCTGCATCGAGAAACTGCCCTTCCAATGATTTGGTGACGGAAATTGCGCCTGCCGCCTCTACTTCCGCTCAATTGCGGCCATATCAGTGGCTTGAAAAGACATTGTCGCCCACGTTGAACGTCTCCCTCGTGGATTGCCAAACCGTGGAAACGCGGCGAACTCACGCTGTACGTGTGGTCCGCGGACACCATGAAGACACTCAGGCTGCAGGCGCGGGCTGCAGACCTCAAAAAAAGGCGTCGAGATAGATTTGCTGCCGCCGGCCGGTGTCCTCACATGCTTAGACGAGGTGCCTCCAGTCTCCAACAACGACCAAAAGTCACGCGGGGGAGGCAGCCACCCACAGGGTCTGCCCTCATTCCTCCGCACTGGTGGACAAGTCCCGCTCCTTCGCATCACCTTCTCCTGCCGGCTTCCGTGGATATTGTTGGCTCCAAGGGGAGGCTCCAGCCGTAGACCTTCCCCGGCTGACATCGCCGCAGGACTGGCCACCGCCGTCCCGACACGCACCTGTTGTGCCTCGTCATCTGCAGGAGGCCGTGAATGCAGCAATGACACCGAAACTAGCGATCCAGTGCGTCTTGTGGGGACGGTGCAAGGAGAAGGCCTGGACGACAGGCCGCCCTCAGCGGCGTACTGTTTCACGTGAAACACCTCAATGCCGATTCGGGCTTCACAATTGGATGGCACGTGCGGAATGTTTCACGTGAAACGAAACAGGGACAGCATGCCCCCCAATAGACAGGTCGTCAAGGATTCTGGCATCACTTCAGCTGGCAGCTGGCCAAGGGCAGGGAACTGAACGCCAGCCTGAGACACGACGTGAAGACCCTAGCAACACGACCAAGGTCCGTATGTCCTGGTCGCCGGACCAATGAGCACGCCGTGAACGGATGACACACTCAACGCACGACGGCCCTTCTTCCAGCACAGGAACGTACCGCACCCATTGCACGCTTCATAGTTCGCAGGCATGCTCGTACATCCCAGATAACCTCCGCAGTTCCCAGTTGCCGTATGCAGGCCTCCTCATTGGCTCTGCCACCGCCCAAGCGAAGCAGTTTGATACGCAGCTGGGGGACCGTCTGCACGAACGCCAACTAGACCGACACGGGCACGGTCGATCGCTTCCTGGCGCATGCGCCTGGAACCCAACTTCACACCTCGATTCGCAGCTGCCGACGGCCGCCTTCTGATCAACGCATGACAGTCTTGGCAGCGACCACCGCCAGCATCAACGAGTCTTCCTGCGCTGCGGCTCACGGTCGGGGGGCCATCTACTGTCGACGCCCCGCAAGGTAGGCGTCCTGCATGGCACCGATCGGTCCAAGGCGCCTGAGGCTAGCCGCGGAGGATCACTGTCGCGAGCCACGAACCCAACACACTAGGCCCATCCAATCGGACGTATGGCGGAATATACGAGCCCATCCGTCTCCACCTGCGTGGACTTCGATAAGCTGCGAACGTCATCAGCTGATCGAATCCTACTGATCAGAAAGGGGCTCGCGGCTTCACCTCGACGGTTCCCCGCTGTGGGTAATCCGCCGACTTCGAAGTTATCCCCAAACGTTATCCACATCGATATCCACAGGCATATCCCCAGTCTGAAAATTGATGAATGCGGCGTCGCTGAGTAGTCATTCCGTTGAGCGGTGGCCGGCAATTCGGCAGCTATCCCGCCACCTACAACGCGGAGGAGGGGGACGCCCATATTGAACTCGTGATATGGCCCAAAATCCAACAAATCGCGACTCTTTCCGAGTAAAAGTAGCGCTGTGCAGAGGCTCAGCAATGTTTCACGTGAAACGTGCTCATAGACGCTCTCTGATGCGGAGGCAAGCTGGTGGTTATTGGGGTGCGCTAACGTGCCACGAATCTCTTCCGTGATGCTCAACACCAAACCATCTATCCACAAAGTTATCCACAGCAATATCCACCGTTGGATCCACACCCAGCGGACCCGGAGACGCGTTTGCTTCAAGTGTTGTGGTGGTGAATTTCTCGTCCCATGATCACTGAGTATCTCGGGAATCTCAATCAATCTGGCGAGGGCGTGCCCCTTTCGCCAGAACAGTGGATGTCCATATCCTAGACACCGTCCATCTAGCTAACTTACTGAAGTACGCGCACTGGGAGTAAGCACGCCCCGGGACCCACCTCTCCTGCAGTCCACCTGCCACATGCTGCCGCAGCTCCAGACGAATGGCTCCCACCAATTTCGCTCCATTCCCAGTCACCCTGAATCTGGACCAATTCCGTCCAGTACAGGAATGCACAGTGCTGGGAGGCAAAGTTGAGGGATGTCCAGGAGAACCGATGCGGCGCGCTACTTCGACGACGGGCTGACGGTCGCAGTGTTCCATGACTGGTCGTCGATCCTGTCGAAAGCGGAGGCCGGCCACCTCATTGGGCACCGTCTGCCATCGACATGCATTTCCAGAGAGATTGGTGCGTGCAGAGCCGCATTTGAAATTTGATTCTCCCGATGAATCCGTACGCCGCACCAAGATTCGCCGGCGGGCCAAAGGGTGAGTCGCCCCTTGCTTGATTGCTTCCGTGCTGCTGGGTTGGCTGGCAGATCGTCCGGATACACATGCGCAGATCGAAAAACTACGCAGCCCATCACCTTTGTGCTATCCAGAACCAGGGCGCGACGCTGCGCGCTGTTTTCGCAGGGGACATGGGCTGCACTCCGGTGTGTTCTGGTGAACCCCTGGGCCCACCGATGGAGCACGAGCACCAGAGGAGGACCCAGGCGGCCCTGAGCACGCCTCCCTCCGGCAATCTCCCTCCACTGGGCACTGGCCCTTCCTGCGCCCAGCAATGGGACCCCAGCGTCGTGGAGGACGTCCAGCTACGCCACAGCGTGTGTAGTTTGCCGTGGTCACCCGTCACCCCCAGGGGACCGCGGGCGCCAGCTACCGCCTACGGGACTGGGGGACAGGCTCCCGGAGGCGGAGTGTAAGAATTCGTCGGCAATATGCCATGGAACCCAAGCAGTCCGCCCGCTAGTTGTCCCTGGGCTGGCCATGGGACTGCATTGGCGATGAAGCGGCAAAGCGTCCGAGTCTATCCGTCCGCTGGCACCCTAATGCTGGTCGGGCATGAGGGTGCCAGTAGAGGTGGATAGTCCGGCCACGGCAGAGTCGGATCGCCATGATGTTTCACGTGAAACCATTTGAAGCGATATTGGCGCTGACCGGCCCCGCTCAGCCTTGAATGTGGGAGTAGCCGTACCTGGCAGTGGCCGCAGACAAGAGGTAAGAGTATCTCCGCTCAGCGCTGACTGAAGCCTCACCTTCCCGGGCGCTGACAGGCGGTAGTCCCTGCCAGCGTATCCACCGGTAGAGATCAAATGACGGGGCAAGATGAATCGGTGGGTGGCACTATCGATTGTTAGCGGCCCAGACTACAACAATCTGCGATTGCCATATCCAGAGCCGCCGCCAATAGTCTCGCGCGTGGTCTACCGATGTTTCACGTGAAACGGAGGTGGGCGTCGCATTCTCCAGTCGAATCTGAATCTGCCGGGATCCTTAGACGAGGCGATCCAACCAAGCCATAGGGCCGGGGGAGACGTCCGTTCTGGGGTATCCCCATACACACGGCTCGCTAGCTTAGCCGACGTGCCAGGCAGCTGTACGGGTGGAGGCTGAGAGCACTTAGCCCCGCAGACCGGCGCTGAAACCGCCTGTGACGTGCGAGCAGACTGGATGTGAGGGGCAACCAGCAGGGCATTCTCCCCACTGAACGCGCTGCGCACCAGAACTAGCCGAGACGATACCCGGCAGAAGGGACTCATCCTTCAACTACTCCGGTGTACCAAGGCGTCTGGCCGCAAAGAAGAATGAGTCCATTCAGGGTGTCCAGCGTTCCTACATACTCCACCTACCGCTGGTCTCTGGTGGGATGGCAGCCCTGACCACCTGCATCTCGGTTGGCGCGCACCTCCAGTGGTTCAGCAATCCTTGCACCGCCTATCTCCACCGCTACCGCGGAATCGCACCAATGACACCAGTCGTTGGGATATTCCACATCCGCGGACAGTGTAAAACCAATACTGCAAAGCGCCTACGATCCATAATGCCCTGGTGATATCCATGCGAACCGGAGACGCAGGAAGCGGGGCGATCCAACTATCGACATGCTCGCAAGCGAAATCGCCTCAGGGAAATGCAGGAACGGAATGAATCCAGACACAAAGAAGGGTCTGTTTCACGTGAAACAGACCCTCTTTGAAGGGAGAGCGTTAGTTTTCAGATCCCGGCGCCAGGACTTCCATGATGCGGTTCAGGTCTTCAACACTGGCGAATTCAATGCTGACGCGCCCCTTGCGGACACCCAGGGAAATTTTGACGTTGGTATCCAGGCGGTCGGACAGCGAGGATGCGAGATAGTCCAGGCGCTCGTGGCGAGCTCCCGGGCGAGGGATGTTGTTCTTCGCGGGCTTCGCAGGATCCTGGTAAAGAGTGACGGCTTCTTCGGTTGCCCGGACAGACATACCCTCAGCCACAATCTTCTGGGCGAGTCGTTCCATGGCTGCCGCATCCGGCAGGGCCAGCAATGCACGGGCGTGGCCAGCGGAGAGAACGCTTGCCGCCACTCGACGCTGAACCAGTGGTGGGAGCTTTAGTAGTCGCAGCGTGTTCGTAACCTGGGGACGTGAACGGCCAATGCGATCCGCAAGCTGCTCGTGAGTGGTTCCGAAGTCTTCGAGCAACTGCTGGTAGGCCGCCGCCTCTTCGAGCGGGTTCAGCTGGCTGCGGTGCAGGTTCTCCAGCAGAGCGTCCCTGAGGAGGTCATCATCAGTGGTGTCCCGGACGATGGCGGGGATGGTTTCCATCCCGGCCGCCTGTACTGCCCTCCAGCGACGCTCGCCCATCACCAGTTCGTAGGGTTCTCCACCCTCTTCGGTTGAAGTACGAACCACAATTGGCTGGAGGACGCCAATTTCACGAACGGAGTGAATAAGCTCCGCCATGTCATCTTCATCGAAGACTGAGCGGGGCTGTTTCCGGTTCGGATGGATGTCGGTAACCGGAATCTCGGCGAAGCGTACGCCGGGGACTTCTACAAGATCGACACCGTTATCCGGCTCACTGCTCTGGGCTTCGGGTGCTTCGGCTACAGGCACATCAGTCACGGCTTCAACCGGCGCGGGCACAGACTCCACAGCCGGTGCGTCTGCACGGCTCTTTGCCGGAGCCTTAGCAGGAGCCTCAGCCGGAGCCTTCGCGGCCAGCTTGTCTGCGGCCTTGGCGGGGGAGGCCGTCCTTGGCGCGGCTGCCCTCTTCGCTACCGGTGCTTCGTTGCCCTGAGCCGGCGTAGCCGGGTCCGAAGCAACCGACCCGGAAGATGCGGACGTGGTGGAAGCATCCGAAGCCGGCCCACTATTCCCTGAGGTGTCGTCGGAGGAAACGACTTTCTTACGGCCTTCCGGAAAGAATAGGTCCACGGGCCGCGACGCTGCGCTGCCATTGCCCGACGCACTACCGGCGGAACTTGGAATGAGTGCGCCAAGACCGCGGCCTAGGCCACGTCGCTTTTCGCTCATGGATAAATCCCTCCGATGGAAGAGTCAGGACTTGCCGGACTCCGGTTGTTGCACTTCTTGAAGATTCTAGCGTTCAGCGATTTCGGCTGCGGCTTCCAGGTAAGACAGGGCTCCGCTGGAGGAAGGATCGTAGGTCATGACTGTCTGCTGGTAGCTCGGGGCTTCTGAAATCCGCACCGAACGGGGGACTACAGCACCCAGGACCTGTTCCGGGAAGTGCAGGCGAACCTCCGCCGCCACCTGGGCCGCAAGGTTGGTTCGACCGTCATACATCGTCAGGAGAATGGTAGAGACCTCCAGATCCGCATTCAGGTGCTTCTGGATCATCTCAATGTTCTTAAGCAGCTGGCTGAGGCCTTCCAGGGCGTAGTACTCACACTGGATAGGGATCAGGACCTCACCGGCAGCGCAGAAGGCATTAACCGTGAGCAGTCCGAGGCTCGGCGGGCAGTCAATGAAGATGTAGTCGAGGCGTTCTTCGCCGTTCTTCGCCCGGGTCTTCGCATAAACATCGATCGCCCTGCGGAGCCGCTGTTCCCGCGCCACCAGCGAGACAAGCTCAATCTCCGCGCCGGCGAGATGAATGGTGGCAGGAGCACAGATCAGGTTGCTGACATCCGGGCACGGGGCCACCACATCGGCGAGAGGAAAATCGTTGATCAGGACATCGTAGATACTGTCCACATCGGCATGGTGCTCGACTCCGAGGGCCGTGGATGCGTTGCCCTGGGGATCGATATCAATGACCAGGACGTTCAGCCCCGCTGCAGCCAGGGCAGCCGCGATGTTCACCGTGGTGGTGGTCTTGCCGACCCCACCCTTTTGGTTGGACACCGTGAAGACACGAGTCTTCTCCGGCTTGGGGAGTTTACGGCCAACCAGCCGTTCGCGGCGTCGGGTCTCGTGCGCGAGTTCCCTGGCGATAGGACTGGAGTCATCCATGGTGTCCATGACGTTGGTCCTGCCACCCGCTGTTGTTTCACGTGAAACAGAGGCAAGAGTTGCCATTTCTGCAACCGGATTAGGGTGGATTTCCCCCCGTCCCGGCGCGGACCCCATGCCAGCAACTGATCGTGCTGACCCCAAAGACACAAACGGGGGTATCCGCTGTGTGGAGGCTTCGCTACTGGTCACTGGGACACACTCTCTCTCATTCGGCTTTTGCTGCCGTTGTCTAGCCTAACCGCTTCACCCTGCAGACCAAGGCTACCGGGCCCGGGACTAGGAGATCTTTCGGGACTTGTTGACGACGATCCGGACCACCGTGGTGGGTTCCTCCAGGAGGCTTTCACCGACAGTCACTACAGAGGTCTTTACACCACCGAGCTTCCGGATAACCTTCGCTGCTTTTTCGATTTCCTCGGCTGCGCTGCGTCCCTTAATGGCCACCACCTCGCCCTTGCCCGCGAGCAAGGGGATGGTCAGGCCAGCAAGGTTGCTCAGCGCGGAAACAGCACGGGCAGTCACAACGTCAGCGTCAACCATGCCGACTGCCAGTTCAGCGCGGGTCCGCATCACCGTGACGTTTGTCAGGCCAAGGTCGTCCACCACTTCCTGAAGCCAGATCACCCGGCGTTCCAATGGTTCGATCAGTGTCAGTTCAAGGTCAGGCCGCGCGATGGCGAGGCAGAGCCCGGGAAGTCCGGCGCCGCTTCCGACGTCGGCAACGTGGCTGCCGTGCGCGATCTCGCTTTCGATGACGGCACAGTTGAGTACGTGCCGGCTCCACAACCGCGGGATCTCGCGCGGCCCGATCAGCCCACGCTCCGTTCCGGAAGTGGCCAGGTGCTCGACGTAACGTTTCGCCAGGTCCAGGCGGTCACCGAAAATCTTCTCGGCCGCCAGCAATTCTGCTGCCGTGATGTCAACCATGATTAGCGGGTCAGCATTCTCTAGTCTGCGGATACAACGATGTGACGCCCGGCGCCTTCGCCTTCGGACTCGCTGACGAGTCCCAGGTCAGCGACGGCATCGTGAACAATTTTGCGTTCGTAGGCGCTCATCGGCTCCAGTGCCACGGCTTTGCCGGACTCCTTGACCGCAGCTGCCGCATCCTCGGCGATCTTCTGCAGGTGGCCGGCGCGCTCCTGGCGGTAGCCATTGATGTCCAGCACCAGGCGTGAGCGGTTCTCCGTTGCGGAGAGGACAGCGAGCCGGGTCAGTTCCTGCAGGGCTTCCAGCACTTCGCCGTCTTCGCCGACGAGGCTGTCGAGGCTGTCGGTTTCTTCCTCGGCAACGATGGAAATATAGGTACGGCCGTTCCGGACTTCGATGTCGATGTCGCCGTCGATATCCGCAATATCCAGCAGCTCTTCCAGGTAATCGGCAGCAACGTCGCCTTCCTCTTCGAGTCGGCTGGCAGCGGATCCGGTGGGGGAAGCATCGGCGTCGGTCGCTGATTCGTCCTGATCGTCAATGATCTCGTCGGAAAGGGCGTGTTCGGTGCTCTCGGCTGACATTACTTCTTCTTCCTGTTCTTACGCTGTGGCTGGACGCGCTGTCCTTTTTGCTCGAGGATCGCAGCTGCGGCAGCTGCCTCTGCTTCGGCGTCGGCCTTTTTCCCGCCCAGAATGGGCAGGACGGGCAGGCCCTTGGCCGCACGGCGTTCGGCGAGTGCCTTGGCGGCGGGGGATCCCGGCGTCGGCATGCGGCGGATGACGAAGAACTGCTGCGCCATGGTCCAAAGGTTGGTGGTGGTCCAGTAAATAAGGACACCGATGGGGAAGTTGATGCCACCTACACCGAACACCAGCGGCAGGATGTACAACATCATCTTCTGCTGACGCATGAACGGGCTCGCCATGGCCTCTTCGGACATGTTCTTGGCCATGATCTGCTTCTGCGTGATGAACTGCGAGGCAGTCATGGCAAGGATCATCACGATCGAGAGCGTCCACACGGCCACCACGTTGCCGCCCTCAGGCGTTCCATGGAGAAGGGTGGCGGAAAGCGGAGCACCGAAAATGCTGGATTCGTCGAACTGCACTACCTGGTCGTGGCTCATCGCCCCGATGCCCTTTTCCTGATCACGGGCAGTGCTGATACCTGAAAGCACCTGGAACAGCGCGAAGAAGAACGGCATCTGGATCAGCATGGGCAAGCAGGCCGAGAACGGATTGGTCCCGTGCTTCTTGTACATCGCCATCTGTTCCTGCGCCATGGCCTGGCGGGAGAGCTGGTCGGTCTTGCCCTTGTACTTGTCCTGCAGCTTCTTCAGGTCAGGCTGCAGGAGCTGCATGCCGCGCTGGGCCTTGATCTGCTTGACGAACACGGGGATCAGGGCAGCACGGATGACCAGCACCAGTCCGATGATGGACAGCGTCCAGGTCCAGCCGTTGGCCGCTGGCAGCCCGATGATGGTCAGTCCCTCATGGAAGCCCACCATGATGATGGAAACCAGCCACTTGAACGGAAACATGATTGTTTCAAAGAAGTCCATACGATATCCCTATTCGTCAGGCCGCAAGGCGGCCTTCTCCATCAGTCTGAGCAGCCAGGTACTTGTCCGGGTTGTTCAGCACAACAATTGTGGGGGTCCGGTGTTCGGGCCAGTGGCGGTGGCCGGCGGGGACATGGTCCACACCACCGGCATTCCACGGATGGCAGCGCACAAGGCGGCGGGCCGCCAGCCAGCTGCCCTTCACGGCCCCATGGACAGTAATCGCCTCGAGGGCGTACGCCGAGCAGGAAGGAAAGAAGCGGCACACTTGGCCGTACAAGGGGGAAATCACCTTGCGGTAGGCCATGAGCAGCAAAATAAGAATGTTTCTGGGCAGGTTCCAAAGGAAGGTGCCCACGGCGGCAGCAACAGGATGAAGGTAGTGGACGACGGCGGCAGTTACCTTACGCACGCGGTGTCCCCTCCTGTGTTGTCCCGGTTGAACCGTTTACAGCAGCCCGCGGAAGGCGGCTGCCCAACCGGCTCATCGTTGTTTCCAGTGCAGCGTTGTAATCCGCCAGCAGTTGATCCCAGCTGGCGACAGCGGACGCAGGCAGGGCCCGGACCACTATGGCGACCCCGGTACCGTACTCGCGCAGCGAGGCAGCACCGGCTTCTCTCAGTCTTCTCTTAACGAGATTCCTGACCACAGCGTTCCCGACACCTTTGGAAACGATGAACCCGATCCGGCTGGGTTCGTCGGCAGCAATAGCTGCCGCATATAACACTACGTTCCGGCGTCCATTGCGGACACCGGAACGTACGGTTGTTGAAAAATCGGTTGCTGTTCTCAAACGGTTACGGGTGGCCAGCACCTTAAACTCGCAAAGAAAAGTTTACCGACGAGTCAGTTATCTAGGCCGACAGCTCGGTGCGGCCCTTGCCACGACGGGCTGCCAGGATGGCACGGCCGGCACGGGTACGCATACGAAGGCGGAAGCCGTGCTTCTTGGCTCGACGGCGGTTATTCGGCTGAAAAGTCCGCTTGCTCACGTTAGTTACTCCAGTGGATCAAAGGTGCGCCCACCCGATCAGTAAAAGGGGAAGAACTGGCCGACGCTAAGTTTTGTATGTGCATACTTCCCCCGGCTGCTCAAACGCGGTGCGTCAGAGAGATTCAGAAGAGGTCAAAAAGCGTACACAAAGGACTTCACAACGTTAGGGCAAAATGCCTGCCAGAGTCAAACCGGGGTACCCCTGGGTCCCTGGTCCAGGCTGTGGTTAACCTGGCCCCACAGCCTGTGGATGAAGTGGCTCACAAGGCCTGTTTTTGAACCACAACAGTGTAATTATCCACAAGCTACTTCCCAGCTATCTTCTGGCCTTTTGATCCCCTAGAGTGGCTCAGTAGCCGATTATCCACGGACTGTGCATAACCCTGTGGATGAAGCTGAACCAGCATCCTGGTTCGGGACTTGGGGCTGCACGTAATGCAGGCACGCAAGTTTTGAGGAACTGATTGATGACAGTAGACGAAGCCAACCACGCCAATACTGTCGGAAGTTCCTGGCGTCGGGTTGTGAGCCTGCTCGAGCAGGACGACCGCGTATCACCACGGCAGCGGGGCTTTGTCATTCTGGCGCAGGCACAGGGCCTGATCGGATCCACACTCCTGGTGGCAGTCCCCAACGAACTGACCCGTGAGGTCCTCCAGACCCAGGTCAAGGACGCCTTGGACGACGCCCTGCACAACGTTTTTTCCGAGGACATCCGCTGCGCAATCGACGTGGACACCGACCTGGTGCCGATCCACAAAGAGCCGGAACCCGTCGTCGAACCTTCCTACTCACCAGATCAGCTGATCGAGCAGAAGCCGCAGCCGATGCTGCCGAGCACTTCGCACGAATTCGGCCGGCTGAACCCCAAGTACGTCTTCGACACCTTCGTGATCGGCTCGTCCAACCGCTTTGCCCATGCAGCGGCTGTGGCGGTGGCCGAAGCGCCCGCCAAGGCCTACAACCCGCTTTTCATCTACGGTGACTCCGGACTGGGCAAGACCCACCTCCTGCACGCGATCGGCCACTATGCCCGCCGCCTCTACAGCGGAATCCGGGTCCGGTACGTGAACTCCGAAGAGTTCACCAACGACTTCATCAACTCCATCCGCGATGACGAAGGCGCCAGCTTCAAAACCACGTACCGCAACGTGGACGTGCTGCTGATCGACGACATCCAGTTCCTGGCCGGCAAGGACCGGACCCTGGAGGAGTTCTTCCACACATTCAACTCGCTGCACAACAACAACAAACAGGTGGTCATCACCTCGGATCTGCCGCCCAAGCAGCTGGCAGGATTCGAGGACCGGATGAAGTCCCGCTTCGAGTGGGGCCTCCTCACCGACATCCAGCCACCGGAACTCGAGACCCGCATCGCCATCCTCCGGAAGAAGGCCCTGAGCGAAGGCCTCTCCGCCCCGGACGACGCCCTGGAGTACATCGCCTCCAAGATCTCCAGCAATATCCGCGAACTCGAAGGCGCACTGATCCGGGTCACGGCATTCGCCAGCCTGAACCGCCAGCCGGTCGATGTGGCACTGGCGGAGATGGTCCTGAAGGACCTCATCACCGACGACGGTGCCCAGGAAATCACGTCGAGCCAGATCCTGAGCCAGACGGCCGAGTATTTCAAGCTCAGCATGGAAGAACTCTGCAGCAAGTCGCGGACGCGCACGCTGGTGACCGCCCGGCAGATCGCCATGTACCTGTGCCGCGAACTCACGGACATGTCCCTGCCAAAGATCGGCCAGGAACTCGGCGGCCGCGACCACACCACGGTGATCCACGCAGACCGCAAGATCCGTGAGCTGATGGCGGAGCGTCGTGTGATCTACAACCAGGTCACCGAACTCACCAACAGGATCAAGCAGCAGCAGCGCAACTCCTGAGCCGGCGCCTCTATACCTTATTAACAGGTGCATGTGGATAACCCTGTGGATAGTTAAGGGGACAACCGCGCTTAATGGGCTTAAAACCCTTAAGGCGCCTGTGGATCAGCGAAAAGCCAAAAATTGTTATCCCCATCCACAGCCTGTTTAAAACCAGTGTCGCCCACAATCCATGAACAGGCCTTAACCGCTGGATCCTGCGGTCGGATCGAGTTATCCACAGTATCCACAGCAGTTATTAACACTACTAATCCCAAGAAATTGATTTCCCTCAAATAACAATCTCGATCCGCACACCGAACCGGCCCAAGCCCAGGGGCCTCAGGACCCCAGGCGCCCAGCCCGGGGATGGGTTAATCAGCAGTCTTCCGGCTAAGCTGTCAGCAGCGCTCCCATCCTCGGGTTTCTTTGTGGTTCAGCAATCGAAGAACCATGCAGGTTCCGTTGTTGGGGCGCGACTACTTTTGGGCTCCCTGTGGGAGTTTCCGGTTCAACCAAGGCAGCAGCAATGAAAGGCGGCACCCTTCCGTGAAGTTCAGAGTCGAACGGGACGTCCTGGCAGAAGCCGTCACCTGGACAGCCCGGTCGTTGTCTCCGCGGCCGCCGGTTCCCGTGCTGTCCGGCCTGCTCCTGAAGGCTGAAGCCGGCACGGTCAGCCTCTCGAGCTTTGACTACGAGACCTCCGCCCGGTTGGAAATCCCTGCGGACATCACCGCCGAGGGAACCATCCTCGTTTCCGGCCGCCTCCTCGCGGACATTTGCCGAAGCCTTCCTTCAGCTCCCGTGGTTGTGGAGACCGACGGCAACAAAGTCACGCTGACCTGCCGCCGCAGCAGCTTCCACCTGGCCACCATGCCCGAAGCCGAATACCCGCCCCTGCCGGCGTTGCCCGCCATCAGCGGTACCGTCCCGGGTGACGCTTTTGCCCAGGCTGTGTCCCAGGTCATCATCGCGGCCAGCAAGGATGACACCCTCCCCATCCTCACCGGCGTCCGCATGGAGATCGAGGACGATCTCATCACCCTCCTGGCTACTGACCGCTACCGTCTTGCCATGCGCGAAGTGCCGTGGAAGCCCACCACACCGGGAATTTCCACCAGTGCCCTGGTCAAGGCAAAAACCCTGAACGAAGTCGCCAAAACCCTTGGCAACAGCGGCGACATCAACCTTGCCCTTGCTGATGACGACAGCCGCCTGATCGGTTTCGAAAGTGGCGGCCGCACCACCACGTCTTTGCTCGTCGACGGTGATTACCCCAAGATCCGCTCGCTTTTCCCGGATTCCACGCCAATCCACGCAACCGTCCAGACTCAGGAACTTGTGGAAGCCGTGCGCCGAGTGTCGCTGGTAGCCGAACGAAACACACCGGTTCGCCTCGCCTTCACCCAAGGACTGCTGCACCTGGATGCCGGCACCGGCGAAGATGCCCAGGCATCTGAGGAGCTCGAAGCCCAGCTCTCCGGCGAAGACATCACTGTGGCCTTCAACCCGCACTACCTGGTGGAGGGCCTGGCCGTCATTGAAACGAAGTACGTCAGGTTCTCCTTCACCACAGCGCCAAAGCCCGCCATGATCACGGCCCAGGCAGACGCTGACGGTGAGGACCAGGACGACTACCGTTACCTGGTTATGCCCGTCCGCCTCCCCAACTAGTCCCCACCGCCCCCCTCGCCTCGCAAGCTCGGCCAGGGAACCCTGGCGGCGTGGGCCCAGAGAAATGGTGACGTTCTGGGCCCCAAAACGACAACCGCCAACCCCAATGCAGAAAGAGAACCCGCATCGTGCATATTGGACTGATCGGCCTTGGCAAAATGGGTTTCAACATGCGCGAACGTCTGCGCAATGGCGGCATCGAGGTCACGGGTTTTGACCGCAACCCGGAGGTCACCGATGTTTCCTCTGTCGACGAGCTGATTGCGGCCATTCCGGCCCCGCGGCTCATTTGGGTCATGGTCCCGTCAGGCGGCATCACCGACGCCGTCATCACCGAACTCGGGGAGAAGCTCGACTCCGGCGATCTGGTCATCGACGGCGGCAACTCCCGCTTCACGGAAGACCAGAAACATGGTTCCGCGCTGGCTGAAAAGGGCATCAGTTTCGCCGACTGCGGTGTTTCCGGCGGAGTATGGGGCCTCGAAAACGGGTACGGTCTCATGGCCGGTGGCGCGGCCGCTGACATAGAGCGGGCACTGCCCGTTTTTGATGTACTCCGCCCCGAAGGTGAGCGGGCGGACAGCTTTGTCCACGTCGGCGGAATCGGTGCCGGACACTACGCCAAGATGGTTCACAACGGCATTGAGTACGGCCTGATGCAGGCTTACGCCGAAGGTTACGAACTGCTGGCCGCCAAGGACATTGTGGACGACCTGCCCGGTACGTTCCGCGCCTGGCAAAAGGGCACAGTGGTCCGGTCTTGGCTGCTGGACCTGATGGTCAAGGCGCTGGACGAGGACCCGGGACTGGAATCCATCGATGACTACGTCGAGGACTCGGGTGAGGGCCGCTGGACCGTTGAGGAAGCCATCGCCAACGCTGTTCCGGCGCCGGCCATCACGGCTGCCCTTTTTGCGCGCTTTTCTTCCCGCGAAGAAAACTCGCCGGCAATGAAGATGGTTTCCGCGTTGCGTCACCAGTTCGGCGGGCATGCCACCCGCCCCGCCAAGTAACATCCACCCCGGGACCCGCCGGTTCCGAGAATCGTCGAACACCGCGTGTACCTAGAACACCTTTCGCTCACTGACTTCCGCAGCTATGCCCAGGTTGACCTTCCCCTCGAGCCGGGTGTCACCGTGCTCGTCGGGGCAAACGGCATCGGCAAAACCAACCTCATGGAGGCCATCGGGTACCTGGCCACGCTCAGCTCGCACCGGGTCAGTTCCGATGCCCCGCTGCTGCGGTTCGGCGCGGACCGAGCGCTGGTCCGCGCCCGCCTTGTCCGGGGCGAACAGACCACGGTCCTGGAACTTGAGATCAATGCCAGCCGCGCCAACCGGGGACGCATCAACCGCAGCAATCCCGTCCGGGCCAGGGACCTCCTCGGAATCTGCCAGACCGTGCTTTTCGCCCCGGAGGACCTGGCCCTGATCAAGGGAGATCCGTCCAACCGGCGCCGGTTCCTCGACGAGCTGCTGGTCAGCCTTATGCCCCGACATTCGGCGACGCGCACGGACTATGATCGTGTCCTGAAGCAGCGCAACGCCCTGCTCAAATCCGCCCGTGCCGGAAAGTTCACTGCCGGACATGAGGCCACCCTCGATGTCTGGGACCAACACATGGCACGGGCGGGCGCCGAGTTGCTGCACGCACGGCTGGAACTGGTTGAACTGCTGCGCCCGCATCTGACAAAGGCGTACGCCCAGCTCACCGATGGCTCCAAGGAAGCCAACGCCGTCTATCGTTCTACACTGCAAAATCTGATGGACGACGACGGCGGCGCAGCACCGGGTGACGGCGGCAGTTTGATGGTGGACGGGTCCGCCGCTGCCGAAGATCTGCGGGACCTCACAGTTGAGGACCTCACCGGGCGTTATGTCCAGGCCTTTGCAGCTTCCCGCCGCAAGGAACTTGAACGCGGAATCTCCTTGGTGGGTCCGCACCGGGATGAACTGGAACTGATTCTGGGCGAAGCGCCTGCCAAGGGATATGCCTCGCATGGCGAGACCTGGTCAATGTGCCTGTCCCTCCGGCTCGCCTCCTACTACGTCATGCTCGACGACGCCAGGACCGGCGGGTCTGCCCCGATCCTCATCCTCGACGACGTTTTCGCCGAGCTGGATGTGGGGCGCCGGCGTAAACTGGCGGCAATAGTCTCCGGCGCGGAACAGGTCCTGGTGACCGCCGCTGTCGACGCCGATATCCCGGAGGAGCTCTCCGGCCGGCGGGTGAAGGTCATTCCGGGAGGAATCGATGAATAAGGATGAAAAGGGCGGGCTGCAGCCCGGCCGGGATCCTGACAACATCGATGCGCCCCAGGCTGCGCTGAACCGCATGCGGGAGGCCGCGGCAGCGCGCGGTGAAATTCGCCGCAAGGCACCCCCGAAGGCCGGCGCCGCCAAAACAAAGGGTGGGATCCAGGACACGCGGGGTTTCCGCCAGTTCCACTCCACCGGCCGGGATCCGCTGGGGCTCGGCAAAGTGGTGGGACGCCTCGTGGCCGAACGTGGCTGGAGCTCGCCGGTAGCGGTGGGGTCAGTCATGGCGGAGTGGGCCACGCTGGTTGGCCCGGAGATTTCAGCGCACTGCACCCCGGAGAGCTTCACCGATACCACCCTTCACGTGCGCTGCGATTCGACGGCTTGGTCCACGCAGCTGCGGCTGTTGAGTAACAGCCTGCTGGAGAAATTCCGCACGGAACTGGGCGAGGGTGTGGTCACCAGCATCCAGGTGCTCGGACCGTCGGCACCCAGCTGGCGCAAGGGCGGACGTACCGTCAACGGCCGCGGTCCGCGGGATACCTACGGCTAGCAGCCGCCGTCGGCTCTTGAATATTCGTCCGGCGGCGTGTAGGGCGGTCTAACGCCCGTGGGGCGTATAGGAACCCGGAGACGGGACCTCGAGGGCGCCCAAGGCGGGGTCAATGGCCTCGCACGGGCATATCCGGGTCCCGCGACGCCCGCCGGAATGCGGGTTTGCGGCCCATTTCACGATAGAATCACAGCAGATAACTGGGCGCCGGTGAAACGTTGACTGAGTCCGTTTTCCGCACGCTCTCCGCAGGCGGTCTTCGGTCCCGCACGTCAACGTATCCGTCGGCGCCATCAGCTTGTGCCTGTTGGCGGATGCTTTCCCATGGAAGGCCGCCGCCGGCCATCATCGAAAAAGAGGAGTCGACAGCACCTGTGGCTAACGACAATACAGATACCCAGGCAGTGGAACGCGCAGCGGAGGACGTACCTACCCCCGATACGCCGGCGGAGGCCGTGACACCCCGGGAATACGGCGCAAGCGACATCACCGTACTTGAGGGCCTCGAAGCCGTCCGGAAGCGCCCGGGCATGTACATCGGCTCGACCGGGCCGCGCGGGCTGCACCACCTGGTCTATGAAGTGGTGGACAACTCTGTTGATGAGGCGCTGGCCGGGTACTGCACGCACATCGAAATAGTCCTGCAGGCCGACGGCGGCGTCAAAGTTGTTGATGATGGCCGCGGAATCCCCGTGGACATGCACCCCACCGAGCACAAGCCCACTGTTGAAGTTGTTATGACCATCCTGCACGCCGGCGGCAAGTTCGGCGGCGGCGGTTACGCTGTCTCGGGCGGCCTCCACGGCGTCGGTATTTCCGTAGTGAACGCGCTCTCCAGCAGGGTGGACACTGAAGTCCGGCGGCAGGGCAACGTCTGGCGGATGTCCTTCGCTGACGGCGGCAAGCCCCAGGGCGGGCTGGTCCAGGGCGAAGAGAGTGCCACCACCGGCACCACCCAGACCTTTTACCCGGACGCGGGAATCTTCGAATCCACGGAATTTGATTTCGAGACGCTCCGCGCCCGCTTCCAGCAGATGGCCTTCCTGAACAAGGGCCTGCGGATCACCCTCACGGACGAGCGCACCGAGGCGTCGCACACGGATGCCAATGAGGACCTTGACCTTGACGCTGTGGTCACCGAAGGTGAAGTCACCGCTGAGCACCGCACCGTGGTGTACCAGTACGACGACGGCCTGCTGGACTACGTGAAGCACCTGAACTCGGGCAAAAAGGTCGATGTTGTCCACGAGGACGTCATTTCCTTCGAAACCGAGGATACGGAACGGCACATCGCGCTGGAAATGGCGATGCAGTGGACCAACGCGTATTCCGAAAGCGTCCACACCTACGCCAACACCATCAACACCCACGAAGGCGGCACCCACGAAGAGGGCTTCCGCGCCGCGATGACCTCCCTCATCAACCGCTACGCGCGGGAGAAGAGCATCATCAAGGAAAAGGACGACAACCTCACCGGTGACGATATCCGTGAAGGCCTCACCGCGGTCATCTCCGTAAAGCTGGCCGAGCCGCAGTTCGAGGGCCAGACCAAGACCAAGCTCGGCAACTCCGAGGTCAAGGGCTTCGTCCAGCGCGTTGTCACCGACGGCTTGGGCGACTGGCTGGAACGCAACCCCGGCCCCGCCCGCGATGTCATCCGCAAGGCCATCTCCGCGGCCCAGGCGCGGATGGCTGCCCGGAAGGCACGTGACAATGCGCGCCGCAAGAGCCCGTTGGAATCCTTCGGTATGCCCGGCAAGCTGTCCGACTGTTCCTCGAAGGATCCGGCCCGCTGCGAGGTGTACATCGTGGAGGGCGACTCCGCCGGTGGTTCCGCCAAGCGCGGCCGCAACCCTGAAACCCAGGCCATCCTGCCCCTGCGCGGCAAGATCCTGAACGTGGAGCGGGCCCGGTTGGACAAGGCCTTGGGCAACACCGAGGTCCAGTCCATGATCACCGCGTTCGGCACCGGCATCGGTGAGGACTTCGACCTCAGCAAGCTGCGGTACCACAAGATCGTGCTGATGGCCGATGCTGACGTTGACGGCCAGCACATCACCACGCTGCTCATGACGCTGCTGTTCCGCTACATGCGCCCGCTGATCGAAAACGGCTACGTGTACCTGGCGCAGCCACCGCTGTACCGGATCAAGTGGTCCAACGCGCCGCACGACTACGTCTTCAGCGACAAGCAGCGCGATGCCAAGCTCGTGGCGGGGCAGGCCGCCGGCCGCCGTATTCCGAAAGACAACGGAATCCAGCGCTACAAGGGTTTGGGCGAGATGGATTACACCGAGCTGTGGGACACCACCATGGATCCGGACCACCGGACCCTCCTGCAGGTCACCATGGACGATGCCCTGGCAGCGGACCAGACCTTCTCCACCCTGATGGGCGAAGACGTGGAGTCCCGCCGAAACTTCATCCAGCAGAACGCCAAGGACGTCAGGTTCCTGGATATCTGACCGGTTCACCGAGTAGATATTCCAAGCCCGACATATACCTGAAACGGAAAATATAAACGATGAGTGACGAGACACCCGAGAACCCGGCGGAATCCGCGGATCTTCCGGAAACCGTTCTTGAAGGCGACGTGCTGGTTGACCGTGTGGAGCAGGTGGATCTGCAGACGGAAATGCAGCGCTCGTACCTCGACTACGCCATGGCCGTTATTGTGGGCCGTGCCCTGCCCGACGTGCGCGATGGCCTCAAGCCCGTGCACCGCCGCGTGCTGTACGCCATGTTTGACGGCGGCTACCGGCCGGAACGGTCATTCAACAAATGCGCCCGTGTGGTGGGCGAGGTCATGGGCCAGTACCACCCCCACGGCGACACCGCGATCTACGATGCCCTGGTCCGCCTGATCCAGGACTGGACCATGCGCTACCCGCTGGCCCTGGGCCAGGGCAACTTCGGTTCGCCAGGCAATGACGGCGCGGCCGCCCCGCGGTACACCGAAACGAAAATGTCCCAGCTGGCCATGGAAATGGTCCGGGACATCGACGAGGAAACCGTCGATTTCCAGGACAACTACGACGGCAAGAACCAGGAACCCACCATCCTGCCGGCGCGTTTCCCCAACCTGCTGGTCAACGGTTCCTCCGGCATTGCCGTGGGCATGGCCACCAACATTCCGCCGCACAACCTCCGCGAGGTAGCTGACGGCGTCCAGTGGTACCTGGCCAATCCGACGGCCAGCCGCGAGGAGCTGCTCGAGGAGCTGCTGCTCCGTATCAAGGGACCCGATTTTCCCACCGGCGCGACCATTCTCGGCCACAAGGGCATTGAGGACGCGTACCGGACGGGCCGCGGTTCCGTCACCATGCGCGCCGTGGTCAACGTTGAGGAACTCCAAGGCCGCACGTGCCTGGTTGTCACCGAACTGCCGTACCAGGCTAACCCGGACAACCTGGCCATCAAGATCGCCGAGCTGGTCAAGGACGGGAAGATCTCCGGCATCGCGGACCTCCGCGACGAGACCTCCGGCCGCACCGGCCAGCGGCTGGTCATTGTGCTCAAGCGCGACGCCGTGGCCAAGGTGGTGCTGAACAACCTCTACAAGCACACCGAACTGCAGAGCAACTTCTCCGCCAACATGCTGGCCATCGTGGACGGGGTTCCGCGCACGCTGAGCCTGGACGCCTTCATCCGCCACTGGGTCACGCACCAGCTGGACGTTATTGCACGCCGCACCCGCTACCGCCTGCGCAAGGCCGAAGAAGAGGCGCACATCCTGCGTGCCCTCCTGAAGGCCCTGGACGCGCTGGACGAAGTCATTGCGCTCATCCGTGCGTCCAATACGACAGAAGCCGCGCGCGACGGACTGATGCAGCTGCTGGACATCGACGAGCTGCAGGCCCGGGCCATCCTGGACATGCAACTGCGCCGCCTGGCAGCCCTGGAACGCCAGAAGATCCAGGACCGCCATTCCGAACTCGAGGCCCTGATCGCCGAGTACAACTCGATCCTTGCTTCCGAGGAACGCCAGCGCGAAATCATCAGCACCGAGCTGGGCGAGATCGTGGCCAAGCACGGAGATGACCGCCGGACCAGAATCCTGATGGGCTTCGACGGGGACATGTCCATGGAGGACCTGATCCCCGAAGAGGAAATGGTTGTCACCATCACCCGCGGCGGTTACGTCAAGCGCACCCGCAGCGACAACTACCGGTCACAGCAGCGCGGCGGCAAGGGCATCAAGGGGGCCCAGCTCCGCGGCGACGACGTAGTAGAGCACTTCTTCGTGACCACCACCCACCACTGGCTTCTGTTCTTCACCAACCTTGGCCGGGTATACCGGGCAAAGGCCTATGAACTGGTGGAGGCCGGCCGTGACGCCAAGGGCCAGCACGTCGCCAACCTGATGGCCTTCCAGCCGGACGAGCACATCGCCCAGGTCCTGGACATCCGGGACTACCAGCAGGCCCCGTACCTTGTGCTGGCCACCAAGCGCGGCCTGGTCAAGAAGACTCGGCTGGAGGACTACGACACCAACCGCTCCGCCGGCGTCATCGCGATCAACCTGCGCGACGAGGACGAACTGGTTTCGGCGCAGCTGGTCTCCGAAACGGATGACCTCATGCTGGTGTCCCGCATGGGCCAGTCCATCCGCTTCACCGCCACCGACGATGCCCTGCGTCCCATGGGCCGGGCCACGTCCGGTGTCACGGGCATGAAGTTCCGCGAGGACGATGAACTGCTGGCGGCTGACGTCGTCACTGACGGTTCCTTTGTCTTCGTCGTCACCGAGGGCGGGTACGCCAAACGCACCGCAGTGGAGGAATACCGCCTGCAGGGCCGCGGCGGCCTCGGCATCAAGGTGGGCAAGTACCAGGAGGAACGCGGCCACCTCGTGGGCGCCCTGATTGTCCAGGAAGAGGATGAGGTCCTGGTGGTCATGGAAGGCGGCAAGGTTGTCCGTTCCTCAGTGGCGGGCGTACCTGCCAAGGGCCGCGACACCATGGGCGTGATCTTCGCGAAGCCGGACAAGAATGATCGCATCATTGAGGTGGCCAGGAACAGCGAACGCGGCCTCGAGGGCGAAGAATCCGAAGACGATGACGTAACGTTGGCTGAAGAGGCCGGGTCCCCCGAGGGATCCGCAGGGTCAGCATCAACGGCAGAAACATCACCGGCTGCTGAGTCAGAGGACGCCTCCGGCGACGCTGAGCCGAACGAAGACTACACCGGAGGTAACGAGTGAGTAATCCCGACTCATATCCCAAACCGAGCAGCAATGTCCCCGGCGGAACGCCGCCGCCCGCGGCCGCACCACGGGTGAACAACCCCGTCCGTCCGCAGCAGCGTCCACCGGCCCCTACCGGTGCGCCGGGTCAGCGTCCGGCCGTTCCCGGCCAGCGCCCTGCGCAGGACCGGCCTGCAGGCCAGAATGGCCAGCGTGCCGGGCAGGGCAGGCCTCCGGCAGATCAGGCCAGCCAGCGCCCAGTGCAGGGCCGGTCTCCGCAGGGCCAGCCGGGCCTGGTCAAGCCTGCACCGAAGGCGAAGGTCAGGCGCGCACGGCTGCTGGTGAGCAAGGTGGATCCCTGGTCGGTCCTGAAGATGGCATTCCTCCTCTCGGTGGCGTTGGGAATCGTCACTGTGGTCGCTGCCATCGTCCTGTGGACGGTCCTGGACCTCACCGGAATCTTTGACCAGGTGGACAGCCTCCTGGGCACCCTGGCAGGCTCCGAAGGCGGCGGGTTCGAACTGAAGAAGGTCGCGTCCCTGGGCCAGGTGGCTTCCTTTGCCACAATCATCGCCGTGGTGAACGTTGTCCTGCTGACGGCGTTGTCCATGCTCTCAGCGGTGCTTTACAACATCTCCGCAACGCTTGTTGGCGGCATCGGCGTCACCCTCACGGATGACTGAAAACCCATGATTTCACCGGAAATTCTCCGGCGAAATGCCTCGATTTGAGATCGGGCCGGGATGTGCTGTAAAGTCATGTCTCGGCCCGATGAGGCATCGGGGCGTATAGCTCAGGCGGTTAGAGCGCTTCGCTGATAACGAAGAGGTCCCAGGTTCAAGTCCTGGTACGCCCACGGAACCTGTGCAGGTTCGAAGGAAGGTTTGGTTTGCTTCAGGGCAAGCGGGACCGGAACGGGGAGCATGTGAAGAAGTTGCTGGTACTTGCAGCTGCGATCGCAGGCGTCCTGCTCTACAGGAAAGCACAGGAATCCGAGGCCCGGAAAACAGTCTGGAGCCAGTCGACCGACAAGGTCGAATAGGCCGGATTCCCGGACCGGGAGCCTGCAAATGGCTCCACGGTTCTAGGGTATGATTGACGGGTTGCTTCTTATGGGGGCATGGCGCAATTGGTAGCGCACCTGCTTTGCAAGCAGGGGGTTCGGGGTTCGAGTCCCCGTGCCTCCACCATAAGGAAGTCCCGGACAGCCGAAAAGCTGTCCGGGACTTTTTCGTTAAGGCGGCACAGTGTTATTTCAAGGCGGCACAGTGTTGATGCAGAACAGTAGGGTTGGACGGTGAACCTCCTACTTGCGGCCCTTGGGGTCCTGGGCGTAGCTTCGTCCGGGCCGTTGATCGCCGCTACCCTCGGTGCCACCACGGTCAGCGCCCTCGCCATCGCCTTCTGGCGCAACGCTATCGGCGCTGCAGTGATGGCCACGCCCAGCCTTGTCCGCGAGCCCCGGCAGTTCGGCCGGATCACCGGCCCCGAATTCCGCTGGTCGCTGCTGGCCGCCGTAGCCCTGGCCCTGCACTTTGCCTGTTTCATCACGTCCCTCCAGCTCACCTCCGTGGCTGCCGCTACCGCCCTGGTCTGCCTGCAGTCGGCATGGATTGCCGTCTTCCAGCTGATCCGTGGCACCAGGCACCGCTGGCAGGTGCTGGCAGGGCTCGGGATCGCCTTCGGCGGCGTTGTCACCATCACCGGGTTCGATATGGGGTCCTCGCCGGACGCGCTTCTGGGCGATCTGCTGGCCGTCGCTGGCGGAGCCCTGGCTGGCCTCTACACACTCGCCGGCGGCAGGGCCCGCCAGACCATGACCACGGGAACGTACACCACGCTCTGCTATGGGATGTGCGCGGCCCTTGTGGCGGTGCTGGCGCTCTTCAGCGGCCAGCCGCTGGTGGGGTTCGACGCCGTTGGCTGGGTAGGGATCCTGGCCATCACCGTGTGTGCCCAACTGGTGGGCCACACCGCCTTCAATCACCTGCTGGCCACCATGAGCCCGCTGCTGGTGTCGATGATCATCCTGCTGGAGATTCCCGGCGCCGCCGTGTTGGCCGCGGTCTTCCTGCACGAGACGCTGCCGGCCGGCACCTACGGCGGGCTGGGGCTCATCCTGGTGGGGCTCGCCGTCGTGGTTCTGGGGCAGAGGTCAGGTTTCCGAAAACGTCGGGAAGCCTCCGGCCCGCATGCGGATGAGCCGCCGTCGGGCCAACTGGCTGACCTCGGAACCGACTAAGGCCAGGCCTGGGCGGCAGGACCTGGAGGCGCGCTTACTGCCCGCCGCGGCGGGCAGGCTGGGCGGTGTTGACCGTATGGATCGCGCGCAGGAGCTTCGCCGGGAAGTAAACCGAGAAGAACACCACCATGGGTGCCTTGAGGGCCATTTTCTTGACGTTGTGCGCCTTGTAAGTGCGGTCGAAGCGGGTCACGTAATACCGGTAGTCCCGCGGTGAATCCTCGAGCCGGCGGGCCGACATCCCGGACACCATCTGGGGCCAGTACTGGACTTTAAGTTCGTGGTCGGCGAGGTGCAGGGAGAGGTCGATGTCCTCGTGCATCTCGTCCTTCTCGTCACGGCAGGTTTCGTCCCGGATGGTTTCCCAGGCCGTGGCCCGCAGGGCCATGTTGGAGCCGAAGAGGAAGTGGTACTGGTGCTTGGCGAGCTTGAGCATCAGCTGGCGCATCTTGTCGTCTGCCTTGAGCCCGAACCGCCGCATCGGCATGTCGTAGTAGACCACCGGTCCGGTGGCTGCCTGGACTGACGGGTCAAGAAAAGCCTTCTGGACTTGTTCCACCCAGTCCGGCTCGACAACCGAATCAGCGTCAATGCGTCCCAGGACGTCGCCGGTGGCGTGGTTGAGGCCAAAATTCCGGGTGGGAATCAGGCCCTGGTCCCGGTCCTGGCTGAGCAGGATGATGGGACTTTCCGGATACTCCAGCTGCATCTGCGCCACGATGGCGGCGGTGCGGTCAGTGGAGAGGTTGTCCACCACGATGATCTCGTGGGCCGGCACCGACTGGTACACCGCAGCGATGAGACACTGCCGGATGACACTTTCCTCGTTGTAAGCCGGGATGACAATGGACACGCACGGCAGCTGTGCTGCGTCGTTCAAGGCATCCCCAGAGGATTTATCGGCTGACATCAGTTCAAATTTAGCACCGATCGGGATTTGTCCTGCCAGCGACTGGGTCCGGTCCGGACAAACACTGGGAAAACACTGAAGGGGCCCCGCACCAGGCGGAGCCCCTTCAGGTGGACGGCGCGGCGCCGCCGGAAGTGCTAGTTGCTGCTCTTGTCCGCGGAACCGTTCATGTTGGCCGCGATGTTCTTGATGGCGGTCTTTGCATCGGTGGACGCCTTGGCTGCCGCGTCTGCCGATTCGTCGGCGACGTGCTTGGCCTTCTCAGTGGCGTCGTCCACGGTGTCCTGCGCGTCCGTTGCAGCGACCTGTGCCTGGTCGGCCACGGCGTCAGCGGCGGAAGCCGTGGCGGCTGCAGCCTTGCTGGCTGCGTCTTCGGCCGTGTCCTTGGCGTCGTTCACTGTGGTGGCGGGAACCGGCGCCGGAGTGGGCGTGACGGGGGAAGGGGTCTTCCACGGGTCTTCTACCGGCTTGGAGGCCTTCCATGCGGCGACGCCGGCGGCGACGGCCGCGGCGATGATGCCGAACACCAGCCAGCCGCGCTTCTTGGGCTTCTGGGGCTGGGCGATCTGGACGCCCACAGCCTTGCCGGCCTCGTGCGCGGCGGCCTTGAGCTGCGTGCCGGCCGTCTGTGCCTGTTCCTGGAGGGAATGCACTACGCCGGAATCGGCAAGCCGCTGCGCGACAGCGTCCACGTGGGACGGTGCGCTTTCCAAGGTGCGGTGCACGGCGTCGGACGCGTGGCCGATCTGGTCCGAAAGGCGCGGCAGGTATTCCACCACCACCCGGTCCCGTGCGTTCTGGATGACGGGAGTGGCCTTGTCCAGGGCGTCATGCAGGCGCGGCGTGGCGACCTCAACGGCGTCGTGGATTTTCGGGGCGAGCTGGGCCAGCCCCTCCTGGATCCGCGGTGTCACTGTTGCGACGCCGTCGGCCAGGTTGTGGGCTGCGGTCTTAAGCCCTTCCTGGATCCTGGGAGATGCGGTGTCCAGGCCATGCTGCAGGCGGGGAACTGCCCAATCCACCGCTGCTTCCACGCGGGGGGCTGCCCAGTCCTTGGCGTTCTCAACTGCGCTGTTGACTGACTGTTCAAGGTCACGGGCAATACGATCCGATTTCTTCACAACTACCTCCCGATTAATGTGACGGTTCTGTTGTTAGCCTACGTGCCATGGCCTGCACGGGCTATTCTTCCAGCGGATTTACGCCTGATTTCACCCAGCGCGGAACTGTCCGTCCTGCCTCTTCCGCGTTGACCGGCCGTGAAAGAATGGGCAGCATGACTGCAATCGCAACTGCAAAAGCAACCATCCACACCAGCCTCGGCGACATCGTCGTGAATCTCTTCGGCAACCATGCGCCGAAGACGGTCAAGAACTTCGTTGGCCTGGCCACCGGCGAGCAGGCCTGGACCCACCCCGAGACCGGCGAGGACAAGACGGGCACGCCGTTGTACGACGGCACCATCTTCCACCGCATCATCAAGGACTTCATGATCCAAGCCGGCGATCCGCTGGGCCGCGGCGTGGGTGGACCGGGCTACAAGTTCGACGACGAAATCCACCCCGAGCTCAGCTTCAACGCACCGTACAAGCTGGCCATGGCCAACGCCGGCATCCAGGCGGGCAAGGGCACCAACGGCTCACAGTTCTTCATCACCACCATCCCCACCGACTGGCTGCAGGGCAAGCACAGCATCTTCGGCGAGGTTGCTGACGAGGACTCCAAGAAGGTCGTCGACGCCATCGAGGGCGTCCGCACCGGCATGGGAGACCGCCCGGTTGAGGACGTCACCATCAACAGCATCGACATCGAGCAGCTCTAACCCATCACATGAGCTACGGAATTCCGGCGGCTGAGCCGTCCGCGCAGGTTCCGGTGTGCCCCAGGCACCCGGACCGGCCCTCCTATGTGCGCTGCCAGCGCTGCGGGCGCCCAGCGTGCCCGGACTGCCAGCGGGCGGCCGCCGTCGGATTCCAATGTGTTGACTGCGTCAACGAAACGAAGCGGACGACGCCGGCCGTCAAGACTGTCTACGGCGGCGCCGTGGCAACCGGCAAACCCGTGGTGACGTTTGGAATCATCGCCCTGTGTGCGGTGATGTATGTTCTGCAATGGATAGTTCCCGACGAGTGGATCTACCAGAACCTGGCGTTCGCCAATGTGTTTGCCTCTCCCGAATTCGGCGAGTTCGAACCCTGGCGGATGCTGACGGCAGCTTTCCTGCACTCCCAGGGATTCATCCTCCACATTGTGCTGAACATGTATATGCTGTGGATTTTCGGCCAGGCACTCGAACCGCTCCTGGGCCGGGTCCGCTTCCTGGCTTTGTATCTCATCTCTGCCATTGGGGGGTCCGTTGGCTACCTTCTGCTAACCCCTGGTTATGTGCCTGGAGTGCCTCTTGCCGGTGTGGTGGGTGCTTCGGGCGCCATCTTTGGACTCTTCGGCGCGATGCTCCTGGTGCAGCGTCACCGCGGCGGGGACACGCGGCAGCTCTGGGTCCTGATTGCCATCAACGGCGTGATCGGATTTGTGGTCCCCCAGATCGCCTGGCAGGCCCACCTGGGCGGTCTCGTCACCGGAGCCCTTTGCGCTGCCGTGATTGCGTACACGCCCCGTGGCCCTCGGCAGCGCCTGCTGCACGCCGCTGGACTGGCCGCAGTGGTTCTCCTGCTGGCCCTGGCGAGCTGGCTCCGCGTTACGGCGGGCTGACCGCCTGGGTTCGCCGGCCGGCCTCCTATAGACCAATTCAAGACCCCGGTGTCCTAGCGGACACCGGGGTCTTTGCTGTGCCCAACAGGACGGGGACTCGAGCTGAGGCCGGGCGCTGCTGCACCTCCGCGCTGCTGGATTGCTCTGCCGAACTGCTCTGATGACCTGCCCTGATGAACTGCTCTGCCGATCGGCACCTCCGCGCTGCGCTGATGGCTCGCCCGGCCGCCAGTCGCTCCTGCACGCGTTGCCGGGTGGCGCCAGCCAACGGTCTGAGCAGAGCTGCGGGGTGCTGCCCGGAGCTGCCGGAGCGTCGGCAGGGCCGCGGCAGGCTCCCACCCACGCCTAAAGTTATCCACAGGGGTTATCCACACTGTTGGTAACTTACACAGGTGTAGTTCAGTGCCTTGATGTTTCCCTGTGCCCGGATGTCCGCCCTTTTCCCCGATTTGATCCTCCGGTTATCCACAATTGTGGACAACCCGTGGGGATGTGCCTGTGGTTAAGTGGAAAAACCCGCCTTTCAGGCCCCGTCTGTGGATAACTTGGCCGTTTCCGGCGTTGCAACCCTGAACGAGGGGATCCAGGCCACCCATATCAACAGGGTTATTCACAGTGTTAATAACTTACAGACATGTAGTTAACCTTCAGTGTTTCCCGGACTGGGGCATCTGAGGAGGTCGTCCCGTTCCGTCCTGTGGATTGTTGTCCACAACTGTGGATAAGTTGTGGGTAGTCCAGTGTTAGTAAGTGGAAAACACCCGTCCGTGCGAGGGTATTCGTACGCAGCAACCAACCCCACAGGCTCCCAGCCAGGAGGACCGCCTTGAGCACCAGTGCCACAACCCAGCACATCTACCTCGACAAGCAGCACCCCGCGGTATGGCGTGCCCTCAACGGTCTGGGGCTGAAAGTGCGCGAAGCCGCCGACGCGGCCGGGATTGACCGCAGGACCATTGAACTGATCAATGTGCGGACTTCCCAGATCACCGGCTGCGCCTTTTGCCTCGACATGCATGTACGGGACGCCGTGGAGGCCGGGGAAAGTCACCAGCGGCTCGCCGTCCTGCCGGCCTGGCGGGAGACGGCCCTGTTCACGGACAAGGAGCGGGCGGCCCTGGCTCTGGCCGAATGCATCACCGAGCTGCCGGATCACCGCACCGCCGAGCTTGAAGAAGGATATGCCCGTCAGCACCTCAGTGCCGATGAATTTTCGGTGGTCAGCTGGCTGGTGATCAGCATGAACGCCTTCAACCGTGTATCCATCACCAGCCATCATCCTGTGCGCCGGGACCGCTGAGCGGTGTGAATTATCCACAGCTAATCCACACTGTTAATAACTGTCCATTCGACCGCCGTGGATCCGGTCCCGTGGACCATGGCCTGCACGGGCAGAAATTGCTTCCGACACCGGCAAAGTTATGCACAGTGTGGATAACTTTCCCAACAGCTGGGGAGAACCTGCCCAGCGGAGAGGGGGACCAGGAGGCTTAGAACGCCCGGGTCAGCCGGCGGCGGGGCGCTTCGTCGGTCGGCGGCGCGCCTGGTCACCAGGCGCCCGATGCTAGGTCAACGCTGCCAGACGCCTGAAGACCCGCGACGGTGGCTGTCCAGAAGGTGGGTGTCCACCATGCCGATGGCCTCCATCAGCGCGAACATGGTGGTGGGGCCAACGAACGAGAATCCTTGCTTCCGCAGCGCCGTGGACAGCGCCACTGATTCCGGTGACTGCGTGGGGATCTCCGCGTGCGTGACCGGCTGGGGAGTGGATGTGGGCTGGAACTGCCAGACGAAGTCAACCAGGCCTTCCCGCTCGCGTAGCGCGATGGTGGCCTGGGCGTTGGTAATGGCGGCGCGGATCTTAAGCCTGTTGCGGACGATACCCGGATCGTGGAGCAGGCGCTCAACATCCGCTTCCGCAAGCGCGGCAACAGCGTCCGGCTGGAAGTCGAGGAAAGCCCTACGGAAGGCAGGGCGCTTTCGCAGGATCGTTGCCCAGGAGAGTCCTGCTTGGAAGCCCTCCAGGCAGATGCGTTCGTAAAGGCCCTGTTCGTCCCGGACGGGCAGGCCCCATTCGGAGTCGTAGTATTCGCGCAACAGAGGATCCACGGCGGCCCACGGCGGGCGGGCCAGCCCGTCGTCGCCAATGATGGTGCCGTCCCCAGCCTCGTTCCGGGGCTGGGCGGCGTCCGCGGGAGTCATCCGGGTCCTGCGGTCAGGGTCAGGAACGCCAGCGTGTAGTCATCAGGAATCCTATGATGGCAATGCCGAAACCGGCCACGATGTTCCACGACTCCCAGGCCTGGACAGGGAACCGGCCCTCGCTGATGTAGAACGTGATGATCCAGAAGAGTCCGATGATCATCAGGCCGAACATCACCGGCTTGAACCAGACAGCGTTGGGCTTGTACGTCTGCGCCCCGGAAGCGGGCTGCGCGGCGTTGGAAGTCTTCTTGCGTGGCTTTGACTCGGGCACGTGCACTCCTTGGCGGACTGGAGCAAGCTCGGCGTCGCGGGCTTGATATCCTGCAAGAAGGAAGTTGCCAGCGGTCTGCGCGATCTTGGTCAAATCTGGATTCTTACTAGCAGCCAATTCTAGCCGTAGTTCAGGGCACTCAAACGCCCATCGCGGCCACCCCGGAGGAGAACGCGTGGTATTGCAGGAGAAGGCGAGGCGCGCCGCCAGGAGGCCCGTCCGTCCGACGCCCGCCCGCGCTTCCATTCTGCGGGGGACGGTGCAGGTCCTGGGCGAACTGCTCATCACGGCCGGCATTATTCTCCTGCTATTTGTGGGCTGGCAGCTGTGGTGGACCAATATCGAATCCGACGCCAAGCAGAGTGCGGTCATCAAGGAATTCGCCCAGGGGCTGCGCGGCACGGTGCCCCCAGTACCGGAACCGGACCCAACGGCGGCGCCCGTGGACTACGGCACCCCCACAGTTTCCGCGGCACCAGGGCATGCCGGCACCATCGGCATCATGTACATCCCGCGGTTTGGCCCCAACTACACCCGGCCCATCGTGCAGGGAACCACTGGGGATGTCCTGGATACTCTGGGGCTTGGCCACTACGCCAACACAGCGATGCCGGGTGCCGTCGGAAACTTCGCCGTGGCCGGTCACCGGCAGACCCACGGTGCCGTCCTGGACAATATCCACACCCTTGTCCCGGGGGACAAAATCTACGTCCAGACCAAGGATGGCTATTACATCTATGTGTTCCGCAACAACCAGATTGTGATGCCGTCCCGGACCGATGTCCTGGAACCGGTCCCCACCCGCCCCGGCGTCACTCCGACCGAAAGCTTCCTCACCATGACCAGTTGCAATCCGCGTTTCGGCGCCGAGGAACGCATCATCGCCTACGCGCTGCTGGACAGCTGGCGGCCTGCTTCGGCTGGGCCGCCTGCTGAGATCGCCGCCCAGGTGGCGGCAGCGGTGGGAGGAAGCTGAGTATGTACGGCTGGATTTTCCGCCACCTTCCGGGCCCCCTCTGGCTGCGGATCTTCACGTCGCTGGTACTCATCGCCGGCGCACTGATCCTGATGGTTCAGTTCCTGTTCCCTTGGATGTCCGGGTTCACCGCATTCACCGACTCAACGATTGGTTCTGCAAGCCAGCCATGACCACAACTAAAATCCTGGTCGTAGACAACTACGACAGCTTCGTTTACACCCTGGTGGGCTACCTCCAGGAGCTCGGCGCCGAGACCACCGTTGTCCGCAACGACGACGTGACCCTCGCTGAAGCCATCGAGATGGCCCAAACACGCGACGGCGTCCTCATCTCACCAGGTCCGGGAAACCCCGCTGAGGCGGGTGTGTGCATCGAGCTGATCAAGTGGTGCGGCGCGAACAACAAGCCGATGTTCGGTGTCTGCCTGGGCCATCAGGCCCTGGCAGAAGCCTACGGCGGCACGGTGACCCACGCTCCGGAGCTGATGCACGGCAAGACATCGCTGGTGGAGCACAACGGCACCAGCGTCTTCGCCGGACTCCCCTCCCCCGTGACGGCGACGCGCTACCACTCACTGGCAGCGGTCAGGGACACCATCCCCGACGTACTGGAGATCACCGCGGAAACAGCTACCGGCGTCGTGATGGGTCTCCAGCACCGCACTGCACCGCTGTGTGGCGTGCAGTTCCACCCGGAGTCGGTCCTGACCGAAGGCGGCTACCAGATGCTGGGCAACTGGCTTGAGTCCCTCGGAATGGCCGGAGCCGCCGCCCGTGCCGCCACGCTGAGCCCGCTCATCCAGCACTGACAGGAACACACGCTCGAACAACGCGGGGTCACTTCCCGCCCGTCCCGAGGGGGAACATGGGCGGGAAGTGACCCCGCGTTGCTTTAAGAAGCGGGTGGAGGCTTAGCCCTTTTTGGTGGCTGTGGGCGTGGCGGTTGGCGTTGGTGTGGGCGGCGGGGCCGGTTCCTTGGCCACCACAATATTGATCGTCTTGCCCTGATCGACGGCGGCGTTCACCGGGTCACTTTGATCCGTGATCCTGCCCGCCTCCACCTGGGCGTTCTCAACTTCCTGGACGTTGGGGACCAAGCCAAGTTCCTTCAGAGCCGTTTCAGCCTCGGCACGCGTGCGGCCGCGCAGTTCAGGCATGGACACCTTGCCGGTGGAAATCACGATCTCTACCGCGGTGCCCACACCCACCATCTGGCCCGGTGCAGGGCTGGTGGTAATCACCCTGCCGGCAGGCACTGTGGCACTGTTGGCGGTGGTGGTGGACGCGGCGCCCTGCAGGCCGTTC
This sequence comes from Pseudarthrobacter lactosi, assembly GCF_055412785.1. Lineage (NCBI taxonomy): Bacteria > Bacillati > Actinomycetota > Actinomycetes > Micrococcales > Micrococcaceae > Pseudarthrobacter > Pseudarthrobacter lactosi. The sequence continues at coordinate 62,248 of NZ_JBVAYS010000008.1, forward strand.
TGGCGCAGGATGTCCCGGGCCGCGGCCTCCGTCTGGCCCGGAAGGGTTTCCGGAATCTTGACGGCGCTGGGGCCTTCAGAGATATTCAGGATCACGTCCGCATTGGGATCAACCGATGTCCCGGCCACCGGGTCCGTGCTGATGGCCGTCCCGCTGGGTATGGTCTCGTGCTTGTTCCGCTTGATCTGAGGGCGCAGGTTGGCACCATAAAGTTCCTGCAGCGCGGCCGATTCAGTCAGGGAAGCCACCGCCGGGACTTGCACCTGGGGCGGCGGTGGCGCCGGCCGATTTACGGTGCTGTACAGCCAGAAACCGCCGCCGCCAAGGACCAGCAGGGTGAAGATCACCAGGGTAGCCACCCAGGCACGACGACGGGACTTCTGCCGGGCGGTCCGCTCACGTTCCGGTGCAAAACCCAGGGGAAGTTCATCGACATCTGACGTTTCGTGTGCGGCGGCCGCCATGACGGGGACTCTCCCGTCAGTGCGGGTGTCCTCCGCATTGCGCTCCCGGCCGGTGGGGACATCGTCCAGGAAGCCGGCGCCGGTGAGACCGAACGCCTCTGTCGCCGGCGGGCGTTCCGGCGTCGGGACGTGGTCGTTGGGATCGGTGGGGGCTTCGGTTGCGGCCAGCGCGGGCACGGACACGCCAGCCCGCGCGGCGCGCAGCGCGCGCCGGAAGGCCGCTGCGTCCTGGAAACGGTCCGTCCGGTTCTTCTGCAAGGCCTTGGCCAGGACACTGTCCAGGGCCGCCGAAACCTCCGGGTTCACACTGCTCGCCGGCTCCGGGATTTCCCGGACGTGCTGGTATGCCACAGAGACAGGACTGTCACCAATGAAAGGCGGCCGCGCGGTGAGCATTTCGTACAGCAGGCACGCCGCGGAGTAGAGGTCGCTGCGCGCGTCCACTGTTTCGCCCCGGGCTTGCTCGGGCGAGAGGTACTGGGCAGTGCCGACGACGGCCTGGGTCTGCGTCATGGTGGCCGATGAATCGGCGATGGCCCGGGCAATTCCGAAGTCCATGACCTTCACGGAGTTGGAGCCTTCGCAGAACATCACATTGGCGGGTTTGATGTCGCGGTGGACGATGCCTGCCTTGTGGCTGTATTCCAGGGCAGAGAGCACGCCCAGGCAAAAGTCGATGGCCTGGTCAATGCTGACTTCCTTGGCCCGGATCAGGTCGCGGATGGTCCTGCCCTCGACAAACTCCATCACGATGTAGGGCACCCGGACACTGTCGTCCGAGCCATCCGGAACGGTGTGTTCGCCGGTGTCGTAAATAGCCACGATGGAGGAGTGGTTCAGCGCGGCAACGGACTGCGCTTCGCGTTTGAACCGCGCCTGGAACTGCGGATCCCTGGCCATGTCCGGGCGGAGAAGCTTGACGGCAACTGTCCGGCCCAGCCTGGTATCGACTCCGCGGTGGACATCCGCCATCCCCCCGCGGCCGATGATTCCGCCGAGTTCGTACCGGCCGCTCAGGACGCGCTGGTTATCCACCGGAAGGCTGTCCTCCCGGTGCAGCGGAGTGCGGGGCGAGTCATTCACTGTCAATCCTGACGGCTACGGCGCGCAGGTGGCGGGCAATCCTGGCAGTTGGCCGGGGTTGCACTTGGGTAGGGTGGACGTTGGTTCGGCCGAGGCCGGCGCCGAGGACGACGGGGTCGGCGGTGCGGTTGGCGCAGGGGCCGGGGCGGGAACAGCGTAAGTCACGGTCACTTCAGCCCCCTTGGGCACTGTGCCCGTGGGATTGACCTGCAACACGGTTCCCGCAGTGGAAGTACTCTGCTGTGGGATGACCCGCACGGACAGGCCCATGGTTTCAAGCGTCCCCTGGACCTGGCGGTAGTCCTTCCCGAGGTATGCCGCCGAAATGATGTCCACCGTGCTGGGGGTGGGCGTTGGAGTGGGCGCGTCGCTGGTCTGTGTGGGGGTGGGCGTAGCGGATGTCGAAGTCTTTGACGGGCTGGCGCTGGTGGACGGCGGGTTGCTGGATGCCGAGTTAGTGGTGGTGGCCGGGTTAAAAATCCCCTGCTGCGTCAGGAAGAACCCCACCAGCGCGAACAGAACCAGCACGATCAAGGCGACCAGCGGCCACGTCCATGGGCTGCGGCCGCGACGCTCGGGCTCATCCGCCGGTTCGTCGTCGTACGTTTCTTCCTCCTGCACCCAGCTGCGCTCCGCAGCCAGGGCGTCCGCCCGCGAAAGCGTGCTTCCGGTTCCGGTGGCGGCGCCTGCGCCCGCGGCGCCGAGTGCAGCGCCGGCGGCAGCGGCACCAAGCACGGGCAGGGCGGACGTCGACGTTGAGTTGCTGTCCTTCTGCCCGATGACGCCGGTGGGTGCTGTGGCAATGTCCACGGGTGCGGTGATGGGGCCGGTTGTCGCCTCAAAGAGCAGCATGCCCGGAACCGCGGCGTGCGCGGCGTCAATATCGCCGTTGCGGATGGCCTCGGCGGCTTCGGACAGCTTGATGGCGTTGGCCGGGCGATTCTTGGGGTCCTTGGCGAGCATGGACATCAGCAGCGCGCGGACCGGTTTGGGCAGGGTCTCGGGAAGCGGCGGCGGCGCGTCATTGACCTGCGCCAGGGCAATGGCGATCTGCGATTCGCCGGAGAACGGCCGGTGCCCGGTGAGGCACTCGTAGCCGATCACACCGAGTGAGTAGATGTCCGAGGCGCCGGTAGCGGTCTGGCCTGTGGCCTGCTCGGGGGCGAGGTACTGGGCGGTCCCCATGACCTGGCCAGTCTGCGTCAACGGGACCTGATCGGCCAGACGCGCGATGCCAAAGTCGGTGACCTTGACCCGGCCCTCGGGGGTGATCAACAGGTTGCCCGGCTTGATGTCGCGGTGGACCAGACCCTGGGCATGAGCGACGGAAAGGGCGCGGGCGGTCTGCGCCATCATGGACAGCGTCCGGTCCGGGGACAGTACCTGCTCGTGCTCGATGATGCTGCTCAGCGGCTGGCCTGGGACGAGCTCCATAACCAGGTACGCGGAGCCATCCTCTTCGCCGTAGTCAAAGACGTTGGCGATGCCCACGTGGTTCAGGAGGGCGGTGTGGCGTGCCTCGGCGCGGAACCTCTGGAGGAAACCGGGGTCACCGGTGTATTCCTCCTTGAGGACCTTGATGGCGACAATCCGGCCCAGGACCTGGTCCTTGGCCTTCCAGACCTCTCCCATCCCGCCGATCGCAATCCGCGTGGTCAGCTGGAATCTGCCGCCGAGGGTGATTCCCGTTGTAGGCCTCACTTATTCAACACCGCCTCAAAAATCTTCTTCGCGTTCGGACTGGTTAGCTGTGCACCGGTGGTGATGTCTACGCCCTCCATGACGATGGTGACACTCACCTCCGGGTTGTTTGAGGGGGCAAACCCGGTGAACCAGGAGTTGTTCAGGCCGTTGCCCAGTTCAGCCGTTCCGGTTTTGCCAGCCACCTGCACACCGGGGACAGCAGCGCCGCGGGCGATGCCCTGGCTCACCGCACTGGTCATCCATTCGGTGATCTGCCGGGCAATCTCCGGGGTGGTGGAAGTCCTGAGCGCTTCAGGCTTGGGTTCGTCAATGACCCGGAGGTCCGGGGACCGCACGGTCTTGACCAGGCTGGGGCTCATCTGGACGCCGTTGTTGGCGATGGCCGCGGTCATCATTGCGATCTGCAGCGGAGTGGCGCGCACGTCCTTCTGGCCGATGGCGGACTGAGCCAGGCCTGGCCCGTCCAGGTCATCGGGGAAGCCGTTCCCCTTGGCGTAGGCGAGCTTGAGCTGATCGCCCACCTCCTCGCCGAAGCCGAACTTTGCCGCTTGCTCGGCTATGGCGTCGCGGCCCAGGTCCAGGGCAATGCTGGCGAATGGCGTGTTGCAGGACTGCTGGAGGGCGAAGGCAAAGCTGGCCGTCTCCTGCGTGTAGCAGTTGCCCCCGGCGTAGTTGGGCAGCGTGTACTGGATCCCCGGGAAGGGCATCTGGGCAGGATTGGGGAGCACACTGTCCTTGTTGTATTTCCCGGAATTCAGGGCGGCAGCCGTATCCACCAACTTGAACACCGATCCCGGAGCGAGCAGCCCTCCCGTGGGACCGCTGACATTCTGGTTCAGGTTGATGCCGGGGACCTTGACCAACTCATTGATGTTGGCGGTTTCGGCGCTCGGATCCTGGGTGGCGATCAGGTTGGGGTCATAGGACGGCTTGGACACCATGGCCAGGATGGCGCCGGTCTTGGGGCTGGTGACCACGATGGATCCCCGCTGGCCGTCCGGAATGAGGTCGTAGGCAAGCTTCTGGATGGCGGGATCGATGGTGAGTTCCACCGATGCCCCCTTCGGCTGGCTGCCTAGGAAGAGCTGACCGATCCGGTCGAAGAACTGCTGGTCTGAGCTGCCGGCCAGCTGATCCTTCATCGCAACTTCCAGGCCTGTGGCACCGTAGTTCCGCGAGAAGTAGCCCGTGAGCCCTGCATACAGGGCCGGCTGCGCGTAGGTCCGCTGGAACTGGCAGACCTCGGAGGTGCCTTCCACCGATTCGGCGACGGGGTCCCCGCCCACGATGATGGCGCCGCGGTCGTTGCAGTAATTCTGCAGAATGGCACGCTGGTTTAGGGGGTTGTCCTTGAGGTCATCGGCACCCACCACCTGGACGAAGCTGATGGCGCCGAAGATCAAGGCAAACATGGCGATCGCTGCCACCCAGGAATTACGGATTGCTTGGTTCACGCTTGTTTCACCGCCTCGGTAGGTGTGTCGACGGCGTGGGGTTCGGTTCCCTTGGCGGGCGGCAAAGGGGTGGTGTCGACGGGGCCACGGGCCGTGTGCGAAATCATCAGCAGGAGGCCCACGATGATCCAGTTGGCCAACAGTGAGGAGCCGCCTGCCGCCAGGAACGGCGTGGTGAGCCCGGTCAGCGGGATCAGCCGGGTGACTCCGCCGATGACCACAAAGCACTGGAGCGCCACTGCGAAGGAGAGTCCGCAGGCGAGGAGTTTTCCGAAGGCGTCCCGGGTGCCGAGGGCTGCCCGGAAGCCGCGGGTGAACAGCAGCAGGTACATCAAAACCACGGCGAACAGACCGATCAGGCCAAGTTCCTCGCCAAGGGACGCAATAATCATGTCACTGTTGGCAAAGGGCACCAGGTCCGGGCGGCCTTGACCGAGGCCAGTGCCCACCAGGCCGCCGTTGGCCATGCCGAAGAGTCCCTCAATGACCTGCCGGCTGCCGGTCTCGTAGACCTCCGGGGAGAAGGCGTTAAGCCAGCCAAAGATGCGCTGCTCCACGTGGGAGAAAACCTGGGCCGCGATGAAGCCGCCACCGAGGATCAGGGCGAGGCCGATGACCACCCAGCTGATGCGGCTGGTGGCCACGTAGATCATCACGATGAACAGGCCAAAGAACAGGACCGAGGAGCCGAGGTCGCGCTGGAAGATCAACACGCCGATGCTCACCAACCAGGCAGTGATCATGGGTCCCATGTCCTTGAACCGCGGGAACTGCAGCGGCCCGATCTTGCGGCCGGCCAGCAGAATGAGGTCGCGGTTCGAGGAGAGATAACCGGCGAAGAATATAGCAAGGGTGATCTTGGCGATCTCACCGGGCTGGAACGTCATGGGGCCGACCCGGATCCAAACGCGGGCGCCGAGGATTTCGCCGGCCGAGATGCCGGGTACCAGCGGAAGAATCAGCAGGAGCGCGCTCACAGCCAGCGAGATGTAGGTGAAGCGGCGGAGCACCCGGTGGTCCTTCAGGAACCAGATCACGCCGATTGCCACGGCCATGGCGATCAGTGTCCAGCGCAGCTGGTTGTTGCCGGTGTCATCCCCAGGGGCGTCGAGGCGGTGGATCATGGCAAGACCCAGGCCGTTGAGGGCAACCACCAAGGGAAGTATTACCGGATCGGCATATTTTGCACGGATCCGCAGGACCGCGTGGAAAACCAGGGCTGCCACCGCGAGGAGGCTGGACTGGAACCAGAAATCGGAGTCGAAGGCCTTCTCCTGGTCAACGCCCACCAACATGTTGGCGCCGATGCCCACAGACAGGGCGAGGATCAGGAGCAACAGTTCAACGTTGCGCCGGGGTTTGGGTATGGTGCTGAGCTGGCTCACTGGCCTCCCTCACAAGCGGTCGTGGGGCTGGGCGAGGCGGATGGGGCCGGGGCCGCCGCAGGAGCGGCCGGGTCCGGCGATGGGGCAGGGGCCGTGGGTGTTGCCGCCGGCGCAGTTGTTGGGGCCGGAGCGGGCGACGGGGTCAGGCACTCATCCGGCGGAGCAATAGTGCCGGTGCCTTCGAGATTCTTCACGATCCGCTGTGCGTCGTAGAGGTCACGCGCGGGAACCGTCTGCCGGACGCGCTGCTGGGAGAACTGGGGCAAGGAATCCATCCGGATCTCTGTTACGGCTTCGAGGGTTGAAAGCTGGATAGGGCCAAGCCGCTGGGAGACACCGTTGTAGATGGCCACCCGGGAATCGTATTCTCCGATGTAGTAGCGGGTCTGGGTCCATGCGTAGCCGAGCCAGAGGCCCACGGTCAGCACCAAGAGCACGGACGCGGCTATGGACATGGTGACCCAGCGTCGGGGTTTCGGCTGCCCCAGGAGATCGTCCGCCTCGGCAGTGGGTGCGTCGGCCTTATGCGTCAGGACGGTGGCGGCCCGCCGGGCCACCGTGCGGCCAGCGATCGTGGGAATGGAACCGGACTCAGCCGCGGTGGCTGCAGCGCCGACAAGCTCGTGCGGGCGCGATGCGAGTTCCTGTCGCAGGACTTCGGCCGAAAGGTGCTCGCCGAGATGGGGGTCGGTGGAGGACGGCGGTTCGGCGGCCACCGGTTCTTCGGCGGCTTTTTCCGCGACGGGCTTGTCGTCGGCCGCCTCGGTGTCCGGTGAAGCGCTGTCTGCGTCGCTGCCGGCGGCAGGGGCATCGGTGAGCAGCTGGGGAGGGATGATGTTGACGGCGGCGGTACTGACGTCGTCGGGCGTTTCCTCGATGATCTCCACCATGACAACGGTGACGTTGTCCGGTGAGCCGGCTTCAAGCGTGAGGTTCACCAGGGTTTCGACGCACTCGCGGAGGTCCTTTGTCTCGCGGACGGTCCGCTCCACAACATGTCCGGCCACATAGTTGAGCCCGTCCGAGCAGAGCAGCCAGCGCTCCCCGGGCTTGACGTCCAGAGTGTCCAGATCCAGCTCGGGGCTGGCGTCAACGTCGCCCAGGACGCGCATGAGGACGTTTTTGTGCGGGTGGGTTTCGGCCTCTTCGGGACGGAGCCGGCCCTCATCGATCAGCCGCTGGACGAACGTGTGGTCAATGCTGATCTGTTCAAACTCGCCGTCGCGCAGGCGGTAGGCCCGGGAATCGCCGATGTGCGCGAAGTGCAGCTTGCCTTCGGCGAGCAGCAGGGATGTGACGGTGGTGCCCATGCCGGCGAGCTTCGGGTTGATGTGCACCAGTTCGGAGAGCAGGGAGTTTGCCGTCTGGATTTCGTCGGCGAGGACCGTTCCGGCATCGCCGTCGTAGTCATCGTGGTCCAGGTGCAGCATGTCCAGGACTGTGGCAGCGGAGGCCACATCGCCGCCTGCGTGGCCGCCCATTCCGTCCGCGACCACGGCCAAATGGCGGCCGACGTACGCCGAGTCATCATTTTTGGCTCGGATGCGTCCCACATCCGAGCGCGCCGCGTAGCGCATGATGAGGGGCCGCTGGACGGTCGTGGCATCGCCGGCGGGAAGGTCAGCAGCCATGGCTATGGCCTCAATTCGATGACCGTCTTGCCGATTCTCACGGGTACGCCAAGCTCAACGGGCAGTGCCCGCGTCAGTTGCTGGTCCGCCAGGTAGGTGCCGTTGGTCGAGCCAAGGTCCTCGATGAACCATCGGCTGCCCTGCGGGAACAGCCGCGCATGGCGGCCGGAGGCGTAATCGTCCTCGAGAACCAGCGTGGCTTCCTGCGCGCGGCCCAACAGGATGGGGCTGGCGGCCAGGGGGATAGTGGTTCCCTTGAGCGGGCCTTCGGTGACCACCAGTTGGTGGGCCTGCTGCTTGAGGGGCTGCGGGGGAGCCTCGGCCAGTTCGGGGTTCTTGCGAACCTGGCGGGCGGTCGGAGTGCCGGCGGCGGCTTTGCGGCCCACCATCAGGTCCCGGCGCATAGCCGAAACAATGCTGAAGATGAGGACCCACAGCAGGATCAGGAAGCCAAACCGAAGGGCAGTGATGGTCAGGTCGCTCATGGGCGGCCCCCAGGGTTGGCGGGAAGCAGGCGGAAGATGATCTTTGTCCGTCCCATCGTGATGGTGGAGCCGTCGGTCAATTCGGTGCTGCCGGCCACCTTGTGGCCGTTGACGTAACTGCCATTGGTGGAGCCGAGGTCCACGGCGCTGGTGACACCGTTTGTGGTGCGGATCTCGAGGTGTCGGCGTGAGACGCCGGTGTCGTCAACCAGGATGTCAGCCTCGGAAGACCGGCCCAGGACGATGGACGGGGCATTGAGGGAGTAACGCTGGCCATCGATGTCCAGGACGGGCTGCAGCCGCACGGGCGGGCGGCTAGGGGCTGCCGGCAGGTTGGGCCTGGCCGACGCGACGCCGGGGCCAGCTTTGGACTTCTCGGTGGAGGAGACGATCTCGAAGTCGCCGGAGCGCAGCTCCTCGGAACGGCGGAAGGAGATCCGTACCGAGCCCTGCAGGGTGTAGCCCTGGCTGCGGACGTGGTTGATGACGACGTCGCAGAGTTCTTCGGCCAGCGGCGTGCCCCATTCCTGCGCCCTCGTGAAGTCGCTGTCACTGAGCTGAACGTCGAAGACGTTCGGGGCCAGCGTGCGGCCGGCGGCGATGGTGAGGGCTTTGTTGTCCACCTCGCGGCGGAGGCGGCTGGCGATTTCCACAGGTTCCACCTGGGCGCGCGAACCGGTGGAGAAGACACCGCGGACGGCCTTTTCGATACCGCGCTCGACCTTGTCCAGCAATCCCATGGTCCTTCTCCTTTCCCCCCGGCAGCGGGGCAGTTTTCGTTCCAGAACTCGACCAGCAACGCAGTTCAGAACCCAGCGGCCTGCCTGGCAGTGGCGGGCACTACTACATCAGATACTACTGGGCAGGCCTGTGAATGACCTTAATCCACAACGGCCGGGCCCTCGGAAAAGTTCGTTCCGGGATCCCGGAAGGCGCCCTCCTGGCGGGGAATTTGACCGTGCCCGCGGCTCAATTGGTGTTTTGCCGCCGAAGTCCGTTATGCTTGATCTCGCTGCTTTTACACGGTTGCGGATCCGGGAAACCGGCCGTTATTCATGGAAAAGAAGTTGCGCGCGAGTGGCGGAACGGCAGACGCGCTGGCTTCAGGTGCCAGTGTCCGAAAGGGCGTGGGGGTTCAAATCCCCCCTCGCGCACGCAATCAAAGGAACCCCGGTCTTCGGACCGGGGTTCCTTTCTTTTAACCCTGGGGCCGAATTGTTGTCAGGCCGCCAATAGGTCCTGCGCCTACTCCCGTAACGCCCCGAGACCCGCAATCAGAGCCTCAAGCCCCAAGCTGAAAGCCACGTCCGCCGGTTTCTCGTGCCCTTGCGCGGCGAGGCTCCGGACTGCTCCGGTGAAGCTCGGCGTCGACTCCGCCATGCTGCCGGACTCGAAAATGTCGGCGGGGGCCGTGACGTCGTAGGCGGATCCGAAGATGAATGATTCCAGGGCAACGATGGCGGACACGATCCGCTTCTCCGGGAATCCGGCCGTCCGGAATCCGGCGCTGACGGTCTCATACATGGCGAGGGTCTGGGGTGCGTCCGTCACGGGAAGTACGGCGATGACGGGAATCAGGGGAGTGTGCTCCGCGAAGACATCCCGGTAACTCCAGGCCCATTTCCGCACCGCCGACTCCCAGGGCTCCGCTGCGAACGCGGACACGTCCACCAGGGCAGCCAAGTGGTCTTCCACGAGCAGAAGCACGTCCCGCTTGGATTCCACATGGTTATAGAGGGCCGACGGCGCCACGTGCAGTGAGCGGGCCAGTGCTGCCATGGTGAGGCCGTCGTAGCCGTTCTTCCCGATGAGGTGCAGGGCCGCTGCCGTGATGCCCGCAAGGTCCAGGACGGCTGCGGCGGGCCGCCCCGCGCGACGCCGTGCCACACCCGTTTTGGGCGCGGTTTCCCTGGTGCTGAGTGAATCGGCGGGTGAAGCCGGCATTGCTGGCCTTTCTGCGGGCAGTATCCCCAGCATTATTCCACCGGCCTCTTCCTCGCGGGCCGCGCAACAGCTATAGTTCTAATAAATGAATGGCATTCATTTAGTGGCTTTCATCACTGGATGGCCATAGAGAGGACATCATGCTGAATCTTGACCGCGACGTTGTTATCGTCGGCGCTGGACCGTCCGGGCTCACCGCTGCCCGCGAGCTGAAGAAGGCCGGGCTCACTGTGGCAGTGCTGGAAGCACGGGACCGAGTGGGGGGCCGGACCTGGACCGACACCATTGATGGGGCCCTGCTGGAAATCGGCGGACAGTGGGTCTCCCCGGACCAGACTGCACTGCTGGAGCTTCTGGACGAGCTTGGCCTGCAGACATACTCCCGCTACCGTCAGGGCGAATCCGTCTATATCGGCGCCGACGGCGAGAAGACCCGCTACACCGGTGATTCCTTCCCGGTGAGTGGAGCCACCGGCGCGGAAATGGACAAGCTGATCGGTATTCTGGACGGCCTCGCCGCGGAAATTGGCGCCACCGAACCCTGGGCCCACCCCAAGGCCCGTGAACTGGACACCATTTCCTTCCACCACTGGCTGCGTGCCAACTCGGCCGACGAGGAAGCCTGCAACAACATCGGCTTGTTCATCGCTGGCGGCATGCTCACCAAGCCCGCGCACGCCTTCTCCGCGCTGCAGGCGGTCCTGATGGCAGCTTCAGCCGGTTCGTTCAGCCACCTCACCGACGAGGACTTCATCCTGGACAAGCGGGTGATCGGCGGGATGCAGCAGGTGTCCCTGCTGCAGGCAGCGGAGCTGGGTGCCGACGTCGTACTTAACAGTCCGGTGCGCACCGTCCACTGGGACGATGACGGTGAAGGCGGGCACCGCGTCAGCGTTGTTGCGGAGCGTGCCACCGTGAATGCGCGGTTTGTGGTTATGGCCGTGCCGCCGAACCTCTACTCGCGCGTTTCGTTTGATCCACCGCTTCCGCGGCGGCAGCACCAGATGCACCAGCACCAGTCGCTGGGCCTGGTGATCAAGGTGCACGCCGTCTACAACACGCCGTTCTGGCGGGAAGACGGACTCTCCGGAACCGGATTCGGCGCCGGTTCGCTGGTCCAGGAGGTCTACGACAACACCAACCACGGCGATTCTCGGGGCACCCTGGTGGGCTTCATTTCGGACGAAAAGGCCGACGCCGTCTTCGAGTTGAGTGCCGCCGAACGGAAGCGCGTGGTGCTGGAGTCCATTGCCGGCTTCCTGGGGGATAGGGCACTGGAGCCAGAGGTCTACTACGAATCCGATTGGGGCTCGGAGGAATGGACCCGGGGCGCGTACGCCGCCAGCTACGATCTGGGCGGCCTGCACCGTTACGGCAAGGACCAGCATGCCCCTGTGGGTCCGATCTACTGGTGCTCCTCAGACCTCGCCGCCGAAGGCTACCAGCACGTTGACGGAGCCGTCCGCATGGGCCAGCGCACGGCGGCGCGCATCGTGGCTGCGGCGGACGCTTCAGGTGCGGCCAACGAGGTCGCGGTCGCCGTCGGCTGAGCGCACCAGGTTCCTCGCGCCGCTCAGGGCTGGTCTGTGGCTGGCCTTCTGGCGCGCGAGGGCCCTAGGCGGGCGGACGGACCGAAGCCTTGAAACGACGTCGGGAATTTGCCAGGTGACTCCGCATGGCGGCTGCTGCTGCGCTTTCATCGCCATCCGCGATGGCGGCGGCGATGGACCGGTGCTCGTGGACTACCTGGTCGAAGTGGTCGCGGGCGTAATGTTCGACGCCGGTAAGCAGCCGTGTGCGCGGCATCGCGATCATCGTCTGGCCGAGTGCGGCGAGGCAGTCCGAGTAGAAGGGGTTGCCGGAGGCGGCCGCGATGGCGCGGTGGAACTCGAAGTCGGCCTTCATGGCATGGCCGGGATGGTCCGCGCTGGAGGTGAACTGTTCCAGGGCGGCAGTGACTGCCCTGAGTTGGCGGTCGGAGTGGTTTCGGGCGGCGAGGGCGGCGGCCTCGGCCTCAACACCCATTCGGAAATCGAGGAGGTGGAGGCGGTCTTCGACGCTGGCCACCGGCCGGCTGCCCGGAACTGGCTGGGGTCCGTCGTCGGGCGGGGTCAGCGCGAAGCTGCCCCGCCCGCGTTCGGTTTCCACCAGCCCTTCGGCCTGGAGGCGCGTTAGCGCCGAGCGCACTACGGTGCGGCTTACGCCGAAGTCGCCCATCAGCGTGTTTTCGCTGGGAAGTTTGTCGCCGGGCTGGATGACGCCGTCCACGATGCGGGTGCGAAGGTCGGCGGCGAGGTCCGCGGTCAGGTTCCGGCTCATGCGTTCTAGGTTACGCGCCGAACTCCACGGACTCGGTGGTCCAGGCACGGGCCTGGTCGCTGAGGGTCACGCCGAGGCCAGGACGGTCCGGCACAATCATCCGGCCGTTCTTGGTTTCGAGGCGTTCGTTGAACAGCGGGTCGAGCCAGTCGAAGTGCTCCACCCACGGCTCCCGCGGGTACGCCGCGGCGAGGTGCAGATGGATTTCCATGGCGAAGTGCGGCGCCAGGCCCAATCCGCGCTCGTCCGCGAGGGCGGCGAGGCGCAGGAACTGGGTGATGCCGCCGACGCGCGGTGCGTCCGGCTGGATGATGTCGCAGCCGTTGGCGTTGATGAGGCCCTTGTGTTCCGCAACGGATGCCAGCATCTCTCCCGTGGCGATGGGTGTATCCAGGACATTTGCCAGGTGCGCGTGGCCCTCGAAGTCGTAGGCATCCAGCGGCTCTTCGATCCAGATGAGGTTGAACTGCTCCAACTGGCGGCCCATGCGCAGGGCGGTGGCCCGGTCCCACTGCTGGTTGGCGTCCACCATCAGGGGAACATCCCAGCCGATGTGTTCGCGGATGCCGGCTACGCGGCGGAGGTCTTCGGCGGAATCCGGCAGGCCAACCTTGATCTTGATGCCGCCGATGCCTTCCTCCAGGAGGACAGTTGCCCGGGCCTTGACTTCGTCGAGGGAGGCGTTGAGGAAGCCGCCGGAGGTGTTGTAGGTCTGGACGGAGTCGCGGTAGGCGCCCAGGAACTTGGCCAACGAGAGGCCGGCGCGCTTGGCTTTGAGGTCGTACAGCGCGATGTCGATCGCGGCGAGGGCCTGGGTGGCCACACCCGAGCGGCCCACGGAGGCGCCGGCCCAGAGCAGCTTGGTGTAGATCTTGCCGATGTCGTTGGGGTCCTCGCCGATGAGTCCCTCGGCCACCTCCTTGGCGTGCGCGTACTGCGCAGGGCCGCCGGCGCGCTTGGAGTAGCTGAAGCCGATACCGCTGTGGCCCAGTTCCGTGGTGATCTCCGCGAACAGGAACACCACTTGGGTCATGGGCTTCTGACGGCCGGTGAACACCTTGGCGTCACTGATGGGGACGGCCAGCGGGAGCCGAGCGGTGGAAAGTTTGACGTGCCGGATGAAGTCGACGGTACTCATTGATGCTCCTCGAAAGCAGGCTGTCCGGGCTGCATTGCCCTAAGCCGTATAATACAAGTCGAGTACTTGTATTACAAGCAGTGCCATTCTTTGGCGCTACCAGTTGCTGACCGGGGGTCGTCGCACCACCCTCACGGTCTGGGTGGTGCAACGGCCCTTCTGGCCTGCCTGTAGGGAACCCCTTCTTACGTCGGACTAGTTGTTGCTGAGGTAGCCGTTCGGGTCCAGGACATACTTCGTGGCGGCTCCGGCATCGAATTCCGCGTAGCCCCGCGGGGCATCCTGGAGCGAAATGGCCGTGGCGTTGACCGCCTTGGCGATCTGGATCCTGTCATGCAGGATCGCCATCATGAGCTGCCGGTTGTACTTCATCACCGGGCACTGGCCGGTCGCGAAGGAGAGGGACTTCGCCCAGCCGGTGCCAAGGGACAGGGACAGGCTGCCCTTCTGGGCCGCCTCGTCCGCGGCACCCGGATCCCCGGTGACATAAAGGCCGGGAATGCCCAAGGACCCGCCGGCGGCGGTGAGATCCATCAGCGAATTGAGCACGGCGGCCGGCGCCTCCTGGGCCCCGGCACCGTGTCCGTGTCCGCGGGCCTCGAAACCGACCGCATCGATACCGGCATCGACCTCCCGGACGCCGAGAAGCTGCTCGATCTGGTCAGCCGGGTCACCGTTGGCCACATTGACGGTTTCGCAGCCAAAGGATCGGGCCTGGGCCAGGCGATCCTCATTGAGATCCCCCACGATGACCACCGCGGCCCCCAGCAGTTGGGCACTGGCCGCCGCGGCAAGCCCCACGGGACCGGCTCCGGCAACATAGACGGTGGACCCGACGCCGACCCCTGCTGTGACGGCACCGTGGAAACCGGTCGGGAGGATGTCCGAGAGCATGGTCAGGTCCATGATCTTCTCCAGGGCCTGGTCCCGATCGGGGAACCGCAACAGGTTCCAGTCCGCGTAGGGGACCAGGACGAACTCTGCCTGCCCGCCGACCCATCCGCCCATATCGACGTAGCCGTAGGCGGATCCGGGCCGGTCCGGGTTCACGTTCAGGCAGATCCCGGTCTTGCCCTCCTTGCAGTTCCGGCAGCGCCCGCAGGAGATGTTGAAGGGGACCGAGACGATGTCCCCGACCTTGATGAACTCGACGTCGGGCCCGGTCTCGATGACTTCCCCGGTGATCTCGTGCCCCAGGACGAGACCGGCCGGGGCGGTTGTGCGGCCACGAACCATGTGTTGGTCCGAGCCGCAGATGTTGGTGCTCACGGTGCGCAGGATGACCCCGTGGGGGACCTTCCGGCCGACATTGACGGGATTGACGCCGGGGCCGGCCTGCAGTTCAAAGGTGGGAAACGGGGTATCGATGATTTCCACGATCCCCGGCGCCTTGTATGCAACGGCTTTGTTACCTGACATTGAGTGGCTCCTATGGGTTGGCGATCGAACCCTCACGGCGACGCTGGTCGCATCAGATTGTCTGTGAGGAAGTTGTTGTCAGTCTTGTGAAGCTGGGTCAATTGATACGCAGCGCATATCGCTAAGGCGCAACGAAGGTGTTGCGCTGGCGGCTAGGCGTCGATCACCATATCGGTGCGTGCGGTGGAGCAGCAGGGCAGGAACTTGCCGGCATCGATTTCCCGAGCGCGGATCCCGCCCTGGTGGTTCATCTCGACCTCCCCGGAAAGCTTGACCACCTTGCAGGAGCCGCACATGCCTTCCTTGCAGTTCGCGCCGATCCTGACTCCGGCACGCTGGGCCGCCCCGAGGATGTGTTCGGCGGGATCAATGCGCACGTTGATGCCGGTGCGCATGAAGGACAGGGTGAGGCTTCCCGTTCCGACCGTGTCGAAGCTCGAGACGTCGGCGGACCCGGCTTCCGGCCCCCCGTCCGGACCGCCGTCGGAGGCTTCGGAAGAGGACGCCTCAGGGTCGACGGTTTCCAGCGGCAGCCCCGTGGCCTTCAGGGTTCCCTCGGCGTCGTAGCCGGGCTCGTAGAGCCCGAACGCGCTGGGCTGGCTTTCGTAGTAGTCCTCGGCGGAGTCGGCGATTTCCTCGGCGATTTCCTCCGCAATGTCCACTGCAAGCGCGAGCTCCGCCTGGTATTCAAGGATCGTCTGGCGGTCTCCCGAGAAGAATTCCATATGGATGGAGGTGTCGTCGACGCCGACCTTCTCGAGGAGCTCGGTGGCGATGTTCAGGTAACCCTCGGGGCCGCAGGCATAGACCTGGCGGCCGTTGGCATCGGGGGCCACCTCGTCGAGCATGGCCGCCGTCAGCCTACCGGTGAGCCCTTCCCATCCCTCGGGTTTGCTGCGGTCGCCCAGGGAGTAGAAGACCTTGACCCGCGAGTCCACGGAGGCGATGTAGGCCAGTTCCTTGTGGAAGGCAAAGCCTCCGGCTTCCGCACCGTGATAAAGCACCACAACATCGGCCTGACCGGGCAGGGAGTGGATGGTCCGCACCATCGACATGATGGGTGTGATCCCTGCGCCAGCAGCCAGCAAGAGGTACCGTGCCCGGCGGTCGGCATCAGGCAGGTGGAATGCCCCGACCGGACCGAGCATTTCGAGGACCGTGCCGGGTGTGACGTTCTGGTGCACCCACGGTGAGACAACTCCAGTGGAGTCGCGTTTGACTGTGATGTTAAAGGTCCACGGCTCTGTGGGCGAACTGGACAGTGAGTAGCTGCGGTCCGCTGCTTCCTGGTCCTCGCCGTTCACGGGGAACGCGACGTTGACGTACTGACCCGCACGGAACGCCAGGGGCGCCCCGTCGCAGCGGCGGAAGATGAAGGTCATCATGCCGCCCACCTCGGGAACGACCTCCACACATTCGGCCATGAACTCCTGCGGATGCCAAGGCCCCAACGCGCGGGCAGCGCCCGCGGGTCCCTCCGTGCTGCCCATCACCCTGTTCCACGGCATCTCAAGACCGCGGATGCGCTGTGGTTCCTGGGTGGCGGTCTCGGTGAGGAGTTCAATCATGCCAAGTGCTCCTGCACGCGCTGCACGTACCAGTTGATGAATGCCTCCACCTGGTATTCGCTCTTCATGTACGGGCCGGGCTCGTAGGCGGGGCTGCCGGCGCCCTTCTGGCACAGCTCCACGAATGCCTTGTCCTGGAGGTTGGTCTGCTTCCAGGTGTAGGTGAGTTTGTCCAGGTCGTAGTCGACGCCTTCCACGGCGTCATCAGCTACCAGCCAGGTGGTGCGGACGAGTGTCTGGTGTTCGTTGATGGGGAAACAGCCGAACGTGATGACGTGGTCCCCCTGGAAGTGGAACCAGCTGTTGGGCTGCAGGTGCATCGAGCAGCGGCCAAGGCGGAAGTCCCGCAAGTCGCCGAGCAGCTTCTTGGAGAGCCGGCGCCCATCGGGCGAGAACGATTCGCCCTCGCCGTCGAGCGATTCCCGTGAGATGCGGATACCAGCTACGCGCGTGTCGAGCTCCTCCACCACCTCGTAGGGAAGGCCATAGCGGCGGCAACGCTCCTCGAGCGAGGACTGTGCTTCCTTGTTGCGGTCCCAGACTTCTTCAAGGTGAGCCGGGATCAGGCCCTCCGTCAGGCCCCAGGTGGGAAAGAGGGAACAGGCGAGCTCCGGGTGGCCGTCACAGTGGTAGCACTCACGGTTGTTCTCCATGACGAGCTTCCAGTTGCCCTCCTCGACGATGTTCTGCTGGTAGGCGATTTTCGTCTTCGACAGATCGTGGGGCGCGAGGTAAGGCTCAAAGATCTTGGCGGTTTCGTCAAAATCCGTCGGCGGCTCGTCCGCAATGCAAACGAAGATGAGCCCGGCCACCACGCGGCCGTGGGCACGCTTGAGGCCGAAGCAGCCCTTGTCGAACTTCGTCTCCCCCGGTGCCGAGGCGTGGATCAGATTGCCCTCCGGGGAGTAGGTCCAGGAGTGATAGCCGCAGACCAGGTTTCCTGTTGACCCTGCGGGCTCGGTCAGGACGCGGGCGCCGCGGTGGCGGCACACGTTGTGCAGGACGTTCACGCCGCCGTCGTCGTTGCGCAGCAGGATCAGGGAGTAGGGACCGTAGTCGACGGTGACGTAGTCGCCCGGCTCCGGGAGTTCGGCGATGCTGGCGGCAAAGATCCAGTGCTGGCCAAAAATGGCCTGCATGTCGACGTTGAAAATCGTCGGATCGGTGTAGAAGGGGGCATCGAGGGAATATCCCACGCGCCGGAAGTCGAACAGCTCGCTGATTTCTGCCAGCTGCGCTGCAGGCAAGGATGAAGCGAGTTTTCCGCGTGAATTCATGGGCAAGACTGGAGCAGACATGTGTTTCCTCCCGGGAGGCGTGGTTAAGTGTGCGATTCGTGGAGGCCAGGTTGTTGGGGTGCAACCCGTGCGTTATAGAAAACCTTGTAATCATGAGATTAGGGATGATTGACCTGCGACAAAAGCGCAATATTTAGAAGATAACCGTGCACAATAGGTGCATGATCGATGCAAGGCTCATAACACTGCGAGTGTTTGCCCGGTGCGGCACCATTGGCGCAACCGCGGAGCTGACCGGCTATTCTCCATCCGCCGTCTCCGCGCAGTTGCGCGAACTCCAGCGCATCCTTGGAATGCAGCTGCTGACGAAGGACGGACGAGGTGTGCGGCTGACCGCCACGGGCCGCTTTCTCGTGGCGGGCTCGGACACCGTCATTGCCGAATGGGAGAGCCTGCGCGCCGCAGCCATGGAGGCCGGCGACCAGGTGCAGTCCCATTTTGGCCTCGGCGGATTCTCCACGGCGGCCGCCCGGCTGCTCGCGCCGCTGGCCGCAACCCTGCGCTCAACGCGCCCCCTGGTGGAGGTGCAGGTGCTTGAGGCCAACCCGGCCCGCTGCTTCGACTTGTTGGTTGCCGAGCGAATCGACCTCGCGGTCATCGTTGCCATGCAGTCCGACACCTATGGCGAGGACGATCCGCGATTCGAGCAGACTGTCCTGCTCGACGATCCGCTGGACGTGATCATTCCCGCCGACCATCCATTGGCATCGCGGGAAACGGTGACGCTCGAAGAGCTGGCGTCCGAACCCTGGATCACAGAGGCAGTTGGTTCCACCTACCATTCCCTCTTCACCGCGGCGTTTACGGCAGTCGGGGTGACACCGCGGATTGCCCATGAGGCCGTTGAATGGGAGACCCAAATCGCCTTTGTGGGTGCGGGGCTGGGCGTGGGACTGCTGCCACGACTGGCACCCCTGCACAGTGCCGAGAACGTGGTTCGACTTCGCATTACCGGTAAGGGGAAGCCCACGCGCCGCATTGTCGCTGCGGTACGCAGGGGCAGCATCGCAGCGCCCCTGATCCAGGAGTCGCTCGCCATCCTGCAGGTCAGTGCCAATCGGATCCTCAGCGCCCGGCCCGAAGACGGCCTCTGAAATCGCATTGCGGCGATTCATTGCCCACGGGCGCGGGACGCCGCCCGCAGTCAGCGGGGACTGAGGTCACTGTCAACATACGAGCCGGGGCGGTTTCCGTTGTCGTGTTGGCAATTGCAGCCCCCATCCACCTGCAGCCGAACAGTCACTGGACTTGAGGAATCCAACTGGATATTGACGAACTCCTTTCCTTCGCTGCTAACCCGGAGAGTCTGTTCTTGGTCGTGGTGCTGGGACATGTAGGTAACCTTGCTATGCGTTGGGGGTGGGTGTGCCAAGACGGCACGGGCCGGAACAAGCCGCGTGCCGCCTAGGTGGCTTGGTACTCGTAGGGTGCGCAGCTATTTACTGTCCGGGTCCCGATGCTGGGGCTGGACGGCTGGGATGCTGCCCGTATGCGTGCCGCCCTGGTGGGAGTCAGGGTCCGGACATGAATCAGCGCAGTCATGCCTCGTGACGAGGTCAAATTGGACGCCGCCGTGCTGTTCCACGCCGGTGCGGATGGCGCGTTCGACGACGGAGGTGGCCAGACGCCGTCGCAGGGACAGGGGATCGCGACGCAGGTCCTTGGCGAGGGCAAAGCAGAGCAGGAGCATAACGATGACGAACGGCAGCGCTGCGACGATGGTGAGGCGTTGCAGGCCGGCCAAGGCTTCCGAGGGTTCGTCGCCGCCGGCCAGCAGCATGACCGCCGCCACGGCGCCGGTGAGGCTGCCCCAGAAGATCACTACTCCGCGGCGGGGGTGCTCGGCGCCGTTGGAGCTGAGCGATCCCATCACGATGGAAGCGGCATCGGCACCGGTGACAAAGAAGATCGCCACTAGGACCATAGCCAGCAAGATGACACCAGCAGTAAGCCAGCCGGGCATGCCAAGGTTCTTGACCAGGTCGAAGAGTGCTCCGTCGAAGTTGACGGATGGTGTCCCGTTGACCATGGTTACCAGCCCGGGGGTGCCTGCCTTATCGGCTTCCTGCTGGACATGAAAAGCGGCTCCGCCGAAGATACCAAACCAGATCACGCTGACTACGCTGGGCACCAGCAGTACTCCAGTAACGAACTGGCGGATGGTGCGGCCGCGGCTGATCCGGGCGATGAAAAGTCCTACGAAGGGCGTCCAGGAGATCCACCAGGCCCAGTAGAAGATGGTCCAGCTGGTCATCCAGCTCCGAAGGGCCTCATCGCCGACCGCTTCGGTCCGGGATGACATTTCGGCCAGGTCGCGGGCGTAGTCGCCGACCGCGGAGGGGATCAGGTTGAGGATGAACAGGGTGGGGCCGGCAATGAAGACGATGAGTGCGAGGACGACGGCCAGGACCATGTTGATGTTGGAGAGCCACTGGATGCCGCGGCTGATGCCGGAGACGGCCGAAGCGACGAAGCATAAGGTCAGGACCGCGACGATCGCCACGAGCGCGGGGGTGCCGATTTCGCCGAACCAGCCGTTGGAGGTCATGCCGCTGCCGATCTGCAGGGCGCCCAGGCCCAACGATGCGGCGGTACCAAACAAGGTGGCGAAAATGGCCAGGATGTTGATGAACTTCCCGATTGGCCCTTCGACCCTCCTGACGCCGAAGAGCGACGTGAAGGCGACAGAGATCAGTTGCCTGCGGCCCAGGCGGTAGGTGCCGTAGGCCATGGCGATGCCAACCACTGCGTACATGGCCCACGGGTGCAGTGTCCAGTGGAAGATCGAGGTGGCCATGGCCGTCTGGATGGCGTCGGGTGTCCGTCCGTCCACGGTTCCGGGCGGGGGAGAGATGTAGTGGTAGAGCGGTTCGGCCACGCCATAGAACATCAGCCCGATGCCCATGCCGGCGGCAAACATCATGGACACCCAGGAGACGGTACGGAATTCGGGTTTTTCGCCATCCTTGCCCAGCGGGATGTTGCCGAACTTGCCCAGGGCCAGCCACAGGACAAAGACCACGAAGAGCGAGGCCAGGAGCATAAACAGCCATCCGGTGTACTCCATGACCCAGTTCAGGGCAACCGTAGAGGACGAGGCGAGGCTGTCCCGGCCGACAAAGCCCCAGATAACAAAGGCAATGGCGATGGCGCCGGTGATCCCGAACGTGACCTTGTCGAGAATGAGCTTATGGTTCCGGCGATCCGCAACTGCTTGCACGGTCTTGGCATGACGCAGCTCTTCGAGGATCTGCTCGTGCTCTTCGACGTCCGGCAAAATTGTGCCTCCTTCCGCCGGGTCGAGGACAGCGGGGTTTGTGTCTATATCCTCGGACACAGGGAAGACTGCTTTGCTCTTCTCCCCACTTCCAGGTTCTTCGTTACGCGGAGCCTTTGACACCCCGTTGCCAGCAGGAAACTCCTCGGGTGTATGGGATTTTAGGTCACTATTAAAAGTCATGAGCGGGTCCTTTGCTCGGTGAGGCATGGGCCTGTATCAAACGTGGCCCTCGGGAGTCGGACCGGGCGGAAGGTTGGGGGCCTCGTCCGATTCGATGATCATGATGTTGCCGTCGACGATTTGCATTCCGTGGGTGTGTACCCGCGGTTGGCCGGAGGTGCATCCAGGGCTCCGGTGCGGAGGTGAACCTGGATGCGTGAACGGGGCCCTCGATGTTGCGGGGTTGGTGAAGGCCTTCAGGTTTCCTCCTGCGTCCACAACAGCAATATTCATGGGAGTCGCGGTATAGCGGGCAGTGTCACGAGCTGCGGTCAGAAAGGGTCGGCATGGGCCTGGGTGAAGTCAGACATAGCCTTCCTCCAAATCAAATACTGATATGCTTTAATGGTCAGTATAGATATATCAGTTACATTGTATTGTAGGACTGGTTGTGTGTCCAGAGATTTCCTAGCGGCCGTGTATCAGGCTGAGCGCCTCAGCCCGGGCCGCCGGCAGGCGGAGCTCCCCGCGGACGGCTGAAGTGATGGTCTTGGCCCCGGGCTTGCGGACACCGCGCATCGACATGCAGAGATGCTCGCACTCGACGACCACAATGGCCCCCAGAGGCCGCAGCGAACTGACCAGCGCATCAACTACCTGAGTTGTAAGTCTTTCCTGGACCTGGGGCCTGCGTGCAAAGACATCGACGAGCCGGGCCAGCTTGCTCAGTCCCGTGACGAGACCCTCAGCCGATGGGATGTAGCCAACGTGGGCTACGCCGTGGAATGGCACCAGATGGTGCTCGCAGGTGGAGTAGAAGGGGATGTCCTTGACGATGACCATCTCCCCGTGCCCCAGGTCAAAGGTCTTATCCAGCACGGCCAGGGGGTCCTCATGAAGCCCGCCGAATATCTCCGCAGCCGACCGGGCCACCCGCGAGGGAGTATCCACAAGCCCTGGCCTGTCCGGGTCCTCTCCGATCGCAAGTAGATATTCGCGGACGGCCTGCTCAACCCGCGGCCCGTCCACACCCTTGGACGCTGTTGCGGTCGTCATGTCAGCGCTCACGCTTCGGCCCGTTCCAGCCGCACGATGACGGACTTGGATGTCGGTGTGCCGCTGGTGTCAGCTACCGAATCGAGCGGCACGAGCACGTTGGTCTCCGGATAGTATGCTGCCGCACAGCCCTTCGGTGTCGAGTACGAAACGATCCGGAAGTTGTCCGCCCGCCGCTCTGTCCCGCGGAACTCGGAAATCAAATGAACCATGTCACCGTCCCGAAAGCCCAGCTCAGCGATGTCAGCCTCGTTGACAAGAACTACCCGACGCCCACCGTGGATACCGCGGTATCGGTCATCCTTGCCATAGATGGTGGTGTTGTACTGGTCATGTGAGCGCAGGGTCTGAAGGACCAGCCGCCCCTCCGGTACTTTGATGAATTCCAGCTCATTGCCGGTGAAGTGGGCCTTGCCCGACGCGGTCTTGAACTGTCTGGCGTCCCGCGGAGGGTGGGGGAGGACAAAGCCGCCAGGGTGCTGGATCCGCTCCTCGAAATTTTCGAAGCCCTCGACGACCGCCTCTATGTGTTTCCGGACCAGGGAGTAGTCGTCTTTCATCGAGAGCCAGGCAGCTTCAGGCGTGTTGGGCAGTGGGAGGTTGTCACTGTCGGTGAAGAGCTTATGGGCGAGATTGCACACTATGGCCACTTCTGAGTGGAGGTGCTCGCTGGCCGGCTTAATGCGTCCGCGTGACGCATGGACGGCGCTCATCGAGTCTTCCACCGTCACCCTCTGGTCCCCGGTGCGCTGCGCGTCCTTTTCGGTCCGACCCAGCGTCGGGAGGATCAGCGCGCGTCGGCCGGTGGACACGTGGGAATGGTTCAGCTTCGTAGAGATCTGTACCGTCAGGTCTGTGTTGGCCAATGCCCGCTCCGTGACCTCGGAATCCGGGGCCGCCCGGACGAAGTTTCCACCCATACCAACGAAGACGCGGACTTTGCCGTCCCGCATGGCGCGAATCGCCGCAACGGTGTCGTAGCCGTGCTTGCGAGGGGAAAGGAACTTGAACTCCTTGTCCAGCCTGTCGTGGAACGCCTCTGGCATCTTTTCGAAGATGCCCATGGTGCGGTCGCCCTGGACGTTCGAGTGGCCACGGACGGGGCATACTCCTGCTCCGGGCTTACCGATGTTCCCTTGGAGAAGCAGCACGTTCACCACGTCCCGGAGCGTGGGAACTGAGTGTTTGTGCTGGGTTAGGCCCATGGCCCAGCAGACGATGGTGGCATCGGAGGCCAGCAGGCGTTCACCCGTGGCCTGGATCTGCTCCAAGCTCAGGCCCGTGGCTTCGACTATTTCACTCCACTGGACTTTTTCGAGGTGCCGCAGGTATTCATCGATGCCCACGGTGTGGTCATTGATGAATTCGTGGTCCAGGACCGTAGCCAGTCCCGGGGTCTTCCTCCCCTGCGCCTCCGCCTCGAGGAGGTATTTGCCAAGCCCCTGGAAGAGGGCCTGATCCCCGCCGGCCCGGATCTGCAGGAAGTCGTCGGTCAGTTGCGTGCCCACGAGCGTTCCGGAGATCGTCTGTGGATTCTCGAACCGGAGGAGCCCGGCCTCGGGTAGGGGGTTGACGGAAATGATGACGGCGCCGTTCTTCTTCGCCTTCTCCAGGGCGCTTAGCATGCGCGGGTGGTTAGTACCTGGATTCTGCCCGGCAACGAAGATCAGTGAGGCTGTCTCCAGGTCGACGAGGCTGACCGAACCCTTGCCGATGCCTATGGTTTCAACGAGGGCTGAACCCGTGGACTCGTGGCACATGTTGGAGCAATCGGGGAGATTATTCGTGCCCAGTCCCCGCACGAGCAGCTGGTAAAGGAAAGCGGCTTCATTCGAAGTCCGCCCGGAAGTGTAGAAAACTGCCTGGCCGGGATGGTCCATTTCTTTCATCTCCTGGGCGATCAGCTCATAGGCTGCGTCCCATTCGATAGGTGTGTAGTGCGTGGCTCCCTCGGCCAAAAGCATGGGGTGGGTCAGCCGGCCCTGCTGACCGAGCCAGTAGTCGTCCCGCGTTTTCAGGTCCTCGATGGAGTGTGCGGCGAAGAACTCGGGGGTGACACGGCGGCGGGTGCCCTCCTCGGCCACTGCCTTCGCGCCATTTTCGCAGAACTCGGCTGCGTTGCGCTTTTCGTGTTCGGGCCACGCGCAGCCCATGCAGTCGAACCCGTCGACCTGGTTGACTGCCAGCAGCGTTTGGACACTGCGCAGCGGACCCATCTGCTCGAGGGAGATTTTCAGCGAGTTCACCACCGCGGGGATTCCGACGGCCTTGGTTTTGGGTTTGGTGACAGTCAGCTTTGACTCGTCGATGTTATGCAGGGGGGCTTTTGAAGCCATGTGATGGTTCCTTCAGATCTGGGCAGGAAACAGGGGGCTGGGGTTGCTTGATGGCTTCAAGGTGGTCCATGCCTGAACTTGCGGGCCGGGTTGAGCGAGCGGCCCACACCGAGGCGTGCTCCCATGGACACAGGCTTTCAGTCGAGGGTATATCTTGGCAGGCACCGCGGCCCGTGACATTCTTATGCATACGTATTGATATATCAGTTATAGGAATACTATGTAGTGTGAGTCGGGGCGTCAAGGCTCGGAGGCACACAGAAGGAGACTTGGACATGGCAAACCCTGGCGGATTACCGGCGGAGGCGGGGGTTTCGTTAGTGCCGCTGAGGCACGACGACGAGTCCTTCGCCGACTTCGCCTATAGGGTCTTGTGCGATGAGTTGATTGTTCTGGACATCAAACCGGGCGAGCCGCTCAACGATGAAGTCATTTCAAGGCGCCTCGGTGTTGGCAGAACGCCCATCCGGGAAGCTATGAAGCGGCTCGAAAGCGACCATTTAGTGGTGGCCTATGCCCGGCGTGGAACATTTGCCGCGGGCGTGGACATAACTGACCTGGCTGAAATCTCCGAGATACGCCAACTCTTGGAGCCGGCAGCAGCAGCGCGGGCTGCCCGCATGGCATCGCCGCAGCGCCGGCAGGAGCTGAGGGATTTTGCCCGGGAAGTCGGCCAGCTTCTGCCCGGGATGCACTCGCAACGGGATCTCATGCGCCTGGACATGCGGGTCCACCGGATGATCTACCGAGCCACTGGAAGCCGGCACCTTGAAGATATCCTGATTCGGTATGACAACCTGGCAACGCGGATTTGGAGCCTGGTGCTGGAAAAGCTCCCGCCGGTGTCGGAGCATATCGCCCAGCATATTGAGCTTCTCGAGTGCATCGCGGAGGGCGACTCCGAAGCGGCTGCACGCCTGACCACACAGCACGTCGCCGACTTCGAAAATCTGATCAGGGCAGTCCTGTAAATTCACCTGAATAGGGCCCGCGGTGGATCATCCGGCGGTTCCCGGGACCAAGGCCCGTGACTGTTTCCGCGCGGCCTCGGTTGTGTGCAGAAGAAGCAGGGATGTGGTGACGGATCCGACGCCGCCCGGGACCGGAGTCAGCGCCGCGGCGATGCCCCGCACGCTGGCCTCGTCGACATCCCCCACGAGGGATCCGTCAGGAAGGACGTTGGTGCCGACGTCGATCACCACCGCCTCGGACGAGACATGGCTGCCGGTCAACAGGCCGGTACGCCCGGCTGCCACGACCACGACGTCGGCGGCCTTGGTGTATTTCTCCAACGGACCTGACCGGGAGTGGCAGACGGTGACCGCGGCGTCGCGCTCCAGCAGCAGCAGGGACAGCGGCTTTCCCACTACGGCGGAACGGCCAATGACGACCACATTCCGGCCTGCCAGCGGGGTGTCAAAGTGGTCCAGGATCTCGATTACTGCGCGAGCCGTGGCGGGTGCGAACGAGGGCTGGCCAACGGCCAGCCGGCCAAGGCTCAACGGGTTCGCGCCATCGACGTCCTTCTCCGGGGCAATCTGCCCTACCAGCTCATCTGTTCCAACGCCTGGAGGCAGGGGCGTCTGAAGAATGATGCCGTTAACGGATGGATCCTCGCTGAGTTCGTTCAGGACTGAGGCCAGGACCTGTCCGGTGGCATCGGGCCCAAGGTCCACGATCCGGCAACTGATGGCGGCGCTTTCTGCCGCCCGTTCGATGGACCGGACATACCAGTGGGTGGAGCCGTCGTCGGTGGCCACAACCACCGCGAGTGTGGGGCGTAGCCCGTCGGCTTCGAGCTCCCGCGCCTCGTGGTGGGCCCTCTGCTGAATGCTCTTTGCCAGTGCTCTTCCGGAGAGGAGTACGGCGCTCAACCGAGAATCCTTCCACGCACGCGCCCCACGAGGGAGTCTGCTGCCAGGATGACCTTTTCCTCGAGCCCGTCGGTTTGATCAGCCAACCTCGAACGGGCCGCGGCCTCTTTAATGGCCACCACGTTAATGTCGATGTTCACCCGGGCGGTGCTTGCGGCTGCGCGGGCTGCGTCTGCGGCAGCGGCGATGTCGCTGATCACATTGGCGTTCGCGACCTCGAAAAGCTCCGTGGCAAGATCCAGGATGGCGCCGGCGAGCCTGATGAGCTGCGCGGGAGTGTGTGCGGCAAGGATGAGCGCATCCTGGATGGATGCCGTCCGTGCGGCTTTGAGGTCTTCGGTCCCGGACGGAAGTTTGTACGAGTCGATGACGCCTTGGAACGCATGTTGGTCAGCGTCCGCCAGGCGCAGGGCTTCGAGGACATGTCCGTCGGCGGCGCTGATGATCCTTTGGACGAGTTCGGCGTGCTGCTCGTATTTCAGGCCTGTGGTGTATCTGGCAACCATGGCGACGAGCGCTGCCCCCTGGGCGGCGTGGAGGGCGGCGGCCGCACCGCCGCCGGGGGTGGGTTCTCGGGAGGCGAGCTTGGCGAGGTATTCGTTGATTGTTTCTGAGCTGATCATGTGTCTTCCTGGGCTGAACCTTGAGTCGACTGGGCAGGGTTTGAGACGTGATTGAAGGGCAGCGGCCCGGACTCTGGTTGCGAGGTGAAGAGTCCGGGCGCGTGCCCTTGACGCGTGCCCTTGAACGGTCTGGCGGGTGGTTAGCCGCGGAGCCTGGTCATCGTCGGGTCGTACAGCGGATCTGCGGTGACGGTGGCCTGGATGCGCCGTCCGAAGTACTCGATCTCGACCGAGTCACCGATGGACACGGCGGCGGGGAGGTACGCATAGGCGATGGGCTTGGCGACGGTGTAACCGTAGGCGGCACTGGTGACGTAGCCGACTGCCTGGTCCTTGTAGAAGACCGGTTCCTTGCCCAGCACGATGCTCCGGCCGTCGTCGACCGTCAGGCAGCGCAGGCGGCGGGCGGAGTTCTCCTCGGTGCGGCCCTCCAAGGCGGCCTTTCCGACGAAGTCTTCCTTGGCCATCTTCACGGCGAAGCCGAGACCGGCTTCCAGGGGGTCGTGCTCGGTGGTCATGTCGGTGCCCCATGAGCGGTAACCCTTTTCAAGACGCAGCGAGCTGAAGGCGGCCCGGCCCGCGGCGATGACGCCGTGAGGCTGACCGGCCTTCCACAGGGCATCCCAGAGGCGTTGGCCGTTGTCTGCACTCGCGTACAGCTCCCAGCCCAGCTCGCCGACGTAGGACAAGCGCATCGCGGTCACGCTGACGCCACCGATGATGACTTTCTTGGACCGGAAGTAGCGGAGACCGTCGTTGGAGAAGTCGTCGCTGCTGACGGTGCTGATCAGGTCCCGGGCGAGGGGCCCCCACAAACCGATGCAGCAGGTGCCGCCAGTCGTGTCGCGGACCTGGACCCAGTCGCTGGCGGTTCCGCTTTCCGTCTGGTGGCGTGCGGCCCGCTCAAAGTAGGCGGTGTCGATGTTTCCGTTAGCGCCGAGTTGGAAGGTGTCTTCGCTCAGCCGGGCGACGGTGATGTCGCTTCGGATGCCACCGGAGTGGTCCAGCAGGAGGGTGTAGGTGACTGCCCCGGGCTTCTTGTCCATCTCCGCTGTGGTGAGCTCTTGCAGCAGCTTCAGTGCTCCCGGGCCGGAAATCTCGAGACGCTTGAGCGGAGTCATGTCGTACATGGCCACCGCGGTGCGGGTCTTCCAGGCTTCAGCGGCTGCAATGGGCGAGCTGAACATCGCGGACCAGGCATCACGGGCCGGGGGCTGCCACTCAGCCGGCATCTCCTTCAGCAGTTCCGCGTTGGCTTCGAACCAGTAAGGGCGTTCCCATCCGCCGCCCTCCAGGAAGAATCCGCCCAGTGCCTTGTGGCGGGCGTGAAAAGGGGTGACGCGAAGGTTGCGGGGGGAGAGCTTGGGCTGCAGGGGGTGCAGGACATCATAGATTTCTACGAAGTTCTGCTGGGAAGTTTCGCTGACATACTCAGGGGTCAGCTGGACGTCTTCGAAACGGTGGATATCGCATTCACCAAGATCGGTCTGGGATTTTCCGGTGGTCAGGAGTTCGGCAACAGCCCGGGCGATGCCGGCCGAGTGGGTCACCCAAACGGCTTCGGCGACGAAGAAGCCATCGAGCTCCTTGGACTCGCCCACCAGGGGCCCGCCGTCGGGAGTAAAGGAGAAGATGCCGTTGAAGCCGTCCTCGATCTCGCTTTCCCGCAGCGCTGGAAGCAGCTGCTTGGTGGCCTCCCATGCCGGGAGGAAGTCCTCCAGGGTGAAGTCGAGGCGGGAGGGCATGTTGTGCTCGCTGATGCTGTTGGCGTCGTAGGAGCCAAGGTCCGCAAGGTCCACGGGCATGGGGCGGTGCGCGTAGGAGCCGATGCCGTAGCGGTCGCCGTGCTCGCGGTAGTACAGGTCCTGGTCCTGGTGCCGCAGAATCGGCAGGGAAGCGCCGTTGGGAAGTTCGTTGTGTCCCTTCCGTGCCGGCACCGGAGTGGTTTTCACGTACTGGTGGGCCAGGGGGAGAAGGGGGACGGACATCCCGATCATTTCGCCGATCTTGGCGCCCCAGAAGCCTGCGCAGGAAACCACGATGTCGGCGGGGATGACGCCTTCGGAGGTCTCGACACCGGTGACGCGGCGGCCGGACTGCTCAATGCCCGTGACCGTGGTGTTGCCCAGGTACTTGACGCCTGCGGCTTCCGTGCGCTTGATCAGCAGCTGGACGGCGCGGGCGGCACGTGCCAGGCCGTCGCTGGGGACGTGGAGCCCTCCCAGGATGTCTTCCTCGTTCAGGAGCGGGTAGAGCTCCTTGCACTCGGCGCGGGAAAGGATCTTGCCTTCGATTCCCCATGCGGCGGCGTATCCGAGTTTCCGCTTCAGATCCGCCAGGCGGGTTTCGGTGGTGGCGACTTCGAGGCCACCGACCTGGTCGAAGCAACTGACGCCGTCCTCGGCCAGGGACAGGAACTTCTCAACGGTGTACTTGGCGAAGGTAGCCATGGTCTTTGAAGGGTTCGTTTGGAAGACGAGGCCCGGGGCGTGGGACGTGGAGCCCCCGGGCATGTTCAGCGGTCCCTGGTCCAGGACGGTGATGTTGTTCCAACCGCGGGTAACCAGTTCATCGGCCAGGTTTGTGCCGACGATTCCAGCTCCGATAATGACAATGCTTGGCGTCGATGCCATGTGGTTTCTCCTGCTGATTTTCGTGAGTTGTCTCTGCTGGGCGGGTGGCGGGTGCTTAGCGGAACACTACGGTGCTGGTTTCGTCCAGGAGCACACGGTGTTCGCAGTGCCACCGCACGGCGCGGGAGAGTGCCAGCGCTTCGGCATCCTGTCCGACTGTTGACAGGGTGTTCGGTCCGTAGCTGTGGTCGACCCTGATGACTTCCTGTTCGATGATTGGCCCCTCATCCAGTTCCGCGGTTACGTAGTGGGCCGTTGCGCCCACCAGCTTGACTCCACGGTCGTACGCCTGGTGGTAAGGGCGTGCACCCTTGAATCCCGGGAGGAAGGAGTGGTGGATGTTGATAGCCCGGCCTTCCAGGGAGCGGCAGAGGTCGTCGGACAGTACCTGCATGTAGCGGGCGAGCACGACGAGGTCGATGTTGTGCTCGTCCACGAGTTCCAGCAGGCGCCGTTCAGCATCTGACTTCGTCTCAGGGGTCACCGGGAGATAGATGAAGGGGAGGCCGGCGGCCTCGGCCATGGCCCGGTGGGTTTCATGGTTGGAAACAATAAGGGCGATGTCGCCGCCGAGGCTTCCCCCGCGCCAGCGGAAGAGCAGGTCGTTCAGGCAGTGGCCGAACTTAGACACCATCACGAGGATGCGTTGCTTGGTCTGGTCATGGAAGCTGAACTTCATGTCGAAGCGGTCAGCGATCGAACGGAACTCTTCCTGGAGCCTCTCCGGGGTGTAGGTGGACGAGCCGGAGATGGCGGTGCGCAGATGCAGTGTCTGGCGGAGGCCGTCGTCGAACTGCTGGTGTTCGTCGATGTTAAAGCCGCGCTCAAAGAGAAAGGTGGTGACCGCGTGGACGATGCCCGCGCGTTCGCCGCACGACAGTGTGAGCACGAACTTCTGCGTCTGGTCTTTCACGCGGGCCTCCGACTGAGGCAGCGTGCTGGTAGATGAGTTTATCGCCACTAGGGTCATGTCTCCTCCTTTAGATATATTCCAAGATTTAGAACTGATATATTAGGACTGGCAATTAGCGTATACTGGTCAGTGGTGGAGGTCAATAGCCTTCTTGGCTTGAGTGAAAAGGGGTTCACGCTGTGGCTTTTGATGTTCTGGCAATTGATGATGCGGCAAAGAGGTCGCTGGCTGACGTAGCCTACGAGCGCATCCGCGACAGGCTGCTGATGCTTGACATCAAGCCCGGCGACCTCCTCAATGACGGCGACCTCGCCAAGGACCTTGGCGTCGGGCGGACTCCGGTGCGTGAGGCCCTGAAGCGGCTTGAGCTGGATCGCCTGGTGGTTTCCTATCCGCGGAGGGGTACCTTCGCGACGCGGGTGGAGGTCACTGATCTTGCGTTCATTTCCGAAATCCGCACCCAGCTTGAGCCTCTTGCCGCCTCCCGGGCGGCGCGGGTGGCCACGGAGTCGATGCGAGAGCAACTGCGGGCCGTTATGCGCGCTGTCGAGTCTTTCGACGCAAGTGCGGCCTCCGTCGTTGAAACCCTGCGCCTCGATGCCCGTGTGCACCAAGGCATTTACGCGGCCGCCGCCAATCCCCACCTCGAAGATGTCCTGATTCGCTACGACAATCTCGCGACAAGAATCTGGTGCATGGTCCTGGATCGCCTTCCCGACCTCTCCCGTCACGTCCATGAGCATGTGGACCTGCTCCGTGCGGTTATCGACGGAGATGAAGCCCGGGCCGCGGAGCTCGCGCGGATCCACGTCAGTGGCTTTGAGCGCGCTGTGCGCGAAGCTCTTTTCGCCGCCTAGCCCAGGTCTGCACGCCAGGAGTGAGGCGCAGCCCGGAAAGGGCTGCGCCTCAAGCGTTTAAGGCCTCCGTCTGTTGCGCGGCCACTCTTGGCTCTGCCGGCGAAACCCTCAGAAATCTGTTGACACCCTCCGGAGCCGATAGCATACTTGAGTCACGAAACTAATATATCAACAGGATATTAGATGGCAGACTTAGGAGAAACAATGGTCGACGTTCTGACCCGCTCGCTTGCAGAGACCGATCCTGTGATCCACGCCGCCGTGCAGCAGGAACTGCTCCGCCAGCAGGACACCCTGGAGATGATCGCCTCCGAAAACTTCGCGCCGACTGCGGTCATGGAGGCGCAGGGATCCGTCCTGACCAACAAGTACGCCGAAGGCTACCCGGGCAAGCGTTACTACGGCGGCTGCGAACACGTTGACGTGGTCGAGCAGCTGGCCATCGACCGTCTTAAGTCATTGTTCGGCGCCGAATTCGCCAATGTGCAGCCCCACTCAGGCGCCCAGGCCAACGCAGCGGCGATGTTCGCCCTGATCCAGCCCGGCGACACCATCCTGGGGCTGAACCTCGCACACGGCGGCCACCTGACGCACGGGATGCGAATCAACTTCTCCGGCAAGCTCTACAAAGTGGTCCCGTACGGAGTCGGCGAAGACACCATGCTGATTGACATGGCTGAAGTCGAGCGCCTGGCGGTTGAGAACAAGCCGAAGCTGATCGTCGCCGGCTGGTCCGCATACTCCAGGCAGCTGGATTTCGCCGAGTTCCGCCGTATCGCGGACCTGGTAGGTGCCTACCTGATGGTGGACATGGCGCATTTCGCAGGTCTGGTGGCCGCTGGACTGCACCCCAACCCTGTGCCTCACGCCCACATCGTCACGAGCACCACCCACAAGACCCTTGGCGGCCCGCGCGGTGGTGTGATCCTGACCAACGACGCCGACATCGCCAAAAAGGTCAACTCCGCAGTGTTCCCCGGACAGCAGGGTGGCCCGCTGGAGCACGTCATTGCCGCGAAGGCAGTTGCGTTCAAGCTCGCTGCTGAGCCGGAATTCCGCGAACGCCAGGAACGCACCCTGGAAGGCGCCCGCATCATCGCAGAACGCATGCTGTCCGCCGACGTTGCAGAGTCCGGCGTGACCGTAGTCAGCGGTGGCACTGACGTGCACCTGGTCCTGGTGGATCTGCGCAATTCGGAACTGGACGGCCAGCAGGGCGAAGACCGCCTGCACCGGATCGGCATCACGGTCAACCGCAATGCCGTGCCCTTCGACCCGCGTCCGCCGATGGTCTCTTCCGGTCTTCGTATCGGCACGCCGGCACTGGCCACGCGTGGGTTCGGGAAGGCAGAATTCACCGAGGTCGCGGACATCATCGCCGCAGCACTCAAGCGCGAGTTCAGCGACGAGACCGTGGTGGAACTCCGGCAGCGGGTTGAAATCCTGGCCGGAAAGTTCCCCCTCTACCCCAACCTGTCCTCTGACGTGACCGAGGTGGCATGATGGTCGATCTGCTTCCCGAGCACCCGGATTTCCTCTGGCGCAACCCGGAACCCAAATCGTCCTATGACGCCGTGATTGTGGGCGGCGGCGGGCATGGCCTGGCCACGGCCTACTTCCTGGCCAAGAACCACGGGATGACCAACATCGCCGTCCTGGAAAAGGGTTGGCTGGCCGGCGGTAACATGGCCCGGAACACCACCATTATCCGTTCCAACTACCTTTGGGACGAGAGCGCGGCCATCTACGAGCACGCCCTCAAGCTCTGGGAAATCCTGCCGGAGGAACTCGAGTACGACTTCCTGTTCAGCCAGCGCGGTGTCATGAACCTCGCCCACACCCTGGGTGACGTCCGCGAAAGCATGCGCCGGGTCGGCGCCAACAAGCTCAACGGCGTGGACGCTGAATGGCTGGATCCGAAGCAGGTCAAGGAACTCTGCCCCATCCTGAACATCAACGACAACATCCGCTACCCCGTTATGGGAGCCACGTACCAGCCCCGTGCCGGCATCGCCAAGCACGACCACGTGGCCTGGGCCTTCGCCCGCAAGTGCGACGAACTCGGCGTGGACATCATCCAGAACTGCGAAGTCACGGGCTTCGTCAAGGACGGTAACCGCGTGGTGGGCGTGAAGACCAACCAGGGCACCATCAACACCGAAAAGGTGGGCCTGTGCGCCGCCGGGCACAGCTCGGTCCTGGCGGAAATGGCAGGCTTCCGGCTCCCCATCCAGTCACACCCGCTCCAGGCACTGGTCTCCGAACTGCACGAACCGGTCCACCCCACCGTGGTGATGTCCAACCATGTGCACGTCTACGTCTCCCAGGCCCACAAGGGCGAACTGGTCATGGGCGCCGGCGTGGACTCCTACAACGGCTACGGTCAGCGCGGCTCCTTCCACGTGATCGAGCACCAGATGGCAGCCGCCGTCGAACTCTTCCCCATCTTTGCCCGGGCGCACGTCCTCAGGACCTGGGGCGGCATCGTGGACACCACCCTGGACGCCTCCCCGATCGTGGGCACCACCCCGGTGGAGAACATGTTCGTGAACTGCGGCTGGGGCACCGGCGGCTTCAAGGGCACCCCCGCCGCCGGCCTCACCTTCGCCCACAACATCGCCACCGGGACCCCGCACAAGCTGAATAAGCCGTTTGCGCTGGAACGCTTCGAAACCGGCGCCCTGATCGATGAACACGGCGCAGCCGCCGTGGCCCACTAGAAGAGAGTC
>NZ_JBVAYS010000009.1:0-48683 GCF_055412785.1 Pseudarthrobacter lactosi
CACGGGGTGGACAGGCCCAGCCAAAACAACCAATCAATAAAACAATTGGTATCAACAAACTTGGCACACTATTGAGTTCTCAAACAACAGACACACCCGGCACCACCACAACCAACCATTCGGCCGTGGATCGCTCCGGAGCAACTTTTCAAACTTACCCGGTTTCCCGCCCCGACGCAAATCCATATTCCAGGACCCGCACCAGCAGAAAACACATCCCCACCAAACAAAGGCGCTCAAAAGAACAACCAACATTTGGTCTTGAATTAGGGGGTTTGGCCGCCCGCGGTAACCAGCTCTTCGCTGTTCCCCTCGCGGCGACTTAGAAAACAATACACCCACCCAACCCCCACCGCAAATCCACCCCCACAACGGGCCCCCACCCCTCNCAGGAACCGCGTCGTGGCGGGGAATCCAGGGGTCTCAACGGGGTCCCGGTGCAGTAATCGGCCAGAACGGGTTTGTGTTGACTGGATCACATCTAGCAGGGACTGGCCGGCAGCCGAGACGGCCAAGGCTGTTGCCTGCCCCGTGGCAGCCCGGACCCTCTGCCTTGTTGCAGGTCCACCCGGCCGAGCGTCTGGGCGTATCCCTTCTGGTCAACTCTCCTAGGAGCGGCTTAGGCGTGCGCTGATAGCGGCATGCGGCCGACGACCAGGATCGGTTCGTCTCTGATGCGAGATGGTTTCGAAGCCGGCGGCACTGAGCATCGTGGTTAGTACCTCCACGGGCCAGGAGTATGCAGGCGTTACAGCGTGAGGAAATCTCGCGATTTCGTCACCTTCAAACAGTCCTATTAGGAGACGTCCGCCAGGAGCCAAGTGCCGTGCCAGTTCCCGGAGAACGGAGGGAACCTGGTCGGGTGCAAAGTGGATCAGCGAGTACCAGGCCAGGATGCCAGCTGCATATCCTTTGGGAACGCCGAGGCTCGTGAGGGAGGCGACGCGGAATGGGATGCCTGGGAAGGTTGCTTCTGCTTGATTGATGAAGGCCGGCACCAAATCGATTCCTTCGACCGCGGCCCCTTGGTCCGCGAGGAACTTCGTCCAATGGCCGGGCCCGCATCCTACGTCCAGCACTGGCCCCACCAGAGGTGCGGCCCACTCAGCTACGAACTTCCGGTCAGCCGGATGCGTGGACTCGACCGACCCAAATCTGGCGATGTACTCGGCGGCTCTCTTTGAGTACGCGATCTCGACCTCTGCGTCAGTCATGCAGCCACCCTATGGTGGGCAGCAATAATCGATGCTATCCGGGCAGAGGTTCCCAGTCAGGTTCAGACCCAGCTCGTCGAGCCGACAAAACGTGGTCATATCAGGACAGGCCAAAGCGGTCGTGGCGATATTCTTCACGTGCCCGCACTCTAGGACGCGCTTTCAGACCGTACGGCTCGAGCAGGTTCCGCGGGTTGGTCGCAACGCTCTACCTTGACCATCTGTAGGGCGCCGGAGCCAAAATCGGTCTGTGCACCAGAGCGGTGCCGGACAGAAGAACTGACGGATCGCGCCGCCGACGCAGAGGAGTCCAAGAATGACCAAGTACCTGATCTCGTTCCCCAGTGACGCCATGGTTTTCCCAGAGGAAGACGTCCAGGCGGTCGTCGAAGACTCACATGCCGTCATCGCCGAGGCCAAGGCGGCGGGCGTGTACGTTTTCGGCGGCGGGATCGACGAGGCCGTAGACCCCGTGCTCGTGGCCGGTGACGGCACCGTCACCGAGGGCACGCACCCGGGCCACAAGGTGCCCAACGGCGGCTACGCCATTTTTGAGCTGCCCACACGGCAGGCGGCACTCGAGTGGGCCGCGAAGATCGCCGTTGCCTGCCGCTGCCCGCAAGAGGTCAGGCAGTTCGGCTACGACCCGGCCAGCTGACGAGAGCGACCCTGTTGGAGTGTGCCCAAATTCACTGGTGTGCGGGGCTGGGTGTTGGCATGGTTTTGGGGTGTTTGTGGTGTCTGGGGTGGTTCGGTGCGCCGGCGGTCTTGGTGCGCCTGCGGTCCCTGGGTTTGTGGTGCCGGGGGTGTTTTGGTGGTTTAAAAAGGGAGAGCCCCTCAACCTGGTGGTTGGGGGGCTCTCGACCTGTAATGATGTTCCGGCGGTGACCTACTCTCCCACACCCTCCCGGGNCATTCCGGGCCCAGAGCCGGCATTGGCACCCAAAAGCGGGCGCCGCCGTCGTACTTCAGTTTTGTGTGCTGCAGCACAACGGCCAACACAGTGCGGGATCTCGACAAGCTCGACCACCCGGCGGGGCTCGATCAACAGGAAGAGCACGATCACTGGAAGCCTTAAACGCAGAAGGGCCGGCAACCAAATGGTTGCCGGCCCTTCTCAAGCAGCTGGAATCAGCGGTGCTGGATTACCAGGAAGACTTGGTGATGCCCGGGAGCTCACCGCGGTGAGCCATGTCGCGGAAGCGAACACGGGAGATACCGAACTTCTGGAAGGTACCGCGGGGACGGCCGTCGATGATGTCGCGGTTACGCAGACGGACGGGCGACGCGTTGCGGGGAAGCTTCTGCAGGCCGAGGCGTGCAGCTTCGCGAACTTCGTCGGTCGAGTTGGGGTCAACCAGAGCCTTCTTCAGTTCGAGGCGCTTTGCAGCGTAACGCTCAACGATGACTTTACGCTGTTCGTTCTTTGCGATCATTGACTTCTTAGCCATGTGTTTAGCGCTCCTCTCGGAATTCGACGTGCTGACGGATCTTGGGATCGTACTTCTTCAGAACCATACGGTCCGGGTCGTTACGACGGTTCTTCCGCGTCACGTAGGTGTAACCCGTGCCCGCAGTCGACTTGAGCTTGATGATCGGACGTACGTCCTTGTCCTTAGCCATTAGAGCTTCACTCCCCGAGCAAGGATGGCGGCGACGACTACGTCGATGCCGCGTACGTCGATGGTCTTGATGCCCTTTGCAGAAAGCTGCAGAGTGACGTTACGGCGCAGGGACGGAACCCAGTAGCGCTTCTTCTGGATGTTCGGATCGAACCGACGCTTGTTGCGACGGTGCGAGTGCGAAATGCTGTGCCCAAAGCCCGGCTCGGCTCCGGTCACTTGGCAGTGTGCTGCCATGACTTCTCCTCAAGAATTGAATGTAATGATCCGCATATCTGCTGCAGGATCATGCGGCTAAGTGCGACCCAAAGTGATCAGGGTGAACGGTTAGTCACGCAACTTGAGCCCCTAACTACCGGCTACCCTGGAGAAAATTACCGGGCCACCGGAGCAATTGCGCACGCTCCGCGCACTTAGCGCTCACCAAGTCTACGAGTTCACGCAATTAAAGACCAATCCGGGTTCGGACGGTGTATAAGGGCGCCGTACCAGGCACCGCTTTTCTGCAGGGCATTCATAGCCGAACAACCGGCAATTTCACAGCTGAATGAAAGCTTTGAAGCTCACTGTTGAAGCATGACAACGAAGCTCCGACCGGCTACCCAAACGCCGAACCGCTCCGGCCCTTCCGTCTTTCGGGCAGCGCCGGGCCGCCCTTCGCAGGCAGCTCTATTCGCCGGACAACATCGCCGGCGGCGGCTCCGCACAGACGCGTTGACGGTCATCGCCTGGGGATCGGTGGCCGCCGCCGTGGCGTTGTGGCTGGCCGACGGCGGCGCAACAGTCATAAATTCGCCCGCCTCCGCCTTTACAGCGTTGGGGATCGTGGCGGGACTGGCTGGCATGGACCTGGTCCTCTTGATGCTCCTGCTGGTGGCCCGCATTCCCTTCGTTGACCGGACAATCGGCCACGACCGAGCCCTCGAATTCCACCGGATGCTCGGCAAACCTTCGCTGTACCTCCTGCTGGCCCATGGGCTCCTGATCGCGGTGGGCTACGGGCTGGCCGAGGGCCTGGACCCCATCAGCGAATCCGTTGCCCTCTGGGTCCTGGTCCCGGACATGTGGCTGGCCTACATATCCATGGCCCTGTTCATCGCCTTGGTGGCCACCTCGCTGGTGGCCGTCCGACGTCGTTTCCCTTACGAATTCTGGTACGCGGTGCACCTGCTGACGTACGCCGCCGTCGGCACCTCCATCCCCCATCAGTTCAGCGTGGGCGGGCTCTTCGCGGAGGGGACGTGGCAGCGCTGGTACTGGCTGGCTATCTGCGTCGGCACCGGCACGGCCCTCCTGTACTTCCGCATCGCGCAGCCCATCGCTGCCACCGCCCGGCACAAGCTCACGGTTAGCCGCGTGAGCATGACGGCCCCGGGCGTGGTGAACATCGAGATGACCGGGCTGCAGCTGGACCGGCTCGCCGGCAGCGGCGGGCGGTTCTTCATCTGGCGCTTCCTCGCCCCGGGCCTGTGGTGGCATCCGCACCCTTTCAGCCTGTCAGCAGAGCCACTGGCGTCCGGACCTGGGCGTGGGACTGTGCTTCGGATAACCGTCCGTAACCTTGGCCGCGGATCCGCGCAGCTTGCCAGACTGAAGCCCGGCACCAAGGTTGCCGTGGAAGGACCGTACGGACTGTTCAGCACCGCGGCCCGGACGCGGAGCAAAGTAGTGATGATAGGAGCCGGAATCGGCATCACCCCGCTGCGCGCCCTTTTGGAAAGCACGCCGTTCGCGCCCGGAGACGCCACTGTCCTGCTGCGGGGCCACAACGAACAGGAGCTCTATCTGGGATCCGAAATCCTGGCGCTTTGCCAACAGCGCGGAGCCGAATTGTTCCACCTGACAGGTCCCCGGCCCCGGTGCGATGACCACAGCTGGCTGCCCGACAGCGCCGTGCGCAACGGCTACAACATCGCCTCATACGTCCCGCACATCGCCGATTCTGACGTCTACATCTGCGGCCCTGCAGGCTGGGCCCGCAACGTCATCTCCGATGCCCGGGCAGCGGGCGTCGGGCCGGAACAGATCCATCACGAAAGGTTCGACTGGTGAAAGCACGGGGAGCAGTCTCCGCGGCGCTGGCCTCGGCCGGCATCCTCCTGGCCGGCTGGCAGGCCGGTGCACAGGTAGCGGAAACCCACAGCTCGGTTACCGCCACGCCGGCGGCAACCGGGACCGGAGGGACCGACACGTCCGGGTCCGGAAGTACCGGGACCGGAAGTGCCGGGTCCACGGGGGCCTCCGGTGCCAACGGCGCCGCCGGTTCCGCCGGTTCCGCCGAAGCGACGGCAGCGGCCGGCACATACGACGGCGCGGTGGTGTCGACGCGGTTTGGCTCCGTTCAGGTCCAGATCACCGTGAAGGCAGGGACCATTACCGAGGTCACGGCACTCCACCTGACCGACGACGACCGAAAATCAATCCAGATCAGCAACCGCGCTGCGCCCCTGCTCCGGAGCGAAGTCCTGGCCGCACAATCTGCCAAGGTCAAGACCATCAGCGGCGCCACCGTCACCAGCAGCGCCTACCTCACGTCCCTCCAGGCAGCCATCGATGCCGCGAACCTCTAGGAACCCCGCAATCCAGGCGGGCGGGGTGCCTATGAAAGCAAGGACATTCTGCAGCATGGGCACTATCATCAGCCTGACGATGCCGGTGAACCCGGCCCCGGAAGGGAACGTCCAGGAGGATGAACTGGCAGCCGCCACCGCCGTCGTCGAACGCCTGTTTCTGGATCTGGATGAGACGTTCAGCCTGTACCGGGCAGACTCTGAAGCGAGCACCATTGCCCGTGGCGAACTGTCGCTGCGGGAGGCGTCGGCGGTCATGCGCGCTCGGTACGCCGAGGCCCTGGACTGGCGGTTGCGCACCGAGGGTGCTTTCACCCCGGAAAGGCCCGACGGCGCGCTGGACCTTTGCGGCCTCGTCAAGGCTTTCGCGATCCAGGAGGCAGCCACCTCGCTGCTGGCGCTCGGGCGTCCGGACTGGTGCCTGAACGCGGGCGGCGACGTGCTGGTTAGCGGTTCGCCGGTGCCTGGAAGCAACGCACCGTGGGACGCGGGCATTGTGGATCCTGCAGACCGTGGCGTTCTGCTGGCCGGCTATCCGCTGGGACAGCGTCACGCGGCATTGGCCACCTCCGGCTCCGCGGAAAGGGGCGACCATATTTGGGGCTGGCCCAGGGATGCCTCTGCGTTCACCCAGGTGTCGGTTGCGGCTGCAGACATCACAACGGCGGACGTCCTCGCCACCGCGATTGTGGCAGGCGGCAGGCCAATGCTGGACAGGGCGACCGACGTCTGGGACGTCGCGGTGCTGGCGGTTCGTGCGGACGGGGAACTGCTGGCCACGCCGGGCTTCCGCAGTTAGGGGGTTCGGCCGCTAGGGAATTCGGCGGCTAAGGATTCGGCTGCTGGAGGCGGGTGAGCTGGGCGTACTTGGGCGCCAGCCCGTCGCCCGAGGACTTGCCGGTGACACGGCGGACCACCCAGGGGCCGGCGAATTCGCGGACCCAGCGGGCGTTGGCGCGGATGGCTTCGGCCCGGTTCAGCTCGGGTACGGGGGTCATGGGCGGGACTTCGATCGAGTGGTCGTGCTCCAGGACGGTGAGGACCCGTTTGGCCATGTTGGCGTGCCCGGCGGCGGACATGTGCATCCGGTCCTGCGCCCACATGCCCCAGTCGTAGTACTCATTGAAGCGCCAGTAATCCACCAACAGCGCACCGTGGTCCCCCGCGATGCCACGGACCAGTTCGTTGTAGATGGCGGTGCGGCCGCGCATGGTGCTGAAAACCTTGGAGCCGCGCGCGTCAAAGCCGGTGAACATCACCACGGTGGCGCCGGTGGCCGCCAGCTTGCGGATGCCGGCGTCGTATTCCGCCAGGAGATCGTCGATGTCGATCCTGGGCCGGAGGATGTCGTTGGCGCCTGCGTAAATGGTCACCAGGGTGGGGTTAAGCTCGACGGCGGCGTCCACCTGTTCTGCCATGATCTGGCGGAGCTTCCTGCCGCGGATGGCCAGGTTGGCGTAGCCGAAGCCGGGATCCGCCGCGCCCAGCTGCTCCGCCACACGGTCCGCCCAGCCGCGGACACCGTTGGGACGGCCGGGGTCGTCATCCCCGACCCCCTCCGTGAAAGAGTCGCCGAGCGCTACATACCGTGCGGAAAAGTCCATGGCGTCAGTCTTTCATCTGTTGCCGGGAGCAACCAAGACGGGCCTGACCGGACGGTGGCCGTCAGAGCTGCGGCTTATGGCCCGCTTTCCGTCTCACGCAGGATCCAGTGGTCATCGTCCAGCCGGGCCACGATCTTTTCGCCGATACGGGCGAGGTCATTGACGTCGCGATCCGTGAGGGCATCCAGGAACTTGGTGCGGACTGCCTCCACGTGCCCTGGTGCCAGCGCTTCCAAAGTGGCCATCCCGACGTCGGACAGGTGCGCGGTGGTGACCCGGGCATCGCGGGGGTGCGGACGCCGCTCCAGCCATCCGCGCTTCTCCAGTTTGGAGACCACGTGCGAGAGCCGGGACAGCGACGAACTCGTGCGGGCGGCCAGCTGGCTCATCGGCAGGAAACGGCCCTCGGCCTCTGACAGCATGGCCATGACGTTGTAATCGAACAAGGACACCTTGCCAGCGGTGTGGAGCTGGTTGTCCAGGGCAGCCGGCAGCAGCGTGTTGATGCTCAGGAGTGCCAGCCAGGCACGGCGTTCGTCGGCGTTGAGCCAGCGCGGTTCGGTCATGCGTCCATTCTAGAAGCAGAGCGTGGTTGAGCGTTCAAGTGACGCACGTGTTCCCCTGGACCCGCCCGAGTAGGCTGGCTTTATGTTTGTTGTATCGCTGACCTACAGGGTGCCCGAAGACATTGTGGACTATCACCGCCCCGCGCATATGGCCTGGGTTAAGCAGGCGTTCGACGACGGCGTATTCCTTGCGTCCGGACGCCTGGTTCCCGCGGTGGGCGGCGTGCTGTTGTCCAAGGCCGACCGACCCACCCTGGATGCTGCGTTGGCCAAGGACCCCTTCTACAGCAACGGCGTGGCCGAGTTCGAGGTCATCGAATTCACTGCCACCACCGTGGCGGAGGGTTACGAAAACCTGCTGGACACCTAGGACTCTTTCGGCTTCTGGCTTTCGTCCATCAGCTTCTTCAGCCCACGTTTCCGCGGCACCCTAACGGGTTCCGGCCAGCGCGGCGCCAACGTATCCCCAAGCGTGACGCCCCTGATTTTGCGGCCGAAGA
The DNA here is from genome assembly GCF_055412785.1 of Pseudarthrobacter lactosi. NCBI lineage: Bacteria > Bacillati > Actinomycetota > Actinomycetes > Micrococcales > Micrococcaceae > Pseudarthrobacter > Pseudarthrobacter lactosi. The sequence continues at coordinate 8,077 of NZ_JBVAYS010000009.1, forward strand.
GCGGCAGCACCCAGTCATTGACCCAACGCCGCTGCCGCAGCTCCCACTCCCGCAGGCTGAGCCGGGCCGGCGGGTCCCAGTCCTTCGGGCGGATCTTGTGCGGCACCCCGAGCTGGTCCAGGACCTGTCCGGCGAGGTACTTGTGGCCCGCCTTGGACATATGGAGGCGGTCCGTGTCCCACATCCGACGGTCATGGAAGGCGTCCAGGCACCAGTAATCCACCAGGATTGCCCCATGCTTAGCGGCGATCTCGCGGACCCGCTGGTTGTAGACGGTGTTCCGCTTCTTCAGCAGCTCCAGGACCGCTGATACTTTGACGTCGAAGCCGGTGAACAGGACCACCGTGGCCCCGCTCCCGGCAAGCTGCGCCACGAGGCTTTCGTACTCGTCCATCAGGGCGGCCATGTCCGTGCCAATGTCCAGGATGTCGTTCCCGCCGGCATAGAGGGTGATCAGCGCGGGCTTCATGGCGAGCGCCGCCTCCAATTGCTCGCTGATGACGTGCCGCAGGCGCTTGCTCCGGATCGCAAGATTGGCATACTCCCAACCCGGCTCCGCCTTGGCCAGCTTCTCGGCCACCCGGTCAGCCCACCCCCGTACGCCGTTGGGCAGCCGCTGATCCCGGTCCCCCACGCCCTCGGTAAAGGAATCCCCGAGGGCAACAAAGATACGCCGCCCATTCCGCGCAGGCAGTAAGGGAGAGACATCCACGCGACCACCCTAGCCATACGAAACAACGGCAAGGTTAACGCCAAGCAACAGCAGGTGAGAGAGCGCTGCAGAAAAACCCACAGGAAGTGCGAGAGCGTCCTAAACCTCGGCCTTGCCCTGCCGCCAGTAGCCCATGAAGGCAACCTGCTTGCGGTCGATCCCGACGTCGCGCACAAGGTAACGCCGCATGTCCTTGATAACGGCGGCCTCGCCAGCGATCCAGGCGTAGAAGGGCATGGCGCCGGCGGGCATGGCTGGGTTCTTGGTGGCCTCGATTTCGGCTGTCTCCATCCGCGCGGGCGTCTCCCAGAGGATGTCCACGTCCACGTTGACGTCTTCGGGCTCCGGGCCCGCGCCGGCGTCGGACGCTTTGATGCCCACCCAGCCGGGAACGGGGATTGCCGTGCGAACTGCCTGCTGCAGCAGCTCGCCGTGCGGGCGTGAGCGGCCAATCGCGGCACCGCGGGCAAGCCAGGTGATCGCGACGTCGGCGTCCGTCTTGAGGTCGAGGAAGTCACCGGCCTCCGGGACTTCCAGGAAGGCGTGGCCGCTCATGTAGGACGGCAGGCTTTCGAGGATGGCGGAGACGGCCGGAATGGCGGTTTCGTCGCCGGCGAGCAGGACTCGCTGCGCCATTCCGGGCCGCCATTCGATGCCGCCGTAGGCCTCGGCGGTGGAGCACTGGGCGGCACGGTTGTTGGGGCCGATGAGGGTGATCGAATCGCCCGGTTTGGCGTTCTGGGCCCAGTTGGCGGCGGGACCGCCGTGGCCGTCGGCGTCGAAGTGCATGACGAAGTCAACGTCAATTTCCGGGTAAACGGCATCGAGCCGGGACTGCCGGACCGTGTAGGTGCGCATGGAGCCGCGCACCGCGGGGTCCATGGCAAGCCATTCCCGGTACCAGCCGGCCTGCTCCATTTCGAAGACCGGCAGGGGCAGCTGTGTGCCGTCGGAGGCCAAGGAAGGGATCATCAGCTTGATCCGCAGGTCGAGGGTGTCGCCGTTAACGCCGAAGTCCCGCAGCGAGTACCCGCCGAAGGTGATCCGGCGGAAGTTGGGGCTCAGCTCCTGCACCGAGGAAACGCTCACCTCGAAGGCCAGGGTCATGGGCTCGGTGGCGGCGATGTCGCGGGTCTTCATGAAACGAGCTCCAGTTCGGTTGCGGTGCTGTGGTGGCGGCCGATGGGGATAATCAGTGGCGTGCCGGAGACAGGATCGGGAATCACCCGGGATTCAAGGCCGAAGACGTCCCGGACCAGTTTCTCGGTGACAACGGTTATGGGGTCGCCCAGGGCCACAATCTCGCCGCCCTTCATGGCGATGACGTGGTCCGCGTAGCGTGCTGCCAGGTTCAGGTCGTGCAGGACGATGGCCACCGTGGTGCCGCGCTTGCGGTTCAGATCCGTGACCAGGTCCAGGACCTCCACCTGGTGCGCCAGGTCCAGGTAGGTGGTGGGTTCGTCAAGCAGGAGTACGTCGGTTTCCTGGGCCAGCGCCATGGCGATCCAGACGCGCTGGCGCTGTCCGCCGGAAAGCTCATCGACGTTCCGCTCAGCGAGTTCCAGCGTTTCCGTCGCTTCGAGCGCGCGCTGCACGGCGGCGTCGTCCTCGGTGCTCCAGCTGCGGAAGAAGCCCTGGTGCGGGTAGCGCCCACGGCCCACGAGGTCGCGGACGGCGATGCCGTCCGGCGCGGTGGGGTGCTGCGGGAGGAGGCCCAGGGTACGCGCCAGTTCTCGGGCCGGGCGGGAGTGGATGTCCTTGCCGTCCAGCGTCACAACGCCGGCCGCCGGTTTGAGGAGGCGTGACAGGCCGCGCAGGAGCGTGGACTTACCGCAGGCGTTGGCGCCCACAATCATGGTCACCTTGCCCTCGGGGATTTCCGCCGTGAGGCCGTCCACCACGCAGCGCTGGTCGTATTTGAGGGTGAGGTCCTGGGCGCTAAGAACGGCCATGTCAGGCATCCTTTCGGTTGGCCGTGACCAGAAGCCACAGCAGGAACGGGGCACCGAGCGCGCCGGTGATAACTCCGACGGGCAGCACGGTGCCGTCCAGCAGCAAGGGGGCGAGGTTGGCCGCGATGTAGTCGGCCGTGAGGACAATCAGGGCACCCACCAGGGCCGACGCCGGGAGGCTGGCTTTTCGGGTGAAGCGCCGGGCGATGGGACCGGCCAGGAAGGCGACGAACGAGACCGGCCCGGCAGCCGCCGTCGCCACCGCGGCGAGTGCGACGGCGGTGACCACCACGGCGAGGCGGGTGAACCCGACGCGGATGCCCAGCCCGGCCGCGGCGTCGTCGCCGAGTTCCAGGATGCGCAGCGGCCCGGCCAGTGCGACGACGGCAGGGATCAGGACCAGGAGCGCCAGTGAGAGCATGCCCGCCCGGTCCCAGTTGGCGGAGTTGAGGGAGCCGTTGAGCCAGACGAGTGCGTCGGCTGCCGTGCGGATGTCTGCGCGGGTCATCATGAAGTTGACCACCGCGTGCAGGGCTGCGGCGATGCCCACTCCGGCCAGAATCAGCCGGTTGCCCGCGGCGTTCCCCCGGTTGCCGCCGCCGGAGCCCAGTGACGGACCGCGCGAGATGGCGTAGATCAGTGCTGCGATGCCCAGCGCGCCGCCAAGCGCCGCGCCGGACACGGCGGGACCGGTGGCGCCGAAGATCACGATGGCGGTGACCGCGGCCGCGCTGGCACCGTAGCTGATGCCGATCACGTCCGGACTGGCCAGCGGGTTGCGGAGCATGGTCTGGAACAGGCCGCCGGAGAGGCCGAACGCGGCACCGATCATTACACCGATGACGGCCCGGGGCAGCTTGTTCTCCATAACGATGAAGCTGGCGCCGGGGATTTTCTCGCCGCCGGTCAGGTGTCCGATGAGGATCTTGAAAAAGTCCGGGATGGTCACGGTGTAGCTGCCCAGGAGCACGTACACGGCGAACATGACCACAACGGCGAAGGCCAGCGCGGCGGTCCGGTTCACGATGGTCCGCCTCAGCAGGGACGCGCGAACGTACAGTTGAGGCCCCGTTTGGGCGGCTTTGAGGGCATTATCTGTACGTTCGCGCCGGGTGGAGGTGGTCACAGCCCGGCCCCCTTGCCGCGGCGGATGAGCCAGACGAAGACCGGCGCACCCACCAGCGCCGTCATGATCCCGGCCGGAACCTCGCCGGGAAGCAGCACTACACGGCCGATGATGTCCGCGCCGAGCAAAAGTGCCGGCGCGAGGACCAGGGAAAACGGCAGGATCCAGCGGTAGTCAGGGCCGGTGAGTGACCGGACCGCATGCGGGATGATCAGGCCAACAAAGCCGATGGGCCCGGCCAATGCCGTCGCGGAGCCGCACAGCAGCACGATGCCCAGAGCTGTCACGCCGCGCGTCAGGCCCACACGCTGGCCGAGGCCGCGGGCGATGTCATCACCCAGCGCGAGGCTGTTGAGGATGCGGCCGGTGCCAAGAACAATGAGTGCCCCGACGGCCAGGAACGGGAGGCCCGGGAGCACGACTGCCCAGTCGCGGCCGGAGATTCCGCCCACCTGCCAGAAACGAAAACGGTCCAGGGTGTCCTGGCTGGAGACGAGAATGACGCTCATCAGGGAATAGAGCCCGGCACTGAGCGCGGCGCCGGCGAGGGCGAGCTTGACCGGCGTCGCACCTTCCCTGCCCATGGACGCGACGAGGTAAACCACGACGGCGGCGGCTCCGGCGCCGATGAAAGCGAACCAGATGTAGCCGCTCAGGGAGGTGACGCCAAAAAGGTAGATGCCAGCGACCACGGCCAGCGCGGCTCCGGCGTTGACGCCCATGATGCCCGGATCTGCCAGCGGATTACGGGCAACGCCCTGCATGGCGGCGCCGGCCAGGCCCAGGGCACCGCCAACCAGGATTCCCAGGACGGTGCGGGGGATGCGCGCGTGGACCACGGCGTGGTCGCCGTTGGCGGCGTCGAACTGGGTGAGCGCCTGCCACACAGTAGCCAGGGAAAGGCCCCGGGCGCCGATAGCCAAGGATGCTGCGGCCAACAAAGAAAGTACAACGACGGCGGCCAGCAGCCAGGCAAGCTGCCTCGTTCCGGCCTTCCCGCCGGCGCCAGCCGCTTGACCGGCGCTAGCCCCTCGAACGGCGCGAACGGACACTTGGGGCCCTCGTTGCGACCCGATCGGGGCCCCAAGTGTCCGTTCGCGCTGTCCGGCGGGTGCCGTCGTCGTACTTTCCGTCATGGAGCGGTGCTTACTTCACTGCGTCCGCTGCGCGGGCGAGCTGCGGGAGGAACGTATCCAGCGCCCACGGCAGGCTCAGCGGCGAGGAGGCGGAGATTGCCAGGACCAGGCTCTTGTCCGCATCGGCAACGAACGCGCCGTTCTTGACGGCCGGGATCTGGCCCAGCAGGGGGTCGGCCTTGACGGCATCAGCGGTGGCGGTATCCTCGACCGAGCTCAGGAAGATATCGGCTTCAAGTTCGTTGGCCTTCTCGGCGGCCCACTTCACGAAGAAGTCCTTGGAGCCGGCGGACGCCTTCTCGGCGGCCGGGGCCAGCTTCATCCCGATGGCTGAGAGGAACTTCGGCCGGTTGTCATTGGCGGTGTAGAAGCCCGTGGACGTGAGGTCTGCGGGATCGGCGTAGCCGTAGATGAAGCTCTTGCCGGCGATCTGCGGGTACTTGGCAGCTTCCGTCTTGACGGTGGCCTCAGTATCGGCGATGAGCTTGGTAGCCTCAGCCTCCTTGCCCAGCGCCTTGCCGATGATGGAGGTTGAGTCCTGCCAGGAGGTTCCGTAGGCCACCTCGGGGTGGGCCACCACCGGTGCGATCTCGTTGAGCTTTTTGTAGTCCTCTTCGGTCAGGCCGGAGTAGGCGGCCAGGATAACGTCCGGGGTCAGCTTGGCGATCTCGGTGAAGTTGATGCCGTCGGCCTCGGAGAACTGGACCGGGGCCTTGTCGGAACCGAAGCTCGCGCCCAAGTCCTTCAGCGCCGCATCCTTCCAAGGGGTGGAGCCCTGCTCGTTGCCGCCCCATTCGTTCTTGGGGACGCCCACAGGCACTACCCCAAGGGCCAGGGCAACGTCGTCGTTGACCCAGGAAACGGTGACTACGCGCTTGGGCTGTGCCTTGATGGTGGTTTCACCGAAGACGTGCTTGATGGTGACGGGGAACTGCGAGCTGGTGGCGCTGGAGGTGCTGGCGTCCGAGGTGGAGGACGCGGGGCCGGTGGAGCAGGCAGACAGTGAGAGTGCCGCGGCGGCGAGAACGGCCGTAGCCTTGCCGGCTGATTTGAACAGCGTGCGGCGGGTGGCGCTCGGGCCGGAGAAGAGGGGGGAAGTCACGGAACTCCTTAGGTGAATGATGCGAACCTAAGTAAGGCTAGCCTAGCCTGCTCCGAATTAGAAAAGCTTTGTATTGCGTAATTGATTATGTGACGTAACGAATAGCGCGAGATCATTGCAGGCGAAGGGTGAACGGTGGTTCACTATCAAGGGGTAAACGCGCGTTCACCGCGCCAGCCCCCGCCCCAAAGTCCACACCTGAAAGCACCTGATGCCGCGTTCCAACGCCAACACCAAACGGGGGCCGTCCCCGTCCGCCATCACCGCCGCCCTGGCCCTTAGCGGCACGGTGGTAGCACTCATGCAAACCCTGGTGGTGCCGCTCCTTCCGGATTTCCCCCGGATCCTGGGCGTCACCGCCGACGACGCCTCCTGGCTGGTGACCGCCACCCTGCTGGCCAGCGCCGTGGCAACGCCCATCGTGTCCCGCAGCGCGGACATGTACGGCAAACGCAAGATGATGGTGGTTTGCCTGGCGATCATGGTGGTTGGTTCGATCATTGCCGCCATTGGCGGATCCTTCCTGTGGCTGGTCATCGGCAGGACGCTCCAGGGCTTCGCCTCGGCACTGATTCCGGTGGGCATCAGCATCATGCGCGACGAGCTGCCCAAGGAGAAGATGGGCTCCGCGGTTGCCTTGATGAGCGCCACCTTGGGAATCGGCAGCGCGATGGGACTGCCCCTGGCCGGAGTGCTGTACGAGAGCCTGGGGTGGGCCTCGATCTTCTGGGTGTCCGCTGCCGCCGGAACCCTGCTGCTTGTTGCCGTGGCGCTGGTGGTCCCGGAATCCAAGGTCCGCACGGCCGGGCGCTTCGATTACGCGGGAGCACTGGTGCTCTCCGCAGCCCTGGCCGCCCTACTGCTGGCGATCTCCAAGGGCGGCGCGTGGGGCTGGGGCTCGGAGCCGGTGCTGCTGCTGTTCCTTACCGCCGCAATCCTGCTCGCCGCATGGGTCCCGTATGAGCTGAAAGTCAGCCACCCGATGGTTGACCTGCGGACATCGGGACGCCGGCCGGTCCTCATGACCAACGTGGCCTCGCTGCTCATCGGCTTCGCCATGTTCGCCAACATGCTCCTCACCACCCAGCAGCTCCAGCTGCCTACGGCCACGGGCTACGGCTTCGGGCTGAACGTCATCACCGCCGGGCTGTGCATGGTCCCGTCCGGGCTCGCCATGGTGATGTTCGCGCCTGTTTCCGGACGCATCATCCGGGTCTTCGGCGGCAAGTCCGCGCTGATCGCCGGCGCCAGTGTGATGATTGTGGGCTACGTGAGCCGCGTCTTCTTCTACGACTCCATCGCGTGGGTGATCATCGGTTCAACCGTGGTCAGCGTGGGCACGGCCATCGCCTACGCCGCCATGCCCACCCTGATCATGGGCGTCGTGCCGATCACCGAGACCGCTTCCGCCAACGGGCTGAACAGCCTGGTCCGGTCCATCGGCACCTCGACGTCGAGCGCCGCGGTTGCCGCGGTCCTCACCTCGGTCAGCATGAGCGTGGGGGCCGTGCAGCTTCCGTCCTTCGAGGCTTTTAAGGACGTATTCTGGCTGGCCGCTCTGGCAGCGGCGGCATCGGTGGTCGCGACCGTATTCATCCCGAAGGCCACGGCAGCCCACCGGCCGTCCGCAGGTGACGCCGCTGCCGCCCTCAAGGCGACCGAAATCGTGGTGCAGGGGCGCGTCCTTGCGCCTGACAACCGCCCCGTCACGCCCGCCGTCGTGACCGTCCTTCAGACCGCCGGCGAACCGGTGGACTGGAGCCGGGTGGACACGGAAGGCAACTATTCGGTGGCCCTCCCCGGCGCCGGGAAGTACCTCATCGTGACCAACGCGGCAGGCTGGGCACCGGTGGCCGAGGTCTTCGACTTCGACGGCCACACCCGGCAGCAGAACTTCCTGCTTCGGGACCGGCTGGAGATCGGCGGACGGGTCACCGCGGGACGCGAGGCTGTGGCCGGCGCGGTGGTGACGCTCCTCGAGGCAGGTGGCGGCCATGTGGACACCACTCTTTCGGACGACGACGGCGCTTACGCGTTTCCGCTGCCCCACGCCGGCCGCTACCTCGTGACCATGGTGGATCCGGCGACGCATCAGGCCATGGCGCGGAAGCTCGCGGTGGACAACCGCTCCGTCACCGTTGACCTCGCCGCGCCGCTTGTGGAGGAAAAGTCCACGGCATCGGTGGGCGCATGAGCAGCCCCAGCCACGACGCGATCTTCAGCGCCGCCGGACGCCTTTTCGGTGAGCGAGGCTACCGCGCCGTGACGGTGCGGGACATCGCTGCGGACGCAGGTGTTTCGGCGGCTCTGGTCATGAAACTCTTCGTCTCCAAGGAAAAGCTCTATGCCGCGGTCCGGCCCGACGAGTCGCAGCTCGCCGAACTGCAGGTCCCGACGTCGGAACTCGGCAGGGCACTGGTGTTCCGCGTGCTGATGCGCCGGGAACGCGGAACGCAGGAGCCGTGGGCCACCATCCCGTTCGCCGTGCTGGAATCCCCCGACCCCGAGGCTGCCCGGACAGATATCCGCGAACGCTACCTCGCCACCACCGCCCGGCTCATCGGGGACACCACACCGGATCGCCGGTTCGCCTCCACCGTGGTGGCCCTGATGACCGGCTTCGGCGAGACCCTCCGGACCCTGGGCCTCTTCGACGGCTGGGACTTTGACGAGCTGGTGGGACACTACGGCGCAGTCGTCCAGGCCCAGATCGACGCCTGCACGGCCGCCGCCGCCGCCGGGGGGTAGACGCTCTCTCACTTACCGCAGGAAATCCACCAACGCTCTCTCACTTTCTTGAGGAAAGTGATAGAGGGTTGGTGAACAGGGCCCCAAAAGTGAGAGAGCGTCCGGGTCAGCCGTCAGCGGAGCACGATGTCCACGGGGTTCGCCTCGGACCGCCACTGACCTTCCGCGCCGGGCCTGGGCCGGATCACCGGGGCGGTGAGCACGCCGGAGCGGTTGGTGCGCTTGTCCCGCAGGATCTCGGTCACGGAGCCCAGGTGCCGGGACAGGTCGATCACGTTCTCCGGTGCGGCCAGCAGCAGCTGGAATCCGAACTCGTGCAGCGCCTTGATCCCGGCGCCGGCGAATTCCTCGGAGGCCAGCACAAACGCCTCATCCATCATCACGGTGCCGTAGGTGGTGAACCCTTGCTCGGCGATGCCCAGCTGGTAGCTCAACGCCGCGGCCATAATGAACGCCGTGAAGCGCTGCCGCTCGCCACCGGACATGGAGCCGGTGTCGGCGTGCATATAAACGTCGGTCCGCTTGCCGGTTTCCCGGTGCTCTTTGCACTGGATAAACAGGTGTCCGCGGACATCCAGCACTTCGGCACGCCAGCGCCGGTCTTCCGGCGTGGGCGAGCCGAGCCGCTTCACGAGCGTTTCGAGGGTCTTGTACCGGGCGGTGAGCTCGGCGTCGTCGCCTCCGCCGGCTTCCGGGCCGGAACCCGCGCGGGCTGGCCGCGTGTGCCGGGCCTTCAGCGCGTTCTGGATAGCGTCCTTGAACTGCTTGGCCGTGGCCGGCAGGGTCTGCTTGATGTCCAGTTCCAGGAAGCTGCCCTCGTGGAAGTTGACCTCGGACAGGATGCCGTTGAGCGGCAGGATGCGGCTGGTGATGGACCGCCGCTCCTCGTCCAGCAGGTGCAGCAGCGTGCTGAACGATTCATGCGTGCGCTGGTTGAAGAACTGCCGGAACTCGGACTCCTGGGCGGGCAGGCCGTCGCTGATGATGGCGTGGTAGCGGCCTTCGAACTCCCCTGCCGCGCCGATGGAGGTGCCGTGGTCCGCTGAAATCGCGGAGCCCCACTCACGCACAAAACCCTCGAAGATCCGGGTCAGCCGCTCGGAGGTCGCCTGCCCGCGCGCCTCGGCCGCGTACAGCTCTCCCAGCAGCGCCGTCCGGACGCGATTGGCCAGGTTGTCCAGCTCATGCATCTCGCTGACGTCGCCGAAATCGGTGAAGTACGGTTCCAGCGCAGTGACGGTGGCGTCCGACGGCGGCGCTTGCGCCAGGCGGGCACGCGCGGCTTCCAGCAGCGAATCGGCGGCGCTCATTTGCCGGTCCAGTGCCTTGTATTCGCTTTGCAGGACGGCTGCGGCTTCGGTGCTGGCCTGGTGCTTCTCCCTCGCGGTTTCGATGTTGGCCCGCAGCGGTTCCAGGTCGGCCTGGGCCGCGAAGGCGTCCTTGAGCCGCTGTTCAATCCTGGCGAGTTCATCGGCGGCGACGGCAGCTGAGACCTGTTCCCAGTGCCGGTGGTCCTCGGCGATCCGGCGGAGGGCATCGAGCTGCCGGCTCATGCCCTGGTGCGACTCCTCACGGCTCTGGGCCAGCTCGGCAGCCTTGGCGAGTTCCTGCTGCAGGTCCTCCACCTGGGCGGCCACGAGCTCCAGCTTGGCGGCGTTGTCGAATCCGAGCACGTAGTCCTGGCGGCTGGTGAAACGGTCGTCCTTCTCTACCGTGTGCCGGTTGCGTTTGACCACACCGCCCAGGCTCAGGCCCTTGTCCAGGGTGGCCAGCTCGTTGGGGTCCTCGACGCACGGGTAGGCGAAATCGAGGGCGATCCGCTCCCGGATCCATTCCCCGGCGTCCGCCACCGCGCCGCTGGCGAGGATGTCCAGCTTGGTGAGGAGGTCGCCGTCGCGCGCGTCCTCCACGGCGAGGGCTCCGCCCGCGAGCGGCTTGGACACGTCCACCGCGCGCAGGGCGCCACGGACTTTGTTGTCGTTCAGGTAGCGGGTCACCGCGGCAAAATGTTCGCCGGGGACCAGCAACGTGGTGGCAAGGTTCCGGAGCGCGCGCTCTGCTGCGGGCCGCCACTGTTCCTCCCCTTCGGCGAGGTCCATCAGCTCGCCGCCGAACGGCATCCGGTCCTCAGGGACACCGGTGGCCGCAGCGATGGCCGCACGGTTTTCAATGCTCGACGGCGGCAGCAGGGACTTGCGCGTCTTCAGAGACAGCAGCTCCTGCTGGGCTGCCGCCAGCTCACGCTTTTTGGTGGCGTGGCCGTCGAAGGCTTCGAAGCGGAGCTCCTGCAGGGCCTGCGAGTCATCCTTGAGCTCGGCCGACCTGGCGGCAGCCTGCTCGTGGGCCTGTTCCCAACCCTCAGCGGTCCACTCCAGCTGCAGGCCGGCGTCGGACAGGGCCTTGCGGGCCGCTTCCTCCACCTGCTCGCGGAGCCGCAGACCAACCTTGGCGTTGTCCAGCGACTGCTCGATCGCGGAGATCGCGTTGCCGCCCTGGTTGTTGTAATCGGTTTCCAGCTGGCGCAGTTCCTTGGCCAGCCCGTCGCGGACGGAGCGTTCCGCGCCCAGCTCCTTGGCTTTCACCTGGGCCAGGTCCTTGAACCGGGCCAGGGTCTTCTGGTGCACCGTGACCGCGAGCTGCTGCTTGTAGGCTTCGAACTCCTCGCCCGACAACTCGCGGAGCCGGTTCGCGTCCAGGAGCGACTGCGCATACTCCTTATTCAGCCCGGGCACGGGGGCCAGCTGGTCCCGCTGCTGCCGTACGTCCTCGAGCCGCTGCCGGATGGACATCAGGTTGCTGAATTCCTCCACCACGTCATCCGCTGCGGCCAGCGTGGCCGGAGCGTCCAGGACCTGGTCGCGGAAGAAGGTGTTGACGCTGCCGCCCAGGCCCTTGCCGGCCTGGATCACGCGCAGCAGGGGCAGCGCCTGGTCCGAGCTGATGCCCAGGAGGCGGCGGAAACGTTCCGCAAAAGCCTTGTGGACATCGAAGACCTGGGCATCCGGGAAGATCGTCTCCAGCGCAGCTTTGGTGAAGCGCTTTTCCGCGATGTCCTCGATGGCCGGCAGGTCCAGCGGCTTGCTGTCGATCACGTAGAAACGCCCGACGCTGGACTCGGTGCCGTTTTTGGGCAGGTCAAACAGGGCGGACACCGTGATGCGCGTGCCCGCGGCGTTATCGAACGTCAGGGCGACGGCGGACCAGGTGGCACCCGGGCGCTGGAACGCGCTGGCCGAGCCTTCGCCCACCGCCTTGTCGCCCACCTTGCCGCGCATGTACGTGAACGTGGTCCGCTTGTCCTCCACAGCACCGCCGGCACGCTGGGCCGCGGCCTCGTTGGAGCGCGGGCGGGCATCAAACACGCGCAGCATGGCGTCAAACAGCGTGGACTTACCCACCCCCGAGTTGCCCGTCAGCAGGGTTCCGTTGCGGTCCACGTGCATGGTGTGCGCCCCGTGGAACGTGCCCCAGTTGACCACCTGTACCAAGGCAAGGCGCATCTGGCCGGGGTTCGTGAGGTCGCCCATCGGCAGCACGGTTGCGATGCTCACTTGGTTTCCTCCGTAGTGGTGGCTGAGGCTACCGCGGAGTCGTCGTCCTCGTCATCCTCGGTTTCGACAGGCTCAACCACCGGGGTGTCGAGCTCTATCAGTGCTTCCGTGCCCGTCGGATCTGTGGTGGCTGCTACCAGGGCTTCGATTTGGGCCGGGATATCGCCGATGTTTTCGAAGGGGAGGGCCAGCGGGAGGGCGTTGGAGATGGTGTAGACATCATCCAGTCCCGTGGTGAGGAGCAATTGGCGGGCCAGGAGCTTGGTAATGGCCCGGGTGACCACGTCCGAATCCCGCAGTGCGTCCTGCTGTCCGGCGGGCTGGTAGTGGGCCACGAGGTCGGCGATTTCCTCGAGGGTGATGGTGGCGTCGGTCTGGGCTGTGACGTGGCGGTCCAGCAGCATCCGCAGGCGGAGCAGCACGATGGTCTCCACCCGGCTCAGCGCACGCTGCTGACGCAGGATGCTGGAGCGGCTGCTGCCGCCGATGGCCTCCGGATCCACCGGGCGCAGGACGGCGATCTTGCGTTCGTGGTCCAGCTGCAGTGTCAGGAACAGCTCGGACAGCCGGCTTCGCAGGATGATCTGGTTGTCCAGCAGCGTGGTCCACAGTTTCTCGTCGCGGCCGCCGTCAACGTACGGACCCTTGAGCAGCTTGACCAGCGCCTGGCGCACCTTCATGGACAGAACACCGGTGTCGCCGGGAAACAGTGCCGCGCCGTCCACGAACGTGTCCCGGGGCGTGACGCTGAAGGGTCGTTCTGCGTGCGCAGGCGCCTCAGTAAGTGACGAGTCCTCCTCAACGGGAGGTGCCGCCGTCGTAATTTCTTCAGTCATCGTCAATCCTTCTTGAGGGTGACCACCGGCAGGTACGCCGTGCGGGTGGTGCCGTCGATCTGTTCGTAGTCCAGGCCATCCCAGCCGTCGCGGTCAAATACCGCGCCTTCCTGGAGGGCGTGCGAGAGGAGTGCGCGGATGGAGTTGATGTGCTGTTCCTCCGGCGGCAGCTGGACCCAGGCCTCGGCCAGCGTGGACGCGCCGGCCACGGCGGCCCGGATGGCCTCGGGACGGGCCTTGCCTGTTCTCGGCGAGCGCACGCGGTCTGAGTCGCTGAACGCGATGGGGTCGGCCAGCTTGGGCGGGACGGCGAACTCGTCCGGGTCGTAAAGCTTGACCATGGCCAGGGATTCGAACCCGGCGTTGAACAGCACCGGGCCGCGGACCAGTCCAGGCCGCTCGCGTTCATACGGCAGGGACCTGATGGCCTGCTCGGCTTCGCGCAGCACCTTCCGGAGCCGGACGGACTGGCGGAAGTCGTCGCTCTGGACGTAGGTGTTGAGGCTTTCGCTGAGCTTGCCGTAGATCCGCTGGATCTGGCTGTGCTGGTGGCGGAGCTCGGCCACGAGGTTCTTGAGCGTCTCGCGGTCCTCCGGCGAAAGGTCGTCGGCGAACTGCCGGCTGAGGACTTCGCCGATGGCCGAACGGAACCGGACCTGCTGCTGCGGGTCTTCCAGGAACGCGGTGAAGGAGCGGAAGGTCCTGCCCTCGGGGCTCTGCCGCAGCCGCTTGTCCGCCTCGAGCACCTGCGCCATGGTGGCACCCTTGCTCAGCGACTCCTCGATGATCTGGTTGCGCAGCTCGCCCACCAGTTCCTCGATGCGGTCACGCATCTTTTTGTAGTCGGCGGGCAGGCTGGCGGCGAGGTCCAGGATGTTCCCGGCGGCTTCCACGGCTTCGTCGTCGTCCAGCAGGCCGTCAAAGTCGCCGGAGCTGATGTCCTGGATCAGCTGCTGGCGTTCCCCGATCTCGTCCTCCAGGGATTCCAGCCGGGCACTCTGGTCCGGGTTGGTCTCGTTCGCCAGCTTCTCCACGTCGCCCAGGAGCGTGCCCAGCCGGGAACCGTTCAGCGTGGAACGCTCGCTGGAGAGGCTGTCCAGGAACGCGAGTACGCGGGCGGCCGGCTCCGTGACCTCGTAAACGATCTGCCCCGACTGGTTTCGGCGGGTCAAGAACTGCTTGCGCGTCCACTCGTCCGCGTAGTTCCTGCCGGACGACGTGCCGATGGCGGCACCACCCGGCCCGGCCTCCTGGCGCCGGAGCTGCTCCAGGAAGGAGTCGACGTCAGCGTGGAACTCCTCGAGCGGAAGCTGCGGACGTGTACGGGTAAAGGATGCCTGCAGCACCGCGATCACCCAGGGCGCCGAGCGGGTCAGGGCCCAGGCGGGTCCCTTGGTAAGGAGTTCGAGGTCCCGGAGCCGGGCACTGATCGCGTCAGCGGATGACCTGGCGGAGCGGGGCACGCGCTCTCCTTCAGCTGCTGGGGGATGGTTGGGCAGCGCGGATCGCGAAAACTGCCAACTACAAGGTTAACGCAGAGCCCTTGCACCCCGAACAGTGATCTTTCCGCGACCGCCCCGTGACCTACCTCCGGGTAGGGTTGCGATCCCGTATCAACCCGCCGTGACGGCGGGGCAGGTCTGGTTGGGCCCCACCGGCACCCCCTACGCTCATGCTACTGAACTCAACCGAAGCAACGGCGCAGCAGGGGGAACAATGCAGTTCGACTTAAGTGCAGTGGAGACAGGCACCATGGTATTCATCGGAACCCTGGTGTTTGGCCTGGTCCTGGTGGGCTTCGTCCTGACAGCAGGCTTCCTGGCCCTGGTCATGGTGGGGGTGGGCAAGTTTGCCTGGTTCCTCGCCTCCACCACGCTGCTGACGGTGGTCCACGGGATCAACCACGGCTGGGACAGGCTGGTCCACCACGCCTCGACCGTGGAGATCCCCGGGGAATTCCACGGCCAGCCATCCCCTAGCACTGGAAGCTACCCGCGGGTAATGTAAAGAGACAGCTGAAGGGTTCTCCAACCCGGCGGATCCCTGGCTTGAACCGGCCATTCCGGGCAGAGGAGATACCCCATGAGCTCCGCCACTGACAGTCCCGCCACGAACCCGCCCACCACCCGTAGTCCCGCCACCGACGCCCCGGACGCCGAAGTCCCCGTCGCAGCGGCCAATATCGGGTCCGAAGCCACCGCGGCGGACGCCCGGGCACTTGCTGAGGCCTCCCGCGAACTCGACTGGGACCGGCCCAGCTTCGCCAAGGGACTGTACCTGGGGAATTTCGACCTCAGCCTCATCCACCCCTGGCCGAAGGCAAAGGCCGATGACGTGGAACGCGGCGACGCCTTTATGGAGCGCCTCACAGAGTACGCCCGCACCATGTCCGGCCGCGTGATCGAACGCGAGGCCCGGATCCCGGACGAGTATCTCCAGGGGCTGGCGGGACTTGGCGTCTTTGGCATGAAAATCCCGCAGGAGTACGGCGGACTCGGCCTGTCCCTGGTCTACTACGGCAGAGCCCTGGCGCTGCTCGGCAGTGTCCACCCCAGCATTGGCGCCCTGATCTCCGCACACCAGTCGATCGGCGTCCCCGAGCCCGTGAAGGTCTTTGGCACGCCAGCCCAGAAGCGCGAGTACCTGCCGCGCTGCGCCGCCGGCGCCATCACGGCCTTCCTCCTCACGGAGCCTGACGTGGGCAGCGATCCCGCCCGGATGGGCAGCACCGCCGTTCCCACGGACGACGGCGCGAGTTACGTTCTGGACGGCGTGAAGCTTTGGACCACCAACGGTGTGATTGCCGAGCTGGTGGTGGTGATGGCCGTGGTGCCGGCCCACACCGACGCGGACGGCACCGAACACAAGGGCGGCATCAGCGCCTTTGTAGTGGAAATGGACTCCCCCGGCATAACCGTGGAGAACCGCAACGCTTTTATGGGGCTGCGTGGCATCGAAAACGGCGTCACCCGCTTCCACCAGGTGCGGGTGCCCGCAGCCAACAGGCTGGGCCGCGAGGGCCAGGGCCTGAAGATCGCGCTCACCACGCTGAACACGGGCCGGCTCGCCCTTCCGGCGTTGTGCGTGGCGTCCGGTCGCTGGAGCCTGAAGATCGCCCGGGAATGGTCCAACGCCCGCACCCAGTGGGGCCGGCCGGTGGGCCAACACGAGGCCGTGGGCAAGAAGATCGCCTTCATTGCCGCGTCCGCCTTCGCCCTGGATGCCGTCTTTGAACTGTCCGCGGAACTCGCCGACGCCGGGCAGAAGGACGTGCGGATCGAGGCTGCCCTGGCGAAGCTGTGGTCCTCCGAGATCAGCTGCCGGATCGCCGACGAACTGGTCCAGATCCGCGGCGGCCGTGGCTTCGAGACGGCCGACTCCCTGGAAGCCCGGGGAGAACGGGCGGTTCCGGCAGAGCAGCAGCTGCGCGACCTCCGGATCAACCGGATCTTCGAGGGCTCATCGGAGATCATGAAACTCCTCATCGCCCGCGAAGCCGTGGACGCCCACCTGGCCGCCGCCGGCGACCTTGCGTCCATGGACGCGAGCCTCCAGGACAAGGCGAGGGCCGCCGTCGGGGCTTCAGGCTTTTATGCCAGGTGGCTTCCCAAACTTGTGGCCGGCGCCGGGATGGACCCCCGGTCCTACAGCGACTTCGGCAGGCTGGCCAAGCAGCTGCGGTTTGTGGAACGATCCTCGCGCCGGTTGGCCCGCCAGACGTTCTACGGCATGGGCCGCTGGCAGGCGAAGCTGGAGTACAAGCAGGCGTTCCTGGGCCGGGTGGTGGACATCGGCGCCGAACTGTTCGCCATGGCTGCCTGCTGCTCACGGGCCGAGATGATCCTCCGCACCACGCCGGAACACGCCGCCAGTGCCTACGAACTGGCAGAGGCATACTGCGAGCAGGCCCGCGTCCGGATTGACGAGTACTTTGACAAGCTGTGGCGGAACACGGACGACGGCGACCACATCCTTTCGCGCAAGGTCCTGGCCGGGGACTACACCTGGCTTGAGGCCGGAGTGCTGGACCCGTCGGAGGGCACCGGCCCGTGGATCGCCGACGCCACGCCGGGGGCTTCCATGAAGGAAAACCTGCACCGGAAGTACCGCTAGTAACTCATAAGCAGGCTTGTTATCGCTGGTCGCCAGTGGTTGAGTTGACCCATGAGCAACCAAACGGGCCCAGAGGACAGATTTCCGCCGACGACGCGGAATGAGAATCTACGGAATGAAACTGCTCGTGACCAAGCCTTCGCCGGTAGTGAGCCCACGCGCACCTTCGATCAGACGCCGGCACCCTCTGCGGAGAAGGGTTATGCCCCGGCGGCACAGGTGCCGGTGACCGAGGCTGCGGTGTTGGATCCACGCCGGACGGATCCTCGCCTGACCGACCAGCAGACGGCCGTAGCCAGGGAAAAGGAACAATTCGGCGGCATTAAAGTGGGCTCGGCCTTTTTTGGCTGGCTCGCCGCCACCGGCATGGCCGTCCTGCTCACAGCCTTTGTGGCCGCGGCTGGAACGGCTGTGGGCCTGGCGAACAACACCGACGTAAACGACGCCGTGAGCCAGGTGACTACGAACGGCGCCGTCGGGCTGGTGGGCATCATTGTCCTGCTGGTGATCCTGTTCGTCTCCTATTACTCCGGCGGCTACGTTGCCGGCCGGATGGCGCGGTTCAACGGCGCCCGGCAGGGTTTTATGGTGTGGATCTGGGCGCTGATCGCTGCGGTGGTGATTGCCCTGCTGGGCATCATCGCGGGCCAGCAGTTCAATGTCCTGGCCAACCTGAACAGCTTCCCCCGGATCCCCATCAACGAAGGCGAACTGACCCTCACCAGCATCATTGCCGCCGTCGTGGTGGCCTTGGTCGCACTGGTGGGTGCCGTGCTCGGCGGACTCGCCGGCATGCACTTCCACCGCAAGGTGGACCGGGCCGGCTTTACCCCGGACGAAACGTACAGCGACTGAGCCTTACGAGGCCAACCGCGTGCGGGTGGTGGGGCCGGGGCTGGCCGGTTCAACACTGCGTTCGGGCCGGTTGATCTCCACCCACACCGCATCAAGGGAGAGGCCGACGACGTCGGCGATCGCTGCGATAGTGGAGAACGCCGGGGTGGCTACGCGGCCCGATTCGATTTTCCGGAGGGTCTCCGGTGAGACGTGCGCCTCGAGCGCGGTGGTGAGCATCGAGCGTTCCCCCCTGGCGCGACGCAGCAAGGCACCGAGGCGCTGTCCCCGTTCGACTTCAGCGGATGTGAGTGGCAATCTGACCATGGCTCCAATACTAATACCGGGATAATATGGCCGGGATAGTTATTGGATGCATGAGAGAGGCGCCGCATGATTGAGATCCTGAACCACCACGAATTGGCCCGGGCAAAAGTGACAGGCGCCCTCGTCGCTGACATCCTGCACACCCTCAAGAGCCGAAGCACGGTGGGGACAAACCTCCTGGACATTGACCGGTGGGCTGCGGCCATGATCGTCGAGGCTGGTGGGCTGTCCTGTTATGTCGACTACGAGCCATCCTTCGGCCGCGGGCCGTTCGGCCACTACATCTGCACGGCCGTCAACGACGCCGTGCTGCACGGGCTACCCCACGACTACGCACTTGCCGACGGCGATTTGCTGACACTCGACCTCGCCGTCTCCAAGAACGGAATCGCCGCAGACTCTGCCATCAGCTTCATCGTGGGCGAATCCCAGCCGCCGGAGAGCGTAGCCATGATCAGCGCGACCGAGCGCGCGTTGAGCGCAGGGATAGCTGCCGCCGGACCCGGGGCCCGCATCGGCGACATCTCCCATGCCATCGGCTCCGTCCTCAGCGAGGCTGGATACCCGATCAACACCCAGTTCGGAGGGCATGGCATCGGCTCAACGATGCATCAGGACCCGCACATTGCGAACACCGGACGGCCCGGCCGCGGATACACACTGCGCCCCGGGCTACTGCTCGCGCTTGAGCCGTGGGTCATGGCGGACACCGCTGAACTCATCACGGACGCCGACGGGTGGACGCTCCGAAGTGCGACAGGCAGCCGGACAGCACATAGCGAGCACACCATCGCGATCACCAACGACGGAGCCGAAATCCTTACCTTGCCGACGCAGGCACTGCTCTGAGGCGGTAGCCGCGCCCACCGCTGTGCTCCTGACGCCTCCTCAGGGCAGGCGGGCGGGCAGTCAGGCGAGCATCACAGCGTCGACGTAGTACCAGCGTCGGTTCTCGCGGACAAAGCGGCTGGTTTCGTGGTGGACTCCGCGTTCGCCGTCGTGCCGGTAGTGGGCCTTGAACTCCACGGTCCCCTCGGTATCCAACGGGCCGCCGCGGCTCGTGGACAGGATATCCAGGCGGCGCCACTCCATGGCCGGGTCCAGCTCCAGATCCGAAGGCGCGGTATCCGGGTGCCAGGTTTTCCGGAGGTATTCGGCGTCCAGCAGGACAAACGCGCTATAGCGGGAGCGCATCAGCTGCTCGGCCGTGGCCGCTTCGGCACCGCCGTTATGGAACCGCCCGCAGCAGTCCGCGTAAGCTTCGCCGGACAGGCAAACGCAGGGACCGGCGTTGATCAAATTCTCGGGCATGGTGCTCCCGTCTCGGTTGTCCGTACCGCTTTCCGGCGGCCTCGTGGATCCCTTTCGACTATAGGTCGCAGCCGGCGTTGTCATATCCGGTAACAGCTTCGAAACAACCTCGGACGAACCCCGCCCGGAGCCCTCCGGACGGAAAAATAGTCCGTAAGGTGGTGTGGGGCTGTTGCCCGTGGTGATGAGTGCCGGGACGGACTCCGCCGCCGGCAGAGAGGAGAGATGACATGGGAGATTCAACGACGATCGCTCTCAACCTGACTTTTTTCGGCACGCTCGGCCTGGCGCTCCTGATGTTCCTGGGCCTGTTCCTGCTGGTTGTCCTCACCCTGCTGCTTGCCGGCGTCGGGCGGCTGATTGTCCTCACCGCGATGGCCCTCTTCGGCCGGCACCCGAAAACCGAAACCCTCCCCCTGGTCCGGCTGCCCGGCGAGTCTGGGCCGCCGTCGGACGCTCCTTCTGAAACGCACGACGACGGCGCTGCCGCCCCCGCTGTCGGCGAGCCGGCCCGCGCCGGGGTGCTGCGGGCAAAAGCCGGCGCGCTGCGGACCACGGCCGGCTCAGCCGTGTCCACGGTACGAGCCCACAGCGCGGCTGCCCTGGCCGTAGTGAGCACGCCGCGCGACTGGCGCAAGGCCTTGCGGGACGGCCGCAATTTCCTGAAACCCTCCGAACTCCGGCCCCGGTTCAACCATGTGGTGGAGCACCACCCGATGCTTACCGCGGCCCGCAAGGAGCCGCCGGTGCTCGCCGAGGACTGGGCCGCGGCGGTGGCGGAGGCGGATGCCCGGGCCATGGCGCGCGCCCGTGCGGCCGCCCCCGAAATCAAGATCTCGGTACGTGATCTCCCCGGCCCCTCCGTTCCCGCGGCGAAGTTGGAAGCGGTGGCTCCCCTGGTGGAGTCGGCGCTGCATCAGGACAACCCCGGACGCGATAACTCCGCCGGTGAGACCACTGTCACCGGGGCTGCCCGCTCGTTCACGAAGCCGCCCGCCCCGGCACCGTTGTCCCTGTTGGACACCGGTTCGCTGGTGTCGCTGTCCGGCCACGCGAAGGTCCTCAAGGCCAAGCTGCCTGCCGACCGACGCTAGGACCGCGCGGCCCCCGGGCGTCACAAACCGTCACTGCGCCGGCCCGCGTTACCCCGTGCTACGAAAAGCGAAGCACTGTGGCGCTTTCCTGCGGCGCTGCGCCGAATTTGTGTAGCGTCGTGACGATCCACAGCAATCCGCGTGGACAAACGATTGTGAGGAGCCGGGGATGAGCCTCAGCGAACTTCGTGTGTTCGGGCGGTCCGGCACGCCCATCAGCCCGCTCACACTGGGCACCATGAACTTTGGCGAAGGCACGGGCGGCGCATCCGGCGGCGCCCCCACCGGAGCCGATGAAGGCATCCGCATCATCCAGGCCGCCCTTGATGCCGGCATCACCGCGGTGGACACTGCGGACGTGTACTCCCAAGGTGAGTCCGAACAGGTGGTAGGCCGTGCACTCCGCGGCCGCCGCGACGACGTCTTCCTGGCCACCAAGTTCCACGGCCAGATGAGCGCCAACCCCGCCCACTCCGGGAACTCCCGGCGTTGGATCATGCAGGCAGTAGACGCCAGCCTCCGCCGGCTGCAGACGGACCGGATCGACCTGTACCAGGCGCACCGCCCGGACTACAACACTGACGTATTGGAGACCATCACTGCCCTGAACGACCTCATCCGGCAGGGCAAGATCCTCTACTACGGCACCTCGGTGTTCACCCCCGCACAGCTCGTGGAGGCGCAATGGCTGGCCACCACCAACCACCTGATTCCTCCCGTAGCCAACCAGGTCCCGTATTCGATGCTGGTCCGCGGCAACGAGCGCGATGTCCTGCCCATTGCGCAGCAGTACGGCCTGGGCGTGCTCGCCTACGGTCCGCTGGCCGGGGGCTGGCTGTCCGGCGAGTTTGTCCTCGATGCCGGGCAACCGCCAACCCGCGTCCATTCACTCCCGGGACGCTACGACATTTCCGGGCCTTCCAGCGAACGGAAACTGCACGCCGCCGACGCGCTGGCCAGGCTGGCCGACAAGCTCGAGATCTCACTCGTGGAAATGTCCATTGGGTTCGCACTTAACCACCCCACGGTCAGCAGTGTGATCATCGGTCCGCGCACCGAAGAGCACCTCGGGGCCTACCTGAAGGCCGCGGACACCCTCCTGGGCGAGTCCGTCCTGGATGCAATCGACGAACTGGTGCCGCCCGGGACCAACTTCGTGGAGCGCGACGCCGGCGCCGTGGTGCCGTCCCTGGAGTACGCGGAGCTCCGCCGCCGCTGAGCGCGGAGGCCGCCGCACCGGCGTCGAACATTCCGGAAAGCCCTTACCCTGAGCAACTATCTCCGCTAGCGTGGAAACCATGGAATTCAGATACCTCGGAAACAGTGGCCTCAAAGTCTCGGAAATCACGTTCGGCAACTGGCTGACGCACGGCTCGCAGGTGGAGAACGACGTCGCCTCCCAGTGCGTACGGGCAGCGCTCGACGCCGGCATCAGCACCTTTGACACGGCGGACGTCTACGCCAACACGGCCGCGGAGACAGTCCTCGGCGAGGCGCTGAAGGGCGAACGCCGCGAGTCCCTGGAGATCTTCACCAAGGTCTACGGCCCCACCGGCCCCAAGGGCAAAAACGATGTTGGCCTGTCCCGCAAGCACATCATGGAGTCGATCAACGGCTCGCTCCGCAGGCTGCAGACCGACTACGTAGACCTCTACCAGGCCCACCGGTTCGACTTCGAGACGCCCCTGGAAGAGACCATGCAGGCGTTTGCGGACATTGTGCGGCAGGGCAAGGCGCTGTACATCGGCGTCAGCGAATGGACCGCAGACCAGCTCCGCGACGGCCACGCGCTGTCCAAGGAACTGGGCTTCCAGCTGATCTCCAACCAGCCGCAGTACTCCATGCTGTGGCGGGTCATCGAAGCCGATGTTGTGCCGGCGTCGGAGGAGCTGGGCGTGTCCCAGATTGTCTGGTCCCCCATGGCGCAGGGCGTCCTCAGCGGAAAGTACCTGCCCAACCAGCCTGCTCCCGAAGGCAGCCGTGCCACGGATGACAAGGGCGGCGCCAAGATGATCCAGCGCTGGATGCGCGACGACGTCCTGGCCGCCGTCCAGGACCTCAAGCCGATCGCCGCGGAAGCCGGGCTCACCATGCCGCAGCTTGCGGTGGCCTGGGTCCTGCAGAACCCGAACGTGGCCTCCGCCATCGTCGGCGCGTCACGCCCCGAGCAGATCGCTGACAGCGTTGCCGCCGCCGGCGTGACGCTGGAGCCCCAGGTCCTGAAGAAGATCGACGACGCCGTGGGCTCCCTCGCGGAACGCGATTCGGCGCAGACCAAGTCCCCCGCCACCCGCGAAGCCTAGGAGCAGCCCTCGAAGTCCGTGAGCACGTTGACCTTATCCGCCGACGCCGAGCTCGGATCGAACGTATAGCCGATCCATTCGCGGGCAAGCCTGCTGGCCAACTCCACTCCCACCACGCGCTGCCCCATGGTGAGCACCTGGCAGTCATTGGACAGTACGGACCGCTCCACGGAGAACGAATCATGGGCCGTGGTGGCGCGGATTCCGTCCACCTTGTTAGCGGCTATGGCTACGCCGATTCCCGTGCCGCAGAACAGGATGGCCCGGTCGGCACGCCCGTCACGGATCAGCTCTCCCGCCGCGATGCCCACGTAAGGGTACGGCCTGACAAAGTCCTCCGGGGCGTCGCTCCGGTTGACCCCGATGTCGATGATTTCGCTGATCCTCGGATCAGCCTGCAGGTCTGCCAAGATTCGGTTCTTGTAGTCGACACCGGCCTCATCGGCGCCCAGGACCAGGCGCAGTCCCGGCGATGCTGACGTGGGGTTTGCTGGTTCCGTGGTCATGAATGCGCCCCTATGGTGGTCTCGTGGGATGTGATGGCTGATTGGCTGGAGCCCGGCTGGCCCGGACCTGCCAGGAACGGACCCATGACCGTGAAAATCATGGCGAGGGATGTGGCTCCCGGGTCCGGCGTGCCAAGGCTCTTCTCCGCCAGTGGCCGCGCCCGTCCCTTCCGGGGGCGGAGTGCAGCCGTGGCCTCGGCCGCCGCCACAGCTTCAAGGGCCGCGGAAGCCCAGGCCTGGCGTGGTTCTGCGCCCTCGTGCACCAGGCGGGTAAGGGCTTCCGTGAACGGCAGCAGCGCATCCATCATGGTCTTGTCGCCCGGTCCGGCCTTCCCCAGGTCAGTGATCCTGGCAGCGAAGGCGCTTATTCCGGCCGCCAGTTCCCCGGCGCCGGGGGTCCGCTGGTTCCCCAGCGATTCGCCCAGGGCCCGCAGCCCCGCACCCCACAGAACCCCGGAGGTCCCGCCGGCCTTGTCTGCCCATGCGTCACCGGCGGCGATCAGCACGGAGCCTGCCCCGGCACCGCGGACACCAGCTGAGGCGCCTGCCGTGGCGGCGGCGTCGATCCCGCGGACCATTCCCCGTCCGTGGTCACCGTCGCCGGCGACGGCGTCGAGGTCACCCAGCCGCGACTCGGCCGCATGCAGCGATTGGCGGGCGGCTTCGAGCGCCGCCACGCACTGGACGGCGTAGGCGCGGGAGTCGCTTTCGGCCTCGAAAGGCACCTCGGCGGTCCCGACGTCGGACGGTTCTTCGCCGGAGGCGGACCCTGACTGAACGGCGGCAGTTCCCCGGCGGTAGGCCGGGGTTTCCGCGGGCGCCGTCCAGAGCGGCTCCAGTTCCTCGTCGAGCCAGGTGATGGTCAAGGAAACACCGGACATGTCCAGGCTGGTGACCAATTCGCCAACCTCGGGCATCACGAGCGTGTAGCCCGCCTCCCTGAGCAGCGGTGCCACGGTCAGCCACAGGACAAAGAGCTCCTCGTGCTTCGTGGAACCGAGTCCGTTGAGGATCACTGCGAGCCGGTCGCCGGCACCCTCAGGCGTTTCAGCCAGCAGCCGGGAGACGAACTCCTGGCCGAGCTCCTTGGCGGACGGCAAATCGGTGTCGAACAAGCCGGGTTCGCCATGGATTCCCAGGCCGAGGCCCATCTGCTTGTCCGGGAGCGTAAACAGCGGCGCGTCAGCGCCGGGAAACGTGCAGCCATGGAAAGCGCTGCCGATGGTCCGCGTCAGGCTGTTCGCTTTCCGGCCCACGCGGACGACGTCGGCCAGGTCGGCGCCCGCTTCGGCAGCCGCGCCCATGATCTTGAAGACCGTGAAGTCACCGGCGATGCCACGGCGTTTGTCGGATTCTGACGGCGGCGCGCTGGCGATGTCGTCCGTGACCAGGACGTTCTCAACCTGGATCCCTTCGGCGGCGAGGCGTTCGCTGGCCATGCCGAAGTTCATCACGTCCCCGGCGTAGTTGCCGTAGGTGAAGACGACGCCGGCGCCCGAATCCGCGGACTTGGCCAGGGCGTAGGCCTGCTGCGCCGAGGGCGACGTGAAGATGTTACCAACCACGGCGCCGTCGGCCAGTCCGGTGCCGATCAGCCCGGCGAACGCCGGGTAGTGTCCGGAACCGCCGCCGGCGAGGACCGCCACCTTGGGCTTGACGGGGCGGAGGCGCCGCACTGCACCGCCGGGGACCTGGCGCACCAGCCCGGAATGGATGTCGCAGAATCCGGCAAGGGCCTCTTCGGCGAATTCGGACGGATCGTTGAAAATCTTGGTCATGGTGGGCTCTCTGACGTGGACTTGGTCTCCTGGATGGAGCCCTGTTAGTGGATGTGGCTTCCGCCGTTGATGTCGATGGTGGTTCCGGTGAGGTACGCGGATTCCTCGGAGGACAGGAACGTGATGACGGCCGCGATCTCTTCAGTGGTGGCGTTGCGGCCCAGCGGAATGCCGGCGTTGATGGCGGCTTCCTGCTCGTCGGTGCTGCCCACGCGGATGTTGGTATCCACGGCACCGGGCGTGATGGCGTTCACGGTGACGCCGGTGGTGCCGATTTCCCGGGCCAGCGCCTTGGTGAGGCCCAGGATCGCGGCCTTGGCTGCCGAGTAGGGGACCTTGCCGAACACGCCGCCGCCGCGCTGGGCGGATACCGAGGACATGTTCACGATCCGGCCCCAGCCGTTTTCGATCATGTCCGGTAGGAACGCCTTGGTGACCAGGTAGGTTCCGGTGGCGTTGACGTCCATGACCTTGTGCCAGAGGTCCAGGGTGGTTTCGAGGAAAGGGACCGGGGAGGTGATGCCGGCGATGTTGGCCAGGGCGCCCACCGGCGGGAGGATCCCTGCGGTAATCTCGGCCCTGACGGCCGCGTAGGCGGCGTTGACGGAGCCTTCGTTGGCGACGTCGATTTCGTGGCCGAAGGCCGGCACGTTGAACTCGTTGCCGATGTCGGCTGCGACCTTGGCGGACTTCTCGCCATCGAGGTCCAGGATCACCACGCCCCAGCCTTGGCTGGCATAGCGGCGGGCAGTCGTGATGCCGATGCCCCGCTCTGAGGTGGCTCCGGTGAGGACGGCGGTGCGCTGGATGGTGGTGGTCATGATGCTCCTTGGATTACTTGGTGGTGGTTCAGATGAGGTCGGTGATGAAACTTGCCGCTTTCGCTGCGGCGGCGGGGCGTTCGTCGTGCGTGACGTCCCGGGTTTCGAGTTCCAGGGAAAAGTGGCCGGTGTAGCCGCTCGCCGCGAGGGCGCGGAGCCCGGCGGCGAAGTCTGCCCGGCCGTTGCCGATGCTGAGGTTGATGTTGCCCGGCACGGCGTCGCGGAGGTGGACGTGGGAGATGCTGCCCTCGTGACGTTCGAGGTACTCCAGCGGATCTTCGCTGGCGGCGACAATATGGCTGAAGTCCATGACAATTCCGACGCCGGTACCCGCCAGCCGTTCGGCCAACAGTTCCGCGCGCTCAAGGTTCCAGCAGAACCGGAGGAAGTGCAGGGATTCGGTCCAAAGTTCGACGCCGAACTCCGCCGCGCGCTGCGCAGCGTGGGTGAGTTGGGCGGCAATGAGGTCCAGATCCTCGTCTAGGCTCCGGACTGGTTCGTGGCTCAGGGCGCCACAAGGCAGGACCAGCGCCTTCGCACCGGTGTTGGCGGTGAGGTTAAGCAGCGCGTCCAAGTGGCGTTCGCGGGCGGCCTGCTGACCGGCATCGAGCACTGCGTTGAGGTCGCCGATATCCCCGTTAACTGAGCGGACCCGAAGACCGGAAGCGGAAACTTCCGCGGTCACTGCGGTCACGGCAGCTGCATCCAGGTTGTACGGCACGTGGTCGCATACCCCCGGGAGGGCGCCAAGGTCGATCTCTTCGAAGCCCAGGCCGCTGATCGTACGCAGGGCGGCCGGCAGGTCCTGACGCCTGAAGCTGATGGACGAGCAGCCGAGTCGGGAATTGAACATCGTCGTTGATCCTCTAAATAGTTGATCCTCTAAATAAGGGGGTGGTGATGTGAATCACTGTAGGCCAATTCATTGTTGACAGTCAACCTCAAACATTGACTGTTGACATTGAGGCATGATGCGGGTCACACTTGGGCATATCATGTGTTAACAGTCGACAGCGGCGGTGCGGAAGTATCCTCGCTCTTCGAAAGGGATTCAGCAATGAGCAATGAAGCTCTGAAAATGCGCGGCCACGTGCATGGCACCAAGGACGCAAAACGCGTCGCTATCGGCTCCGGTGTTGGCGCCGTCATCGAGACCTATGACTTCATCGGCTTCGGCACCGCGGCTGCACTGTACTTCGGTACGGCGTTCTTCCCCACAGGCGATCCGGTGACAGGTACGCTGGCCGCCTTCGCCACCCTCGGCGTCGGCTTCGCCGCACGCCCCATCGGCGGCATCATCGGCGGCCACCTGGGCGACAAGGTGGGCCGCAAGCCCGTCCTTGTGGCCTCCCTGATCCTCATGGGTGTGGCCACGTTCCTCGTCGGCCTGCTGCCCACCTACGAGCAGGTAGGCCTGCTGGCTCCGGCCCTGCTGGTCTTCGTCCGCGTGGTCCAGGGCCTGGCCTTCGGCGCCGAGTGGGGCGGCGCCATCCTGATGAGCTACGAGCACGCACCCTGGAAATCCAAGGGCAAGTACACCGGCATCGTCCAGGCTGGCTTCCCCGTTGGCCTGCTCCTCGCGAACCTCGTCTTCCTGGTCAGCGTGAACCTCGGCGGCGAACTCGCCTGGCGCGTGCCGTTCCTCGCCAGCATCGTGCTCGTCGCCGTCGGCCTGATCATCCGCGCCAAGGTCCCGGAGTCCCCGGTCTTCGACGAGGTCAAGGACAGCGGCTCCATCGTCAAGTCCCCCATCGTCGAGGTCATCAAGACCGACTGGCGCAACATCGTCAAGGGCATCGGCCTGCGCATCGCGGAGACCGCCGGCTATGCCGTGTCCATCACCTACATGATTTCCTACCTCCACACCCAGCATCTAGCCGATAAGACCCAGACCCTCGTGGCCCTCTGCATCGCCTCGGCCATCGGCATCTTCGCCACGCAGGCCTGGGCCCGGCTCACGGACAGGATCGGCCGACGGCCCCTGTACATCTGGTCCACCGCCTTCGCCCTGCTCTTCGGCATCCCCATGTTCCTGCTGGTGAACACCGGTATGTTCATCGCCATCATCGCCACCGTCGCCATCTCGTACGCCGTCTGCCAGAACTCCCTTGCCGGCGCCCAGGGCGCCTGGTTCCCCGAACTGTTCCAGGCCAAGACCCGCTCCTCCGGCGCCTCACTGGCCTACCAGATCTCCGCCATGGTCTCCGGATTCACTCCCTTCATCACCACGCTCCTGTTCGTCGCCCTCGGCTGGATGGGCCCTGCCCTCCTCTTCAGCTTCTACGCAGCCATTGGCCTGTGGGCCGCCCTGGTCACCAGGGAAACCTGGGGCAAGCGCGAACGCCAGCTGGCAGATGAGGCCACCAAAAGCACGCCCCAGTCGGTGAGCGTCTGATGACGGCCACTCACGAACTGCACACGCGCGAACTCCCCCACAAGGAACGAATGTCACACGAAACCGCTTCAGAACGCCTCGAACGCGTCAGCGCCGCGGCGTACCGGATCCGGCACCATGCCCTGAACATGGGAGAGGTGCAGGGCCAGGGCTACGTGGGCCAGGCACTCGGCGCCGCGGACATGCTGGCCGCGGTGTACTCGGACCAGCTCCGTTACCGGCCCGAGGACCCCGAATGGGAGGGCCGGGACCGGTTCCTGCTCTCCACCGGGCATTACGCGATCGGGCACTACGCGGCCCTCGCCGAGGCCGGGACCATTCCCGTCTCCGAGCTTGAGACCTACGGCTCGGACGATTCCCGGCTGCCGATGTCCGGCATGTCCACGTACACCCCGGGCATGGAAATCTCCGGCGGCTCCCTGGGCCACGGCCTGTCCATCGCCGTCGGCATGGCCCTGGGACTGCGCTACCAGGGCTCGTCGGCCAGGGTCTACAACTTCCTCTCCGACGGCGAACTCGACGAAGGCTCCACCTGGGAAGCGGCCATGGGCGCCCACCATCACCAACTGGGCAACCTCACCGCCATGGTGGACATCAACGCCCTCCAGGCCGACGGCAAAACGGACACCGTCCTCCGCACCGAACCCGTGACCGAAAAGTGGGAAGCGTTCGGCTGGTACACCCAGCGCGTGGACGGCAACGACGTCGGTGCGCTGCTCGCAGCGTTCGACAACGCAGCCGTCCAGGCCGCCGCCGTCGGACGTCCTTCCGTGATCCTCTGCGACACGAAGGTGGGCCGTGGCGTGACCCTGCTGGAGGAGCGCGAGAAGGCGCACTTCATGCGCATCGAAGAACACGAATGGCATTCCTGCCGCGAACAACTCACCGCAGGACACGAAGGGACCGCAAGCCGATGAGCACCACAGCCATTTCCACAGGCACCGCACCGAAGCTGAAGACCTCGGCGATGATCGCGTCCTTTTCGGACCCCGGCCAGAAAACGGCGACCGCACCGTTCGGGCACGCCCTCGTCAAAGCCGCGCAGGAAAACGACAAGATCGTCGGCCTCACCGCGGACCTCGGCAAGTACACCGATATGCACATCTTTGCCCAAGCCTTCCCGGAGCGGTTCTTCCAGATGGGCATGGCCGAACAGCTCCTCTTCGGCGCCGCCGCCGGCCTCGCCGAAACCGGGATGATCCCGTTCGCGTCCACCTACTCGGTGTTCGCCGCCCGCCGGGCCTACGACTTCCTCTGCCTGGATGCCGCCGAGCCGAACCTGAACGTGAACATCGTCGGCGGGCTCCCCGGCCTGACCACCGGCTACGGACCCAGCCACCAGGCCACCGAGGACATGGCCATCTTCCGCGGCATGCCCAACCTCACCATCGTGGACCCCTGCGACTCGATCGACATCGAGCAGGCCGTCCCCCAGCTCGCAGCCTCCGACGGCCCCACCTACCTGCGTCTGCTCCGCGGCAACGTGCCCACCGTCCTGGACGAATACGGCTACACCTTCGAACTGGGCAAGGCCAAGGTCCTACGCGGCGGCAACGACGTTGTCTTCATCTCCTCCGGCCTGATGACCATGCGCGCCCTGCAGGCAGCGAAGGCACTCGCGGCCCACAACGTGGATGTCGCCGTTGTCCACACCCCCACCATCAAGCCGTTCGACGCCGCCACGGTCCTGGCCGAAATCAACACTGACCGGCTCGCCATCACCCTGGAAAACCACAGCGTGGTCGGCGGCCTCTTCGAGACGGTGGCATCCGCCGTCGTCAGCGCCGGACTCGGCAAACGCGTGGTGCCGGTGGCCCTGCCGGACGAGTTCCTCGACGCCGGGGCACTCCCCACCCTCCACGACCGCTACGGGCTCACCGTCCAGAAGATCGTGGCGAAAGTGCTCGCCGAACTGAAGTAGGTCCGATCCGGGCAGAAGCGCGGCGCCGAACCACGCGGCGTCGCGCTTCTGCCGTACCATCAACTGTTAACAGATCGACTGTAAACAGTCGACCACTGACATTGAGGAAGTATCACGATGGCCGGAGCTACAGCACCGCTGCTGGGACTGCAGAAGAAGAGCCTTCGCGAGCAGGCGCTTGCCGCATTGCGCGCTGCTATCACCAGCGGTGAACTGGAACCCGGCCGGCATCTGGTGGAAACCGAGCTGTCGGAGATGCTCCAGATCAGCCGCGGCACTCTCCGCGAAGCCCTGCGCCAGCTGGAACAGGAAGGCCTGCTTTCCGCAGGACCCCGTGGCCGGCTTTCCGTCCGGCACCTGGATGCCAAGGAAATCCGTGACATCTACTCGGTCAGGGCGGCACTGGAATCCCTGGCCGCCCGCACTCTCTGCGAGCTCCCCGACCGTCAGCATGTCATCAGCTCGCTGAAGTCCGCTATTGAAGCCATGTCCGCTGCCGAGAAGTCCAGCTTGCAGGACCGTGTCGAGTCGGACCTGGAATTCCACCGGACCATGTGCCGGCTCACGGGCAACGAAACCCTGCTGCATTCATGGGAGTCGCTGGAGGGGTCCATCCGGATGTCCATCATGTTCGCGGGCCGGGACAAGGGCGTGATGAACATGAGTGTGGGCCGTCACTACGACATCGTGACCGCGATCGAGACCGGCGATGCCACCTTGGCCCGGAATACCATCCGGGAGCACATGGACACCGCTGCCGCGAACCTGGTGGCGTAAGCCCTTCGACTGCGTGCCCTTATTTGCATTTGTTCTTAAGGGTTTCTTAATCACCCCGGGACAGAGTTGGTTAGGGCGGTCGACCGGCCTCCCTGTGCCGAGCAGGAGCCTCGATGCCTGACGCAGTGAACGACCGTACCCTTGCAACCACCACCCGACCAGGTCTAAGCCCGCCCGCCGGCAGGACCCGGCTGCTTGCGTTGCCTCAAGTGCCGCACTGGGTCCTGCTCGGGACTATCCTGGCCTCCGCCGTCGTCGTACTCGGCCTGACGGTCCAACTGGTTCCCGGCGTCAGCATGGATGAACTGGGCGTAGACCAAAGTCTCAGCCAGCACCACGTGGCGCTGCTCACCGGCGTGGCCATGGCCCTGAACCTGCTGTTTGGCCCGGTAGCAGGGTTGCTGGCAATCGCCGTAATTGCCGCGTTCTTGTTGCTGGTTCGCCGTGCGCCGGTCAACGCGGTGGCGTTTGCCGTTATGGCTGGCTCTGGATGGGTGGCCAGTGAAATCTTCAAGGTTCTGGTTAAACGGCAACGCCCGGACGCTGCACTGCTGTTCGATCCTCTGGCCCCGAAATCCGGTACAGACAGTTTTCCGAGCGGCCACGTCACCTTCGCGGTGACCATTGCCTTTGCCATGTATCTCCTGGCCCGGGGCACCCTGTGGGCAAAATTCACCGCAGTTTCCGGAGCAGTGGTGGTTGCCCTCGTAGCGTGGTCCCGGCTGTACATCGGCGTCCACTACCCTTCCGACGTCGTGGGTTCACTGCTGGCCGGGACCGCGGCCGTGGTTCTTCTCGCGGGTCTGTGGAACCGGTCCGCTGCTCTTGCCTTCAGAAAGGCATCATGCAGACATTTCATGCACTGGCCACGGTAGCCGCCGCCTCCACCGCGGCTCCCTCGCCGCTGGATCCCGCGGGGCTCCTTGAAGGCCTTGGGCCGGCCGCATTGGCGGTTATCGCCGGGATGGTCTTCATCGAGTCCGGCGTCCTTTTTCCTTTCCTGCCCGGGGACTCGCTCCTTTTCACAGCGGGCCTGCTCCATCAGCAACTGAACATCACCCTCCCGCTCCTGATCGGGGTCGTCTCAGTGGCTGCGGTGGCCGGCGACCAAGTGGGCTACTTTCTCGGCCGGACGTTCGGCCGACGGTGGTTCAAGGATGATGCCCGGATCTTGAAGACGTCGCACCTGACCCGGACAGAGGAGTTCTTCCATCGGCACGGGGGTGGCGCGGTGGTGATGGCCCGCTTTGTGCCGATCGTGCGCACGTACGCCCCCTTGGCCGCAGGAATCGCCCACTATACCTACCGGAAGTTCAGCCTCTGGAACATCGTGGGCGCAGTGGTTTGGTCGGCTTCCGTAATTTTGTTGGGGTCTTGGCTTGGGCACTTCGACATCATTGCGAACAACGTTGACTTCATCGCCGTGGCCATGGTCCTGGTCTCAGTCCTCCCGTGGGGCATTGAGTACCTCAAGCGCCGGAAGAACAAAGGCGCCGCCAATGATCACGCTGCCAAGGGGCCGTCCGAAGAATCCGGGGATCGGCCCGTGGAAGAGCTGGCCGCGGGAGAATAGCCTCATGACAACAGATACCCGGCCGTCCCTGCTTCTGGTGGAGGACGATCCTGTTCTGGGTCCGCTCATCGCAGAGTTACTGGGCACCGACTACCGGATCAGACTGGTAGCGGACGGAAGGCTTGGCTTGAGCGCCGCGCTTGGGGAGAGCTGGGACGTCCTGGTGATCGACCGCGGCTTGCCCGGCTTGGACGGAGTTGCCCTCATCAGCGCCCTGCGGGCTAAGGGAGTTTCCACGCCAGTGCTGATCCTGACGGCGTTTGGTGCAACGGACGAGAAGGTCCGCGGCCTGGACGCCGGCGCCAATGACTACATGACCAAACCCTTCGACGCCGAAGAGTTGGGCGCGCGACTGCGTGCGTTGACCCGCAGCTACCCCCCTCCAACGATGAGCATCGGCGACTGGGAGCTGAACGCCGTCGGCCGTTCCATGCGGTCCATCTACGGGCCACTTGTGACGCTGACCGCGAAGGAGTGCGAACTGCTGGCCGCCCTTGCCATGGAACCGGACCGCGCCTTTAGCCGTGACGAACTCATCCGCTCTGTTTTCCCGCCTACTGACCAGCCAAGCGTGATCGACACGTATGTCCACCATCTGCGCCGCAAGATTTCCCGGAACGTGATCCGCACGGTCCACGGCGTGGGGTACCAGATCGGTGACGGCCATGAATGAGAAATCTGCGGCTGCAGCAGACCCGGACCGCGCCACCCTCCGCAAGGCCTCGCTCAGGATTGCTGTGCGTATCAGTGCTGCCTGCGCCGTCATGGTCCTCTGCCTTCTCGCGGGGGCCGCAATCTACCTGACCAACCAACTGTCCCACCCGGAACTGCCCGGCAATTCAGGCCCGGCCGGCGACTTCGCCTATCTTGACTACAAGGACTTGCTCAAAGCCCTCATCATTGCCGGTGCGGCAGGAATCGTCTTGGCCGGAGTGATCGGCTGGTTCAGTGCCCGCAGCGCCATTGAGCCCCTGGGTGAGGCCATGGCACTGCAGCGCCGGTTCGTCCAGGACGCCAGCCACGAACTGCGAACGCCCCTCGCAATCCTGGACGCAAGGATCCAATTGGCCCAACGCGATGCTCCTCCTGAGTCGCAGCCGGGGCACGCGCTGGTCCGGATCCGGCAGGACACATCAACGCTGACGGCTATCGTGAACGAATTGCTTCTGGCCGCAACGGGCGGGGCTGCGGAGACGCCATCCGAACCGATTGATGTGGCGGCGGTCGTGGAGTCCGTTGCGGAGAGCGTCCGGACCATTGCCCGCCACCAGGAGGTCATTCTCGACGTCACGGACGGCAGCCGTCCGCTGGCCCGGATAGACGATGGCAGTTTGCGCCGCGCCGTACTGGCGTTGGCTGACAACGCCTTGGCGCACACGCCGGCAGGCGGGACCATCACGCTCGCCGCGTCAGCGAGCCAACGTAGCGCTGTGATCACCGTGACCGATACGGGAAGCGGTATCTCCGACGTCGACCGTGACAGGATCTTTGAGCGATTCGTCAGGACACCGCGTCCTGACGGAACGCGGGCGCAACGCAGTTTCGGCATCGGGTTGGCCCTTGTCCGCGACATCGCCACCGCGGCTGGCGGGACTGTGGAGATCGCCAGGACGGGCCCGGACGGAACCAGCATGCGGATGACCCTTCCCCCGGCCAACCCCTAAACTGCCCCTCCGGAGCTGCCACGCCGTATACTCGGTGCCAGCCATGACCATCCCTCCGTCCTCCCCCGCCAGCGTCCGCATCGATGCGTGGCTGTGGGCGATCCGCGCCTACAAGACGCGCTCGTCCGCCACCGCTTCGTGCCGCGCGGGCCACGTGCGGCTGAACGGAAACCCAGCCAAAGCCTCGGCCACCCTGGTCACGGGCGACACCGTCACGGTACGGATGTCCGGGTTCGAACGCACCCTCGAAGTCCGCCGCCTGATCGCCAAACGCGTTGGCGCAGAGGCCGCGTCGCACTGCTTCACCGACCACACGCCGCCAAGGCCGGTGGCACCTGCGCTGGGCCTCCCGCAGCGCGACCGCGGTGCAGGGCGGCCCACCAAGAAGGACCGCCGCGAGATGGAACGACTTAAGGGCCCCGCAACCTAGGCTGTTCGCCCGCCGAGCTTTCAGAATGGGAACTGTGAACAACATCGTCCTGGCCTCCGTCCGACAGCCCGGTGGGGATACCGTCTCGGACCTGCACATCGTTGACGGTGTGGTCACCCGGATCAGTGCCGGCGGCGGAATCCCGGGCGACGCCCGCGTGGTCAGCCTGGACGGTCGCTATGTCATTCCAGGGCTCTGGGACGAACACGTCCACATGACCCAGTGGGCGCTGCACTCAAACAGGCCGGACCTGTCCGCCGCAGCATCCGCGGGAGAGGCGGCGGCCGCCGTCGGACTTTATGTTCGCGGCGCCGAGCCTTCCGTCACCACCGTGGGGGTGGGCTTCCGCGACGCCTTGTGGCCGGACGTCCCCACCCTGGCAATGCTCGACGCCGCCACCGGCAACCAGCCCACCGCCCTGATCAGCCACGACCTGCATTGTGTCTGGCTGAACAGCGCCGCCGCCCGGCGGCATGGGGTGGAGGTTGACGCTGGGGGCCTGCTCCGGGAGGAACCTGCTTTTGCGCTGACCCGTGAGCTGGGGAAGCTCCCGGACTCAGTGGTGGACGGCTGGGTCCGCGATGCCGCAGACGCGGCAGCCGCCCGGGGCATCGTGGGCATCGTTGATTTCGAGATGACCTGGAACCGCGACGCCTGGCTGCGCCGCATCGCCGGCGGATTCACCAGCCTGAGGGTGGAGGCCGGCGTCTACCCCGAGGACCTGGAGCGGGCCCACAACGACGGTATGCGCACAGGCCTGGAGCTCGACGGCGGCAAGGGGCTCCTGCGGACCGGTCCGCTCAAGGTGCTTATTGACGGTTCGCTGAATACCCGGACGGCGTTTTGCGTGGATCCGTATCCCGACGGCGGCTACGGGCTGCTGACTGTCAGCTTTGACGACTTGGTATCCCTGCTTCGGCGCGCACGGGAATACGGCTTTGTCCCGGCGGTCCATGCCATAGGGGATCGCGCCAACCAGGTGGCGCTGGACGCCTTCGAGCATGCAGGGACCGGCGGCCGGATTGAACACGCGCAGCTTGTCCGGACGGAGGATCTGGCCCGCTTTGGGCCTCTGGGTGTGACGGCCAGCGTGCAGCCGGTGCATGCTCTGGATGACCGCGACGCTGCGGAGTCCAACTGGGGCGGCCGCACGCAGCGGGCGTTTCCGCTGAGGTCGCTCATCGACGCCGGGGCCACGTTGGCGCTGGGTTCTGACGCACCGGTTGCGCCGTTGGATCCGTGGGCCGCGATGTCGGCGGCCACCACCCGGTCCCGGCAGGACGCCCGCGGGCCGTGGCATCCCCAGGAATGCATCAGCCGGGGGCAGGCGCTTGCCGCTTCAGCCAGGGGCCGGAGCCGGATCAGCGCCGGGGACACGGCGGACCTGGTGGTGCTGGATGCCGATCCGCTGGCCGCGCCGGATGCGGAATTCGCCGCCATGCCGGTTGCGGCAACGCTGGTGGCCGGCCGCTTAACGTACGACGGCGGCCTGGCTTAGTTCCGCACTTTGGCTTGCACCAGGTTCGCGAACGGCAGCTTGCCGTGGTCCGCGAGGAAGGCAGCGTGGTACGCGGCCTCAGCCTGGCTCACTTCCTCGGCGGGGAGCTCTTTCCACGCCATGATGAGTTCATCCGTGTGGGTCAGTTGCCAGATGAGCCGGCCGTCCCAATGGCCCGGCGGCCTGCCCCGCCCAAAATCCAGGAACTCCTTGATCTGGTTCCGGAGGCCGCGGTTGCCCTTGCTTCCCGGCCCGGCTTTGCCGACGTAGAGAATGTCCGCGCCGTCCACCCATTCGGCCCATATGGCGTCCGCCGGCAGGGTGGGATTCTTTTTCTTGAAGGTCCCGGCAGTGCTGATCTTTAGGAAGTGCGGCTCGAACTCATTCGGCCGGAGAATGGCGAACACCCCGGTACCCTGCGGAATTCTGATGATCTCAAGGCTGTCGAAGGCCCGGAAGCCGGCAAAGCCGTCGGACTTGAGCGTTTTCCTGTTCATCTTGATGACGTTACTCGGCCAGGCGCCGGTCCGGACCAACTTGCACTGCGCACCTATACGTCCAAAAGCGTAGAGTGGGTTTAGACGCCTGTTTCTGGACGCCGTGCTGCTGAGGGAGAGATCGTGACGATTGACTGGGACGAAAAAAAGGCCCTGCTACAGGAACCAAACATCGCGGCGGTAACGCAGCTCTGCGATGAACTGATGGAAAAGAAGCCAGGGTCCGTCGTCCCGTACATCGACCCCGTGCACGACGAGGACGAATGCCGGATCGTCAGCCTCCACGTCAGTCCGGGCAAGGGCACCGAATCGGGGTTCGTCTCCCATTTCAATGACGACGAGGCCGCCCGCCGGGCCACCCAGATTTACGAACTTGCCGAGCTTGATCCGCGCTACGTGATGCCATGGAATGCGTACCCTTGGGTGCGGGATCCGGAGCTTCCGTCAGCGCTGAACGTCCAGGAGAAGACTGACGGCCTGCGGCCCTTCCGGCAGTTCCTCAAGATCAACCGCCGGGTCTCCGCAGTCATCGCCCACGGCACGGACGCCTCCACGTTCCTCACTCTCTTCGAGAAGACCTACCATTCTTCCCTGAAGAACAGCGGCATCAAGATCTACAAGGCCAGCGCGCTCGGCGGGCGGGCCTTTGCTGTTTCCGAAGCAAAACAGGAGGATCTCCTGACCAAAAGCGTGGACGTCTACAAGGACGCCATGCAGCGGGCAGGCATCCAGCACCTTTAACCGCGCACGACGGCGGCAGTCACCGCGGGTGCCTCAGCCTTCCAGCAAGCGCCTGCGGTGCTTAAGCTCCTTCACCCACGCCCTGGTGACCATGCCAGAAAACGGCGCGGCGCCGCCGTCGTTCGTTTCCGTCCCACCGAGCCCGGCGAACGCGGTGCCTGCCTCCAGATCGGCGACGAGCGGACCTGACGCTTTCAGTGCGAGCTCCAGCACCTGCGCCGACGTGCGGTCTGTGAGTCCTAAGTCCGTGGCCCAACCCAGAAAGTGGCGGCGCGAGATCCCGCTCCGCTTCCCGTTCAGGGTCAACGCAAGGGTCTTGTCCCCATAGACCACTGTGGAGGGAATGTCGTAGACCGGGGCGATGATCCACTCCCCGTGCGGCTGCTGGACCATGGAAACGTTCTTGGCGTGCAGGTCCCCGTTGCCGCTCAGCCAGGCAAACGCCCCCTGGATGGCGAGGTTCCGGAGTGCCGGCAGAGGTGCCGAGCAGTAATCGGCGAGTGCATGGCAGACCTGCCCATAAGCCACGTTGTACTTATCCGCCGGGTAAAGCTTCAGGACCTGGGCCCCGTCCTCCACCGCCAGCCGCCGGACGTCGTCCGGCCCGCCGCCGGGGACGGGCACCCTGTCGAAGCGTTCCACCAGCAGCCCGGGCCGGCCCGCGACATCCCGGATCAGCCTTACGTTGCTGACGGGAATCCGGAGCCTGGCCGCGTACCGGAACATCACCAGCTCGTTCTCCACTACATGCGGGAATTCGGGGGCGTTGAGTTTGAGGATGAACCGCCTGCCGGCGCTGGCCACCGGGAGCGAGATCATGCCGGCAGAGAGCTTGTCCTGCACCCCGGCCAGGGCAACGGGGTCGATCAGGTCCGGGTCGCCGAGCAACTTGTCGAAGTCAACCGGCAGTTTGGGATCCAGCTGCACAGCGTGCTCGCCCGGATCCAGCGTCTCGCCGTGGCCCACGATCTGGACGTCGCCCACCGGGTTCCCGCCGGCGGCGATCAGCAGGGACAGGTCATCGTCGGCGCTGGTTTTAATTGAGCGCCGCAGCGCGTTGAGCCGGCGGCCTTCAGGCAGCAGGCCGGTGAAATAGGGCGGCGCCGCCCCCGCCGCTGCCAGCACCGGGGCGGTGGTGAGCGGCAGGGAACTGGCGACGGCGGGTCCCCCGCTTTGGAGGTAGGCCGGCAGGTAGCTGAACCGGGTGCCGCCATCGTGGCGTTCGAGTTTGGCAGCCAGGACACCGGCCTTGTAGATGTCGGCGATGCGGTGTTTCACGGCTGGGTTTCACCTGCATTGCTTGAGGCACTGGCCGGGCCCGCAAGCAGCCGGGCGGCCTGGCTGGCTCTTGTACTGACCTGCAATTCGAGGCCCAGCGCCTCAAGCAGGGCAGTGAGCGAATCCAGCTGGATGCTCGGTTTTCCCTGCTCGACAAAGCGGACAAAGCGCTCGGAGACGCCAGCCATGTCGGCAAGATCCTGCTGGGTCAGGCCCAGCTGACCGCGGCGAGAACGAACCATGGCGGGCAGCAGGTCGGTGATGGGTTCCGTCATTAGTGCTCCAATAGGTACGATCGTGCCGTTTCCCTGTTACGGGCGAGTCTACGCCCGTCCAGACCCGGAGGATAGAAGCAGACCGGCACGAACGTACCTGCCCGGAGGGCCAGCAAGTAGCGACCCGCTATAAAGCGAGTACTGGCTACTCGGGATACTCGCTTCTGCCGGGGACTACCGTGACTGCAGCATGCGGTCGGACCTCAGGTCCTGGCCCACTCCACAGTCGCGGCTGCCCACCAGGACCCTGGTAGGGGCCGGCGGCCGGCACGGGATCCCACTAGGCAGGGGCTGGACGAGATGGAAATCATGAACCGATTCCGGATACTTAGGTCCGCTTTCCAGAACAGGCCTGACCGTGCGCCGTCCCCGCAGCCCCTATCGGTCCCGGAAACGCGCGGGAATGGCGCAAAACCACTATCGATCAGACAGCTGGGGGCGGTTTCGCTGTCCCTTAGCCTGGTGCTTGGCGCCGCTTCGCTCTGGTCTGGCCCCGTAGCCCAGGCCGCGGCCGGTGGCATGGTCAGCGTGACGTTCGACGACGGATGGGCCAGCCAGTACAACAACGCGCTGCCCGTCCTGAACAAGTACGGGGTTCCGGCCACGATGTACATCTACACGGCAGGGATCAATGACGTGCCCGCCTACATGACGCAGGCCCAGATCCAGGCGTTCGCCAGCCGCGGCGACGAGATCGCGTCCCACACCGTCACCCACGCGGACCTGACCACACTCAGCGCCACGCAGCGCAATAACGAGCTTTCGCAGAGCAGGGCCACGCTGCAGCAGATGTTTGGCCCCACAGCCGGGATCGATTTCGCCTCCCCCTACGGGGCGTACAACGCGACGAGCACGGCGGCGGTGAAGAACTACTACGCTACCCAGCGCAACACCGACGACGGGTTCAATGCCGCAACCGGCTTTGATCCGTACAACATCCTCGTACAGAACGTCGTTTCCACCACGTCCAACGCCACGGTGCAGGGTTGGATCAATTCCGCGAAGGCCAACAACACCTGGCTGGTACTGGTCTACCACGAGGTAGGAGCGAACATCGGCGGGGATATCTACAACACGCCTACGGCTGCGCTCGACGCCCACATGGCGGCAGTGAAGAACAGCGGGCTGCCCATGGTCACCGTCCGCCAAGGTGTCCAGGCACTGACGTCACCGGCCGCGACGGCACCCGCGGCTCCGACCGCAATCACCGCCACGGCAGGAAACACCTCCGCAACCGTGACCTGGACCGCACCCACCAACAACGGCGGCTCTCCCATCACCTCCTACACCGTGACCCCACGCACCGGC
>NZ_JBVAYS010000010.1:0-23078 GCF_055412785.1 Pseudarthrobacter lactosi
CTCACATGCGCACCGTCGAGAACGGGCCGGAAGGCCCGGAGTTCCCGATCGACTCTAGCCTGCTCCGAGGACGTCCACGCCCTGACGTCCACTGCAACCCTCGCCTCCGCAGGAACCGTATTCGTGGTTGTCCCCCCCCTTGCGACAGTCGGAATGACGCTAGTTCCGAGCTCAGAGGAACCGAGCGTGGCAATGCGAGTTACCTGATGAGCCAACTCGATGACTGCATTGATCCCCAGGTGTGGGTCTAGGCCCGCGTGAGCGGCCCGGCCTGTCACGGTAACTTCATAATTGGAGGCACCCTTGCGTGCGGTCTTCAATGCTCCGCCGTCAGCTGACCCCTCCAAGACCAGCGCGGCGCGGGCGCCCTCGGCGGTCTCCTCAATCAGCCTGCGGGAACTGCCCGAGCCAATCTCCTCGTCACCGGTGATAAGGATTGCCAAGGGCGCTCCCGTTCCAATGAACGCCGCGGCATGCAGTGCCATCACTATGCCGACCTTCATGTCGAAACATCCTGGACCCCGCAAGATCCCTTCGTTGACAGTGAAGGGAATCGTATGCAATGACCCGATCGGCCACACCGTGTCATGGTGTCCGAGTACAAGAACTTCGGCTGGCCCGTCCGCGAGTAGCCAGCGAAGGTGCGTGTGGCCGTCGATAATGACCTTCTCCGCGTTTACACCGAGAATGCGACGACCTAAAGCTGCCACCACTTCGGCCGAGGCGGCGACAGCCTTTTCCCCGGCGGGAGACTCGCACTCTACAAGCGTGCGGATATCTTCCAGCATTTGAGGGAGTCTTCGGGTGAAAGCTGCTACAAGTTCCGATGTCATGGTTGCTCCTGAATGTGTGGTTACTTTTGTCGGACTGGCGAAACGTCGACCGGGTGGGCGCGCTGGGGGTGATCCGAAATTTTGGGCCAACAGGCACGGAGACTCCATCACCGCCGGTAATCGAGGACGCGTCTCCACAGATTCCGGTTGGTGACTTATCGGGACGGCACCCCATCCAGCTGGCGCCCCACCTACCAGCCGCGAGCTCTCTCTATGTCTTTAGGGATATTGCTTAACGTCGCGGGTCGCTTCGTAGGCTAAACATGATCCTTACCGAGGCGTTAGCGTTCGTAGAGACGGGATAATCCATTGGCTCACTTTCGTTCTCCACGACGAGAACGCCATCGCTTGCGATGGAACTGTTGTCATGTGGACCAAAAAGGTGAGGAGAACGAAGAGATGATGGCGGTCAGCGTTGTTGTACGGGGCGGATTAATAGTTGATGGCACCGGTTCTTCGGCTAGTGCCGGCGATATTGCCATTGCCGGAGACCGCATTGTCGCCATAGGCGAAATACCTCAGATCGACGGTGCGGAAGAAATCGATGCGAGCGGGTGCATGGTGGCTCCCGGATTCATCAATGTCCTTAGCCACGCCTATAACACACTTCAGCAGGATCCGCGGGGCCTTTCTGACCT
The DNA here is from genome assembly GCF_055412785.1 of Pseudarthrobacter lactosi. Lineage (NCBI taxonomy): Bacteria > Bacillati > Actinomycetota > Actinomycetes > Micrococcales > Micrococcaceae > Pseudarthrobacter > Pseudarthrobacter lactosi. The sequence goes on from NZ_JBVAYS010000010.1 coordinate 1,472, forward strand.
CTATCAGGGCGTCACGACCCAGGTCTTCGGCGAGGGAACCTCGCTCGGACCGGTCTGCGGCCGTCTGACCCCTGCCATGATGACGTTCGAGGGCGACCCGGAAAACATCAGAACTTCATGGCCCACTCTTCGGGCGTTCCTCGAGGAACTTGAAGAACGCGGAGTTGGACAGAACGTGGCCAGCTTTGTCGGCGCCACCAACCTACGGATGTCCGTCGCGGGTCTTGACGAAGGCCCCCTGACCGAAGCGCAGCTCCAGCAGGCCTGTGCCCTGTTGGAAGCTGAACTCGCCGAGGGGGCTCTCGGAGTAGGTTCTGCCCTCATTTATCCGCCTGGGAGTTACGCAGACACGGCCGAGCTGACAGCATACGCACGGGTTCTGGCCAGACATGATGGCTTGTACATCTCACATCTTCGCAATGAGAGCGACCGTTTACTCGAGGCAGTCGATGAACTCATTCAGATCTCCCGTGAGTCGGGAGCGCGGGCTGAGATCTACCACCTCAAGACCGCCGGCCGACACAATTGGGAAAAGATTCATTCAGTGATAGACCACGTGGAGGATGCGCGCACCGCGGGGATCAAGGTTACGGCGGACATCTATCCGTACGCCGCCGGAGGCACCGATCTATCTGCATCCATACCGCCTCAGTTCCATCTCGGCGGGCTGGAAGAACTTCAACGGCGCCTTCGCTCCCGGGAAGGCCGGGAGGCCATCGCGGCCGCACTGCGGGACGGCGGAGAATGGGAGGACCTTTGGAAGATGAGCGGCGGCGCGGATGGCGTCGTCATGCTCAGCGCGCATCCCTGTATCGGTGTGGCAGCGGGCAGCAGCATTGCGGAGATCGCGCTTTCCAGGGGTGACGAAGACCCAGTGATGACCCTGATGGACATTGTGGAGGCCGCGCCGCTGGCCCGCGCGGCGTATTTCGCTGGCAACGAGGACAACCTCCGAATTGCGTTTGAACGGCCCTGGGTGTCGGTCTGCTCCGATGCGGAAGCCCTCTCACTGGACGAACAGTTTGCCGATCACCCCGTGCATCCGCGTGCCTACGGCTCATTCGCCCGGGTCCTGGGACGGTATGCCAGAGACGAGCAGATCGTGTCAGTGGAAGAAGCCGTGCGCCGCATGACCAGCTTGCCGGCCGACAACCTCCGGTTGTCCGACCGGGGCGTCCTCCGTGATGGCGCGTATGCCGACTTGGCCGTTTTCCAGCTCGAGGAAGTACTGGATCACGCTACATACGCGCGACCAGCAGCTTACGCCAGCGGTATGCGCCATGTCTTGGTCAATGGCCTAGCCGCCCTTCGAGACGGCCAACCGACAGGGGCGCTCAATGGGCGCGCGATTCGCCGGGCTGCGCATCGAAGTGCGTAACCACCCCTGACTGAGCCTCCCCCTCGGGATGGGGCCATGCCGGACCAACTCATAAAGCCCGCCCGCATCACGAGCCCGCACTGAATGAAAGACACCAGAGGAGGACGAGATCGATGAATTACCCGCTCCCGGCTGGGCCGCCAGTCATCGACTGGTCCGAGCTCGACCCGGGAGTTCTGGTCGAAGTCCACATCGGAGGGTACGTTAGCCACGCCCGGGTGGACCTTCTCAGTGCGGACAAGACCATCCTGTGGCTGCGGACGGACGGAACAGGACACAGGTCCCTTCACCTAAACACCGATAGGTTGACGCTTTACAGACTATAGAGGGACAACCGCTGTCCCCCGGGCAAAGCCGCCGACAGGACTGCCAGTAAACATTCCCCCTGTTGGTCCAGGATGTCCACCGACGTCAGTAGACCGAGATTCCCTGTCAGAAGGGCCCAGCTCCGCCGTTATCTACCTCGTCGACTGCCCGGCTCCAATCCCCGTCCGCGCCTGAGCGGGAGATCATGGCGAGGCGCGATTAAGGAGGTCAGCTGCCTTCGAGCGGCGTTCTTCACGGTCGAGGCGGGGCGCGCTGTCCACGCTCGTTCATTGGTGATCCCAACGTCTCGTCTCAGACGCCGGAAGGATCGACCATTTTCGCCAGCCGCCAGGCAGACGAACACCATCATCCATCATCCCAGGGAGAACCCATGAAGCCAGAACATGTTGACGTCATTTGTGCCGCGGTCGATGCTGCGTTCGAAGAGCAGCTCGCGTTCACATCCGAACTCGTGGCTCATCCTTCGACACGAAGTAACGAGGCGTCGGCGCAGGACCTCATGTTTGATGCGTTCAGCGCACGGGGTCTGGTTATGGACCGATGGGCGCTCGATGACGAAACGCTGAGGTCACACGTCGGATATGGTCCGTCGACCGTCGACTATTCGGCGATGTGTAACGTCGTGGGAACCTATGAACCTGCGCTCACTACGGGACGCTCCCTGATCCTGAACGGGCACATCGATGTCGTGCCCGAAGGGCCTCACGAGCAGTGGTCGCGCTCCCCGTGGGACGCCCCGGTTATCGACGGCTGGCTCTACGGGCGCGGAAGCGGCGACATGAAAGCCGGGCTCGTCGCCAACCTCTTCGCTTTCGACGCTGTCCGCCGGGCAGGACTGACGCCGAATGCGCCCATCGTCTTCCAATCGGTCGTAGAGGAGGAATGCACCGGAAACGGCTCGCTGTCCGCTCTGCAGCGCGGCTACACCGCTGACGCCGCTATCACCCCGGAACCTGTCGATGAACTACTCGCTCGCGCCAATGTCGGTGTCATCTGGTTCTCGGTTAGGGTCGAGGGAACTCCGACCCACCCGCGCGCGATGTCCTCGGGCTTCAACGCGATAGATGCGGCGCGCCACGTGATGGATCAGCTACGCATCCTTGAGAGGGAGTGGAACGACGAGCGTTTCAAGCACCCCTACTTCGAAGACCTCGAGCACCCCATCAACTTCAATCTCGGGCGCATCAACGGAGGCGACTGGGCGTCGAGCGTCCCAGCCTGGTGCGAAATCGAGATACGTGCGGCCATCTACCCCGGAGTCTCAGCTGCAGATGCATGGCAGGAAATTACCCAAAGAGTCGCGAGCATCAGTTCGGACCACAATGGGGAACCGATCACGACCAGGACGCGCAGGACAGGCTTCTTCGCGGAAGGTTTTGTTCTGGAAGAAGGAAGCGACGCCGAACACGTCCTGGGTGCCGCCCACGGCCACGTTTTCAAAGCTCCGCTAGGCACGGTCACGACCCCAAGCTACGAGGACGCCCGTGTCTTCATCCTGTATGGAGGGATCCCGACGCTCGTCTACGGCCCCATCTCGAAGAACATTCACGGCTTCGACGAAGCAGTGAATGTGGAATCGATTCGGAGAGTCACAAAATCCATCGCGCTGTTCATCGCCGAGTGGTGCAACGCAACTCCGACCCGATCTGAGCGGCAGTAAGCACTCGTGAGGCAAACAGCGCCCAATCATTAACTCGCGCTCGAGAGCGCATGAAAGATGGAGAAGAAGTTGCCAGGAGACAACCTCACGAAGCTTGAGGCCGAAAGGCGGGCGGCGCTCGTTGCCGTGCACGACTACGACGTCACGCTGGACTTGACGACCGGCCCTGAGGTGTTCCGCAGCCACACCAAAGTGCGCTTCTCCGCCTCCGAGGGCGCGGCGACTTTCATCGACGCCGTCATGGCTGACGTGCAATCGGTGACCCTGAACGGGGTGGAACTCAACCCGGCCGAGGTAAGCGACGGCGTCCGGATCCAACTGCTGAACCTCGCGCCCTACAATGAGCTTGTGGTGTTGGCCGATGGTCGGTATATGAACACGGGTGAGGGCCTGCACCGCTTCGTGGACCCAGTCGATGGCGAAACCTACCTCTACACGCAGTTCCAGGTGCCGGACTCGCGCCGCGTATTCGCCGTGTTTGAGCAGCCGGATCTAAAAGCGAAATTCCGCTTCACGGTGACCGCGCCCCGTGATTGGGAGGTCGTTTCGAACCAGCCGACGCCCGAACCAGTCGACACTGGGGCGGGGGTAAGGACGTGGGCGTTCGAGTCGACGCCCCGCATCTCAAGCTATGTCACGGCACTTGTCGCGGGGCCGTTCGCGGCGGTACGCAGTGAACTGACCAGTCGGGACGGCCGCATCATCGCCCTTGGCGTATTCGCAAGGCGCAGTATCCAAGCGCATCTCGACGCCGACTACGTGCTGGAGAAAACCCGGCAGGGCTTCGCGTACTTCGAAGAGCGATTCGATCGTGCCTACCCCTTCGACAAGTACGACCAGATCTTCGTACCCGAGTTCAACGCCGGGGCGATGGAGAACGCTGGTGCGGTCACGTTCGCAGAGACGTACCTCTTCCGCTCGAAGGTCACCGACGCGATCCGTGAACGGCGGGTCGTCACGATTCTCCACGAGCTCGCCCACATGTGGTTCGGCGACCTTGTGACAATGCGGTGGTGGAACGACCTATGGCTGAATGAGTCGTTCGCCGAATGGGCATCGACGACCGCCACAGCGGAAGCGACCGAATGGAGCGAGGCCTGGACAACCTTCGCTGCAATGGAGAAGGACTGGGCCTACCGGCAGGACCAGTTACCGTCTACCCACCCGATTGTCGCGACGATCAACGACCTTCAGGACGTGCAGGTAAACTTCGACGGCATCACCTATGCCAAGGGCGCTTCCGTTCTGAAGCAGCTGGTCGCATGGGTAGGGCTCGACGCCTTCTTCGCCGGCATTGCCTCGTACTTCAAGAAACACGAGTGGGGCAGCGCAACTTTTGCCGACCTCCTGGTTGAGCTCGAGGCGGCCAGCGGCCGTGACCTCCGGAATTGGGCACAGGTCTGGTTAGAGGCTGCTGGGGTAAATACCCTGCGCCCTCAAATCGAGACCGACGCGGCCGGGATGGTGACCGGGTTCACCATCATCCAGTCCGCGTCCGCCGAACACCCCACGCTGCGGCCCCATCGGCTCGCCGTCGGGTACTACGACCTTATCGAAGGCGAACTCGTACGTACGCACCGCGTGGAGCTCGACATCGACGGGAAGCTGACGGAGGCGCCCACGCTCTTAGACCGCGCACGACCGGCGCTGGTGCTGTTGAACGACGACGACCTCACCTACGCGAAAATCCGCCTCGACGACCAATCGCTGAAGTTTGCTATAACGCACCTCGGATCGATCGAGAGTCCACTCGCCCGCGCGCTCGTGTGGGGCTCACTTTGGGATTCCACCCGCGACGCCGAGACCCGCCCCCATGACTACATCGATCTCGTGCTCGCGAATATCGGAAGCGAGACTGAATCCACCACGCTGCGCGTCGTTCTCACGAACGTGGTGCTCGCCGCGAACGCATATACCGCCCCTGTGCGGCGTGCGGGAGCACGCCGCACCCTCGCCGACAGCCTTTGGCGGCTGGCGCAGGAGGCGGCACCCGGCAGCGATGCGCAGTTCCAGTTCGTGGTGAGCTTCGCCGCTATCGCGGAAGCTAGCTCGCACGTTAGTGATCTGGCTGCCCTCTATTCCGGCTCCGTGACCCTCGAAGGCCTCGAGGTCGACACCGACCTGGGGTGGGTGCTACTCACTGCGCTGGTCGCCGCGGGGAGCGCCGGCGGAGCCGATATCGATGAGCGACTCGCGAATGACGACACCGCCACAGGGCAACAGGCGGCTGCACACGCCAGAGCGGCGATCCAAACACGAGAGGCCAAGGATCGTACCTGGGCCTCACTCGTCGACATCGACACGGTCACGAACACCGCCGTAAGTGCAACCGCCGAAGGCTTCCTCCGCGTAAGCGACCCCGCCCTCCTAACGCCATTCATCGACCGCTACTTCGACACGATTGGAAGGGTCTGGAAGCAACGCAGTTACGCCGTCGCGGAGAAGCTCATCGGGGGGCTCTACCCCTCGCCGGTCGCGAACCAGGTACTGGCCGACGCGAGCCGCGATTGGCTCGACTCACACCCCGATGTGCCAGCTCTGCGTCGCATGGTCATCGAGCGGCTTGCTGACATCGACCGAGCCCTCGCTGCGCAGCAACGCGACGCCCAAGCCCCTGAACACGAATCCAGACTCTGCTACAAAAGCGAGTGAACGGGCCCTATTTGCGAATCGCTCCCCATGGTCGCGCCCCTTCACGCCCTAATCAAATATCGATGAACTAATCCCGAGGAACCGTGCAGTTCGCGACTCATACCGTCCGCGTGACGGCGGCCGCGCATGCTCAGCACGATGAGCACCGGTGGGGCATCTTTCAGGTGGGTACCGTTCGGGCCGGGTGGATTCTAAAGATCGTCGCAACCACTGATCAGTTGCAGGAGTCGCAGTGGCTATCGCTCAGAAGAGACAGTTGAAGCCCGGGCCTCCGGGAAAAACGAGTGAAGGCGCCCGCTATATTCAGCTCATGAATCAGGGCCTTAATGGGGGTCGAGGACCATTCCGCGGAAAAGTAGCGCTAAGGCAACCGACCGCAACGATTGCCATATTTCACGACGGTCAGGTGCTTAAGGCGACCGTTCACTGTAGTTGGGAAGGCCCTGAGAGCCCTGTTCCTACCGGGCGCGCTGCTTCGCGCGTAATTTCATACGGCACGTCCGGACTTAGCGCAACAATGAAGAGGTTGTGGCCCTGCCCCGTTATCAGGATTCCCCGCATCCGGGCATGCCGGCTACGGCTACTGTCTCGTCGAAGTTTTTCTGGACGGGGAGCCCTACCGGAGAGGATTGGTAGACGACGCCATGCCGGATGCTCAGGTCTGTGGCTAGCCGCGGACGGCGCCCATTTACGCGAATTTGTCGACAAAGATAACGGCTACCGTGTTTGGACAACCCTCTACCCGCCTTCTCGTCATTGAATGGAGGGCACCGACCCGTCCCTCCCAGCGTGAATTCCTACAGCAACCGGCCCTTGCTTGAGATAACCGCTTTATTTTCCCAGCAGTCTGTGAGGTACACCCCAACTTGGCGTCAGGCAGCCCTCGTAAGGATCGTCAGAATAGGGTCCAAAAGACGATTCCTGCACCCTTCTACTGAACAGTCTCAGAGGCAAACCTGACAGAGTGGCCCGGAAATGCAGCGCCAACGTAGCAGCGTGCTAGTGGGATTCTGAGCAAGGGCCTCCAACTGAATCCCGTCGCCTCTTGTCTGGATGCTGCCGGGACTTGGGCTCTTCTCCATAGATCGACCCGTCCTGTGGTTGGCGTTGGGGTGCTTACGCCTGAAATGGGGTTTGGCCTCAGCTGGAGATCTGGTGCTCTGCCTCGCTCGCCTGGGTGCACCGGATCCTTCAGCCCGTTTGGTCGGACGCCCCAGGCCACCTGCCACCTCCGAGGGTCAGCGTGTTTCACTCGAATCGGCAACGCGGGTCGGCGGATCCCAGGAGCCGGAGGCCCCGAATGGCTGCGTTCCATCGTCGCGCCGCATACGGAATTGCCGACGTGAATGAGACCACGCGGCATGATCTGTCTCATTTAACGTGGCATAACGCCACGTCCCTATTGCCAAGGTTCATTTGAGACCGGACACAGGCTGAACCGTCCCGGGTTGCGGCACAGTGCCCACACCGGCAGGTGTGTTGCTCGGATCACATTTCGTCTATGGTTGTCCGGGGCGCCACAGCGTCGTGGCACCCGACTTAGAGCGGAGAAATTTTCGTGACGACAGACAAGCTTCGAGTACTGGTCCGGGTGGACCTCGACTGCGCCAAGGCCCAGGTTGCCGCGCAGGGCCATGTGACGTCCAAAAGCGTCCACGGCCTCTATGACGTGATGAAGCGCGCCAACTCGCTCACCGCCGGCATGGCCCTGGAGCTCGATATGACCCGGGCCCGGATCGAGCCCGACGCGTTGGAAGAACTCCGGACCTGCTCGCGGTCCCACCATCTGCCTCCCCAGGTCGATCCGCTCCAGTCCGACTACAGGCTGAGCGTCCTCGCCCCGGACAATGCTGCGCGCCAAGGAGTAATGGCTACCAAGGCAGCCTGACCCATAACGGCAATCCCCCACACCAAGGTAAAAAACCACCCACGAATCACGGCCTGAGTCGCCGAATCGGTCGCCGGGTTGTGCCTCACTCCAGTATTTTCCGGGATTTTGCTTACGCCGATAGTGGTGACGTCTCCATTCAGCGCGACACGTAGTTGAACGCCGTTCTGAGCCGCCTAAGGACCATCAGCATCGACAGGCCCAAATGTGTGAAGAGCCAGACACAGAGGGGGGTCCACCACCAGACAAGGCCTCCGGTTGGATCGGAAGCCGAGGGCGGCGGTGTCACGGCAGCGGCCACGGCAAGGAGGAGTGAAAGGCACACGGCGACGACTGCCGCGTACGTTACGTTGGCCCGCAGATCAGATATGACCAACTTCAGGTCGTGCGCGTGCTCGAAGACTGCCGAGTCCTTACGTACCGCTATTCCAGTGTTGAACATCAGTACTAGAAGTCCGAATAGCAGGGCAGTAAAAATTGTCACGCCGCTGAGCAGCTGGCCGATTCCTTGTAGCCGAAAGTGGAAGAACAGGAACGGCAGTGCGAGGACGGCCGGAATGCCGAAGTACTTGAATGCAGCGCGGCGGCGCTCGATTCTTTGTTGAGGACCAACTGCGGAGCTCCACGTTTCAATATGGTCTTCAACCACCATCCTCAGACCCCAATGCTTACCCAAGGGTCGACCTCACTCTTTCTTCGACTGCTCTGGGTTTGATTCCTGCAACCAGTCTGCTGGTAGGCGCACGCCGCGGTTCCTCAGGATTTTTGCCGCGTGCGTTTCCCATAGGTTCCTCAGCTGGAAGTCTGCGAGCCGCGCCCCGGTTTCGTATACGAATTGAGGCATTGCATCTCCTTCTAGAACGAAGGTCTTTTCTGGACGCTCGTTGCCAATACCGACCTCGAAGCGCTTCGTCTTTAGGTGTTCTCGGTTGACTGGCGACACTGTCTCCAACGCAACTCTGAGATCAACGTCGGACTCTTCTGCTGTTTCCAGTACGACTAGTTCCATGACAAGAGCCTGATATTCGGCCTCATCCTGGACTGTGAATACTGATCTTGGGGCTTGCTTGTAGACGGTATGACCATTTTCGGAGTTCTTTTCATCCACGATCTTGCGTCGATTTTCGACGGGTGCGATCCGTGCCAGAGCATCTAGCTTCTTGTCACGCCTAAATAGCCGATCAGTGATGAGAGTTTTGATTCCCTGGCTCGCCCGCCTAAGTCCGGGGCCCTCCGTGACGACCCTGACCACGGTGTCTTGAGGTGTGGAGTCATCCTGCCCGCCTTCCGCGGAGTAGAGAATTTCCGAGACTCGGAGGGCCTGTTGAGTCTGAAGTTCCCGCCGCCAGTCCTCACTCTCAGCGAAGGCTTCGACTCGAATGACTGCCTCCATGTAGTGCGAGGATGGCTTCATCGCCTTCGTATAGAGCAGTTCCTTGAGATTCCTTACGCCTATGCGCTCGACAAATAACAGCCCGAAGTAACTGTCCTCGGGGATGAATATTTGACTGCGAAGGCCGCTTAGGAGGGCGGTCCGTTCGTTCGTATCGACGGAGATGCCCGTTTCGGTGTCGTACGTCTCTCCGCGTCCGCCCTCGGGGCCCTTGTTGACGCGCAACCAGAGGGAACGGCCGGCACGGTCCGCTTCACGAATGCGGTAGCCGTCCGCTGACTTTTCATCGGAGTGGTAATCCTCTCCCAGCGCAGTTACCTGCTTATGAAGGACGTCCAGGAGGTCATGAGAGCCAGGGCCGCAGGAGGTCAAACGGTACAAGGCCCGCGACCTGTGGGGAGCATTTGCTCGTAGGAGATAGACCAAATACCCGAATGTCGCCACGTTTTCCCCATCTACAGCACTTGATACTTACCCTACTGACCAATTATCACTGCATGCTCTGACAATTCGGCGACGACGAGCGCCGCTCTACAGGTAACCTCGGTGTCCTACGATTTCAGCCATAGCCTGTAGAACGAAGCCCCGGCAGTCGATGGGTCCTGAATTTGGTCCGATTGCCTTGCCGGCCTTGTTGAGGCTGAACTCCTGCAGCTTAAGGCTGCGAAGGTCTACTGCGATTAGCCTGCATTCAAAGGTCCCGTCCACCTTCACGATGGACTCGACGCGTTGTGAGACGTAGTCGGAGCTGCCTTGGGTGAACGAGGGCAAGCGGTCTGATCTGGCTCTTTTTCGTTTGCGAGGCGGGCAGTAAAGATTCCCTTGCCTTGTCAGCGTTCCTGCTCGTTTGTCCAGGTAGGTGGTCTTCACTTCAAAGGCCACTAAGTCACCTTCAACAAGGGCCACAATGTCCAGGTCCTGTCTGGCGTCGCTTCGGGGCATGCCACTATCTCCAAGCGAGACAGGGCACGCCCCGTTCTCCTCCAGATAAAAGCGAGCGGCTTCTTCGCCAATGTCGCCGAACTGTCCTGTTGTAAGGACGTCCAGAATGGACGTCAGCTCCGTGTCCGACAATCCTGAAGGGTTGAAATTATCGCCGACCAGCACATCGATCCGGTTCACAAACGTGTCCACTTCGAGGGTGGTCGTGGAGACGAGTCCGAGATCTACCCACGTTGGGATGTCCGTTGGGTCTGAGTACCTCAGGTGGCAGAAAAATAGCGCGCTGGGTGTGGTCAACGCTTTTCGTTCGAGTGCACGATATCGCCGGCCTTGTGCAGACAAACCCCTGTTAAGGGCACGGTCCTGGGCGTAGATGTTCGGGCCGAACTGTCCGCCCGCACTGTGAGGCATCATGTGGCCGCGATCGAACGTCTGATTTGCAATAGCTTTCATCGGAAAACCAGCTTGGTAGACCACATCACGGACGGATCGCAGCCCACTCACCCTCCCGAAGGCCGCAATAGTTCGCGCACATTGCTCCGACGCGCCCTCACTCGTGGCGTCGAAGAGGAATTGCACTTCGCCTTGATTCATTGTCACCAACTCGGATCCAGGAAAAGCTCCCCTGTATGACGCCGCCCATTGATCTTCGAGGTCGGCGAGGATTGCTTCCTGAAACAGGGAGGGTTCGCTGCGGCCAGCAACTTGCTGGGCCGCTACATAATCGATGGAAACAAAATCGCGCACTATTCCTCCTCCTGCTACCTGGCCTTGGCGGCAGCTCATCAGCCAGTCTGCCAGCGAACCCTTTGTCCCGATTGGAACATCTTGAACGGCCGGCGAAGAGGTCAATACACTGGCCTCTTGACCTGCCTGAGCACGCCGGCCGCTGTCCAGGGGTGGCGATATGGAACACGCCCAAGGACGAGCCATTACCCCCCACGGCGCAAGCCCTCACGGACGGAAAACGCGGACCGGTCAGAAGCGCCGAAGATCGAAGTTCACCAAATTCACCCAACACACTAAATTCACCAAATTCACCCGCATTCACCTGTAGGGTAGTTGGATGATCGACGACATGGAGAACCCGTTCCGCCCAACGGCCGGAGCCACCCCGCCGGAAGTCATCGGCCGGGCCGGACTTCTGGATGAATTCGAATACGGTCTGCGGCTCGGCTCCGGCGCGCCAGGTCTGCTGTCCATCTTCACCGGTGCCCGCGGCATCGGCAAGACCGTCATGCTGGGAGCCGCCCATGACGTGGCCCGGGAACATGGATGGGCCGTGGTCTCTGAGACCGCCACCGGAGCGTTCATGGGCCGGGTCGGTGAAAAGATGCGGCGGCTGGCCCAGGAGCTCGGTGACGGGCCTGACCCCCGTCGGCGCATCACAGCAGTGACGGTCGCCGGTTTCGGCCTCACAACACAGCTCTCGCCCGAACGACAGGTGGACTGGCGTGAACTTGGCGAGAGTCTCCTCAGGCTTTTGGACGAGCGCGGAACCGGCCTGCTGATTACCGTGGACGAGATCCACGCCGCCGACCGGGCCGAACTGGCCCAGTTGGCCGCAAACGTCCAGCATTTCATCCAGGACCGGCTGCCCATCGCGCTGATCTTCGCCGGTCTGCCGTCCGCCGTCTCGGACCTTCTGAACGAGGGCGTCGCGACGTTCCTTCGCCGGGCCGACAAAATCGACCTCCACGCCGCAGCGGTCCGCGATGTCGAGACATCGTTCATCGAAACGTTCAGCAACGCCCGGATCAGCATCACCCCGGACCTTGTGCGCAGGGCGGCCTCGGCCACCGGCGGCTACCCCTTCCTGATCCAACTCGTTGGATACTTCCTGTGGAGGGAAGCCGAAACTAATGATGCCTCTCTCTCCCCCGCTGCCGTCGAGAGAGCCATCGCGGCAGCCGTGCGACGCAACGAACGTGTGGTGATAGAAGCGGCCCTCGCCACGGCCTCAGCGAAGGATCTGGAATTCCTGTATGCCATGGCCGTGGACGAGAAAACCTCAACAGCCTCCGACCTAGTCCAGCGGACCCTTTCGCGGCCGACGTTGGTGGCCAAATACCGAACCAGGCTCCTCGCCGCGGGGCTTATCGAGTCAGCCGGCCATGGAAAGGTCGACTTCGCCATCCCCGGCCTCCGGCAGTACCTGCGGAAGAATCCGCCTTCCTGAGACTTGTGAACCTAGGGAAATCTGGCCTCACTGTCATTTTCAGAAGCTGACTGCACAGAATTTCAGAAGTTCTCTGCACACCCGCTCCCGGCTTCTTTAACAGCTGCCAAAAGTCCGAGGCTCCTGTGCGAAGGTTGGGTATCGCGGCATCTCCTCCGGCGTCGTCCCGGCTGAAAGAACTGATATGCAGCGTTTGGATGGCCGGTTCAGATTGGCTTGTCCCATGGGGAAGGTGCGGATGGGATCCAACGATGAAGGCCGGATGCAAAAGGGACGGAAGTCGTCAGACGCGCGAGCGTGTTCGTGGCCGGAAACATTGCGATGGAGCCGACGTTGTCAAGGCAGGATTGGTGGATCTGCCAGCCTTGCGGCATTAAGGTACAAGACCCCGACTCGATGAGGAAACGTCATGACCAGGTCCGTGCACGTTGACACCCAGCGCAAGGACGGTCGTGGGGTTCGGAAGAGAAACCGACTGATCCGCATTACCGGGGTGATTGCCGCAATTGCTGTTGTTGTAGTATCCACCGCTCGCCTTGCACCGACGCTCGAATTTGGCGACAGCTACCTCAAAATCCTCATAGCGGCCGCAGTGGCCGCGGCCGTGCTGGCCGGTTCCTGGGGCATCTTGATACACGGTGACTTGAAACAGCGAAGTGATTTCGCCGTTGCTCTGGCCATTGCCCTCTTGCTCTTGGCGTTCGCGGAACTGGCGCACACGCTCTACGGACAGGACTGGATTTGGTCTAAGACGTGCGCCGATGCAGCAGCAGCTCACTTCTACCCCGAGTGCTCTGAGACCGCCGCCGTGTTCCACTACAACCACAACGCGGCGACTCTTGATCAGATTTACGCCGTGCTTGCCGTCGGCCAGATCGTACCTATGTTGTCCATCCTCAAAGATGCTGTCTACAGCTGGCTGAAGCCGACTCCTTGGTACGAACTCCACAAGGACGCGCCCGATGCGCGCAGCATCAGGCGCGCGAATAGGCGTGGAAGGATCCCCCACCTTTCGACCAAACGTGCGAGGAAGCGGGGTCCATCAACCTTGCTGGGCCCTAGGTGGAGGGCAGGGCGGCGGCGAACAGCAACCCTTGTATCAGGCGTCCCGGTAACTCGCCCAACGGACCTCCGACAGAGATTCCCGGATTCTCGTTGATTTCCAAGGCGGTTGATAGAGACGTCAGAATCGACCGCTAGTAACCTCAGCCGGAACCCGAACGATGGGAAATCTCTGGGACCCGCCCTGGCATGTCAGCAACAAGGTGGATTGGCGCTGAACTCCGCGAATCAGGCACTCCGATCTGGTAGATCGGAGTTCTCTCTGGTAGAGATGACTCGTGCCAGACCCTGAAATGCTGCCCGAAGAGGTTTTCGAGGACGATTACACGCTGAAGTTCAAGCAGTTGGTGTTGCGCCGTGGGCTGCTCGTTTGCTTCGAACGAGACCGCGCGCGTGTAGACGTTGGAATGATGCTCAACCGTCTCGGCACACTCGAACTAAGCGGCACCAAGGTGTGGTTCCAGCTCAAGGGCATCCATGCCTCGACGCTAAGTGCCGAGCAGCTTAGTGCCGACGGCTACGCCTCGCGCAGTTTGCGCCTCGATGACCTCCGCTTCTGGTATGCCGCAGCGGAGGCGACCTACTTGGTCATCTATATTGAGGCGACGGGACAGTTCCTGGCGGAGGATGTCCGCGACATCGTCGACAGGGAGTGGGGACCGGAGTTTCTCCGTCCGAACCGATTCGGCGATCAACAAACTGTAACGGTACGTGTATCTCGCGATGCGGTGCTCGATGATGAGCGACTCGACGCCATGGTCGCGCACCGATCCTTGCGCATCGACGGTCCAGCGTTCCGAGGACGCCCACTTGGGCACCGACTTGACCCGTTGCGGTGCGAGCTAGCCCAACTCTCCCCAGACATCTTCGAACGACTGGTCCGGGCACTGCTCGACGCACACCTGTTTCGCGACGTCAAAGTTGTGAACCCGTCGCGAGTACTGGCTGACGTGGGGCCTGATGGTCATCGTGTACAGGTACTGGTCGGCACCCTCCACACGACGTTCGAGTACCCGTTCGCTGGAAGCATCGAATATGGCTTCGACGACGTAGAGACTGCCGAGGCTCGAAGCGAGGGGCAATGGTTCTCTGCCATTGGAAAGGTAGGGGTGATCGTCCATAGCCACATTGCCGGCCCGATAGATGCGGCCCCCGACTTGTCCCTGCTACTCGAAGAATGGGACCGCGGAGGTGTCAAACAGGTGCTGATTTTTTCCAATGGCTCCGACATGACCAGCTTATTCCCCTACCGACAGCTGTTCGGCAGCCGCTGCGACATTCCGCAGGGCCTGTCGAGCATCGCGTACAACGTACTGGTTGCGACGCTGGTGTTTCTTGACTTCGAGCAGGACCTGCGTTGGAAGACAATCAACTACCAGTTGACTCCTGACCCTCCCCAAAGGCCTTCAGGGGCAGAACGGCTCAGCGACCACATATAGGGACCGTCGGCCCCTGCGCGGGGTAGCCTTTGAGCGCGACTCTCCCGAACCCGACTTGATATGACTAAAAGTCATGTCGCGAATCCCTTGGGATATGAGACGTCTCACCGGGCCCGTCGATAGCTGCGGCGGCCGTGCCTGAATTTCGTGGAATCGGAAGAGATTCGTCCGCGACCGGCGATTCTCATAACTATGTCTCGCAACCTTCTGGTTGAATCGGTGTATCCACCCTTAGTTACGAGACACAACGAGAGACGCCATGACGAAGCTGATCGGCTACGCACGTGTTTCGACGCGGCAGCAGTCCACCGACCGGCAGCAGGCGGACCTTCTGGCCGCCGGCGTCCGCCGCGATGACCTCTACGTGGATCACGGTGTATCCGGGACGCGAGCTTCACGACCCGAGTTTGATCGGGCACTCGGCGCGCTGATCAAAGGCGACACCCTGGTCATCACGACGCTGGATCGGCTCGGGCGTTCCACACAAAACATGCTCGCCTTCGCCGACGAACTTCGCGGTCGAGGCGCGGGCCTGCGCGTTCTGAACCTTGGCGGTGGCGACGTCGACACCGCGACACCCATGGGCTCAATGCTGTTCACGATCATGGCCGCTCTCGCGCAAATGGAGCACGAGATCAAACGCGAACGCGTCAATGATTCGATCAGCAAACGGCGAGAAGCTGGAAAGGACCTCGGCGGCCGACCCCGCCGGATCACCGACAGTCAGATTCGAAATGCTGTCCGCCTGGTCAAAGACGGCGAACCGGCTGCGCAGGTTGCCCGCGATCTCGGAATGTCCCGAGCAACGTTCTATAGACGGTCGCGAGCACTCAAGGACTAGCCGCATCACTTCATCCTCCCTGAAGGCGAGACCAAGCGATCACGGAACGCCCCCAGGAGCGATTAAGTCCACCAGGCCAACGGTGCGAAAACCGCCAAACCGAGCTGTGAAAAAACCGCCATTCTCGGTTAACAGTCACAACCGTCTACCAATACATCCGCCATCTCGCCGACTAAACGAAACTTGGCGGCTCACGACACGTTCAGGAGTACCGGGCCAATAACGTTCGATTCACGCACAGGCGACAACCCAAGCCCCGTACCGCTAAATAACCTCCGTTTTCACAAGCGACCCCCAATAGAATCCCTTTTCTGCAGCGCCCCCAACCAGCCCAAAAAGCCCCTAACGCTAACCGCTGTTCAATTCCTACTCAACCCCCGGTGTGGAAGGCGTAGAGCCGCCAAATTGGAGCTCGCCGCCGCCGCGCCCCACGTGAGCAACATCGCCCCCTGCCCGCCGAAGGCCGGCGCCGCACCGGAAGGCCCAGCGTGGCTAGCCACTGCCGCCCATCGCTCCCTCGCCCGGATTCCGCGTAATCTGGCGTCCCGAAGGCTATCCCAAGTCGACCTCAAATCCCGCGTACGGTGCGGCTTCGGTTGCATCCAATAACGTGGTGCAACTACCGCGTATGCCTTAGAGATCCCATGCGTGGTCAATTTCCGTTGGCCCCGGATCGGGTGCATCCGGCCAGCCGCCCATGCTGGTGTCTTGGGGAAGGCGACCCGACGCCTGCGGGGCCAGGACGGCTTCGGCATGGACGAACCTGGCCTCATCCGCTGCGAACGATATATCCGCCCACACATCCGTTTCGGTCACGGTTCCGGCGGTGGCGGGCGCCGCCCGGCGTGAACCCGCTGGCCGGTGCTTTCTGGCGTTGGCGTAGTAGCCGGACATGGTCTTGTCCGTTGATTTCGGAGGATCACCCCATGCCGACGCCGCGTCCTGCTGCCCGGAGACTTCCCGCCACGCCGTGACCGCCCGGACCAGCCGGGGGAGGTCTTCGACGCCAGGGTGGGCCTTCCGGAGGTCATCGACCCATGCGGGTGCGTCGTCGCCAGTGATGGGCGGTACCAGCTGGGTCAGACGTGCGATGATCTTGCCTTCCAGCAGCTGCTGCAGGCGCCGGCCTTCGGCGCTGCCCGGGGCGAATCCGGTGGTGATGCTCCCGACGTCGGGGGCAGACCCGGCGGATTCTGCCACCTCCGCAGTGCAGGCCGCGATCAGATCCTGCACCGACGCCGTTTCAGGGCTTATGCCTGCGGGCAGGCATTCATGGGGCGAGGCATGGAAGAGGGCCGTGAACAGCCGGTCGGCGATGATCTCTTCCTTTCGCCCGGGGCTGACGGATTCATCCAGCCAGGCCATGACGTGGAAGGCCTGTTCAGCCGAGGCCACGTAGTCGTATTCGAAGACGAGCCGGGCGAAGTCGTTGGCGTGGCCGTGTTCGGCGTCGCGGACTTCGTGGGCGGTGATTTCCTGTGCCTGGTTTCCGAGCACACCGTGCAGGATCGCTGCGGCATCGGCGGGGATGATCCTGCGGACCATGCCCCACTCATCCGGAGTGTCTTCGTCCGCCGGGTCCGGGACGTCCACGTAGCAGGTGTTCCCGTGCCGGCCGCGGGTCATGGCGACGTAGAACAGTTCCCGTGACTGCCCGGAGGCGACGACGGTGTGGGCGGTGTCCACGGTGACGCCCTGGGAGCGGTGGGCGGTGCAGGCGTAGCCGAGTTCGACCGAGGCTTCCAGATAGCTGGGATCCAGGACGACGACGGCGCCGGTGTCGGTCCTCGCTGCGGTCACGGATCCGTCCGGGTGGATGCTGGTGACGGCCAGGCGTGTGCCGTTCTTGATGAAGTGTCCGGCGTCATCGGTCAGGCGCCGGTTGTTTTGCCGGGCCAGGATCACATCGCCGACCCCGGCAATGCCGCTTCTGAGCCGGATGGTGTGTTCGAGATCGACGCGGCCTTCGGCGGCGAGGTCCAGTTGCGCGCGGATGTTGAGTTCGTTGACTGTGTCGTTGTCCCCAGCAATCAGGAGACTGGCTGAGGTGCTGGTGCGGGTGTCTGCCATCCATGCCTGGTAGGCCCTGTCCGCGGCGCTGCCCTCACGGCATTCGTGGATCCTGCCGTGTTCGGCGTAGGTGGCCAGGACGTCGGTGTCGCCGGTGCGGAGCCGCAGGGAAGCTGCCCGTTCCCAGTCGGCTTTGAACCTCCACACGCTGGTCAGCACGGGTGCGTCGGTGTTGCGTTCCATCCAGCCCAGGAAACCGCCGGCTTCCACGGCGTCCAGCTGGGCCGGGTCACCGACGAGGAGGAGTTTGGCCCCGGCAGCGGAAGCCTGGCGGGCCAGCTCGGCGGCCGCGGCCGTGCCGACCATCGATGCTTCGTCGAGGATGACGAGCTGGCCGGGGCGCATCTGGTACTTGGCCTGTTCCGCGTACTGGCTGGCGAGTGTGGAATGTGCGACGCGCAGCTGCGCCTGAACCCGGTCCTTCGCCCCGGATCTGGCGGACGCGCCCTGTTCGGCTGTGCCCAGTCGGGACACGGTCCGCTCGAGGTCCGCCACGCGCAAGGCGCGGCGGGCGGCGCCCTCGCCGACGGATTCGTACAACCACTTGGCGACGTTGTCGGTGGCCGCGTTGACTTCCTCACCGAGCACTGCGGCCGCGACCGCCGACGGGGCCAGGCCGATCACCGTGCCCTCACCGTGGGCGGCCTCCCAGAGTTCCCGGACGGCGCGCATCGTCGTGGTTTTCCCCGTCCCTGCCGGTCCGATGATGGCGTCGATGGCTTTCCCGCTGGTCATTATCGTCTGGGCTGCGGCTGACTGGTCGGGGCTCAGTGTGCGGCCCTCGCGGGTTCTGGCCGTGCCCAGGGCTGCACGGGTTCCTGCGTCGTCCAGCGCCGGGGCTTCCGCGCCGGTGCGGGAGATCAGGAATGCCTCATCGTCCATGATCTGGGCCGTGGTGAAACGCTTGGTTTCCTCGTGTTCAAAGGCACTTCGCCCACGGACGGTCAGGAATGGATCCGTCATTTCCGGTGTGCCCATCCGTTCCGGGCTCAGGGAAACGGCTTCAAGGGCGGCGGCTTCCACGACGCGGTCCACAAGTTTCTCGCGGTCGGCCGCGGATCCCATCCTGACTCCGCGCATTACCCGTTCCGTGGACGCGATCAGGTTCGCCCGGGTGAAGGTGGTGCGCCGGCTCCCGGTGTCATGGAGTGCGAAGCGTCCCAGTACTGCGACGACGTCGGGTGCGATGTCTGCATTTGCCACGACGGCGGCATCGTGGCCGATGGCGTCACGGATGATCCCGGACGGGGCGTAGCCGGCGGCTTCGGTCCGCTGGCGCCACCCGATCATTTTCTCCGGCAACGATTCGGCCGAGGGCTTTTTCGCGGTCCGTGTCGCCAGGGTCGCTTCCTGGCGCAGTTTCAGCACCACGGCCTGGGGCGGGCGGCCGCCGTGGTGTTCGACCCACTGGGCGATCAGTTCATCGGTTCTGGCTTCGATCTCCACGGACCGGGACGAGAATTCGGTGATCAGCCCGTCCGGGACACCCGCGAGCTCGGCCCGCGCGTTGCGGGGATCCGTCTCGGGTTCCCCCAGCTGCTCCAGCAGCGACTGGGCGTCGGTTCCTGTCAGTCCGGCTATCCCGGTGCGCAGCTGGGCCACGGCACCGGTCCGGCCGTAGATCCGGTCAAAGAGGATGCTGTTGTACTTCTCACTCACGGCGACCATGTTCCGGTGCAGTGTGTAGGAATCCAGCGTGACCCATTTTCCGTCACTGATTCGCTGGACCCGGTTGGCGATCACCGCGTGGGTGTGAAGCTGCGGATCTCCGGCACGGGAATCCCAGTGATCAAACAGTGACGCGATAGCCCCATCCACGGCCACCCAGGCGACACCGCCGTGACCGGCACGGGCCTGGATGACGTTCCGCTCGAGCCAGTCCAAGCATTCCTCCACGGCCTGCCGGTGCGCTTCATGGAGTTCTGCCTGCAGCTTCGGTTCCGCCAACGCCCACAACACGCTTACGGATTTGGGCACGCTGAATGTCAGGTCGAATCCGGCGACCGCTTCCCGCTCGCTCCTGGCCGCATTGCCGATCGGTGTCTTCGCACCTTGCGGTGAGGGCGTCTTGGAGATGGGGCGGGCACCGAGCTCCTTGCCCGTTCCGGGGTGCTTGAAGTCTTCATAAATGCTTTTCGCCGCCCACTTCTGCACCTGCTGCCCGTTCACCAGGCCGACGCCGGAGAGTCCGCGCCCGAACCAACGCCCCGCCGGGGCCTGCGTCTCGGTGTAATAGGCGGTGAGATCCCTGGTCCCGATCTGGGCCGCGTCCCCGGCGGCCGCCGAATCAAGGTAGTAGTCGATGTTGATGCGCCCGATACTGACCGTCACTTCTGACCCGCTTTCGCTTTTGCCTGCTGTTGCTGGTTCCGCCACGAGACCCACTGGCTAAGGATCCGCTGCTCGGCCTCGGTGGCCGGTTTGCCTTTAGTGCTTTGGTATAGCTTTTGGCAGAGCAGGTCCCACGCCCGGTGAACCCCCGGCAGGCCGCGGGCCTGCGCGGAGACCTGATCGAACGATGAGCGGAGTTGTTCGTGGACGGCCATCAATTTCGCATAGGCGGTGTTGCCGTCCGCCAGCCTGGAACGCAACCCGGCCACCACGCCCTCGTCCGCGGCCGCCGGCACCCGATCACGGGCCACGCGCTCTGCCTCGACAAGCCGCCGGCGCAGATCCACGAGCTGGTCACGCATCGCGGATGTCTTCGCTGCCTGCTCGGCAACCACGGCGCCTGCCCGGCGCCGCTCCGTCGCGACGGACGCTTCCGCCGCCCGTACCTTCGCCCTGTAGCTGTCCCGGGAATCCCGCGCCCGGTACATCAGCACGCTGGCCTGCCGGACCTTTTCCTCCAACTCCCCTACGCGCTTCGACAAAGACAGCGCCGTCTCGGCAGACACAGGATCAGCCACCGGCTGGCCCCGGCGCCGACGTTTCATCGCCGTTTCCTTGCACGAGTCGCTGCAGTACAGGCTGCGTTTGTCTCTGGCCTCCGGCAAGCGGCCGTGGCATTTTGAGCAGATACCCACGGGTAAAACTGTTGGTTCCATACCCACCCATTCGCCGGGACCGTACCCGGGCATGTGTGAGATCGGTGGACAAATGTCCACCGAGTGCACCTTGGTGCCAGAGGTGTGAGTCCTTTTTCGTACCTTGAGCCTCCTATGGAGGCTCTACTCCTCTGCGCTTCTCTCTGGGGGCTGTATTGATGTCTGGTCGGGGCTGGCTCTGGTATTGAGCCGTTGGTCCCTCTGTGGCCTTTGAGTGTGTCCTGGCAGGTTCAGTGCGGTCGGGGGCTTCCAACAGCACCCGAAGGCGACCGTCCATGATCCAGGATGTGCCCGGTGCCCGCTCACCCACGGTGAGCCGAACAATCAATGGCGCCGCGGGCATTGGGTTCAGCCGGTCACAGGGGGTCCCGGCGTCCACCTGTGTGCGGGAAAGCCCGAAGGAATAGCTTTTGCCGTGCACCTGTGGGCGCGGGGCAACCGAACCAACCACCACGACGCAGCAGGAATCCCGTCCGCGCAGCGGGCCACCATCATCATGGGCGAGCCCTTCTCCCAAGATGACCACAACGGCACCCTTCGGTGCCGGACACCAACATGAGCCAACAAGATGGGTGGACGTGTACCGAAGGGCCACCGGACTAAATCCAGGGCCAGGCAAGCGGCAGCGGTCCGGCAGCGGCAAACGGCAAGCGGCAGCGGTCCGGCAGCGGCAAACGGCAAGCGGCAGCGGTCCGGCAGCGGCAAACGGCAAGCGGCAGCGGTCCGGCA
>NZ_JBVAYS010000011.1:0-4975 GCF_055412785.1 Pseudarthrobacter lactosi
CTCACATGCGCACCGTCGAGAACGGGCCGGAAGGCCCGGAGTT
Source organism: Pseudarthrobacter lactosi (assembly GCF_055412785.1). Taxonomy (NCBI): domain Bacteria; kingdom Bacillati; phylum Actinomycetota; class Actinomycetes; order Micrococcales; family Micrococcaceae; genus Pseudarthrobacter; species Pseudarthrobacter lactosi. The sequence goes on from NZ_JBVAYS010000011.1 coordinate 44, forward strand.
CCCGATCGACTCTAGCCTGCTCCGAGGACGTCCACGCCCTGACGTCCACTGCAACCCTCGCCTCCGCAGGAATGCCTCGGTCACCATCCCCCGATCCAGGGAGAATGCGGCGAACAGCCGCCGATACCGACAACGACCGGACATCCCGGGACCCTTGAAGGCGGGAAGTTTCCAGAAGTGAAGAAAGGCTGGGGCTGGCCAGATTGCGCGAGGTATTCTGGGGGCGGCACGACGTCACATTCTCGTTAGCACTTGAAGACTACTGGGCAGCGCTTGCAGCTACCTCGCGGAACAGACCCCCCAGGATAGCCATGCCGGTGCGGATATCTTCAAGTGAAGGCAGGCAAAAGGACAGCCGGAGTTCATTGTGCCCACGGCCGTCGGTGTAGAACGCCGTGCCGGGAACGTAGACCACGCCGCGGTCGATGCATTTGTACACCAAGGCCTCGGTGTCAATGCCGTCCGGAACGGTAACCCAGACATAGAAGCCTCCAGTGGGCCGGTTCCAGCTGGTGCCTTCAGGCATCTCTTGTGCCAGCATCTCCAGCATTGCGCTGCACTTGGCCGCGTAGATGCTTCGGTACTCGTTAAGTTTTGCTTTCCACTGTGGGTTGTCCAGGTAGGCCGTGATGAGTTGCTGGGAGAACACCGATGGATTCAGCACTGTCATTTCGTGAGCGGCGAGCAGGTTGTTGTACAAGACGCCTGGGGCAAGCAGCCAGCCCACACGAAGCCCGGGTGCGAGCATCTTTGAGAAGGAACCGAAGTACAAGGTGATGTCCGCGAAGTCGGGCTGGATGGCCGGCATGGTTTCGCCGCTGAAGCCGAGCAGGCCGTAGGGGTTGTCTTCGAAGATCAGCAAGCCGTTGTCCCGGCACAATTCACCCACCTTCGTGCGGCGCTCGGCGGAGAGGTTCACACCGCCGGGGTTGTGGAAGTTCGGAATGGTGTAAAGACACTTTGCTGTCTTCCCGGCAGCCTTGATTTCGGCGATTTTACGCTCCAGATCTTCAGGGACCAAGCCGTCCGCATCCATGTCCAGATGGACAATTTCAGCTTCATAACCGGTGAAAACGGCCATGCCGCCTGCGTAGGATGGGGCTTCTGCAAAGACCACGTCACCTGGATTCAGAAGTACGCGGGCCGCGACGTCGAGCGCCTGCTGGCTGCCATTGGTCACGATGACGTCATCCGGCGCGGCGCTGATGCCCTCGAGCTGCATCAACTGGCAGATATGGGCGCGCAGCTCCGGGGTGCCCTGGCTGGCGCCGTACTGCAGAGCGGTTGTGCCTCCGGTCGCAAGGATCTGTGCGCTGGCGGCGGCGAGCTGGTGAAGTGGTAGTGCTCCTAGATACGGCGCACCGTTGGCGAAGGAGATAATGCCCGGTTGCTGGGCCGCGCGAAAGACCTTGCGTACCTCTGAGGGACGTGCGGCCAGCGTCCGGTCCGAGAATAGGGATTCGGCAGCGACAGTTTGCTTAGTATCAGCGCTCATGAGGGGGTCCTTTCGGTCGGTGAGCAATCAGGCAGAAAGCGGGAGAAGTATCTGGGGGAGCAACGACTGGTAGAATCGCCGCCGCGAGTGCGGTCAGGCGCCCGTGCCGTTACTTAGCCGTGCGGACCAGCTTCCGGTTGACGAATTCCTCCATGCCGTACCGGCCCAGTTCGCGGCCGACGCCAGAGCGTTTGATGCCGCCAAAAGGCAGTTCTGCTGCGGTGCCCGGTGCCTCGTTGATATAAACCATCCCTGTCTCCAGCCGTTCTGCGATCTCCTGGGCCTTCTGGGCGTCCTGGGACTGAATCACCGCGCCTAGGCCGTAATCGGAATCATTGGCAAGGGCGACGGCTTCGTCCGCGGAGGAGACCCTGTAAATTACGGCCACAGGGCCGAAAAGCTCTTCCGAGTAGGCGCGCATGTCCGCAGTGATTCCAGTCAGGATGGTCGGCTGGAACCAGGCACCGGGCTTCTTCATACGGGAACCTCCCGTGAGCACCGTTGCCCCCTTGGCAACTGCGTCGTCCACCTGAGAGGCGAGGCCTTCGCGTGCGGCAATGGAGGATAACGGGCCTATGAAGGTGTCCGGCTGGGCGGGGTCGCCGACCTTCAGGAGCTCCACGGCTCCCACGAATTTCTCCACAAAAGCGCCGTACACGGCTTCGTCCACGATGATGCGTTTGGCGGCGTTACAGGCCTGCCCCGTGTTGCCGAACCGGCCGAACACCGCGTGCATCGCTGCTTGATCAATATCAGCGGAATCCAACACCAGGAAGGGGTCCGAACCTCCGAGTTCCAGCACAACTTTCTTGAGGTTGGCGCCAGCGATCTCGGCCACTGCGGCGCCTGCCCGCTCTGAACCCGTCAGGGAAACACCCTGCACGCGCGGATCGCCTATGATGTCCGCCACCTGTTCGTTGGTGGCAAAGAGATTCACGTAGGTTCCAGCCGGTGCGCCAGCGTCCAGGAAGATCTGCTCTACGATCAATGCCGACTCAGGGCACTGCGGCGCGTGCTTAAGCAGGATAGTGTTGCCGTTCATCAGATTGGGTCCTGCGAAGCGGGCAACCTGGTAGTACGGGAAGTTCCACGGCATAATGCCCAGCAGCACGCCCAGGCCCTCCCTGCGCACCACCGCCCTGCCGCCGGCGGCAACCTCGAGCGCTTCATCCTCCAGGAATGTCGGGCCGTTTTGGGCGTAGTAGCGGTAGATCGATACGGCGATGTCTACCTCGGTCCTGGCCTGGGAAATGGGCTTGCCCATCTCCCGCGTGATAATGGCGGCGAGTTCGTCGCGGCGCTCGGCGTAGAGCTCGGCGACGCGGTTGAGCAGCTTCACGCGCTCTTCGACAGGGCTCTTATTCCACTGACCGAAGGCCCGGAACGAGACCGAGAGGGCTTCTTGTATCGCTGCGTCGGTGGCCGTGGGAAACTCCCTGACGGTCTCCCCGGTACTCGGATTGGTGACGGCGTAAAGGCTCATGCCTTCTCCTTCTGGTGTCCCGGCCCCTTACGGGAGCGCGATCTGCTGGTCGGTGACGACATGGATAATCGCCGGAATGCGCTCGCCCTGTACCGCTTTCAGGGCGCGTTCGACTGCACCGGCGGCCTGATCGTCAGCCGTGACGGTTTCGCCGTGCCCGCCGAACGCCCTGGCGTAGGCCGCGAAATCCGGATTTCTCAGTTGAGTGCCGCTGACCCGGCCTGGGAAGTGCTTTTCTTGATGCGAGCGGATGGTGCCGTACTGGCCGTTGTCCATGACGATCACCAGCATGGCCGCTCCGTACTGCACTGCGGTGGCGAACTCTTGGCCGTTCATGAGGAACTCTCCGTCACCGGCGACGGCCACGGTCAGCCGCTCCGGGCTTTGCAAATTGGCGGCGACAGCGGCCGGCACGCTGTAGCCCATTGAGCCATTCCTCATACTGAGCTGGCTGGGAAAGACTTTGGTGGGCAGATAGTACTGCGCCCACGAACAGTGGTTGCCGGCGCCAAAGGTGTAAACGGCGTCCTCCGGCAGTCGCTGGACGAGCTCAGAAATGACCGAGCTCATGTGCGCGGTACCCTCGGCCGTGGCAGGGAGAGCCTCCGCAGCCGGTATTGCAGAAATGGCTGCCTGCGCGGCGCGGCCGGTTTCGCGCCACTGCCTCCAGCCATCGGATTTACCCAGGTCCAGGTCCTTAACCGCCGCGGCGAACGCGACTGGGGACGCCACAATGTGTGCGGTGACCGCGCCACTGCGGCCGCGCAGGGTCGTGTCGATGTTGACAAGAATGTTGATCGCGTCCATCCCCTGGCGGACGGTGTAACCCTCGGTTGGGATGTCGGTGGGCAGGGCTCCTACCGCCAGCAGGACGTCCGCCTCGGCGAACATCTTCAGGGACTGCTCGGTGCGGCCATAGCCGAGCCAGCCAGAGTTGGCCTCGGATCCGTAGGGAATACGGTCCGACGCGCGCCAGTCCTGAATGACAGGGATGCCGTTGGATTCAGCGAAGCGGGTGATGCCGGCTGCTGCTTCGGGGGTCCAGCGTGGGCCACCTGCGAAGATCACCGGTTTCTCCGCTCCAGCCAGTGCGTACTCGAGCTGTTCCAGCTCGCTAACGGAGACTGCGCCTTCTGCAACCGGCAGTTGCGGGTACAGAGATCCCGTGAATTCGTGGGTAATCACGTCTTCGGGTAGACCGACGACGACGGGGCCAGGGCGTCCGGACTTGGCCGCGAAGAAGGCCTCGGCCACGATCTCGGAGGCTCGCTCTGCCTCGTCCAGGGTGAAGACACGCTTGGCCTGGGTGCCGAACCAGGCGTTCGGGTCGAATTCCTGGAAGGATTCGCGCTGGCGATCGGCTACCGGGATCAGGCCTACGAAGAGGACCATCGGGGTGGCGTCCTGCCAGGCCGCGTGTATGGCGACGAAGGCGTTCGCGGCACCAGGCCCCCGCGTTACCATGGCGACGCCGGGCTCACCCGTGAACTTGCCATGGGCTTCAGCCATGTAGGCCGCGCCGCCCTCCTGCCGGCAGACGACGGTCTCGATGTCCGCACCGTGCAGGCCGTCCAGTACGGCGAGGTAGCTCTCGCCCGGGACAGCGAATACACGCTTGACTCCGTGCAAGGCTAGGGAATCAACGATCGCCTGGCCGGCATGATTCTTCTTCTCCAAAACGTATTGCTCCTTGGGTGGGTTGTGGGGCATTGGTCACCAGCCGCTGGATGATCGGCCCGACCGCTGTCAGCCTCGCCAGCGATGCAAATCTGATGCCGATCATTCCGTCGGTGTGTGGCTGGGCTCGGATCTATCCCCGAACCGGGTTCGCCGACCGATCTGCTGCGGCGCTGTTGTCTGAAGCGTTCCGGCACAGATCCTCACACGGACGGCCGCTGAGGTTAGGAATGATTGGAGTCACTCTCCGAGCATCGCGGACAACGATGCTCCCGTC
>NZ_JBVAYS010000012.1:0-2188 GCF_055412785.1 Pseudarthrobacter lactosi
CGGACAGATCCAGGTTCATATTCTTGGAAATTGCTTCTTATAAAAGATGCTCGCGTCCACTATGTAGTTCTCAAACAACAACCCCAAACCACACACCCCACACACAACCCCCCAAAGGAGAGCCAACCGTGTGATCGGTGCAGCCAGGAAACCAGAAACAAACAAACCCGACAAAACACACCACAACCCAAAAAGGGAAGCAGCACATCCTCGCCGGCCCTGTTGCCTCAGGACCCAACAGTGTGCCAAACACTAAACCACCCGTACCGCACCCACACCGTTTCCAAGCAGCAGCCATCCCGAAGGACAACCAACCACCGTACTAGACGAGGCACAAAACAAGCAGCCGCTATTCATTGATATTCCACCCTTGAGCACCCGCCGCAGAACTAGCGTCTGCGCAACGGGCATATACTCCTGACAACCCCACCACACGGACATAACGCCCGGCGCGGTGATTGTAGGTGCTCCTTAGAAAGGAGGTGATCCAGCCGCACCTTCCGGTACGGCTACCTTGTTACGACTTAGTCCCAATCGCCAGTCCCACCTTCGACAGCTCCCTCCCACAAGGGGTTAGGCCACCGGCTTCGGGTGTTACCAACTTTCGTGACTTGACGGGCGGTGTGTACAAGGCCCGGGAACGTATTCACCGCAGCGTTGCTGATCTGCGATTACTAGCGACTCCGACTTCATGGGGTCGAGTTGCAGACCCCAATCCGAACTGAGACCGGCTTTTTGGGATTAGCTCCACCTCACAGTATCGCAACCCTTTGTACCGGCCATTGTAGCATGCGTGAAGCCCAAGACATAAGGGGCATGATGATTTGACGTCGTCCCCACCTTCCTCCGAGTTGACCCCGGCAGTCTCCTATGAGTCCCCGCCATAACGCGCTGGCAACATAGAACGAGGGTTGCGCTCGTTGCGGGACTTAACCCAACATCTCACGACACGAGCTGACGACAACCATGCACCACCTGTAAACCGACCGCAAGCGGGGCACCTGTTTCCAGGTATTTCCGGTTCATGTCAAGCCTTGGTAAGGTTCTTCGCGTTGCATCGAATTAATCCGCATGCTCCGCCGCTTGTGCGGGCCCCCGTCAATTCCTTTGAGTTTTAGCCTTGCGGCCGTACTCCCCAGGCGGGGCACTTAATGCGTTAGCTACGGCGCGGAAAACGTGGAATGTCCCCCACACCTAGTGCCCAACGTTTACGGCATGGACTACCAGGGTATCTAATCCTGTTCGCTCCCCATGCTTTCGCTCCTCAGCGTCAGTTAATGCCCAGAGACCTGCCTTCGCCATCGGTGTTCCTCCTGATATCTGCGCATTTCACCGCTACACCAGGAATTCCAGTCTCCCCTACATCACTCTAGTCTGCCCGTACCCACCGCAGATCCGGAGTTGAGCCCCGGACTTTCACGGCAGACGCGACAAACCGCCTACGAGCTCTTTACGCCCAATAATTCCGGATAACGCTTGCGCCCTACGTATTACCGCGGCTGCTGGCACGTAGTTAGCCGGCGCTTCTTCTGCAGGTACCGTCACTTTCGCTTCTTCCCTACTGAAAGAGGTTTACAACCCGAAGGCCGTCATCCCTCACGCGGCGTCGCTGCATCAGGCTTTCGCCCATTGTGCAATATTCCCCACTGCTGCCTCCCGTAGGAGTCTGGGCCGTGTCTCAGTCCCAGTGTGGCCGGTCACCCTCTCAGGCCGGCTACCCGTCGTCGCCTTGGTGAGCCATTACCTCACCAACAAGCTGATAGGCCGCGAGTCCATCCAAAACCACAATAAAGCTTTCCACCCCCCACCATGCGATGAGGAGTCATATCCGGTATTAGACCCAGTTTCCCAGGCTTATCCCAGAGTTAAGGGCAGGTTACTCACGTGTTACTCACCCGTTCGCCACTAATCCCCCCACAAGTGAGGTTCATCGTTCGACTTGCATGTGTTAAGCACGCCGCCAGCGTTCATCCTGAGCCAGGATCAAACTCTCCGTTGAAGTAAAACAAAAACGAACACAACCAACACCCCCGGAAATAACGGAAGAAGAAGGCTGCAAAATTTGAAACCAGCTGTAAAAACCAGACCCAATCCACGGGGTGGACAGGCCCAGCCAAAACAACCAATCAATAAAACAATTGGTATCAACAAACTTGGCACACTATTGAGTTCTCAAACAACAGACACA
>NZ_JBVAYS010000013.1:0-1870 GCF_055412785.1 Pseudarthrobacter lactosi
CTAAAACCTCGCGTCGATGCTTTTCTCGGCAGCATAGGATCACCAAATCCCCCCGTGAGGGGGTCCCATCAGATCTCAGGCATCATGAACGGCGGATTTGCCTACCGTTCGCCCTACATCCTTAGACCGGGACAACCATCGCCCGGCTTGGCTACCTTCCTGCGTCACACCTGTTAATACGCTTGCCTCCCAGGATCAGGTCCCGCGCTCCACCAAAAACCACACACCCCAAAAGGGTGATAGGTCAGGTATCGGGCGGTTAGTATCCCCTGTTCAACATGGACGGTTTTTCGCCGGTACGGGAATATCAACCCGTTGTCCATCGACTACGCCTGTCGGCCTCGCCTTAGGTCCCGACTTACCCAGGGCAGATTAGCTTGACCCTGGAACCCTTGATCATTCGGCGGACGGGTTTCTCACCCGTCTTTCGCTACTCATGCCTGCATTCTCACTCGTGTAGGCTCCACCGCTGGTTTACACCGCGACTTCACTGCCCACACGACGCTCCCCTACCACTCCAGACGCCTGAACCAACCCACAAGGGGCGGCTTAGCTAATATCTGAAATCCACAACTTCGGCGGTGTACTTGAGCCCCGCTACATTGTCGGCGCGGAATCACTTGACCAGTGAGCTATTACGCACTCTTTTAAGGATGGCTGCTTCTAAGCCAACCTCCTGGTTGTCTTCGCAACTCCACATCCTTTCCCACTTAGCACACGCTTAGGGGCCTTAGTTGGTGGTCTGGGCTGTTTCCCTCTCGACTATGAAGCTTATCCCCCACAGTCTCACTGCTGCGCTCTCACTTACCGGCATTCGGAGTTTGGCTGACGTCAGTAACCTTGTAGGGCCCATTAGCCATCCAGTAGCTCTACCTCCAGTAAGAAACACGCAACGCTGCACCTAAATGCATTTCGGGGAGAACCAGCTATCACGAAGTTTGATTGGCCTTTCACCCCTACCCACAGCTCATCCCCTCCATTTTCAACTGAAGTGGGTTCGGTCCTCCACGACGTCTTACCGTCGCTTCAACCTGGCCATGGGTAGATCACTTCGCTTCGGGTCTAGATCACGCCACTGCAACGCCCTATTCAGACTCGCTTTCGCTACGGCTTCCCCACACGGGTTAACCTCGCGACGTAACACTAACTCGCAGGCTCATTCTTCAAAAGGCACGCCGTCACACCCATACAGCAAGCTGCAGATGCTCCGACGGATTGTAAGCACACGGTTTCAGGTACTGTTTCACTCCCCTCCCGGGGTACTTTTCACCTTTCCCTCACGGTACTGGTCCGCTATCGGTCATTAGGGAGTATTTAGGCTTATCAGGTGGTCCTGACAGATTCACACGGGATTTCTCGGGCCCCGTGCTACTTGGGATACTCTCCAGGCGGCACAAAACATTTCGGTTACGGGGCTCACACCCTCTCTGGCCGGCCTTTCAAGACCGTTCACCTATGCCTGCACATCACACCTCACTGTCCCGGCAGAGACAGTACGGAAAGTCCCACAACCCCGACCATGCAACGCCCGCCGGCTATCACACATGGAACGGTTTAGCCTGATCCGCGTTCGCTCGCCACTACTGACGGAATCACTATTGTTTTCTCTTCCTGCGGGTACTGAGATGTTTCACTTCCCCGCGTTCCCTCCACGCACCCTATGTGTTCAGATGCGGGTCACCAGGCAGATCGCTCCCCTGGCGGGGTTTCCCCATTCGGAGACCCTGGGATCAAAGTCCGGTTATCGACTCCCCCAGGCTTATCGCAGATTCCTACGTCCTTCTTCGGCTCCTAATGCCAAGGCATCCACCGTGTGCTCTTAAAAACTTGACCACAAAAGATCAAAAACGCTAATTTTCGAGAGAACCAC
>NZ_JBVAYS010000014.1:0-1470 GCF_055412785.1 Pseudarthrobacter lactosi
CGCCCGTACCCCAAACCGACACAGGTGATCAGGTAGAGAATACTAAGGCGATCGAGAGAATTATGGTTAAGGAACTCGGCAAAATGCCCCCGTAACTTCGGGAGAAGGGGGGCCCCAACCTTGAACACCACTTGCTGGTGGGAGGGGATCGGGGCCGCAGAGACCAGGGGGAAGCGACTGTTTACTAAAAACACAGGTCCGTGCGAAGTCGCAAGACGATGTATACGGACTGACTCCTGCCCGGTGCTGGAAGGTTAAGAGGACCGGTTAGCCTTACGGCGAAGCTGAGAATTCAAGCCCCAGTAAACGGCGGTGGTAACTATAACCATCCTAAGGTAGCGAAATTCCTTGTCGGGTAAGTTCCGACCTGCACGAATGGAGTAACGACTTCCCCGCTGTCTCAACCATAAACTCGGCGAAATTGCAGTACGAGTAAAGATGCTCGTTACGCGCAGCAGGACGGAAAGACCCCGAGACCTTTACTATAGTTTGGTATTGGTGTTCGGAGTGGCTTGTGTAGGATAGGTGGGAGACGTTGAAGCCCGGACGCCAGTTCGGGTGGAGTCATCGTTGAAATACCACTCTGGTCACTTTGGACATCTAACTTCGGCCCGTAATCCGGGTCAGGGACAGTGCCTGATGGGTAGTTTAACTGGGGCGGTTGCCTCCTAAAAAGTAACGGAGGCGCCCAAAGGTTCCCTCAGCCTGGTTGGCAATCAGGTGTCGAGTGTAAGTGCACAAGGGAGCTTGACTGTGAGAGAGACATCTCGAGCAGGGACGAAAGTCGGGACTAGTGATCCGGCGGTACATTGTGGAATGGCCGTCGCTCAACGGATAAAAGGTACCTCGGGGATAACAGGCTGATCTTGCCCAAGAGTCCATATCGACGGCATGGTTTGGCACCTCGATGTCGGCTCGTCGCATCCTGGGGCTGGAGTAGGTCCCAAGGGTTGGGCTGTTCGCCCATTAAAGCGGTACGCGAGCTGGGTTTAGAACGTCGTGAGACAGTTCGGTCCCTATCCGCTGCGCGCGCAGGAAATTTGAGAAGGGCTGTCCTTAGTACGAGAGGACCGGGACGGACGAACCTCTGGTGTGTCAGTTGTACTGCCAAGTGCACCGCTGATTAGCTACGTTCGGATGGGATAACCGCTGAAAGCATCTAAGCGGGAAGCTCGCTTCGAGATGAGATTTCCATACACCTTGTGTGTGAGAGGCCCCCAGCCAGACCACTGGGTTGATAGGCCGGATGTGGAAGCGAGGACTAACGACTCGTGAAGCTGACCGGTACTAATAGGCCGATAACTTACACCACACACCACCCCCGCAAACCTATTCAAAAGAGGTTTACGACACGGGGTGGTAAAAAGAAAACAAGACTGCTTGCGTCCACTATGTGGTTCCCAAACAACAAACCCGCTACCCGCGGCACCGTTGCACAGGAACAAAACACAACAACATAACAACACCACA